>JAYRYA010000016.1:0-93835 GCA_041917255.1 Zoogloea sp.
ATCCGGCTGGGGCGCGACATTGACAGTGGCGGTGGCCGTGGTGGTACCGCCGTGACCGTCGGACACGGTGTAGGTGATGCTCACCGGGCCATTGACGTTGGCAGCCGGGGTGAAGGTGAGGGTGCCATCCGGATTGACGACAACCGTGCCCTTGGTCGGGTCGACGGTGGCGCCGGTGACGGTGAGGGGGTCGCCGTCCGGATCGGTGTCGTTGCCGAGCACGGCGAAGGTGACGGGTACATCCTCATTCGTGGCCGCCGTGTCGGGCAGCGCCACCGGGCCGTCATTGGTGCCGACGACGGTGAGGGTGACGGTCGTGCTGGTGCCGTCGACGCTCTGGACCGTGAAGGTTTCGGTCTTGGTCTCGCCTTCCTTCAGGGCCTGGACGACGGGCTTGGTGTTGTCGATGACGTAGTTCCAGGCGCCAGTGGTATCGACCGAGAAGCTGCCGTAAGTACCGGCGACATTGGTCTGGGGCTGGAAGGCGGCTTCGCCGGCATCGGGGTCGGTGATGGTGAGCGTGCCGGTCGCAGTGGTCTGGGCCGGGGTGTCTTCCTTGACGGTGCCAGTGCCGGTGCCGAGGGTTGCCGGGTCGGCAATCGGGGCGACGTTCACCGTGGCGGTCGCGGTGGTGGTCCCGCCGTGGCCGTCGCTGACGGTGTACGTGACGGTCACCGGGCCATTGACGTTGGCGGCCGGGGTGAAGGTGAGGGTGCCATCCGGATTGACGACAACCGTGCCCTTGGCCGGATCGACGGTGGCGCCGGTGACGGTGAGGGGGTCGCCGTCCGGATCGGTGTCGTTGCCGAGGACGGCGAAGGTGACGGGTACATCCTCATTCGTGGCCGCGGTGTCGGGCAGGGCCACCGGGCCGTCGTTGGTGCCCTGGATGGTGACGGTGACTGTGCTAGGCGTGCCGTCGAGGGTGACGACCGGGAAGGTTTCGCTGAGGGTTTCACCAACGCTGAGGGCCTGAACCATTGGGTTGGCGTTGTTGAGTGTGTAAGTCCAGTTGCCGAAGGTGTCGAGGGTGAAGATGCCGTACAGGCCGGCAACCACGGGCTGCGGGCGGAAGCCGGATTCGCCGGTGTCCACGTCCGCCACGCTGAGCGTGCCGCCGGTGGTGAGCTGGGTGTCTTCGACGACGGTGCCGAGGTCCGGGGTAACGATGGCCGGATCGTTGGTGCCGACCACGGTGATCGTGATAGTGCTGGTGGTGCCGTCGGAGAGGGTGACCGGGAAGGTTTCGATGCGGGTCTGACCATCACCCAGGCTCTGGACGAGGTTGGAGGCGTTGTCGAGGGTGTAGATCCAGCTGCCGTCGGGGTTGAGGGTGAGGCTGCCATAGGTGCCCGGCGTGGCCGGCTGGGGTACGAAGCTGGCGCCACCGCTAGCGGTGAGCTGGCCGTCGGCGGTGATGGGGTTGTCTTCCTTCACAACGCCAAGGCCAGGCGCGCCGATGACTTCGTTGGTGCCGAGGATGGTGACGACGACGGTGCTGGGGGTGCCATCGACACCGCGTACGGTGAAGGTTTCGGTGCGGCTGTCACCGGTGGCGAGGGCCTGGACGGCAGGGTTGCCGTTGTCGAGGGTGTAGGTCCAGTTACCACTGGCGTCGATGGAGAAGGCGCCAAAGCTGCCGGGGGTCCCGGTCTGGGCCTGGAAGGCGGATTCGCCGATGTCCGGGTCGGTGATGGTGAGCACGCCTTTGGCGATCAGGGTGGTGTCTTCCTGGACCGTGCCGACGTCGCTGCTGATCGTGGCGGCGTCATTGACCGGCGCCACGTTGATCGTGACGGTGCCGGTGGTGGTGCCGCCATTGCCGTCGTCAATGGTGTAGGTGACCGTGACCGGACCATTGACGTTGTTGGCCGGGACGAAGCGCAAGGTGCCATCCGGATTGACGGTGACCGCGCCCTTGGCCGGGTCGACGGTGGCGCCAGTGACGGTGAGGGGGTCGCCGTCCGGATCGGTGTCGTTGCCGAGCACCGTAAAGGTGACAGGCACGTCCTCATTGGTGCTGACGGTGTCGGGATTGGCGACCGGGCCGTCGTTGGTGCCAACCACGGTGATGGTGACGGTCGTGCTGGTGCCGTCAACGCTCTGGACAGTGAAGGTTTCGGTCTTGGTCTCGCCTTCCTTCAGGGCCTGGACGACCGGCTTGGCGTTGTCGATGTCGTAGGTCCAGGCGCCGGTGGCGGCGATGCTGAAGCTGCCGTAGGTGCCCGCGACGCTGGTTTGAGGTTGGAAGGTCGATTCGCCGGCATCCGGGTCATTGATGGTCAGGGTCCCAGAGGTGCTGGACTGGGCCGGGGTGTCTTCCTTGACGGTGCCGGTGCCGGTGCTGAGGGTGGCGCTGTCAGGCTGCGGGACGACGTTGACCGTGGCGGTGCCGGTGGTGGTGCCGCCCTTGCCATCGGCGATGGTGTAGGTAATGGTCACCGGGCCATTGATGTTGGCGGCCGGGGTGAAGCTGAGGGTGCCGTCCGGATTGACGACGACGGTGCCCTTGGTCGGATCGACGGTGGCCCCGGTGACAGTGAGGGGGTCTCCTTCGGGGTCGGTGTCGTTGCCGAGCACCGCAAAGGTGACCGGCTTGTCTTCGTCGGTCGTGGCCGTGTCGGGGCTGGCGACCGGCGGGGTGTTGGCGCCAGCGATGTTGATCGTCAGCACGGCGTTGGCACTGCCGCCCTGGCCATCCTCGACGGTGTAGGCGAAGCTGTCCTGCAGCGTGGCGCCCGGGACGAGGCCGGCGACGGCCGGGTTGGTGGTGTCCTGGATGTAGCTGTACTGGCCGTCGGCCTGGATCGTCAGGGTACCGAAGAGGCCGGTGATTACGGTGGCACCGCTCACCGGTGCGCCGGCAACGGTAGTCACGGTGAGGGTGTCGCCGTCTACGTCGGTGTCGATGCCGGCAGGATTGGTGATGACATTGCCGGTGGCGGGCAGGCTGTCGGTCTTGACGAGGCCGTTCACGTCGTCGCGGGCAAGCGGGTTATCGTTGAGCGGAGCGATGTTGACAGTTGCGGTGGCCGTGGTGGTGCCGCCGTGACCATCGCTGACGGTGTAGGTGACCGTCACCGGGCCATTGACGTTGGCGGCCGGGGTGAAGGTGAGGGTGCCATCCGGATTGACGACAACCGTGCCCTTGGTCGGATCGACGGTGGCACCGGTGACGCTGAGGGGGTCGCCATCCGGATCGGTGTCGTTGCCGAGGACGGCGAAGGTGACCGGCACATCCTCATTCGTGGCCGCCGTGTCGGGCAGGGCCACGGGGCCGTCATTGGTGCCGACGACGGTGAGAGTGACGGTCGTGCTGGTGCCGTCGACGCTCTGGACGGTGAAGGTCTCGGTGCGGGTCTCACCTTCCTTCAGGGCCTGGACGACGGGCTTGGTGTTGTCGATGACGTAGTTCCAGGCGCCAGTGGTATCGACCGAGAAGCTGCCGTAAGTACCCGCGACATTGGTCTGGGGCTGGAAGGCGGCTTCGCCGGCATCGGGATCGGTGATGGTCAGCGTGCCGGTGGCGCTGGTCTGGGCCGGGGTGTCTTCCTTGACGGTGCCGGTGCCAGTGCCGAGGACGGCGTTATCCGGCTGGGGCGCGACATTGACGGTGGCGGTGGCCGTGTTGGTGCCGCCGTGGCCGTCGGACACGGTGTAGGTGATGCTCACCGGGCCATTGACGTTGGCGGCCGGGGTGAAGGTGAGGGTGCCATCCGGATTGACGACAACCGTGCCCTTGGTCGGATCGACGGTGGCGCCGGTGACGGTGAGGGGGTCACCGTCGGGATCGGAGTCGTTGCCGAGGACGGCGAAGGTGACCGGCACATCCTCATTCGTGGCGGCCGTGTCGGGCAGGGCCACCGGGCCGTCGTTGGTGCCGACGACGGTGAGGGTGACGGTCGTGCTGGTGCCGTCGACGCTCTGGACGGTGAAGGTTTCGGTCCTGCTCTCGCCCTCCTTCAGGGCCTGGACGACGGGCTTGGTGTTGTCGAGGGTGTACGTCCAGGCGCCGGTGGCGGCGATGCTGAAGCTGCCGTAAGTACCGGCGACATTGGTCTGGGGCTGGAAGGCGGCTTCGCCGGCATCGGGGTCGACAATCGACAGCGTGCCGGTCGCAGTGGTCTGGGCCGGGGTGTCTTCCTTGACGGTGCCAGTGCCGGTGCCGAGGGTTGCCAGGTCGGCAATCGGGGCGACGTTCACCGTGGCGGTCGCGGTGGTGGTCCCGCCGTGGCCGTCGGACACGGTGTAGGTGACGGTCACCGGGCCATTGACGTTGGCGGCCGGGGTGAAGGTGAGGGTGCCATCCGGATTGACGGTGACGGTGCCCTTGGCCGGATCGACGGTGGCGCCGGTGACGGTGAGGGGGTCACCGTCCGGATCGGTGTCGTTGCCGAGCACGGCGAAGGTGACGGGCACATCCTCATTCGTGGCCGCGGTGTCGGGCTGCGCCACGGGGCCGTCATTGGTGCCGACGACGGTGAGGGTGACGGTGGTCGGGGTGCCGTCGACGCTCTGGACGGTGAAGGTCTCGGTCTTGGTCTCACCTTCCTTCAGGGCCTGGACGACGGGCTTGGTGTTGTCGAGGGTGTACGTCCATGCGCCGGTGGCGGCGATGCTGAAGCTGCCGTAAGTGCCGGCGACGTTGGTCTGGGGCTGGAAGGCGGCTTCGCCGGCATCCGGGTCGGTGATGGTCAGCGTGCCGGTGGCACTGGTCTGGGCCGGGGTGTCTTCCTTGACGGTGCCGGTGCCCGTGCCGAGGACGGCGTTATCCGGCTGGGGCGCGACATTGACGGTGGCCGTGGCCGTGGTGGTACCGCCGTGGCCGTCGGACACGGTGTAGGTGATGCTCACCGGGCCATTGACGTTGGCGGCCGGGGTGAAGGTGAGGGTGCCATCCGGATTGACGGTGACGGTGCCCTTGGTCGGGTCGACGGTGGCGCCGGTGACGGTGAGGGGGTCACCGTCCGGATCGGTGTCGTTGCCGAGGACCGCGAAGGTGACGGGCACGTCTTCGTTGGTGCTGGCGGTGTCGGGCTGCGCCACCGGGCCGTCGTTGGTGCCGACGACGGTGAGGGTGACGGTCGTGCTGGTGCCGTCGACGCTCTGGACGGTGAAGGTTTCGGTGCGGGTCTCACCTTCCTTCAGGGCCAGGACGACGGGCTTGGTGTTGTCGAGGGTGTACGTCCAGGCGCCGGTGGTATCGACCGAGAAGCTGCCGTAGGTGCCGGCGACATTGGTCTGGGGCTGGAAGGCGGCTTCGCCGGCATCCGGGTCGGTGATGGTCAGCGTGCCGGTGGCACTGGTCTGGGCCGGGGTGTCTTCCTTGACGGTGCCGGTGCCGGCCGAGATCGTGGCCGGGTCATTGACCGGCGTGATGTCGATGGTGGCGGTGCCGGTGGTGGTGCCGCCCTGGCCATCGGAAATCGTGTAGGTGATGGTGACCGGGCCGCTCACGTTAGTGACCGGGGTGAAGGTGAGGGTGCCATCCGGATTGACTGTGACGGTGCCCTTGGCCGGATCGACGGTGGCGCCGGTGACGGTAAGGGGGTCGCCGTCCACGTCGGTGTCGTTGGCGAGCACGGCAAGAGTCACCGGCGTGTCTTCGCGCGTGGTGGCGGTGTCGGCGGTGGCAATCGGGGGATCATTCACCGGCGCGACGTTGATCGTGACGGTGGTGCTGGCGGTGCCGCCCTTGCCGTCGCTGATGGTGTAGGTGACGGTGTCGGTGCCGTGGAAATCGGGGTTCGGCTTGTAGCTGAGGCTGCCATCCGGGTTGACGGTGACGGTTCCGTTGCTCGCCGTGGCACCGGTGACGGTGAGGGCATCGCCGTCGGCGTCGGTGTCATTGTCGAGCACCGGGAAACTCACCGGGGTGTCTTCGGTGGCGCTGACGGCCGGGTCCGGCGTGGCGACTGGCGGGTTGTTGGCAACAGTGGTGGTGGTGGGCGTGGTGACGCCGGCGTTGAGTGGCAGGAAGTCGATGCCGTCGGTGCTGGAGGTGTAGTTGAAGGCCAGCGGGGTGACTTCTTCAAGCACGCGCACCAGACGCACGAAATCGTGGGTCTGGTCGCCCAGGCCGCCACCGGCGAGACCGGCTGCCGGGTCTTCGATGTCTTCAAACGGGTCCTTGCCGCTGTTCAAGGCCTGAATGACCTTGTCGGCTTCGGCGCCCTGGCTGGAGATGACGTTCTCGGTGCGCTCCGGCACGGTGGTGGCGAAGAACTCGTCGTTCAGCAGCAGCTCGCGATTTGAACCAACGCTGACCTTGGCACCCGTGACGAGTTGCAACTCGACGACCGAATCCGGCCCCGTGACGATGACCTGACCTTCACCCACCGGATCGCCCGGCTTGACTGCGGTGAGCTTGCCGGTGGCGTCCCGCAGGAAGGCTTCGCCCTGCACGAAGACGACGGTGCCTTTTGCGGTGGCGTTGGTGGTGGCGTTGATCGGGGCAGACGGGGTGGCCATGACGGTCTCCGGAATTTGGGTTTTCAATCGATTTGCAATTTACGGCGGGGGCAGGGCGTTCTGTATTGTCCACGAGGACAGGGGACGTGACGGATGCCACGCGGATGCGCAGGCAGGCTGAAGCGCGGCTGGCCGAAGGAGGCGGTTCAGCCAGCCGGTGCGGGAACGGGGTGGATCTGACGGGATCACCAAACCAGGGTGGTCCGGTGAATTGGCGGGGGGCGCGCGCTCAGCGTACGCCGTGGACGCGCAGGGCGAGCTGCAGGCGGTCGGTGAGGTCGAGCTTTTCGAAGACGGCCTTGAGGTGGGCCTTGACGGTGCGTTCGGTGATGCCGAGGGCCAGGGCAATGGATAGGTTGCTGTCGCCGACGGCGGCCAGCTGGGCGACTTCGCGTTCGCGCTCGGTGAGCGGCGTGGACCAGTCGGCCAGGCCGGTGCGGGGCAGGCGGGAGTCCACCAGACGCAGCAGGCGCGAGAGCAGCGCACGGCCAACCCACAGCTCGCCGCTGGCGATCACGTCGAGGGCCTGGCGCAGGGTGTCGAGCGGCGCGTGGGAGTGGCAGTAGCCGCTGGCCCCGGCATTGAGTACGGCGAGACCTTCGTCGTCGTCGGGATTGGATGATGCGGCCAGGATCGCAAGCCTGGCGGAATTGCGTTGCCAGGCCGGACGCGTCCAGATGGCTGCGGTGCCGCCACGGGCGATGCCCAGGTCCGCCAGCACCAGCCGGTGGCCGGCGGTGTGCCAGGTGTCGAGCCCGTCGATGCTGCGGGCGTGCAGCGCTGTGGGGGCGAGCGCCTGCCAGCGCTGGGCAAGCAGATCGTCATCGGTGATGAGGAGAAGCGGTTCCGGGGCGTTCATGATCGGGGCGGTCAGGGATTCAGCGCTCGGTGAGCGCGTTGGCCTTGGCCCGCAGGACGGGTTTCATGAGGTAGCTGAGGAGCGATTTCTTGCCGGTGAGGATGTCCACCTCGGCCACCATGCCGGGGATGATCGGCATCTGGGCGTCGCCGATGGCGCTGCGGGTGGTGCGCACCCGCACGATGTAGAAGGCGTTGCCTTTTTCATCGGTGATGGTGTCGGCGCCGATGTTCTCGACGGTTGCTTCAAGACCGCCGTAGATCGAGAAATCGTAGGCAGTGAACTTGACCAGCGCGGGCTGGCCCGGGCGCAGGAAGGCGATGTCCTTTGGCTGCACACGCGCTTCGAGGAGGAGCGCATCGTCGCTCGGGACGATCTCGATGATCTCCTTGCCGGGTTGCACCACGCCGCCCACGGTGTTGGCGAACAGCTGCTTCACGGTGCCGTTCATCGGCGCGCGGATCTCGGCCTGCTTGACCCGGTCGGCGAGGCCTTCGCTGCCGGCCGAGAGGGCGGCCAGCTTGGCGTTGGTTTCGGAGAGCTCGCTGCGCGCCTGGTTGCGCAGGTTGAGTTCGACTTCCTCAATCTTGCGCTGGGCTTCGGAGATGGCGGCCTGGATGCGCGGGATCTGGGCGCCGGCGGCGTCCCGTTCGCCCCGGTAGCGGGCCACGTCGCGTTCAAGCCGCAGAAGTTCGACCTCCGACACCGCGCCGGTCTTGGCGAGCGGACGGGTGACCTCGAGTTCCTTCGCGGTGAGGCTGTAGCTTTGGGTGGCCTGTTCACGCTTGGCGGTGACTTCGTTGAGTTCCTGCCGGCGCTGGGAGAGCTGCTGACGGGCCACACCGACGGCAGCGTCAAGTTCGAGCCGCTTGTTTTCGTAGGCGCTGCGTTCCTGCTCGACGAGATCCGGTGCTTCCTTGATGAGCTCGGGCGGCGGCACGAAGGGTTTGCCGCTGGCCACCGCGGTGAGCCGCGCGGATTTGGCGAGGAGGGCGATGTACTGGGCGCGGTTTTCCCGCAGGGACGACACGAAGCGGGTCGGGTCGACCTTGAGCAGCAGCTGGCCGGTCTTCACCTGCTGACCTTCCTTGACCAGGATCTCCGAGACGATGCCGCCGTCGAGGCTCTGCATTACCTGCACCTGGCGGGACGGGATGACCTTGCCCTCGCCACGGGTGACTTCGTCGAGCTGGGCGAAGGCGGCCCACACGATGAGGATGACGACTGCCGCGCAGGTGAGAATGACGGCGATGCGGCTGCCGCGCAGCTTTTGCTCGGACATGGCCCATTCGGCGTCGGCCATGTAGTCGGCGTCGTCGTGGATATCCTTTTTCTCGGCGCCGTCGAGGATGCGGTCGAAAGTGCGCGAGGCGCGTTGATAGAGTGCGTTGTAGGCGGGCTGGAAGGCAGCGGCAATGCGCAGGAAGAGGGCTTTCATGGTGTCACCCCGCCCGTCCGATGCGGCCCTGCTGGAGGGCTTCGACCACCTGGGCCTTGGGCCCGTCGGCGACGATCTGGCCCTGGTCGAGCACGATCAGCCGATCGACCAGATCGAGCAGCGAGGTGCGGTGGGTGACGAGTACGATCGTCTTGCCGGCCGCAAAACGGCGCAGACGCTGCTTGAGGCCTTCCTCGCTCTGGTGGTCCATGCTGCTGGAGGGTTCGTCGAGCAGCAGCACTGGCGGGTCGTTGAGCACCGCGCGGGCGATGGCCACCGCCTGGCGCTGACCACCGGAGAGGGACTCGCCTCGCTCGCCAACGGGCATCTCGAAGCCCTCCGGGTGGGTGTTGGCAAATTCGCGCACGCCGGCCAGATCGGCCGCGGCGAGGATCGCGCTGTCGTCGGCAAAGGGCGCGCCCATCGCAATGTTCTGCTTGAGGGTGCCGTAGAAGAGGGTCACATCCTGGGGGACGAAGCCGATGGCGCGGCGCAGCTCGGCAGGGTCGATCTGGCGGGAGTCGATGCCATCGACCAACACCGCGCCTTCGGTGGGCTGGTAGAGGCCGAGGATCAGCTTCTCGATGGTGGTCTTCCCGGAGCCGATACGGCCGATGATGGCGACTTTCTCGCCGGCCTTGAGGCGGAAGCTGATCTTCTTGAGCACGGCCTGGTCGCGGCCGGGGTAGCAGAAACTGACGTCCTTGAACTCGATGTCGCCGGTGAAGCTGGGGCGATGGACGAAGCTGGCGCCTTCCGGGCGTTCGACCGGCAGGTTCATGTGGGTGCCCACCGAGGCGAGGGAGGTGCGGGCGTTCTGGTACTGCATCATCAGCCCGGCCACCTGGCCAAGGGGCGCCATGGCGCGGCCGGAGAGCATCGACGCGGCGATGATGCCGCCCATCGACATGTTGCCTTCCGACAGCTCATACACACCGACGATGATTACCGCGATGTTCACCAGCTGCTGCATGAGCTGGGCGAAGTTGACGGTGCCGGCCGACAGCAGTTTGAGGCGTCCACCGATCTGGGCGATGAACAGTGTGGCGCGCTCCCACTGGCGCTGAACGGTGCTCTCGGCGCCGAGCGTCTTGAGCGTTTCCAGCCCGACCAGACTTTCGACCAGCGTGGCGTTGCGCTGGGCGCTGGCGCGATAGGTGGTCTCGGTGAGCTCGTGCATCTTGTCTTGAGAGACCAGGGTGACGAACAGCACGGCAATCATCCCGACCAGCGGCGGCACCAGCAGCCACGGGGAGATCCAGGTCATCACGACAAGGAATAGCAGCACAAAGGGAAGATCGATCAGGGTGGTGACGGTGGCCGAGGCGATGAAGTCGCGCACGCCTTCGAAGGCGCGCAGGTTGGCCGCAAACGAGCCGACCGAGGCCGGGCGGGCGTCCATCCGCAGGCCCAGCACGCGTTCCATGATGCGGGCCGATAGCTGGACATCAATGCGCTTGCCGGCGGTGTCGACGATGTAGGCGCGCAGGGTGCGTAAGGCGAAGTCGAAGCACAGCACGAGGATCGCGCCGACCGCCAGCACCCACAGGGTTTCAACGGCGTGGTTGGGCACGACGCGGTCGTAGACCGTCATGGAGAACATCGGGATGGCCAGCGCGAACAGGTTGACCACCAGCGCGGCGAGCAAGGTATCGCGGTAGAGCCGCCAGTTCTCGAAGACGGTGCCCCAGAACCAGTGGGTGGCGCGCACGGCCTTGACCTGCGGCGCGCGGGCTTCGAAGCGGAAGCGCGGGCGGACGAAGCACACCAGCCCGGTGTACAGGGCGGCGAGCTGTTCGCCGCTGAGGATGTCGGCGGATTCCCCGGCCTCGGGAAAGCGCACCCGGGCGCGGCCGTCGGGCAGGCGCTCCAGCAGGATGCAGGCGCGACGATCGTGGAGCAGCAGGATCGCCGGCAGCAGGTTGGAGGTGATGGCCTCGACGGGTTTGCGCACGATGCGGGCGGTGAGCCCGGCGCGGGCCGCGGCCCGGGGCAGCAGCGATGGTGTGAGGCGGTTGTCGACCAGCGGCAGGCCGGCTGAGAGTGCCGCGCCGGTGAAGGGGTTGCCGTGGATCTGGGTGAGGGTGACCAGCGCGTCGAGCAGGGGGTCTTCGTGGGTGATCGTCACGCCCGGGTGCCAGTCGGCATCCGCCGGGGCGGGCGCGCCGGCTTGCGGGGTGGAGGAGGCGGAAGGTGCAGCGTCGGTCATCGGCACAATCGTGAAATGGGGTCGGTTCCTGCCCGGGCGAGGACTTGACCTGCAAGGGCAAGTCGCCGGAATTACCGGCGGACGTCCTGATTGTAGGGATAACGGGCTGGAGAGGGGGAACTTGAGCCTTCAGGCGTTCGATGCCGGACAACTTTGGCGGAGGGTGTTTCTTGCTGCGCCGGCCAGTGTCTGGCCCGGCGCAGTGGGGCATCAGATGATGTCGTTCGGCCCGAGGAGGTCGAGGCCCTGACGCAGCCGTGCCCGGGCGCCCTTGCGGGCCAGCAGCTTGCGCTGAGCGTCGGGCGGCAGGTCGGTGAGGCGAAGCAGGCCCCGGTCGATCAGCACATCCACGACGTCTTCGATGACCCGGATGAGGTCGGCATCGAGGCGGGCGAAATCCTTTTCCGAGCCGGTGAGGGCAGCGGAGTCCGGGTGGCCGAGGGGCAGCTCTTCCTCGTGGCCGGGGCCGGCCTCGGCGAAGAGCGCAGTGACCTGGCCGGTGGCATCGCGTTGGACGTAAGGCATGGCGGCTCCGGGGTAGGCGGATGTGCGGGCTCAGGCCGCGGGCGTCTGGAGTTCTTTGGGCAGCGGAAAGGTGATGCGCTCGGGCACACCCTCGAGAGAGCGCACCGACGCGGCACCCAGCGCCTTCAGGCGGGCGATGACCGATTCGACCAGCACTTCCGGTGCAGACGCACCAGCGGTAACGCCGATGCGCTGCTTGCCGACGATCCAGGCCGGGTCGATGGCTTCGGCGTTGTCGATGAGGTAGGCGGGCACCTTGAGGAGTTCGGCCACTTCACGCAGGCGGTTGGAGTTGGAACTGTTGACCGAGCCCACCACCAGCACCAGATCGGACTGGGGCGCCATGAATTTCACGGCGTCCTGACGATTTTGCGTGGCGTAGCAGATGTCGTCCTTCTTGGGGCCGACGATGTTGGGGAATCGCTCGCGAAGGGCCGTGACGATGGCGCCGGCGTCATCCACCGACAGGGTCGTCTGCGTGACGTAGGCGAGCATGTCCGGATCGGTGACCACCAGGCCGGCCACGTCGGCGACGTTCTCGACGAGGTGGATGCCGTCCTTCACCTGGCCCATGGTGCCCTCGACTTCCGGGTGGCCCTTGTGGCCGATCATGATGACTTCACGGCCCTGGTCGCGCATGCGGCCGACTTCGAGGTGCACTTTGGTGACCAGCGGGCAGGTTGCGTCGAACACGCGCAGGCCACGGGCGTCGGCCTCGGTGCGCACCGACTGGGGCACGCCGTGGGCGCTGAAGATCACGGTGTTGCCAGCCGGCACGTCGGCGAGATCCTCGATGAAGATGGCGCCCTTGGCGCGCAGGCCTTCGACGACGAAGCGGTTGTGGACGACTTCGTGGCGCACGTAGATCGGCGCACCGAACTGGGCCAGCGCCCGTTCGACGATCTCGATGGCACGTTCTACGCCGGCGCAGAAGCCGCGGGGATTGGCGAGCAGGACTTCCATGGCTTTCCTCGTGTCGCTCAGTTGACGCCGATGATCTGGACTTCGAAGCGGATCGCCTTGCCGGCCAGCGGGTGGTTGAAGTCGATGGTGGCGTGGGTGTCGCCGACTTCGCGGATCAGGCCGGGGTAGCGAGTGCCATCGGGGGCCGTGAATTCCATGATGACCAGCGGCTCGACGGCGGCCCCATCGGGGAAGTCTTCGAGGCGAACTTTCTCGACGAGGTCGTCGCGATAGGCGCCGAAGGCGTCGTCGGGCTGCAGCATGAAGGTGTGGTGCTCGCCCACGGCGGTGCCAGCGAGGCAGCGCTCGAGGGTAGGCAGCAGATCGCCGCGGCCCAGGTGCATGGTGGCCGGCGTGGTCTCGAAGGTGCTGATGAGCGACTGGCCGTTGTCGAGAGAGATCCGGTAGTGAAGGGTGACAAGGCTGTCGGGCTGGACGATCTGGGTCATGAAAGTTTCTCTTGGACTGGGGCGTGGCGGCTTTCGCGGAACTGGGCGATGAGCATCAGCGCGACGCCCACGCAGATGGCGGAATCCGCTACGTTGAATGCCGGCCATCCATAGCGGCCGACGTGGAAATACAGGAAGTCGACCACCGCGCCGAACACGAAGCGGTCGATGACATTGCCAATGGCGCCGCCGATGATGAGCGAGAAGGCCAGCGGCTGCAGTAACTCATGCTGGTGCCGGGCCAAGAGGCGCAGCAGCCAGCCACAGATGCCGGCGGCGAGGGCGACGAAGAACCAGCGTTGCCAGCCGGATTGGTCAGCCAGAAAACTGAATGCCGCACCGGGATTGAAGGCCAGTACCAGATCGAACCAGTCAGTGACGTGAATGACCTCGCCGTTGCGCAAGGCGCCGCGGACGAGGTGTTTGGTCCATTGATCCACCAGCACGACGATGGCCGAGAGGCCAATCCAGTTGCCGAGGCGAAGTTTCAAGGGCGGGGCTCCAGCTTGCGGTTGTGGGGTCAGGCGGCGCTGCGGGCTTCACCGGCGCCGTGCAGGTTGGACGTGCAGCGGCCACAAAGTTCCGGATGGGCCGCGTCGTGGCCCACATCGGCGCGGTAGTGCCAGCAGCGGTCGCACTTGGCGTGGGCCGACGGCGTGACGATGATGGCCTCGACGGCTTCGTCGGCGGCCTTGACCAGCGTGGTCTTGGAGCAGATCAGCACGAAGCGCAGGTCGTCGCCCAGGCTGGCGAGCACGTCGTAACGGCCACCCGCGGCGCGGATCTCGACTTCTGCCTGCAGGGACGAGCCCACCTGGCCGGCGGTGCGCACGGCCTCGATCTCCTTCTGCACGTCGGCGCGGATGGCGCGGAGGGTCGTCCACTTGTCGAGCAGGGCGTCTTCGCGTTCCTGCGCCGGCAGGGTGTGGAAGGTGTGCAGCATCACGCTGTCGTCGGCATCCTTGCTTAGCAGCCGCCAGATTTCCTCGGCGGTGAAGGAGAGGATCGGGGCCATCAGTTTGACCACCGACTGGAGGATGTGCCACAGGGCGCTCTGGGCCGCACGGCGCGCCTTCGAGTTGGCCTGGGTGGTGTAGAGGCGATCCTTGAGGATGTCGAGATACACCGCGCCGAGGTCTTCAGAGGCGAAGTTCTGCAGCGCTTGGACGACGCGATGGAACTCGAAGCGACCGTAATCGGCTTCGGCCTGGGTCTGCAGTTTGCGGGTCAGGGCCAGCGCGTAGCGGTCGATCTCCAGCCACTCATCCACCGGCAGCATGTCGGCCTGCGGGCTGAAGTCGGCGGTGTTGGCGAGCAGGAAGCGGAGGGTGTTGCGGATCCGCCGGTAGGATTCGACCACCCGGTCGAGAATCTCCTTGGACATGGCGAGCTCGCCCGAATAATCCGTAGAGGCAACCCACAGGCGGAGGATTTCGGCCCCCATTTTTTCCGTGACTTCCTGGGGCAGGATGGTGTTGCCCAGGGACTTGCTCATCTTGCGGCCTTGCTGGTCGACGGTGAAGCCGTGGGTCAGCAGCGCCTTGTAGGGCGGGTGGCCGTCGATGGCGCAGCCGGTGAGCAGCGACGAGTGGAACCAGCCGCGGTGCTGGTCGGAGCCTTCGAGGTACAGATCGGCGCGCGGGCCGGTGGCGTGACCGTCCGGGTGGGAGCCGCGCAGTACATGCCAGTGGGTGGTGCCGGAATCGAACCACACGTCGAGGGTGTCGCTGATCTTTTCGTACTGGGCGGCTTCGTCACCCAGCAGCGCGGCGGCGTCGAGTTTGAACCAGGCAGCGATGCCTTCCTGCTCGATGCGCTGGGCGACTTCTTCCATCAGCTCGACGGTGCGCGGGTGGAGTTCGCCGGTTTCGCGGTTGAGGAAGAACGGGATCGGCACGCCCCAGTTGCGCTGGCGCGAGATGCACCAGTCGGGACGGTTGGCGATCATGGCGTGCAGCCGGGCCTGACCCCAGGACGGGAAGAACTGGGTGGCATCGACGCCGCCCAGGGCGAGCTCGCGCAGGCTGGGGCCGTCGTTTGGCTTGAGGTCCATGCCGACGAACCACTGGGCAGTGGCGCGGTAGATCAGCGGCGTTTTATGGCGCCAGCAGTGCATGTAGCTGTGGCTGATCTTTTCGTGGGAGAACAGCGCGCCCACCTCCTGAAGCTTCTCGACGATGACCGGGTTGGCCTTCCAGATGTGCAGGCCGCCGAAGAAGGGCAGGGATTCGGCATACACGCCGTTGCTCTGCACCGGGTTGAGGATGTCGTCGTTGGTGAAGCCGTTGGCCTTGCAGGAGTTGAAGTCGTCCACGCCATAGGCCGGGGCCGAATGGACGATGCCGGTACCGGCGTCGAGACCCACGTAGTCGGCCACGAAGACCGGCGAGACGCGGTCGTAGAACGGGTGGCGGAAGGTGATGTGGCCAAGCTTGCCACCGTTGGTCTTCGCAACCACGGTGCCTTCGAGGCCGAAGCGCTTGAGGCTGGATTCGGCGAGTTCGGCCATCAGCACCAGCAGGCCACGCGGGGTGTCCACCAGCGCGTACTCGTGCTCGGGATGGACGTTGAGGGCCTGGTTGGAGGGGATCGTCCAGGGCGTGGTGGTCCAGATCACCGCGTAGGCGTCCTTGCCGGCAGGGAGGGTGGCGAGGCCGAAGGCGGCGGCGAGCTTTTCGGGTTCGGCGCACACGAAGCCCACGTCGATGGCGGGGCTCTGCTTGTCCTGGTATTCGACCTCGGCCTCGGCCAGCGCCGAGCCGCAGTCGAAACACCAGTTGACGGGCTTGAGGCCCTTGAACACCCAGCCGCGTTTGACCATCTCGGCCAGCGCCCGCACTTCGCCGGCTTCGTTGGCGAAGTTCATGGTCAGGTAGGGGTTGTCCCAGTCTCCCAGCACACCGAGGCGGATGAATTCCTTCTTCTGGACCGCCACTTGTTCGGTGGCGTAGGCCCGGCACAGTTCGCGTACCTTATCGGCGGGCAGACCCTTGCCGTGGGTGACTTCGATCTTGTGCTCGATGGGCAGGCCGTGGCAATCCCAGCCGGGCACGTAGGGTGCGTCGAAGCCTGCCAGGGTCTTGGAGCGGACGATGATGTCCTTGAGGATCTTGTTGAGGGCATGGCCCAGGTGCAGGTTGCCGTTGGCGTACGGCGGGCCGTCATGCAGGACGAACTTGGGCCGGCCGGCCGACGCCTTGCGGATCTTCTGGTAGAGCTTGCGTTGCTGCCAGTCGGCGATCCAGCCCGGCTCGCGCTTGGCGAGGTCGCCCCGCATGGGGAAGGGAGTGTCGGGCAGGTTGAGGTCGTTGCGCTTCTGGGACATGGTTCGTTGCGGCCTGTGGAATTCAGAGAGGATTCTGGGCGAAATAAGCGCGGGCCTCGTCGGAGTCGCGGGCGATCTGGGCAGTGAGGGCGTCGAGGCTGTCGTAGCGCGCCTCATCACGCTGCTTGCGTAGGAAATTGACGCGCAGGTGGGCGTCGTAGCATTCGGTGTTCCAGTCGAAGAGATGCACTTCGAGGCTGGGTCGGCCGGCGTCGTTGATGGTGGGGCGCACGCCAACGCTGGCGACGCCCGGCCAGGGCTTGTCGGCGAGGCCGTCGACGCTGACGGTGTAGATGCCCATCAGCGGCGGGCTGCGGTGCTTGAGCTGGATGTTGGCGGTGGGAAAGCCGATGGTGCGGCCGATCTTGTCGCCGTGCAGGACGCGCCCGCTGATGCTGTAAGGCCGGCCGAGGAGGCGCGCTGCGTGGGGCATGTCGCCCTCGGCCAGCGCGGCGCGCACTGCGGAGCTGGATACGCGTTCGCCTTCGTGATCGAGCGTGTGCATGGCTTCAACGGTGAAGCCGACGGTTTCGCCGACCGCGCGGAGCATCTCGAAATTGCCGGTGCGGCCCTTGCCGAAGCGGAAGTCGTCGCCGATCAGCAGGTGGCGCACGCCAAGGCCCTGGATCAACACGTCTTCGATGAAGGCTTCGGCGGTGAGGCCGGCAAAGCGCTTGTTGAAGCGGGCGATGTAGAGGCGGTCGACACCTCTGGCTTCGAGTAGCTGGATCTTCTCGCGCAGGGAGGTGAGGCGCCTGGGGCGATTCTCGTGGGTGAAGTATTCCCGCGGGTGCGGCTCGAAGGTCAGGACCGCGGCGGGCAGGCTGGTGGCCAGGGCCTTGGCGGAGAGCTTGGCCAGCAGGGCCTGATGACCGCGGTGCACGCCATCGAAATTGCCGATGGTCAGCACGCAGCCATGGTCGGCTCGCTGGGGGATTCCACGGAAGACCTGCATGGGCGGATTGCGGGCAAAGGGGCGATTATAACGGCAAGGCGCCGCCCGGCGAAGCCGGCGCCCTGCAGGGGCCTCAGGTGCCGTCGCCGGCACGCTCGCGGTGAAAGCGGGCGACGTAGTCGGTGAGGGTGCCACTGGCGATGGCGTCGCGCAGGTCGCGCATCAGCTGCTGGTAGTAATGCAGGTTGTGGATGGTGGCCAGCCGTGCACCGAGGATCTCGTTGAGGCGGTTGAGGTGGTGCAGATAGCCCCGTGAGAAGTTGCGGCAGGTGTAGCAGTCGCAGGTCTCGTCGAGTGGGCGAGTGTCGGACTTGTGGCGCGCGTTGCGGATCTTCACGTCGCCGTGGCGGGTGAACAGCCAGCCATTGCGGGCGTTGCGTGTGGGCATCACGCAGTCGAACATGTCGATGCCGGCCTGCACCGCGAAGACGATGTCTTCTGGCGTGCCGACGCCCATCAGGTAGCGCGGCTTGTCCTTGGGCAGGCGCGGCGCGGTGTGATGGAGGATGCGCTGCATGTCGTCCTTGGGCTCGCCCACCGACAGGCCGCCGATGGCGTAGCCATGGAAACCGATCTCCTCGAGCCCGGCGAGGGATTCGTCGCGCAGGTTTTCGTACATGCCGCCCTGGACGATGCCGAAAAGGGCGTTGTTGTTCTCGAGACGATCGAACTCGTCGCGCGAACGACGCGCCCAGCGCTGCGACAGACGCATGGAATCGGCCGCTTCGGTGACGGTGGCGGGGTAGGGCGTGCACTCGTCGAAGATCATCACCACGTCGGAGTTGAGCACTTTCTGGATGCGCATGGATTCCTCGGGAGTGAGGAAGAGCTTGTCGCCATTGATCGGCGAGCTGAAGCGCACGCCTTCCTCGGTGATCTTGCGCAGGGCGCCCAGCGAGAAGACCTGAAAGCCACCCGAGTCGGTGAGGATCGGGCCGTCCCAGGCCATGAACTGGTGCAGGCCGCCAAAGGCTTCCATTACCTCGAGGCCAGGCCGAAGCCACAGGTGGAAGGTGTTGCCGAGGCAGATCTGGGCGCCGATGTCGCGCAGATCCTGCGGCGAGATGCCCTTTACCGAGCCGTAGGTGCCCACCGGCATGAAAGCGGGGGTATCGACGCTGCCGTGGTTGAGAGTGAGGCGGCCACGGCGGGCGGCGCCGTCGGTGGCGAGGAGTTCGTATTTCATTCGGAAGACCGGGTCAGGAACATGGCATCGCCGTAGCTGAAGAAACGGTAGCGCTCGGCGATGGCGTGGGCGTAGGCGTTGCGGATGGTGTCCATGCCGGCAAAGGCGGAGACCAGCATCAGCAGCGTGGATTTCGGCAGGTGGAAGTTGGTGATGAGCGCATCGGCCACATTGAAGTGGTAGCCCGGCAGGATGAACAGGTCGCTCTCCGCCTTTCCGGCGACAGCCCGGCCGCCCTTGGCGCAGGATTCCAGCGCACGCATGCTGGTGGTGCCGACACATATCACGCGCTTGCCAGCTGCCTTGGTCGTTGCGATGGCATCCACCGTGGCCTGGGGGACGAAGTAGGCCTCGGTGTGCATCTTGTGCTCGGACAGATCATGGACGCGCACCGGCTGGAAAGTGCCGGCCCCCACGTTGAGCGTCACAAAGGCGCTATTCACACCCATCTGCGCAAGGCGGGCGAGGAGCAACTCGTCGAAATGCAGCCCGGCCGTGGGCGCGGCCACGGAGCCCGGGTTCTTCGCAAAGACCGTCTGGTAACGGGATTCGTCAGCAGTGCCGGCAGCGCGCTCGATATAGGGCGGCAGCGGCAGGCGGCCGTGCCGTTCAAGCAGCACCACCAGATCCTCGTCGGCTGGAAAACGCAGGTGGAAGAACTCACCGGCGCGGCCGAGCACGTCCACCTCGAGTGCGCCTTCGAGCATCAACCGGCTTCCCGGCTTGGGCGATTTGCTGGCGCGCACCTGGGCAAGGGCTTCGTGGGTGCCCAGCGGACGCTCGATCATTACTTCAACCTGGCCGCCAGTGTCCTTGGTGCCGAACAGGCGGGCGTGGATCACCCGGGTGTCGTTGAAGACGAGCAGGTCGCCGGAGGCGAGCAGGGAGGGCAGATCGGCGAAGTGGAGGTCGGCCAGCTGGGGTGCGACCTGAAGCAGGCGGCTGTCAGTGCGGCGATCGAGGGGTGCCTGGGCAATCAGTTCCTGAGGGAGCGGGTAATCGAAATCGTCTAGGGTCCAGGCCATGAGTCAAGAGGCGAGTTGATGCAATAAGCAGATTCGTAGATAATGCACGGCTTCCCATGCCGGGATGGCGGAATCGGTAGACGCAGCGGATTCAAAATCCGCCGCCGCAAGGTGTGTGGGTTCGAGTCCCACTCTCGGCACCAATAAAATCAATGGGTTAGCAAATTGTAGCAAAAAACGGGTTGATTTTCCGTTTTTGGTGCAAATTTGGCCCGATTGGTTTCTGTATGTTCTGGTTTTCCCTTTTGTCGCTCCCGGATTAACCGCCATGGCCCTCGACCCCCAAGCCCAGGCCCTGCTTGCCATGATTTACCGCGTCGGTGCTCCGCGGTTCCATGAACTTGACACGCATCAGGCTCGACGCTCCTTCGAGAAGCTCCAGGGCACCTTCGGGCCCGATGCTCAGGCGGTGTCGTCAGTGACCGAGGTGCCGATTCCGGCGACTCACGCAAAGGATGGCGTGATCATGGCGCGGCTTTACCGGCCACTATCGGCTGGTCCGGACGAGATACTTCCGGTGACCTTCTATTTTCACGGAGGTGGTTGGTGTATCGGTGACGTGGCCAGCTACGACGGCCTGTGTCGCGAATTGGCTCATATCAGCGGCGTGGCCGTGCTGTCGGTGGATTACCGGCTCGCGCCCGAGCACCCTTTCCCGACAGCCGTTGAAGACGCGCTGCGCGCTGTGACATGGGGTCTCACCAATGCGGCGCTGCTAGGGATCGATCCGAGCCGCTTTGCGCTGGCGGGCGATAGTGCCGGCGGCACGCTGAGCGCCGTGACGGCCCTTCAGTTGCGTAACGCCAACGGCCCGCAGGCAGCGCTGCAGCTGCTGATCTACCCGTGCACCGACATCCTCAGCCAGCGTCCGTCCCGGCGCGAGTTTGCCAGTGGCTATTTTCTGGATACCGAGAGCTTGGCCTGGTTCTTTGAGCGCTACTTGCCGAACCAGGACGACTGGAGGGATTGGCGCGCGTCGCCGATCATGGCCGGCCGTTTTGATGGTCTGCCACCAGCGACCTTTATCCTCGCCGAGTGCGATCCGCTCACCGACGATGGCAAAGCCTACGCCGCACTGCTGGGCGAGGCTGGCGTGCCGGTGACGGTTCACGAATTTGAAGGGATGGTCCATGGCTTCTTCTCGCTAGGAAAATACTTTCCGCAGGCGGTGAAGGCTGTGGAGCGCGCAGGGGATGCGCTAAAGGCGGCACTGCAGGGTTGATGCTCTAAGCTCGGCCGGGTGCGTGGCCTGATCCAGGCTAGATGCAGACAAAACTGACCACGTGAGGGCTGCTGGAGCAGCTGCGACCAAGGGCAAACTGGCCGCGTCCCCGCAGCACGACTTCCTCGCGGGACAGCAGGAATTCCCGCTCGCCTTCGATCTGCACGAAGGTGCCATTGCTGCTGCGGTCGATGAGCACGAACTTGTCTCCGCGCAACTCGATCTCGGCGTGGCGACGCGAAGACTGTGTGTCTCCCACCACCAGATCGGCAGCCGGATCTCGCCCGATGCGAACACTGGGCCGGGTCGAGTTGAGCACCAGCGAGGACGCGTCGAGGTAAAGACGCAGTTCGGGTTCGGTATCGAGCAGGAAGTGATCGCTCTGGACAATGGTGAGCTCACCCACCGCCTCACACATCAGTTCGCATAGTTCGACCGGGCGGGTTACGCCGCGAATCACCCGGGGAGGCAAGGGGTGCAGCACCGAACGCCATTCCGGTCCAAGGCGTCGGGCTGTTTCGCTTGAGGTAATCGCCTTGCCGGGTGACGCCAGTTCGGCCAGGCGGGCCGCGAAATTCACGGTGTCGCCAAACACGTCTGTTCCACTGGCGACAACCGCTCCGAAATGGAATCCGATACGCACGGCAAGGCGCTGCTGTTCGGCAGTGCTGGGCAGCTCCTTGAGGGTTTGATGGATCGCCAGGGTCGCGTCTGCGGCACTGTCCGCGTCGCTGAAGACAGCCATCAGGCCGTCGCCAGTATGTTTCACGACCCGACCACGCTTGGTTTCGACGGCGATACGCATCGCCCGAATGCTGCGGTCGACAACCTCGAACGCCGAAGTGTCACCCACGCGCTGATATAGCTGCGTGCTGCCCACAAGATCGGCAAACAGGACAGCGCATTCCTTAGCGGGGTGAGAAGAATCCGACATCTGATAGTGGTTGGCCAGCGAGCCGTGATTTTAGCGGACTACGTGACTTTTTCCGCACACCCGAAGGTAACAAATTTTGCTTCCATCTGTCGCGCCGCCTGTCGGTCTGGAGCGGGCGGCAGTCGGTTTCGAGGGTTAGATTGAATTTTCCTTGATCTAAACGGCCTCAAGGGGGGCTGCGAGGTGGGATAATGGCGCATTAGGCTACATTTTCGCTTGGCGATCGTCCTTGATGCGTCGAGCCTGTCTGGAAGGAGTTTCATGAAACGAGTTGATGATTTCCGTCTGCGCTTTGGCAAACAGGAGCTGGTGCCCATCGTGGTTGGTGGGATGGGGGTGGATATCTCCACGGCCGACCTGGCGCTGGAAGTGGCGCGGCTGGGCGGAATAGGTCACATCTCGGATGCGATGGTCAAGACGGTCACTGATCGCCGCTTCAATACAAAGTACGTCAAGGAAAAACTCAAGCTCTACAAGTACAACGTCGAGAACCCTGACAAGTCGGTCGTCCAGTTCGATCTTGGCCAGCTTGCCGAGGCGACCCGCCTGCACGTGGGCAAGACCATGGAGGCCAAGCGCGGCCCGGGCATGATCTTCGTGAACTGCATGGAAAAGCTCACGATGAACGCCCCGAAGGAAACCCTCCGGGTGCGTCTCGCCACTGCGCTGGATGCCGGTGTCGATGGCATCACGCTGGCTGCCGGCCTGCATCTGGGCTCGTTCGCGTTGATCGAGGATCATCCGCGCTTCCGTGACGCCAAGCTCGGCATCATCGTGTCGTCCCTGCGGGCGCTGCAGCTCTTTCTGCGCAAGAGTGCGCGCACCAATCGTCTGCCCGACTATGTGGTGGTCGAAGGCCCGCTTGCCGGAGGCCACCTGGGCTTTGGTATGGATTGGGCGCAGTACGACCTGGCGACCATCGTCGCCGAGATTCACGCCTGGCTGGTGGCCGAGAAGCTCGACATTCCGCTGATTCCGGCGGGCGGCATCTTCACAGGCAGCGATGCTGTCTCCTTCCTTGAAAACGGGGCAGCCGCCGTTCAGGTGGCGACACGCTTTACGGTGACCTCGGAGTGCGGTTTGCCGGAGAAGGTACAGCAGGAATACTTCCGCGCCAGCGAAGAGAACATCGTAGTGAATCAGGTGTCGCCGACGGGCTATCCGATGCGAATGCTCACCAATAGCCCGGCCATTGGTTCCGGCATCCGCCCGAATTGCGAAGCTTACGGCTATCTGCTGGACGCCAATGGCAGCTGCGCCTACATCCAGGCCTACAACCGGGAGGTGGCCGCGCATCCGGGCGCCAAGCGGGTTTCGGTGATGGACAAGACCTGTCTCTGCACCCACATGCGCAACTTCGATTGCTGGACCTGCGGGCATTACACCTATCGCCTGAAGGATACTACCCGCAAGGCTGACGATGGCAGCTACAAGATCCTGACTGCGGAGCACGTTTTCAACGACTATCTGCTCAGCACCGACAACAAGATTGCGCTTCCTGATTGATCGGATGAGCGATCAATAAAAAACCCGGCGGTCGGCCGGGTTTTTTATTGTCAGAAGAAACGTGTCGAGGCCTCTGCTGGAATCTCCATTCCGGTGCTGCGAGCGCGTTTGAGCAGTTCCCAGTAATACCGGTAGGACGCGCGATCGTGCAGTTTGCCGGCGTGCTGGATTGGCCCCCAACTCTTGTCCTGAGCTGCGATCAGGATGCTAGCGGCCTCTTCGACCTCGGTGAAATCGGGGCGCATGGCTTCGATGATCGGGACGATCTGGTTCGGGTGGATGCTCCACATGCGCAGATAGCCAAATTCCTTGCGGGCGCGTTCGGCGTCGCGGCGTATGTAGGCGAGATCCTTGAGTTCGGTTGTCACGTTGTGGGATGGCACGACGCCATTGGCCAGCGCGGCGGCGGCGATGTCGCATTTGGCGCGGGTGACCAAGGGATGTTCGAATTGGCCCGGACTGCGCATTGCGGCGCCTGGGATCGCGCCGTGGTGACCACTGACGAAATCCATCAGGCCGAAATCGAGGGATTCCACCCGGTCGAGGGCGGCGATTTCCCATGCGTCACGAAGCGCACCATGGGTTTCGATGAGCACATGAACCGGAATCTCCCGCTTGATGCCGTGGCGCTCTTCGGCGTTGCGGATCGCCTCGATCTGGCGGGTGGCATCGGCGACGCTGCGGGGCTTCGGGATGGTCAGGAAGGCGAGGCGCTCGCCGGCCTGGCCGACCAGGATGTCCACATCCTGCTCCCAATGGGCGTGGGTGATGTCGTGGATGCGGGCGCCAACGCGACCGAAACGGTTGTCGCCAGACATGACGATTTCCGCTGCCATTGTTGCGTGCGCTGCTTCAGCGCCGGCGTGGGCGCCATCCTCGCAGTCGCAGGTAATGTCGAACACCGGCCCGAGCTCGTGCTGCAGGCCCAGGGCCTTGCGCATCAGCTTCTCGCTGCCAGCGTAGTGGTCGACGGCTGGGAGGATGGGGAAGGGCTTTTCACCCTGGAAGAGCACGTGGTCGGGATGCGGCAAGGCGGACATGGCGGATACTCGGAGTGATCGGGCAGGCGGAGGAGGGTAGCAAAAAACGGCGTGAACGAAAAACGCGGGAGCATTTCTGCCCCCGCGTTATGACCGGCTGAGAACTGCGGCGATCAGGCCAGCAGATCCTTCACGCCGTCACGCTCTTCGAGCAGCTCGTTGAGGGTGTGGGTCATGCGCTCGCGGGAGAACTCGTCGATTTCCAGGCCCTGGACGATCTTGTACTCGCCGTTTTCGGTGGTGACGGGGAAACCGTAGATGATGCCTTCGGGGATGCCGTAGGAGCCATCGGACGGGATGCCCATGGTGACCCATTCGCCGTTGGAGCCAAGCACCCAGTCACGGATGTGGTCGATGGCGGCGTTGGCGGCAGAGGCAGCGGAAGAAAGGCCGCGGGCTTCGATGATCGCTGCGCCACGCTTGCCAACGGTCGGCAGGAACACGTCGCGGTTCCAGGCGTCGTCGTTGATCAGACCCTTGACGCTGTCGCCGTTGGAGGTGACGGCGCGGTAGTCGGCGTACATCGTGGGGGAGTGGTTGCCCCAGACGACCAGCTTTTTCAGGCTGGAAACGTCACGGCCAGACTTGGTGGCCAGCTGGGACAGGGCGCGGTTGTGGTCCAGACGCAGCATGCCGGTGAAGTTCTTGGCATTGACGCGGCCGTACTTGACAGCGATTTCCTTGGCGATGTAGGCGTTGGTGTTGCAGGGGTTGCCGACAACCAGCACCTTGACGTTCGGATCGGCGAACTGGCCAATGGCGGCGCCTTGAACGGTGAAGATCTTGGCGTTTTCGGTCAGCAGATCCTTGCGTTCCATGCCGGGGCCGCGCGGACGGGCACCGACCAGCAGGCAGACTTGGGCGTCCTTGAAGGCGACATTGGGGTCGTCGGTGGCAATCATGCCGGCCAGCAGCGGGAACGCGCAGTCCTCCAGTTCCATCATGACGCCCTTGACAGCCTTCTGGGCTTGCGGGAGGTCGAGCAGCTGGAGGATGACGGGCTGATCCTTGCCCAGCATTTCGCCACTGGCGATGCGGAACAGGAGGCTGTAACCGATCTGGCCGGCGGCGCCGGTGACTGCGACACGAACGGGGGCTTTTGCCATTATTGAAACTCCCTCTACATAGAAAGTGTTGTCGAAACTGATTCACTGCTGATTCGCGCCGCCAGCGAGTCGCCGCGATGCTGATCTTGGGTTGGCGCGGGCGCGCGGCCGGTCAACGTTCGAATCGTAGGATCATTTGGAAAGGCTGTCAATTTCCTTGTCTTATGTCTTATATAAGATATAAGACTCATTATAGACTGTCTTTCGAAAGTGTGTTCAAATACACGCATGCGACACGACTCGCCCACCTTTAGCCCTCTGTATCGTCAGATTAAAAATCTGATGCTTAACGCTTTGGAGTCCGGCGAATGGCGCCCGGGGCAGGCGATCCCCAGCGAGCAGGAGCTCGCCAGCCGCTTTAGCGTCAGTCAGGGGACGGTGCGCAAAGCCATCGATGAAATGGCGGCCGAAAACCTGTTGATCCGCAAGCAGGGCAAGGGTACCTACGTCGCTTCCCATAATGATCCACGTGCGCTGTTCCGCTTTCTTCGGCTTGTGCCGATGGATGGCGATCTCTCGCATCCGCAAAGCGTACCCCTTGATTGCTGGAAGGCCAAGGCCGGCAACGAAGCGGCGCGGATGCTCGGAATCGAACTCGGTGCGCCAGTCACCATTCTGCGCCGCCTTCTCCGCTTTGCCGGCAAGCCCGTGGTAGTGGATGAGATCTATCTTCCCGGCGAGATCTTTCAGGGTTTGACAATGGAAGTTCTGCAGGGTGCGCACGGCTCGCTCTACAGTCTTTTTGAAAACCGGTTTGGTGTGCGGATGATTCGCGCCGAAGAGCGCATTCGCGCAGTTGCGGCTGACCGGATGACCAGTGAGACGCTGAATGTCGCTGAGGGGATGCCGCTGCTGTCGGTGGAGCGGGTGACTTACACTTACGGCGATCGACCCGTTGAATGGCGTCGGGGGCTTTATCTGACGGCGGATCATTATTATCTTAACGAGTTGAATTGACTGTTTTGAATTGACGGGATCGCCCGGCCTGTCAGTTGATGGTAAGGGTATATACTTATAATTTTGTTTGTGTGGGAAATGAGCGACCTGCGAGTTGCTATTGTTAGAGGGAAATCTTATGACAGAGGTGATTTTGAAGAAACAGCGCCCGAAGCATCTGGCGCTGAACGAGATCAGGCTCCCGCTTGCTGGGAAGGTCTCGATTCTGCATCGGGTGAGCGGCGCTGGTCTGTTCCTCATGCTGCCGGTGCTGCTCGCGCTGTTCGGCGCCAGTGTAGGTTCTCCCGAATCCTATGCTGACTTCGCCAAGATTGTTGGCAATCCTTTTGTCAAGCTGATTCTGAGTGGCCTGGTGTGGGCGTACCTGCACCACTTTTGTGCGGGTATTCGTTTTCTTCTGCTTGATGTGCATGTCGGCGTCGATAAGGAATCCTCGGTCAAGAGCGCCCGCATGGTGCTGATCGTCAGTCTCGTTCTCACTGCTCTTCTGGTGGCCAAACTATGGTAAAGCCCGTCATCGTTGGTGCTCACTACGGTTTCCGCGACTGGCTCGCCCAGCGAGTCACGGCTGTTGTGATGGCACTCTATACCCTCGTTTTCGCCTTCTGCGTTCTGACCATGCCTGATGCCTCTTACGAGAGCTGGCGCGGCGTCTTTAGTGGCGGCTTCATGAAGTTCGCGACTTTCCTGTTCTTCATGTCGCTGTTCTTCCACGCCTGGATCGGCGTGCGTGACATCTTCATGGATTACATCAAGCCGACTGGTGTTCGTCTGGTTCTGCATTCGATCGTTGCCCTCGCGCTCATCGGCTACGCCGGCTGGGCTGCTCAGATTCTCTGGAGGCTGTAAGTGAAAGTCGCTAAGCATACTTTTGACGCGGTTATCGTCGGTGCCGGTGGCGCCGGCCTGCGGGCGGCGCTGCAGCTCTCCGAGGCCGGCATGAAGACGGCCGTCCTGACCAAGGTTTTCCCGACCCGTTCGCACACCGTTGCGGCGCAGGGCGGCGTTGCCGCCTCCCTGGGTAACTCGACCGAAGACAACTGGCACTGGCACATGTACGACACCGTCAAGGGGTCCGACTGGCTGGGCGATCAGGATGCGATCGAGTTCATGGTCAAGAAGGCCAACGAAGTCGTTGTCGAGCTCGAGCACTACGGCATGCCCTTCGACCGTACCGATAACGGCAAGATCTACCAGCGCCCGTTTGGCGGTCACTCGCAGAATTACGGCCAGACCCCAGTGTCCCGTTCCTGTGCAGCGGCTGACCGCACCGGTCACGCGATGCTGCACGCCCTCTACCAACGCAACGTGCGCGCCAACACTCAGTTCTTCGTCGAATGGATGGCGATGGACCTGATCCGCAATGCGGACGGCGATGTGCTGGGTGTGACCGCCATGGAAATGGAAACCGGTGAGGTTTCGATCTTCCACGCCAAGGCGACCATCTTCGCCACCGGCGGCGCGGGCCGCATCTATTACAGCTCCACCAACGCCTTCATCAACACCGGCGACGGTGTCGGCATGGCTGCACGTGCAGGCATTCCGCTTGAAGACATGGAGTTCTGGCAATTCCACCCCACCGGTGTGGCTGGCGCGGGCGTGCTGATCACCGAAGGTGTGCGCGGTGAAGGCGGTATCCTGCGTAACGCCTCCGGCGAGCGTTTCATGGAGCGTTATGCTCCGAACCTGAAGGATCTCGCGTCGCGTGACGTGGTGTCGCGTTCGATGGTCACCGAGATCAATGAAGGTCGCGGCTGTGGTTCCGAAAAGGATCACGTGCTGCTCGACATCACCCACCTGTCTCCCGAGACCATCCTGAAGCGCCTGCCCGGCATTCGTGAAATCTCGATCCAGTTTGCCGGTGTCGATCCGATCAAGGCGCCGATCCCGGTCGTGCCGACCTGTCACTATCAGATGGGCGGTATTCCGACCAACTACAAGGGTCAGGTCATCGTGCCGAAGGACGGCAACCCGAACGTCCCGGTTTCCGGTTTTTACGCCGCCGGCGAATGCGCCTGTGCGTCGGTGCACGGTGCCAACCGCCTCGGCACCAACTCGCTGCTTGACCTGCTGGTGTTCGGCAAGTCGGCAGGTGAAACCGTCGTCTCCGACTTCAAGTCTGGCCAGCTCACGCTCAAGCCGCTGCCTGACGACGCCGCGGACGTTTCCCTGGCCCGTATCGCCCGCCTCGAAACCCAGACCAACGGCGTTGAAGTGAATGACGTGCGTCTGGACATGCAGCGCACGATGCAGAAGCACGCCGGCGTGTTCCGCTTTGCCGACATGCTCAAGGAAGGCGTAACCAAGATCCTCGAAGTGTCCGAGCGCGCCAAGCACACCCAGATCAAGGACAAGTCCAAGGTCTGGAACACCGCCCGCACCGAGGCCCTTGAACTCGACAACCTGATCGAAGTCGCCAAGGCGACCATGATCTCTGCCGAGGCCCGCAAGGAGTCCCGTGGCGCCCATGTGCGTGACGATGCGATCGATTGCGCCGAGACCCCCAACGGCCGTGACGACAAGAACTGGCTCAAGCACACGCTGTGGTATAGCGAGGGCAACCGCCTCGACTACAAGCCGGTCAACCTTCAGCCGATGTCTGCCGACGTCGAGCCGATCGCGCTGGCCAAGCGTACCTACTGAGCGTTCCGGAGAATAGAAGATGAGCAGCAAGAGAACCGTACAGTTCAAGATCTACCGCTACAATCCGGACAAGGACGACAAGCCGTACATGCAGGACATTTCTGTCGAACTCGAAGAGTCCGACAAGAAGCTCCTCGACGCGCTGGTTCGCCTGAAGGCCAAGGATGACACCCTGTCGTTCCGCCGCTCCTGCCGCGAAGGTGTGTGTGGTTCTGACGCCATGAACATCAATGGCAAGAATGGTCTGGCCTGCCTGACCAGCATTGACGAACTGGCCCAGCCGATCACCATCCGTCCGCTGCCCGGCCTGCCGGTCATCCGTGACGTGATCGTCGATATGACCCAGTTCTTCAAGCAATATCACTCGATCAAGCCCTACCTGATCAACAACGAGCCGGCTCCGGAGCGTGAACGCCTCCAGACCCCGGAAGATCGGGAAGAGCTCAATGGTCTCTACGAGTGCATCCTCTGCGCGTGCTGCTCCACGAGCTGCCCCTCGTTCTGGTGGAACCCGGACAAGTTCGTTGGTCCGGCCGGCCTGCTGGCGGCTTATCGCTTCCTCGCCGACACCCGCGACCAGGCAACCAGTGAGCGCCTCGACAATCTGGAAGATCCTTACCGTCTCTTCCGGTGTCACTCCATCATGAACTGCGTCGATGTCTGTCCGAAGGGTCTCAACCCGACGAAGGCCATCGGCAAGATCAAAGATATGATGGTCCGTCGCGCGGTATGACGCTCAATCGGGGGCGCGTGCGCTGGCAGTGCCGTCGGGCTCTTCTTGAGCTTGATCTGGTGTTCACGCGCTTCCTTGAAAGGCACTTTGATCGTCTGACCGACGATCAGCTGGCGGATCTTGATGATCTTCTGCTCGTCGAAGACCATGACCTGTGGGCCATGGTCAACGGCAGCAAGCCGATCACAAACGACCGCTGGAAGGAAATGATGGATCTGCTCCGGGCCGGCTGACGGGGCAGGACATCGCTAGGGAGTTGTCGAGTTTCAACAGGGAAAAGGGACCAAAATATGACCACGCAACGTACTGCTACACTGACCGTAGATGGCAAGGCCGTAGAGTTTCCGATCATGTCGGGGACGCATGGCAATGATGTGATCGATATCCGCACCCTCGGCGGAAAGACCGGGTACTTCACGTACGACTCCGGTTTCCTGTCCACGGCCAGCTGCCAGTCCAAGGTCACCTACATCGACGGTGACAAGGGCGAACTGCTGTACCGCGGCTACCCGATCGAGCAACTGGCCGACAACTGCAATTTCCTCGAAGTCACCTACCTGTTGAAGAACGGCGAGCTGCCCAATGCCGCTCAAAAGTCCGACTTCGAGAGCACCATCAAGAAGCACACGATGGTTCACGAGCAGCTGTCCAAGTTCTACTCCGGCTTCCGCCGTGACGCCCACCCGATGGCCGTCATGACCGGCGTCGTCGGTGCGCTGTCGGCCTTCTACCACGATGCCATGGATTTCGCTGACGCCGAGCACCGCAACGTCAGCTTCAACCGCCTCGTGGCCAAGATGCCGACCATCGTTGCGATGGCCTACAAGTACAACACCGGCATGCCGTTCATGTATCCGGACAACGAGCTGGATTACACCGCGAACTTCATGCGCATGATGTTCGGCAACCCCTGCGAAAAGTACGTGCCGAACCCGGTGCTCGTCCGCGCCCTGGACGTGATCTTCACGCTGCACGCCGATCACGAGCAGAACGCTTCCACCTCGACGGTCCGTCTGGCGGGTTCCTCGGGTGCCAACCCGTTCGCCTGTATCGCTGCCGGTATCGCCTGCCTTTGGGGCCCGGCTCACGGCGGTGCGAACGAAGCCTGTCTGAACATGCTGGAACAGATCGGCGACGTGTCCCGTGTCGGCGAGTACATTGCCCGCGCCAAGGACAAGAACGACAGCTTCAAGCTGATGGGCTTTGGTCACCGTGTCTACAAGAACTTCGACCCGCGTGCCAAGCTCATGCGTAAGGTCTGCCATGAAGTGCTGGGCGAACTGGGTCTCGAGAACGATCGCCTGTTCAAGCTGGCGATGGAACTCGAAAAGATCGCTTTGGAAGATCAGTACTTCGTCGAGAAGAAGCTCTACCCGAACGTGGACTTCTACTCCGGCATCGTCCAGAAGGCGCTCGGCATCCCGACCGACATGTTCACCTGCATCTTCGCCCTGGCCCGCACCGTCGGCTGGATGACCCAGTGGGAAGAAATGATCACCGATCCGGAATACAAGATCGGTCGTCCGCGTCAGCTGTACATCGGCGCCGCTCGTCGCGACGTCGTTCCGCTGGCTCAACGCGGCTAAGCAATACGGAGGGGGAGGGGGAAACAGGGGAAACGAACGCGGGATGGTCGATCATTGGACCATCCCGCTTCGTTTGTCCATAAGAACACAGAATCAGGGATTTCTCCCCACCGCATAAACACTCAGAAGACAAGACACAAGCCTGGTGGTCGCCCATGATGAAACAGCTTTTTCAGAGCTCCCAACTGTTCGGCAGCAACGCGCCGTTCATCGAGGAACTTTACGAGAACTATCTCGACAATCCGGATTCCGTCTCCGATGAATGGCGGAGCTACTTCGACGCGCTGCAGAACACGCCGGGCAACGGCCGTGATGTAGCCCATTACCCGATCATCAACGCCTTCGCCGACATGGCGAAGCGCGGCCCGGTGCGCACCGTGGTGGCCAGCGGTGCCGACCAGAAGCAGGTCAGCGTACTGCAGCTGATCAACGCCCACCGTTTCCTCGGCACCCGCTGGGCGCAACTCGATCCGCTCAAGCGCACCGAGCGTCCCGAGATCCACGAACTCGAGCTGTCGCACTATGGCTTCACCGAGGCGGATCTCAACGAGACTTTCAATACCGGCTCTTTCCATGGCCTTCCTGGCGACCGCGCGACCCTGCGCGAGATCCTCGATGCCGTGCGTCAGACCTACTGCGGCTCCATCGGCGCCGAGTACATGTACATGACCGACATCGGTGAGAAGCGCTGGATCCAGGCGCGTCTCGAGCCGACCCGCGGCCGTCCGACCTTCGACAATCAGAAGCAGCGTCGCATCCTCGAGCGCCTGACCGCCGCCGAGACCATGGAGCGTTACCTGCACACCAAGTACGTCGGTCAGAAGCGTTTCTCGCTGGAAGGTGGTGAGAGCACCATCGTCGCGATGGACGAACTGATTCGTGTCGCGGGTAGCAAGGGCGTCCAGGAAATCGTGATCGGCATGGCCCACCGTGGGCGCCTCAACGTGCTGGTGAACACCCTCGGCAAGTCGCCGAGCATGCTGTTCTCCGAGTTTGAAGGCAAGGCTGCCTCCGATCTTTCCGCTGGTGACGTGAAGTACCACATGGGCTTCTCGAGCGACGTGATGACCGCCGGTGGCCCGGTGCATCTCACACTGGCGTTCAACCCCTCCCACCTGGAAATCGTCAATCCGGTGGTCGAAGGCTCGGTGTATGCCCGTCAGACCCGTCGCGGCGAGAACGGCAAGTCCGAAGTCGTTCCCGTGATCATCCATGGTGATGCGGCTGTCGCCGGCCAGGGCGTCAACCAGGAAATGCTCAATTTCGCGCAGACCCGCGGTTACGGTACAGGCGGTACGATCCACATCGTGGTGAATAACCAGATCGGTTTCACTACCTCGGATCCGCGCGACTACCGTTCTTCCCTGTACTGCACGGACATCTTCAAGATGTCCGAAGCGCCGATCTTCCACGTCAATGGGGACGATCCGGAGGCGGTCGCGTTTGTCATGGGTCTGGCTGTCGAATACCGGCAGGAATTCAAGAAGGACGTGGTTGTCGACATCGTCTGCTATCGCAAGCTCGGTCACAACGAAGCCGACGAGCCGATGGTGACCCAGCCGCTGATGTACAAGAAGATCGCCAAGCACCCCGGCACCCGCAAGCTGTATGCGGAAAGGCTGGTTGCCCAGGGCGTCTGCCAGGCCGACGAGCCGGAACAGTTCATCAAGGATTACCGCGCAGCCCTCGACAAGGGCGAGCTGCTGGCCAATCCGGTGCTGTCCGACTTCAAGCGCCAGTTCTCCCAGGACTGGGGCCCGTACGCCAACAAGAAGTACACCGACAAGTGCGACACCAAGGTGCCGATGGCGGAACTCAAGCGCCTCTCCAAGGCCCTGACGACCACCCCAGAAGGCTTCGTGCTGCACCCCCGTGTCCAGAAGATCATCGACGATCGCAAGGCGATGGGCGAAGGCAAGCTGGCCCTCGACTGGGGCATGGGCGAAAACCTCGCCTACGCCAGCCTGGTGGTCCAGGGCTTCGGCATCCGCATCTCGGGCGAAGACGTCGGCCGTGGCACCTTCTTCCACCGCCATGCTGCGCTGCACGATCAGAACCGTGACCAGTGGCACGATGGCACCTTCTACCCGCTGCAGAACATTCGCGACGGTCAGGCCCCGTTCTACTGCTACGACTCCGTGCTGTCCGAAGAGGCCGTGCTGGCCTTTGAATACGGCTACGCGTCTGCCGAGCCGAACCAGCTCGTGATCTGGGAAGCCCAGTTCGGTGACTTCGCCAACGGCGCCCAGGTGGTGATGGACCAGTTCATCAGCTCCGGTGAAGCCAAGTGGGGCCGTCAGTGTGGTCTCGTGATGATGCTGCCGCACGGCTACGAAGGCCAGGGCCCCGAGCACTCTTCCGCCCGTATCGAGCGCTACATGCAGCTGTGTGCCGAGATGAACATGGAAGTGTGCATCCCGTCCGGTCCGTCGCAGATCTTCCACCTGCTGCGTCGCCAGGCGCTGCGCAAGCTGCGCAAGCCGCTGGTGATCATCACGCCCAAGTCGCTGCTGCGCCACAAGGATGCGATCTCTTCGCTGGAGGAGCTCTCCAAGGGCACTTTCCAGACCGTCATCGGCGAAGTCGACGATCTCGACGCCAAGAAGGTCAAGCGTGTCCTGCTGTGCTCCGGCAAGATCTACTACGAACTGCTGGCTCATCGCCGTGCCCAGGGCATTGACGACATCGCCATCGTGCGCATGGAACAGCTCTATCCGTTCCCGGCCGAGGCCTTCGCGGCCGAGGTTAACAAGTACCCGAACGCCAAGGAAGTGGTGTGGGTGCAGGAAGAGCCGCGCAACCAGGGTGTCTGGTACTGGCTGGCCTCGCGCCACCATCTGGACAGCAACCTCGGTGAAGACCACAAGTTCCTGCTTGTGGCCCGTCCCGCGGCGGCTTCGCCGGCTGTCGGCTACTACGCCAAGCACAACGCGCAACAAAAGGCTGTCATCGAAAATGCTTTCGGCGAAATCAAGTCCTGATGCCATTCACGCCGAACTGAACACAAGGGAGAAAACATGCTGATCGAAGTCAAAGTGCCGCAACTGTCCGAGTCCGTCTCCGAAGCCACGCTGGTCAGCTGGCACAAGAAGGAAGGCGACGCTGTTTCCCGCGACGAGAACCTGATCGACATCGAGACCGACAAGGTCGTGCTGGAAACCCCGGCACCGGCTGACGGCGTGCTCGTCAAGATCGTCAAGAACGGGGGCGACTCCGTAACCTCCGGTGAAGTCATCGCCACCATCGACACCGAAGCCAAGGCTGCTGCTGGCGCTCCGGCTGCCGCTGCCGCTCCGGCCGCTGCCCCGGCTGCTGCCGCTGCCGCCCCGGTTTCCGCCGCCAGCCCGTCCGCCCGCAAGATCCTCGACGAGAAGGGCATTGCTGCCGCCGACGTCGCCGGTTCCGGCCGTGGCGGTCGTGTGACCAAGGAAGACGCCGTCGCTGCCCAGGCCAAGCCTGCCGCCGCAGCCGCTCCGGCGGTTGCCGTTGCCTCCGGCGACCGTGCCGAGCAGCGCGTTCCGATGACCCGTCTGCGCGCCCGTATCGCCGAGCGCCTGATCCAGTCGAAGAACGAAAACGCCATCCTGACGACCTTCAACGAAGTCAACATGGCGCCGGTCATGGCGCTGCGCAAGCAGTACGCCGAGAAGTTCGAGAAGACCCACGGTGTGCGTCTGGGCTTCATGGGCTTCTTCGTCAAGGCTGCGGTAGCGGCCCTGAAGAAGTTCCCGATCCTGAACGCCTCGGTCGATGGCAACGACATCATCTACCACGGCTACATCGACATCGGTATCGCCGTCGGCTCGCCCCGTGGCCTGGTGGTGCCCATCCTGCGTGATGCCGACCAGATGTCCATCGCCGACATCGAGAAGAAGATCGCCGAATACGGCCAGAAGGCCAAGGATGGCAAGATCTCCATCGAGGAGCTCACCGGCGGCACGTTCTCCATCTCCAACGGTGGCGTGTTCGGTTCGATGATGTCCACCCCGATCATCAACCCGCCGCAGTCCGCGATCCTGGGCATCCATGCCACCAAGGACCGCGCCGTCGTCGAAAATGGTCAGGTTGTGGTTCGTCCGATCAACTACCTCGCCATGTCCTATGATCACCGGATCATCGACGGCCGTGAAGCCGTGCTGGGTCTCGTGACCATGAAGGAAGCGATGGAAGATCCGTCCCGTCTGCTGCTGGAAGTCTGATCTTACTGACCCGAGGCACGGCCGCGGCAGGATTCCTGTCGCTGCCGTGCCTTGTTTCAATCCGAACAAGGAAGAACACACATGGCGAAGCAATTCGACGTTCTGGTTATCGGCGGTGGCCCCGGCGGCTACGTGGCAGCGATCCGCGCCGCGCAACTCGGTTTCAACACGGCCTGTGCCGAATCCAATCCCTATGCCGACCCGAAGGGCGAACCGCGCCTGGGCGGCACCTGCCTCAATGTGGGCTGCATCCCGTCCAAGGCGCTGCTGCACACCTCGCATCTGTTTGAAGAAGCCGGTCACGCCTTCGAAGAGCAGGGCATCTCCGTCGGCACCCCCAAGATCGACGTGGCCAAGATGATCGGCCGCAAGTCCAAGATCGTCGAGCAGCTGACTGCCGGCATCAAGGGTCTGTTCAAGAAGAACAAGGTCACCTTCCTGGCCGGTCACGGCGCCTTTGTCGCCAAGACCGACGCCGGCTGGCAGGTCAAGGTTGGCGAGGAAGTCGTCGAGGCCAAGCAGGTCATCGTGGCGACCGGCTCTACCGCCCGTCACCTGCCGGGCATCCCGGTGGACAACAAGCTGGTGTGCGACAACATCGGCGCGCTGGACATCGACTCCGTGCCCAAGCGCCTCGGCCTGATCGGCTCCGGCGTGATCGGCCTGGAAATGGGTTCGGTCTGGAACCGTCTCGGCTCCGAAGTCACCATCCTCGAAGCCATGGATTCCTTCCTCGGCGCTGCCGACCAGGATCTGGCCAAGGAAGCGCTCAAGCTGTTCACCAAGCAGGGCCTGGACATCAAACTGTCCGTCAAGGTCGGCAAGGTCACCGTCGGCAAGAAGTCGGTCTCCGTCGAGTACGAAACCAAGGATGGCGCCCAGAAGGTCGAGTTCGACCGCCTGATCGTCTCCGTCGGTCGCGTGCCCAACACCGCCGGCCTCAACGCCGAAGCGGTCGGCCTGAAGATCGACGAGCGTGGTTTCATCGACGTGGACGGCCACAACCGAACCAACCTGCCCGGCGTGTGGGCGGTGGGCGACGTGGTGCGTGGCCCGATGCTGGCCCACAAGGCGATGGAAGAGGGTGTTGCCGTGGCCGAAACCATGGCCGGCCAGAAGGGCCACACCAACTTCGACACCATCCCCTGGGTCATCTACACTTCGCCGGAAATCGCCTGGGTCGGCAAGACCGAGCAGCAGCTCAAGGCCGAAGGCGCCGCCTACAAGGTCGGCAAGATCCCGTTCATGGCCAACGGCCGTGCGCTGGGTGCCGGCGCGCCGGCCGGCTTCGTGAAGATGATCGCCGATGCCAACACCGACCGTATCCTCGGCGTGCACATCATCGGTTCCAACGCGTCCGAGCTGATCGGCGAGGCCGTTGTGACCATGGAGTTCGCCGGCGCGTCGGAAGACCTCGCCCGCATCTGCCACGCCCATCCGACCCTGTCGGAAGTGGTGCACGAAGCAGCGCTGGCGGTGGACAAGCGTCCGCTGCACTTCTGATGAAGCGGCCGGCCTTCGGGCCGGCCAGTCTTCAGCCGGGGGCGGTCAGGCGGTAAAATGCCTGACCGCCCCCGATCTCATTGGGTTTTACCGTATTCGTTTCACTGAGTTCCCACCATGCCGCACCGAATCCTGAGAGTTGCCGAGAACGGCATGATTGAATCCTACGAGTCGCTGCTCAAGGCGCGGGGCTTCAAGTCCGATCCCGCCCAGCGGGCGGCGGCCCAGCGTCTGCAAGGGCTTTATTCCGAACTCGTGGCCTTCAAGGCGGCACGGCGTGGCGCCATCCGCAAGCTGCTGTCCCGGCCCAAGCAGCCCCGCAGTGTTTATTTCTGGGGTGGCGTGGGGCGCGGCAAGAGCTTTCTGATGGATTGCTTCTTCGACTCGGTGCCCTACCAGCGCAAGCGCCGGGTGCACTTCCATGCCTTCATGCAGGAAGTCCAGAACGACCTGAAGAACCTCAACAACGAACCCGATCCGCTCCAGAAGGTGGCCGACCGCATCGCCCGCCAGACGCGCCTCCTGTGCTTCGACGAGTTCCACGTGTCGGACATCGCCGATGCGATGATCCTCGGCCGGCTGCTCGACGCGCTGTTCGCCCGCGGAACCATCTTCGTGATGACCTCCAACTATCCGCCGGATGGCCTCTACCCCAACGGTCTGCAGCGGATCAACTTTCTGCCCACCATCGAGATGATCAAGCGCCGCTTCGATGTGGTTGAGGTGGATCACGGCACCGACTACCGTCTGCGCACGCTGGAGCAGATGGATGCCTTCCTTGTGCCGGCCGATGATGCCGCCGACAAGCACCTCGCCAAGGATTTCGAGCAGATCGCGGCCACCAAAGGTGAATCCGGCGAGATCGAGGTGCTGGAGCGCAAGCTCAAGGTGGTGCGCAAGGCGCCGGGCGTGATCTGGTTCGATTTCGACACCCTGTGCGCTGGCAACCGCTCCCAGAACGACTACCTCGAGATCGCCCGCGAGCACCACACCCTGATCCTCTCCCGCGTGCCCAAGATGAGTGCGGCGATGGCCTCGGAGGCGCGGCGCTTCACCTGGCTGATCGACGTGCTCTACGACCACCGGGTCAAGCTGCTGGTGAGCGCCGAATGCCAGGCCTACGACCTGTACGTGGAAGGCCGCCAGGCCAGCGAGTTCCACCGTACGGTCAGCCGCCTGATCGAGATGCGTTCTCGCGACTACCTCGCCGAAGCCCACCGGGTCGACTGACGCCCGATGCATCGGTTTGCTGCCTGCGTCCTCGTTGCGAGCGCCTTGCTGGCGCAGCCGGCGGCGGCCGACTTCGGCCTCACGATCATCCCCCTGCATCACCGGCCGGCCGAGCAGGTCGTTCCAAGCCTGCGTCCGCTGGTGGAGCAGGGCGGGGCGATCAGCAGCATGGGCGACAAGATCCTGCTGCGGGTCTCGCCGGGAAACTTGGCCGAACTCCGGGCGGCCATCGCCGCGCTGGATACGCCGCTGCGCCGGCTGGTGGTGTCGGTGCGTCAGGGCGAAGTGCGGGCGTCGTCCGGCGGTGGCCTGGACGTGGATGGCCGGTTGGTACCCGGCAACAGCCGCGTCCTCATCCGTGGCGGCGCCGGCAACAGCGAACAGCGCGACGATGTAAGCCAGCAGTTGCAGGTGGTCGAAGGGGGCAGGGCGCTGATCCAGGTTGGTCAGTCCCTCCCGCTGATGTTCCGTGAATGGCGCGCCGCGCCCGGCGGCTGGGTGCAGGTGGATTCGGTGCGGTACATGGATGTGGGCACCGGCTTCCTGGCGGCACCGCAGGTGGTCGGCAACCAGGTGACGATCGAGATCAGTCCGTCGATGGAACGCATCGGCGAAGGTGGTGCGGTCGAATCGTCCCGCCTCGCCACCACCGTCAGCGGTGCCCTCGGCAGCTGGATTCCCCTCGGTGGCAGCACCGTCACCGGCCAGAGCACCCGCTTCGGCACCAGCGGCAACGCCCAGGGTGCCCGTCGTGTCGATGGCCAGGTGTGGCTGCGCGTGGATGCCCTCGACTAGATTTTCCCGATGAACGTAGAACATGCCTTTGCCGCCGACGGCCCCCTTGCCATGGCGATCCCCGGTTTCTCTCCGCGCCCCCAGCAGCTGGAGATGGCCGCCCACATCGCCCACACCCTCAAGGAAAACGGCGTGCTGGTGGCCGAGGCCGGCACCGGCACCGGCAAGACCTACGCCTATCTGGTGCCCGCGCTGCTGAATGGCGGCAAGGTCATCATCTCCACCGGCACCAAAACCCTGCAGGACCAGCTCTTCAACCGCGATCTGCCCACTGTCCGCGCCGCCCTCAAGGTGCCGGTGGGCGTGGCGCTGCTCAAGGGCCGCGCCAACTACGTGTGCCACTACCACCTGGCCCGCAACCTCGCGGATGGCCGCTTCACCACCCCCGAAGACGCCGCCCACCTGCGCGCCATCGGCCGTTTCATGGAAATCACCCAGAGCGGCGACAAGGCCGAGTGCCCCGAGGTGCCCGAGGACGCGGCAGCCTGGATGTTCGCCACCTCGTCGCGGGACAACTGTCTGGGGCAGGAATGCCCCAACATCAAGGAGTGCTTCGTCGCCGCCGCCCGCCGCGCCGCGATGGACGCCGACGTGGTGGTGGTCAATCACCACCTCTTCTTTGCCGACGTGATGCTCCGCGACGAAGGCATGGGCGAGCTGCTGCCCTCGTGCAACGCGGTGATCTTCGACGAAGCCCACCAGCTTCCCGAAACCGCCAGCCTGTTCTTCGGCGAGAGCGTGTCCACCGCGCAGCTGCTGGAGCTCGCCCGCGACACCCGCTCCGAGACCGTCGCCGCCGCGCGGGATTGCCTCGCCCTCATCGAAGCCACCCGCAAGCTCGAAAAAGCCGCGCGGGATCTGCGCCTGTCGGTGCAGGCCGAGAACGCCCGCTTCGGCTACGCCCAGCTTGCCGACAACACCGCCTTCCACGAAGCCGTCGATGCGCTCGATGCCGAGCTCACCGAGTTCTGCACGCTGGTCGAATCCCAGGCCGAGCGTTCCGAGGGCCTCGCCAACTGCCTGCGCCGCACCCAGGAGATCCAGCAGCGCCTGGCCCGCTGGCAGGTGCCGGAGGGCACCGACTGGGTGCGCTGGGTCGAGGTGTTCAGCCAGACGCTGTCCCTCAACGCCACGCCGCTCTCCATCGCCTCCATCTTCAAACGCCAGATGGACGGCCACCCGCGGGCCTGGGTGTTCACCTCCGCCACCCTGGCGGTCGGACGCGATTTTGGCCACTACTGCCGCGAGCTGGGCCTCAACTGGGTCGAGCCGCCCATCGAGACGGCGGTGTGGGGTTCGCCCTTCGACTATCCGGCCCAGGCGGTGCTCTATGCCCCCCAGAACATGCCCGAGCCCAACAGCCCGGACTATCCCGATGCGGTCGCCAAAGTCGCGATTCCGCTGATCCGCGCCGCCCAGGGCCGCACTTTCGTGCTGTGCACCTCGCTGCGCGCCATGCGGCGCATCCACGAGCTGATTGCCGACGCGCTGGAGCGGGACAAGCTCGACCTGCCCCTGCTGATTCAGGGCGAAGGCTCGCGCACCGAGCTGCTCGATCGCTTCCGCCGCCTCGGCAACGCCATCCTGGTGGCCAGCCAGAGCTTCTGGGAAGGCGTCGATGTGCCCGGCGACGCGCTGTCGGTGGTCGTCATCGACAAGCTGCCCTTCGCCCCGCCCGATGACCCGGTGCTCGCCGCGCGCATCGAGCACATGAACAAATCCGGCCGCAATCCCTTCATGGAATACCAGCTCCCGCGGGCGGTCATCAACGTCAAGCAGGGCGCCGGCCGGCTGATCCGCACCGAGCGCGACAAGGGCGTGCTCGCCATCTGCGACCCGCGCATGCTCACCAAGCCCTACGGCCGCCGGGTGTGGCAGAGCCTGCCGCCGATGACCCGCAGCAAGGTCGAATCCGAGGTGGTGGCCTTCCTTGAAGACCTCCCGCCGCCGGCCGCGCGGCAGGTCTGAGGCGTCGGCGAGCTGTCATCGTTCGGTGGCAAGCAAAGCCAATTCGCGATCAAGGAAAATTTGCTTGGCCGCGAGTAAAACGGGTTTGCGCGCAAGCCGCAGCCATTCGTGCGCGAGTGATTTTTGCTTGTGCGCAAATGGATTTCAGTTGCCCACGAGTAAAAATCACTCGATCGCAAGCGGCAACTGCTTGCGATCAAATGTCTGCCGCTTGCACGCAACGCTCCACGATTCGTGCGCAAGCGGCCGCTGCTCGTGCACGAGTCTTTTTCGCTCGCGGGGCTGGCCGGTCCATCCGGCCCGGCGCCGGCCCCCGCTGCTACAATCCCGCGCCTGACACCTTGCTCCGATGCCGTCCTTGACCGACCCGAAAGCCACCGTGCTGTCGTCGCCTTCCGCCCTCATCGCCCGCCTGGCCGCGGGTGCGCATGACTGCGTCGACGCCGCCGAAGCCCTCAACGCCGGCTGCCAGTGCGTTTCGCTGGACCGCCAGGCGCTGGTGGCCGCACTGGCCCGCGATCCCCGTGACGGCGCGCTGCAGGCGATGATCGCCGAGTCGCGCCCGCACCTGTTTGCCGAATCCATGGCCTTCGTGTCGGCCGCGCATGTACAGCAGATGGCCGACCTCGTCGCCGCCATTCACCGGGTAGTGGCCTTGCCCGGCTGGCAGGACGCGGCGCTGGCCCACGCGCCGGAAAGCGCCCGCCAAGCCGCCCGTGCGTCCGGTGTCTTCCTCGGCTACGACTTCCACCTCTCGGACGCCGGCCCCCAGCTCATCGAGATCAACACCAACGCCGGCGGCGGGCTGCTCGCCGCCATCCTCGGCCGCGCCCAGCGCGCCTGCTGCGACGAGGTGGCCGAAGCCATGGCCGCGATGCAAGGCCACGCTGGTGGCGATCTGGAGCGGGTGTTCTTCGAGATGTTCCAGACCGAGTGGCGGGCGGAGCGGGGCGATGCGCCGCTCACCACGGTCGCCATCGTCGATGAGGCGCCGCAGGGCCAGTATCTGCTGCCGGAGTTCCTGCTTTTCCAGCGGCTCTTTGAACGCCACGGCGTCACCGCTTGGATCTGCGATCCGTCCGAATTCACATACACCGCCGACGGCCTGATGCTGCACGGTCAGCGGGTGGATCTGGTCTACAACCGCCTCACCGATTTCTCCTTCGACGCCCCCGCCAGCGGCGCGCTGCGGGACGCCTGGCTGGCCGGCTCGGCGGTCATCACGCCGCACCCCCGCGCCCACGCCTTGTATGCCGACAAGCGCAACCTGGTGCTGCTCTCCGATCCCGACGCCTTGCGCCGGATTGGCGCGGCGGAAGCCGACATCGCGGTGATCGCTGCCGGCGTTCCGCGTACCGAGGCGGTCACGGCGGGGCAGGCGGCAGATTTCTGGGCCCGTCGCCGCAGCCTGTTCTTCAAGCCCGCGAGCGGCTTTGGCAGCCGCGGCGCCTACCGGGGCGACAAGCTCACGCGCCGGGTGTTCGACGAGATCATTGCCGGCGACTACATCGCCCAGGCCCTGGTGCCACCCTCCGAGCGGCGCCTGTCGGTCGGCGGCGAAGCCGTCGACCTGAAGATGGATCTGCGCAACTACGTCTATCGGGGCGAGGTCCAACTGGTCACCGCGCGGCTTTATCGCGGCCAGACCACCAATTTCCGCACCCCCGGCGGCGGCTTCGCCCCCGTGCTGGCGGTGCCCTGCGGCCACGAAGGAGCAGCATGAAGGTTTTCGGATTTGCCGGCTGGTCCGGTTCGGGCAAGACCACGCTGATCGAGCAGGTCCTCCCGGAGATCACCCGCCGCGGCCTCAAGGTGTCGGTCATCAAGCACGCTCACCACGGCTTCGACATCGACAAGCCGGGCAAGGATTCGTGGCGCCACCGGGAGGCCGGCGCCAGCGAGATCCTGCTGATTTCCGACGAACGCTGGGTGCTGATGCACGAACTGCGCGGCGAGCCCGAACCCGATCTCGACGCGCAACTCGCCCGCCTGTCGCCCTGCGATCTGGTGCTGGTCGAGGGCTTCAAGACCGTGCAGATCCCCAAGCTCGAAGTCCATCGCCCGGCGGTGGGCAAGCCTTTGCAGTACCCCGACAACCCGGCCATCGTGGCGATTGCCACCGATGTGTCCCTTGATGCGCCGCTGCCGCGCCTCGACCTCAACGATCCGGCCGCCGTGGCCGTTTTCATCCTCCAACACCAGGGCCTGATATGAGCAATCCCATGCGTCCCTTCGACGACGTGCGGGCGGCGCTGCTGGCCGCCGCCAAACCCGTCGCCACCATCGAGAACGTGCCCACCGCCGAAGCCCTCGGCCGCGTGCTGGCCGTCGATCAGGTGTCGTCCCTCAACGTGCCGCCCCTCGACAACTCGTCGATGGACGGCTACGCGGTGAATACCGCCGACGTGACCGCCCCGGGCGCACGCCTCACTGTCGCCCAGCGCATCCCCGCCGGCAGCGTGGGCCACACCCTGGCCCGCGGTACCGCCGCGCGCATCTTCACCGGCGCCCCGGTGCCCCACGGCGCCGACGCCATCGTGATGCAGGAGCTGTGCACCGCCGATGGCAACAGCGTGACCATCGACCACGTGCCCCGTGCGGGCGAGTGGATTCGCCGCGCCGGCGAGGACATCGCGCTGGGTTCCACCGTGCTCACCGCAGGAGCGCGCCTGTCACCCCAGATGCTGGGCCTCGCCGCGTCGGTGGGCTGTGCCACGCTGCCGGTGTTCAGGCGCCTCAAGGTGGCGCTGTTCTCCACTGGCGACGAGCTGGTGATGCCCGGCGAGCCGCTGCCACCCGGCGCCATCTACAACTCCAATCGCTACGTGCTGCGCGGCCTCCTCGAGGCCCTCGGCTGCGAGGTGCAAGATCTGGGCATCGTGCCCGATACCCTGGACGCCACCCGTGCCGCCCTGCGCAGCGCCGCTGCGGCCAATGATCTGATCGTCACCAGCGGTGGTGTGTCGATGGGTGAGGAAGACCACGTGCGCCCGGCAGTGCAGGCCGAAGGCCGGCTCGATCTGTGGCTCGTTGCCATGAAGCCCGGCAAGCCGGTGGCGTTTGGTCATGTGAACGACCCGGCTGGTGGCGAGGGCGCGGCCTTCATCGGCCTGCCCGGCAACCCGGTGTCGAGCTTCGTCACCTTCCTGCTGCTGGTGCGGCCCTTCGTGCTGCGTTCGATGGGCGTTGCCGACTGTCTGCCCCGGTCGATTCCGCTCACGGCCGGCTACGACTGGCTGAAGCCGGATCGGCGCCGGGAGTTCCTGCGCGCGCGTATCGGCGACGATGGCCGTGTCGTGCTCTTCCCCAACCAGGGTCCGGGCGTGCTCACCTCAACCGTGTGGGCCGATGGCCTCGTGGACAACCCGGCGGATCAGCAGGTTTCTGCGGGCGATTCGGTCCGCTTCATCCCTTATTCCGAACTTCTTTCGTAAGCGCGTCATGAGCATCAAGGTTCTGTATTTCGCCAGCCTCCGTGAAACCCTCGGCTACTCCCACGAGACGCTGACCCTCCCGGCCACCATCTCCACCCTGGGCGACCTGCGCGCTCACCTCGCCAAACGCGGCGGCGCGTGGGAAGCGCTGGGCGTCGGTCGCAACGTTCGGATGGCCATCAACCAGGACATGGCCGGCGCCGACGCCGCTGTGGCCGATCGGGACGAGATCGCCTTCTTCCCGCCCGTCACTGGCGGCTGATCCATCCACCCACCACCAACGAGGCCCACCATGAATTCCGTCAGCGTGCAGGAAGCCGACTTCGATGTCGGCGCAGAGATTGCCGCCTTGTCCGCAGGCCGCAACGACGTGGGTGCGGTGGCCAGCTTCGTCGGCCTCGTGCGCGCCGACAAGGTGGCCGGGGAGGGCAGCGAAGTCTCGGCGATGACCCTCGAGCACTATCCGGGCATGACCGAGAAGTCGCTGCAAGCCATCGTCCTGGAGGCCGGCAGCCGCTGGCAGCTGCTCGGCACCCGGGTGATCCACCGCTTCGGCCGGCTCGAGCCCGGTGAGCGCATTGTGTTCGTGGGGGTGGCCAGCAGTCACCGGGGCGATGCCTTCGCCGCCTGCGAGTTCATCATGGATTATCTGAAGACCCGCGCGCCCTTCTGGAAAAAGGAAGACACGCCGGAAGGCGGGCGCTGGGTGGATGCGCGCGAGGCGGACGATTCGGCCGCGGCGCGCTGGGGCGGTTAAATACCGGCCACCGTGCGTCGCTTGGGTCGGCGGTTGCCCCGGGGCCTCCACCAAGACGGCCGTATGTCACGTACCGCCGTCTTGGTGGAGGCTAAGTGATCTGGCTCAGTGCAAGCAAGGTGGCGTCGTCTAGCTTGCCGGAAACGGGCAGATTGGAATCCTTTTGAAACTGTATTACTGCTTTCTGAGTGCTGGGACCAAACCATCCGTCTACCGTGCCGGGGTTATACCCGCCGTAACTTAGAAACAATTGGGCCGCGCGCACATCCAGATCAGGCAGCGGACCCACGCTGTAGCGGGCAAAAGCGGTCTTGAGCTTTTGGTCGTATTGATTTTTTTCAAAGCCCTTGCCGTTATAGCCTGACGCAAAGCCAGCCCAGTCTTCCTTCTTGAGATTGCCGGCAAGCCCGTTTGCCGCAATGAAATGAGCCATAGCGAGCATGTGCGCATCCTCCGTCTGACTCATCGCGCTGACCATCGTCTCCACGTCTGCATAGCCTGCAGCGCCGGCATTGAAGCCCATCACCTGCCCGAGGCCCCACGATGCGCTTTGCAGCGCCGCTGTGCGATCCAATGAGATAGCGCGGTTCAGACGCTCGTATTGAAACGCGCCGTCTTTCCCATAGCCACGCGGTTTGCTGTTGCTGATATCCGGGGCCTTGGCATCGAATATGCCCTTCGTCAGCTCATGGAAAACATGGCGCTCGAAGAGAATTTTCGGACGCCGATCCGGCAAGAAACCGCAACCGTTCGTCTCGACCGTCATGACTGCCCATAGCGCCGGCAGATTCACGCCCAAGCTGAAAGCTGCACTTCTTAGTCCGTCCTGGGACAGGGGACTTCCGCGGCCGCTGAAGTCTGCTGAGAGTGTCGCCGGTGTTGCCACCGTCGTGGCGATGGTATTTTTTACGTTGCTTGAAGTGGCTGTGGTTGATTCGTCGCCTGGATCGCGATAGATCAATTCGCACATACCCGCATGTCCGGGAATGGGGGTACAGTCGTTGACGACAAAACCTTGTTTTTTCAGGCGAGCGGCTTCCTCGTCACATGCCGTGCACAGAACGGTTTTTTTCATGGTGTTTTCTCCTTTTGAGGAGGGGCGTTAGCTGCCGAGGGCACAGACCGTGGCTCGATGTACCTTCAGCGTGGTGGTGTAGTCCGATGACGCGGCATCCAGGGTGGTCATGAATTCAGCGTAAGTCTGGCGTTGAGCGAGAGGGGCGGTCCCGGTGGTGCGAACGGTCTTCAGGAACTTGGGCGCCCTGTCTCCAAACACCTTTTGAGATTCCACATCGCTCCAGACCCGTGACAGGCTTGCATCCGGAACATGGGAGAAGCAGGCGAGCGTGTCGAGGGCGATTCGACCCTGCTCGCCCTGCGTATTTTTGTACATCTGTTCTTCGCCCACCGCGGTCGCTGCCCGTGCTTTGAATGTATCGCGCACGCCCTTCGACAAGGCGAGCTGCTCGGCAGCCTCCCCGGTTGCGAAGAATTGCGTCAGGGTAAAAAAGGTCGGCTTAGGGGAGTCCTCCGCCGGCGAGTTGCTATTGGCTACAGCGGCGGATGCTGTCGCATCTGTTGAGCCCGGGGCATTGACGCGAATAACCGCCGCTCCGGTGGTGTCGAGACTTGCAAGAACCGATGGTTGGCGGATCTCATCAACCGGGATAACGGAGGCTTCCTTGCGTTTGTAGCCAAAGGTGAAAGACTCGGGGGTCACGCTTGCGGCCTGGAGGGCAATCTTCAGCCCTAGCGTCGTGGAGGTGGCAAAGAACATTACCGGCTGTTTTTCTTGTGTCGCCCGCGGTACATCGTGGTTGCAATCTGGCGCGTTCGGTGCTTGTTGTTTGGTCAGTATTTTTGCCGCGCAACCCGTCGCGTAGGTCTGCTTGACATCCCGGCTCAAGCCCCGTCCAGTTGCCTCGAGGTATCCGACGACCGGATATACCTTTCCGTCGTTAAACCGCGGACCGATGTAGCCCTCCGTCCGGTCGAACGCCACAGTGACACTCACCGGCATGCTCTCCATGTCGATCACGGATAAGGATGTCTTCGTCACGAAGATGGCGTTCTCCCGTGGCGATGCACACGCCCCCAGCGTCAGTGCCAGCACGACGATGGCCGGCCGGTAGGTTTCAGTTCGACTGTTCATCATTTTTATTCCTTCTCTGTGGTGGTTGGGATGGCTGTCGGAGCCGCCATGAGCGTGAATCCGGGGGCGAAGCAGGTGTTGTCGCGTACTGCCACGTGGGTGGCATCGCTGTAGCCGATTACCAGTGCGCGACTTTCGCTGCCGCTACTCACCGTAATTCCCATGGACTGCACACGCAGGGACTCTCCACCCCAGGGGATAGCCGGATTGGCCGCAGGAAGTTCGAGATGCACGAAGCCGATGACGTGATGGGTGCCATCAGGAGATACATACATGTGAGAGCACGCTGTCATGAGCAGTAAGACCACGCATTCCATCAAGCGCCTGATGGGGACGTAACAAGGCGGGCGATGGCGAGGTGAGAACATGGAATTCAACTTTCTGATGTGACAAGTGGGCAACCTGTGTTGCGAGCGCGTGCCATCTTGAGCAATTTCATATGCAATAAATGAATTTTCGTATATGAAAATGTTATAGAACACATTAGGTTCACGTGAAAGGAGAATGTTGCCGTATGGCGTCACATCATTCTCGCTGCAGCGTGCTACCCGGCGCCTCGTCGGTAAGCCACAGTGTCTTTAAGGTGTGGTGCGCTGGCGGTACGCCAGAATGCAAGCAGCCGACGGACGTGCTCGCCTTGGTGCTGATCCGGACGGTCCATTGGGATGTTCAGTAGGCAGATGGTGCGAGATCTATTCACACTGATCTGTATGAGCGTGGATGCCGGTTCGGTTTGCCGTGCATCAAGCGTCTGGTGTTCGAGAAAGGGATCTGGACGCAGTCCACTGCATCACTGGATTTTTCAGCCGACGCTGCACCCGCTCCACGTTGGGCTGTCTGTCGCCGGCCGCATTTCTACAGAACTGGATCTATCAAGACGTGTCAGCCAAGCGCTGTCGGCAAGCCCGTCGCCAGCCACGGAACTGCCGAGATCGCCAGCGCACCCAGGAAGATCGCCGCCAGGGCTGGCAAGACCGACGCTGCTACTTCGCGGATCGGCTTGCCGAACATGGCCGACGCGAAAAAGATGTTCATCCCGGCCGGTGGGCACAGGAAGCCCATCTCCATCACTGCCAGGAAGATCACCCCGAAGTGCACCGGGTCGATGCCGTAGCTCACCGCTACCGGCAAGAGCAGCGGCACCAGCACCACAATGGCGGCGTAGATCTCCATCAGTGCGCCTGCGGCAAACAGGAAGACATTGAGGGCCACCAGAAACGCGAAGCGGTTGGGCAGCGCACCTTGCACCCATTCCACCGCCGCGTCGGGGATGCCGGCATCCACCAGATAGTTGGTGAGGCCCAGCGCCATGCCGAGGATCAGCATCACCCCGCCGATCACCTGAGCGCAGTCGGCCAGGCAGCGGCGCAGCAGCGGCCAGTCCAGCTCCCGGTGGGCGATGGACTGGGTGAGGAGGGCGTAGGCGGCGGTGAGGGCGGCGCTTTCGGTGGGCGTGGCGAGGCCGCTGGCCAGTGAACCGATGGCCACCACCGGGGCGAGGATTTCCCAGCGGGCCGCCCAGGCCGCCTTGCGGGCGGCGTTGAAGTCGGCCTTCGGGCGTTCCACCTGGGCGATGCCGTCCCGGCGCAGATAGCCCCCCACGGTGAGCAGGAAGAACACCATCACCAGCGCCGGCAGCACGCCGGCCAGGAACATGGTGTTGATGGGCACCCGGGCGATGATGGCGTACATGATGAGCGGCACCGACGGTGCCAGCAGCACGCCCAGGGCGCTGGCGCTGGTGACGAGGCTGATCCCGCGCTTCTCGGGCAGCCCGGCGTCCTTCAGCAGCGGCAGCAGCAGGCCGCCCAGGGCCAGGATGGTGACACCGCTGCCGCCGGTGAAGGCAGTGAAGAACGAGCTCAGCAAGGCTGCAGCAATCGACGAGCCGATGGCGCCGCCGCCGAAGCTGGCGGTGAACAGCGCGCCCAGCCGCCCGGCTGCGCCGCTGCGGGCAAAGATCAGCCCGGCCAGCGTGAACAGCGGTAGCGCCGGCAGGGAGGGATTCACCGTGATCTGGTAATGCGACAGGGGCACCGACGCCAGCGGCTGCCCTTCCGACCAGAACAACGCCAGGGCCAGCCCACCCAGCACCGCGAAGATCGGCGCTCCGGCCAGCAGGGCCAGCATCAGCCCGATGGCGAAGGGGGCGACTGGCAGTTCTGCACCGTCGAAGTGCCGGGCAAAGGCGTAGCCGGCGGCGGTGATGGCTACGCCCAGCACGACGCGAAGGGCCAGCGCGCTCGCGCAGCGGCTGCCGAGCTTGACGCCCAGCACCACGAAGCCGGCCGGCATCAGCGCCTGGATCGTCCACACCGGCAGGCCGTAGGCCAGGCTGCGCCCGGCATCCATCTCGCTGGCGACGAACTGCCAGCTCGCCTCGGCAAGCATCCCGCACAGCACCGCCGCGCTGGCTTTGGCAAAGATGTTGGCGGCGTGCCGTAGGGCCGGATTGCGGGCGTTGGCAAAGCTGTTGCCCAGGCTGGTGAGGTGATTGCCCCGCTCGGCCAGCACCGCGCCAGCCATGGCCAGCACCAGTCCCAGGTGCTGGACGACCATCGGCGCATTGGCGATGCCCATGCCATGCAGTGGTCGCAGGGCAATCTCCACCAGCGGGATCAGGGTCATCAGCAGCAGCGCGGCGGAGGCGAGGGCTTCGTCGAAGGGTAGTCGGCGCATGTCGGAGGGGGCAGGCGGGGGGGGCGGTTTGGGGGAGCGTGACGGGTAAAACCGGGTGGTCGAGCCCGACCTGAAGCCGGTTAAGTCGAACTTGAAATCTCTCAAATCCGACTTGCGGGTTTTCAAATCGGCCTTGGGCTGATGCACCTGCAGGTGCGTGATCGCAAGTCGGACTTCGATCCGACACCACCGCCTAGCGCTTGCCGGCGCGGTAGTCCTTCAGGAGCTTCATCACCTCGTCGAAGGTGTCGACCGGCACCATCTTTCCGCGGATGCGCGGGTAGAGCTTGTCGGCGAGGTCGTTCCATTCCTTCATCTGTTCGGGGCTGGGTGTGTGGATCTGCAGGCCGCGCTTCTTCATGGCTTCCACCGCCTCATCCACCTCCTGTCGGGCTTTGGTGCGCATCTGCAGGCCGGCTTTGGCGCCAGCGGTCTTCAGCGCCTCCTGGGCGGCGGGGCTCATGTCGTCCCAGGCCTTTTTGGTGACCACCAGCGCGCCGACGATGGGCGCCCAGTTGATGTCGAGCATGTGGGGCGCGGTGGCGTAGATCTGGCTGGCCAGGGCGAAGTAAGGGGTGGCGGGCACGGCGGTAATCATGCCGGTCTGGATTGACGGGAGGATGTCGCTGGTTTCAAGGGGCACCGGGGTGTAGCCCAGGCTCTTCATGATGTCTTGCTGCTCGGATTCACCGGCCCAGGCGAAGAACTTCATCTTGCGGTAGTCGTCGGGGCGCAGCGCGGCGTCCTTCGAGAAGAAGCGCACCCAGCCGGCGTCGCCCCAGGCCAGCACCACGAAGCCCTTTTCCAGGAACTTGCGCTCCATGCCGGGGCGCAGCTTTTCGCGCACGTAGTCCACCTCGTCCCAGCTGCGGAAAAGCAGGGGCATGTTCTGCAGGGCGGCGATGGAAGGTTCGATCTCCCGCAGCCCGACCACTGACAGCAGCGCCCCCTGCAGCTGGCCGATGCGCATCCGGCGGGCCATGTCGGTCTCGCCGCCCTGGCCGCCGTCGGGGTAGATCACGTACTTGGCGCCGTCGCCCTGGGCGGTGCGCCAGGCCTCGCCCACTTCCATCAGCTGGCGGTGGTAGAGGGAGTTCTTGGGGGCCAGGGTGCCGATGCGTAGCGTGCTGGCGGCGTGGGCGCCGGGGGCGGCCAGCGCACCGATCAACAGGCCCAGGAGCAGGCCCAGCAGGGAGACGAGATGGGGGTGGAGGCGGTCGAGGCGTCGGTGCATGGCGGGGCTCGTCGGGATGAAGGGGGGTCAGAACAGGTCGTCGGCGGTGTCCAGCAGCCAGCGGGCGCGGCGGCGCATCACCTCGTTGGCGAGGGTCTTCGGGCTGCGCGGGGCGTCCTTCACGGCCAGGGCCTGGCCCAGCAGATCGGTGAAGGCGGCCTTGTCGCCGGCTGGCAGGGCGATGCCTTCGGCCTTGGCCACAAAGGCGCCGGCGCTCGTGCCGTGGGCAAGGCGGATCGCTTCGTCGAAATAGGTTTGGGCCCGGATGCGGCTGCCGCCCGGGCGGGCCGACTCGAAGCTGCCCAGCAGGCTCGCCATGTCGCCGTCGCCGAAACGGGGGTCGGCATCCCAGGCCAGCCTGGCAAGGCGGGCGGCGAGGGGAAGATCGGCCACAGTGTCCGGGTCGTCCTTGGAGAGGGATATCTGTCCGCCCCAGGCTGCGGCGGCCCAGTAGGCGAGGGGCACGTCGGCGGCTTTGAGGCGGAGCGGGGAGGCCGGGTCGGCGAGCTGGCGGCGCAAGTCCGGGTAGGTGTGGTCGAGGGCGGTCAGGGCGTGGTCACGGCCCCGGCGGTAGAGGCGCGCGGCGCGCTCCCTCAGTCGTTGGGCGGCCTTGGCGTCGGTCGCGTCGAGACGATCCGCATCGAAGGCCACGAAGGCGTAGGCGTACTGGGTGAACCCCCCGGCGACGGAGGCGGCGAGCCCGCTGTGGGCGGGCTGCGGCTGCAGAACGGATTCGGAGAACTTGAGGTAGAAGGCGCTGGCCTCGCGGGCGAGCTCGAGATCGTTCTCGGATGTCTGACCCTGGGCAGCGAGTTCATCCGCCAGTTGGTTCAGGACCAGCTGTCGCGGTGAACAGCCGGCGAGCAGGGCGGCGACGGACAGCAGTGCGACGCCGCGCAAAAGGGTGTGCAGGGTTGCCATGCGGCATCGCCATGCCTTTGGCAGGCGTCTGATGAGGGAACGCCGGGAAGATACCGGCGGGATGTTGCGTGGGTGTGACGAAGGGCGGGGCAGCGCCGGATGCGCGCTGCGTCAGTTGCGCAGCCCTGCTCGAAGGACATTGACGGCCTCTGTTGCAGCATCGATCTCGAAGACATCCACCTGGGCGGCGATGGCATGGATACGGGCCGCGAAGTCGTCCATCGGGACATGGGCGGCAAGCTGAACGAGGCGGGTCAGGGGACGTTCGGCTGCGCCGATGTCGGCAAGCAGCGCCTCGGCCAGTTCATCGAGCAACGCAAGCGCAGTGGTAATGTCCGCTTCCGGTCCGGCGTCGGGCTCCGGAGGCGATGAGGCGGACAGGGTGTCCAGCTCCGCCATCACCTTGGCGAGCTGGTCGTGCAGGGTGTCGAGCTCGGCCCGAGCGGGCACGCGCTTCTTCTTCAGCAGCCCATCGATCCGGTTCAGGGTGTCGAACAGGCTGGAGATACCCAGGTTGCCGACAACACCTTTCAGGGCGTGGCAGTGTTCGTCGGCGTCCTGCAGGGCGTTGGCGTCGATCAGGCCGACGAGCGTTTCCGCGCTCCTGGCCTGGGAATCGCGGAAACGCAGCAGCAGACGCCGGTAGGCGTCCGCCGAGCCGCCGATGCGGGCAATGCCGCGGGCGACGTCGATTGATCCGAGGGCAGCGAGATCGGCGGGAATGGACGTCGGTGGCGGCGGTGGAGCTGGCACCAGCGGCGTATCGGCGCCCGTCGAGCCCGACGCGGCGGTGGGAAGCCATCGGATCAGGGTAGCGAACAGGGCGTCCGGATCGATGGGCTTGGTGATGTGGTCGTTCATGCCCGCTTCAAGGCTCTGCGTCTTGTCCGTCGCCATCGCCAAGGCGGTCATGGCAATGATCGGCAGGCGCGCCAGCCGCGTGTGGGCAGGCTCCCCGGCCAGGGCCCGAATGGCGCGCGTGGCTTCAAGGCCACCCATCACCGGCATCTGGAGGTCCATCAGCACGAGGTCGAAGTTGTCCGCCACCACCTTGTCGATGGCCTGCTGGCCGTTTTCGGCCACCGCGACGTGGACACCGTGGCTCTTGAGAAGCTCGACGGCGAACTCACGGTTGATCTCGTTATCCTCGACAAGGAGCACCTGCGCCCCGTGGAGATCGGGCATCGCCGAGGTGAGCGGCACCGTCCGCCGGCTGCCCTGCGTGTCCGCCCGCAGGCGGCCGCGCCCGAGGGCCGACATCAGCGCGTCGAGGAGGGCGGACGGCGATACGGGTTTGATGAGGAAGCCATCGGCGGGGGCGCTCTCTGCGTCCTTCAGCACGTCCTCGCGGCCGAAGGCGGTAATCATGATCACCTTCGGTTTGGGGTTGATCGCCGGGTTTGCGTGAATACGCCGGATGACGTCGTCGCCTTTCATGGCCGGCATGTACCAGTCCATCAGCACCACGTCGAACGCCGGACGCTCAGCTGCTTCGAGGCGGGCCAGTGCTGCAGCGCCGGATGCCACGGTTTCCACGTCGATCTGGAAGTGCCTGAGCGTTTCACACAGGATCTCCCGGGAGATGGCCATGTCGTCCACGACCAATACGCGCACGCCTTCCAGGAGTGTCCCCGACTGGGCGAGCCCCTCGGGCCGACAGGCGTCGTCGGTGAGCACCTTCAGCCGGACGGTGAAGGCGATGGTGGTGCCCTCGCCGGGTTCGGACCGTTCAAGCCAGATCCGTCCACCCATCAGCTCGGTGAGGTTGCGGCAGATCGCGAGCCCGAGCCCGGTGCCGCCAAAACGTCGGGTGGTGGATTGGTCGGCCTGGCTGAACTTCTCGAACAAGCGATCACGGAAGTCGCCGGACATGCCGATGCCCGTGTCGCGCACCGTGACCTGGAGGCTCAGGTCGTCGCCATCCCGGCCATTGACCTGGAACCGCAACTCGATCTCGCCATCCTCAGTGAACTTCACCGCATTGCTGCACAGGTTGAGGAGAATCTGCCCGAGGCGCAGCGGATCGCCCTCCAGGTGCGGCGGAATCTCGGGGTCGTAGCGGATCAACAGCTCGACGCCTTTCTGGTTGGCGAGGGGCTGGATGGTGTCGGTGACTCGTTTGATCACCGATTCGAGGGAGAAGGCGGTCTGGTCGATCTCGAGCTTGCCGGCTTCGATCTTCGAGAAATCGAGGATGTCGTTGATGATGCCAAGCAAGGCGTTGGCGGCAGCCTGGGCCTTGGCCAACTGGTCGCGCACGGCAACCGGAAGGTCGGCGCGAAGCGCGAGGTAGAGCATGCCCAGAATGCCGTTCATCGGCGTCCGGATCTCATGGCTCATGTTGGCAAGAAACTGACTCTTGGCGGCGCTGGCCTGTTCGGCCCGCTCCCGCTCGCGGACCAGCAAGGCGTTGGATTTCCGCAGCGCGGCAGTGCGTGCGGCTACCTCGGTCTCGAGGGCTGCGGCGATGCCACGCAACTCTTCCTGCGCGGAGTGCAGCCCGGCGGACATGGCATTGAACGCGGTGGCGAGGTCGATCACCTCACGCGGGCCGCTGTCGATGTGGACGTGCTTGCCTGCGGTGCCCGTCGCCATGCCGCGTGCCACGGCGCTTAGACGCTCGATGGGATCGGCCACCCACTTGCCGATCAGGGCGACGGTGAGGGTGAGCGCGAGGGTGAGCAGCAGACCGACGATCAGGATGTCCCGGGCGCGTGCATCGGCTTCGCCGGTGAAATCGTCGAGGCGGACCACCGACACCACATGCCAGTCAAGGCCGCGGTCGTCCCGGAAAGGGCTGGCGTAGAGCAGGTAATCGGCGCCATCGATCCGCAGTGCAATGCCGTCGGCCGATGGTCTGTCGGGAAGGCGCCCGTCCTGCAGCAGTCGGCGGTAGCTCTCGGCGATGCGCGGATCGTCGACCGACGCTGCGGTCTGCCGGGCGGGCTTGCCGTTCGGGCCGATTGCCTGGAGCACGTCGTGGCGTGTCGAGGTGGCGATCAGCCGCCCGTCCCGCTCCACGATGTAGGCGATGGAGTGTTCGCTGATGGGCGCCGCAAGAAGGTAGTCGGAGATTGTCTTCAGGGTGAGGTTTGCACCGATCACGCCGACCAGCCTGCCGTCAGGGTCGTAGGCAGGCCGGGCTGCGGTGATGCCGATCTGCCCCCGATTGAGGAGCACATAGACGTCGCTCCACACGCTGCCGTTGCGGGTCAAGGCCTGCTGGTACCAGCCCCGCGACGTCGCATCGTAGGTGTCCTGCGCGATCACGTTCCGGCGACGGCCCAGGGTGTCCAAGGCAATGAAATCCCGCTTCGGGAAGACGGTGGTGAGCTTGAGCTGGTATTGATCGTCCTTGTGGTCGATCCCGGCGATGGCGCCATCGTGGCGCCCCAGATAGACGTCGTCGACGGTCGGGAAGGCCTTCAGCCGGTTGAGGAACCACGCCTCGGGACGCTGGAAAAGGGTTGTTCCGTTGATCTCGCCGGCCTTTATCGCCAGCACGTTGAGATCCACCAGCATGTGGGCCTTTTCGAGATCGTTCCGGAGTCGATCGGAAAGGTGCGCCGTGCTTTCCCCGGCCATGCGCGCGACAAGCCGTGTGGCGTCATGCTGGGCCGCGTATCGGTTCAGGAAGACGATCGCCAGGAATGCCAATGGCACCAGGATCAGTGATGGCAGTACCAGACTGTTACGGCATCCTAGTTTTCCCAAAAATGGCACCGGGTTTTCCTGTCGCGAATCGTTGGTCGTGCCCGATTCCGTCCTTGACCGAATAAATCCGGACATAGCGAAGGAGGTGGGCAAGAAGTCTGCTTGGCCACCTCTCGAACACGCCGTGCATGAAACACCGTGTCCGATGGCACAGACCCGAAGGCGCGATTATTGCATGGCTGATCCCGCCCGCATCCCGTGGGGACGGCCCGCCCAAGCCGACATCAATACCCGTATTGAGCGGCTGGAGGTGTCAGAACCCGTGGTATCGGTCTGGCCGGTGATTGACGCCGATCACCAGATTGAGCGCCGCCGCGCCAAGCACCGACAGCATCACCTGATGGGGCTCGACTGCCAGGAGGCCCACGGCGAGGATCAGACTATCGAAGGCCATCTGCACGGTGCCGGCACGCCAGCCCCGTGTCTTCTGCAGATAGATCGCCATCACGCCCACGCCGCCAAGGCTGGCGCCGTGGCGAATCAGGATGAGGATGCCGATGCCGATGGCGAGGCCGCTCATCACCGCCGCAAACACCGGGTCGAGGTGGGTGAAGCCGATCAGGCCGGGCACGATTTCGATGAAGGCCGATAGCAGACCGATGGCGCAGAAGGTCTTGATGGTGAAGCGCGGCCCCAGCGCCTTGTAGCCGAAGATGTAGAAGGGCAGGTTGATGACGAAGAGCACCGCGCCGAATCGCCAGCCACCCAGGTAATGGACGATGAAGGCAAGCCCGGTGGTGCCGCCGGAGAGCAGCCGTGCCTCTCGCAGCATGACCACGCCGAGGGCAGTGAACAGGCAGCCGATCACCATCGCCTGGATGTCCTCGAGCAGGGTGTGGGGCGCGGCGTGGAGGGGGGCAGTGGCGTGGTTGGTCATCGGGAGCGGAATGGAAGGTGCGCCGCAACATCATAGCGGTGACGTTGCCGGGGCGACAGCGGCGGGGTGACCGGGTGGCGCACAGGGTGTCCGTCTGTCGGGCCGGTCAAGGTGTTGCGCGGATGCTGCGGGCTTGGCCCGAATCGGGTTTTCGTGGGTCGCGGGTGACATAGTTCTCATCGGCAACGCTTCGGGCAGGCGCATGCTATCGGCACGCCACAGGAGACCCGGCACCATCCGGCCGTCAGGGTAAGTCGGGACGGTCGTCATGGGTTCCGGGCTCTTTGGGGCGGCGCAATAAGAAAGGAGTTCACATCATGAACCCGCTAGCCTGGTGGATCGACTATTGCGTGGGTGCGGTCAGCACCGGCGCGTCCCGTTTCGAGATGTGGGGTTTCCTGCTGCTCAAGAAGCCCCTCGAAACCCTTGCCGAGCAAGGCAAGGCGCCCGATCCAAAGTAAGTCCCCGTCTGCGTTGTTCCCCTTGCGGGACGGCCCCTGGTTTCAGGCGCTGTCCCGTTGCCATTGCTTGATCAGCATGTAGATCGCCGGAATCACCGCCAGGGTGAGGATCGTGGACGAGATCATGCCGCCCACCATCGGCGCGGCGATGGGGCGCATCACCTCGCTGCCGGTACCGCTGCCCCACAGGATGGGCAGCAGGCCGGCCATGATGGCGACGACGGTCATCATCTTGGGGCGCACCCGTTCGACGGCGCCTTCCATGACCGCCTCGTAGAGATCGGCGAGGGTCGGGGTCTCGCCGGTGGCGGCGCGGCGGGCTTTGGCCTCGGCCCAGGCGTGATCCAGGTAGATCAGCATCACCACGCCGGTCTCGGCGGCGACACCGGCCAGGGCGATGAAGCCCACGGCCACCGCCACCGACAGGTTGTAGCCCAGCAGCCAGATCAGCCACACGCCGCCCACCAGCGCAAAGGGCACCGAGAGCATCACGATCAGCGTCTCGGTGAGGCGCCCGAAGTTGAGATAGAGCAGCAGGAAGATGGTGAGCAGCGTGAGCGGCACGACGATCTTCATCCGCTCGATGGCCCGCTCCATGTACTCGAACTGACCGCTCCAGGCCACGTAGTAGCCGGGCGGAAACTTCACCTGATCGGCCACCGCCTGCTTGGCGTCGGTCACGTAGCCGCCGATGTCGCGGCCGCGGATGTCCACGTAGATGTAGGCGGAGAGCAGCGCGTTTTCGGTACGGATCCCCGGCGTGCCCTTGGCGATCACCACCTTCGCGAGCTGGCCGAGGGGCAGCATGGCGCCGTTCATGGTGGGCACCAGCACCTCGCGGGCGATCTGCTCGGGACTGGCGCGCAGCTCACGGGGGTAGCGCACCGTCACGCCGTAGCGCTCGCGGCCTTCAACGGTGGTGGTGACCATCTCGCCGCCCAGGGCGCCGGCGATCACGTCCTGAAGCTCGCCGACGGTGATGCCGTAGCGGGCGAGCTGCGCCCGGTCGGGCTCGATGTTGAGATAGAAGCCGCCGGTGATGCGCTCGGCAAAGGCGCTGGTGGTGCCCGGCACGGCACGCACGACGCTCTCGATCTGTTTTGCTAGGCGTTCCAGCTCGTCCAGATCCTTGCCGAACACCTTGATGCCGATGGGCGTGCGGATGCCGGTGGACAGCATGTCGGTGCGGGCCTTGATGGGCATCGTCCACGCGTTGGCGACGCCGGGAAACTGCAGCGCGGCGTCGAGCTCGGCGATCAGCTTGTCAGTGGTCATCCCCGGCCGCCACTGGTCGTGGGGCTTGAGGTTGATGATGGTCTCGAACATCTCGACCGGCGCCGGATCGGTGGCGGTGTTGGCGCGCCCGGCCTTGCCGAAGACCGAGGCGACCTCGGGGAAGCGCTTGATGATGCGGTCCTGGGTCTGCATCAGCTCGGCGGCCTTGGTGACCGACATGCCCGGCAGCGACGAAGGCATGTAGAGCAGAGTGCCTTCGTCGAGGGTGGGCATGAACTCCGAGCCCAGTCGCGAGGCCGGGTAGAGCGTGGCCACCAGCGCCAGTACCGCGAGGCCGATGGTGAGCTTCTTCCAGCGCAGCACGCTGCGGATGATCGGTCGGTAGAGGCGGATCAGCACGCGGTTAACCGGGTTCTGCGCTTCGGGGACGATCCGCCCACGGATGAACAGCAGCATCAGCACCGGCACCAAGGTGACGGACAGCAGCGCGGCGCTGGCCATCGAGAAGGTCTTGGTCCAGGCCAGCGGCGAGAACAGCCGGCCTTCCTGGCCTTCGAGGCTGAACACCGGCAGGAAGGACACCGTGATGATGAGCAGCGAGAAGAACAGCGCCGGCCCCACCTCGCGGCAGGCGGCGAGCATCGCCTCGGCCCGGTCGGCGGTGGTGTGGCCTTCCGGCAGGCGTTCCAGGTGCTTGTGGGCGTTCTCGATCATCACGATGGCGGCGTCGATCATCGCGCCGATGGCAATGGCGATGCCGCCCAGGCTCATCAGGTTGGAGTTCATGCCCAAAAGGCGCATGGCGATGAAGGCCATCAGCACACCCACCGGCAGCATCAGGATCGCCACCAGTGCGCTGCGCACATGGAGCAGGAAGACCACGCACACCAGCGCGACGATCAGGGATTCCTCGACCAGCGTGGTCTTGAGGGTGGCGATGGCGCGCTCGATGAGCTCGGCGCGGTCGTACACCGGCTGTATCGACACGCCTTCCGGCAGACCGGGGCCGATCTCGGCGATCTTGGCCTTGAGGTTGCCGATCACCTCCAGCGAGTTCTGGCCGTGGCGGGCCATGGCGATGCCGGCGACCACCTCGCCGTCGCCGTCCAGTTCGGCGATGCCGCGGCGCTCGTCGGGCACCAGTTCAACCTGCGCCACGTCGCGCACCAGTACCGCGGTGCCGCGCTCGGCCTTCAGCACGAGTGCGCCGATGTCGTCCTTGCCGCGCAGGTAGCCCTTGCCGCGCACCATGTATTCGGTCTCGGCCATCTCCACCACCCGGCCGCCCACGTCGCGGTTCGAATCGCGGATCGCCTGGGCGACCTTTATCAGCGGAATGCCGTAGGCGCGCAGCTTCACCGGGTCGACGGTGACCTGGTAGGTCTGCACGAAGCCGCCCACCGACGCCACCTCGGCCACGCCCGGCGCCTTGGCGAGCTGGTAGCGCACGTACCAGTCCTGGATCGAGCGCAGCTCGGCGAGGGTCTTGTCCCGGGCCAGCAGCACGTATTGATAGACCCAGCCCACGCCAGTGGCGTCGGGCCCGATCTGCGGCGAGACACCCTTGGGCATGCGCCCGGCGGCGAAATTGAGGTATTCGAGCACGCGGGAGCGCGCCCAGTAGATGTCGGTGCCGTCCTCGAAGATCACATACACGAAGGACGCCCCGAAGAAGGAGAAGCCGCGCACCACCTTGGATCGCGGCACCGACAGCATTGCCGTGGTGAGCGGGTAGGTGACCTGATCCTCCACCACCTGGGGTGCCTGGCCCGGGAACTCGGTGTAGACGATCACCTGCACGTCGGAGAGATCGGGCAGGGCGTCGATGGGCGTGCGCAGCAGGGCGAAGACGCCGGCGAACACCACGAAGGCGGTGGCGAGCAGCACCAGCACCCGGTTGCGGCCGGACCAGTCGATGAGCTTGGCGAGCATGGGGGCGCTCCGTCAGTGGCCGGCGTGGCCGGCCGGGGCGGCGGCAGGGCGGATCGCGGTGATCACCCATTCGCCTTGCCCCTGCTCGACGAACTCGAAGGCCACCTTCGCCCCTGGCTTGAGCCCGGCCTGCAGCGACGGGTTGGCGAGCTTGAACTCCATGCTCATCGCCGGCCACTTGAGGCTGGCCACCGGGCCGTGGGTCAGCATCACCGTGCCGGCCGAGACGTCGATGCTCTCCACCTCGCCCTCGGCCTTGTGGCCCACGTTGGCGGCGGGCTGGGGCGGGGCGAAGCCGCCCAGCGCGGTCTTCAGGTTGCTCTCGGCGTCGATCAGGAAGTTGGCGGCCACCACCACGGATTCGCCGGCCTTGAGGCCGTCCAGCACCGCCACCCGCTCGTCGCCGCGGCGGCCGAGCTTCACCTCCCGCGGGGTGAAACGGCCTTCGCCCTCGGCGATCAGCACCACCTGTCGGGTGCCGCTGTCGATCACCGCCGAAGTGGGCACGACGAGCACCGGCTCGCTGCTGCCGGCGCCGATCTCGATGCGGGCGAACATGCCGGGCTTGAGCAGCAGGCCCGGGTTGGCCAGTTCGACCCGCACTGGCGTCGTGCGGGTTTCGGGATTCACGTTGGGGTAGAGGTAGGCGATGCGGCCGTCGAAGGTCTTGTCCGGGTAGGCATCGACGCGCACCTTTGCCGGCGCGCCGACGCGGGCGGCGGCGATGTCCTGCTCGAAGACGTCAGCCATCACCCACACGCGGGAGAGGTCCGCCACCTGATACAGCGGCTCGCCGGGCATGAAGCGGGCGCCCTGGACAGCCTTCTTCTCGGTGACGATGCCGGCCACCGGCGACTGGAAGCTGATCGTCCGCGTCGCGGCACCGGACTTGGCAAGGGCGCGCAGCTGGGCGTCGGAGATGTCCCAGTTGCGCAGGCGGATGAGGGCCGATTCGGCCAGCTGCTTCATCCCGGCCTGGGCCTCGCCGCCGGCACCCTTGAGTGCCTCGACACCCTGGGTGGCGATCTGATATTCGCGCTGGGCGGCGACCAGCTCCGGGCTGTAAGCCTCGAACAGCACCTGGCCGCGCGCCACCGGCTGGCCAGTGACGTTCACGTGCAGGCGTTCCACGTAGCCCTCGAACTTGGGGGCGATGGTGTAGAGGCGCTGCTCGTCGGGCTCGACCCGCCCGGCCGCGCGGATCAGGCTGCCCAGGGGGCGCAGCTCGGCGGTTTCGGTGCGCACGCCGAGCTTCTGGATGCGCTCGGCGCTGATCTTCACCTGGCCGGCGGGGGCGGGCGTGGCGTCGGCCTCGCCTTCGTACACGGGGATGTAGTCCATCCCCATCGGGTCTTTCTTGGGGGTGGGCGAGGTGTCGGGCAGGCCCATCGGGTTGCGGTAGTAGAGCAGCTTGCGGGCCGGCTTGGCATCGGCGGCGGGCGCAGGCGGCGTGACGCTGCGGCTGCCGAACCAGTAGCCGCCGGCGGTGCCGCCCACGGCGATCACAGCGGCAAGGGCGAGGGCGGCGGGGGATTTCACAGGTCTTCTCCAACGATGCGTTCGATCTCGGCGAGGCTCATCTGGGCCTCGAACTGGGCCTTGATGCGGCTCTGGCGGGCGATGCGGATCTGGCGCTGGGCGTCCAGCAACGTTGCGAAATCGACCTTGCCGTTTTCGTAGGCGGCCAGCGCCGACTTGAAGCTGAGGTCGGCCTGGGGCAGCAGGCTGGTGGCGATCAGCGCCTCGGTGCGGCGGGCAGCGTCGAAGGCCGAGCGCTGGCCTTCCAGATCGCCCAGCACCTGGTTGGCGGTGGCGTCCAGGCGGGCGCGGGCGGCCGACAGCATGGCCTCGGCCTCGCGCTCCTGGGCACGGCGACTACCTTGCTGGAGCGGCAGGTTGAGTTCCACCATCAGCTCCCACTCCTTCACGCTGCCCTGGTACTGGATGGGCGAGACGCCGAGGGTGAAATCCGGATAGCGGTTTTTGTAGGCCAGCTCGCGGCCTTTCTCGGCGGCGCGGACCTTGGCCTCGTCGGCGAAGAGCTGCGGATTGCGGGCGCGCACCCGGGCTTCGAGCGCGGTGGCATCTAGCGCGGCGGGCGGCGGGAGCGGGCGCAGGCGCGTGGGCGCATCCAGCGGCGCGCTGATGGGGCGGGCGAGCAGGGTGTTCACGCGGGCGCGGGCCTGCCGATCCTCGTTGTCGAGGGCGAGGAGCTCGGTGCGCATGCCAGTCTGTTCGATCTGGGCGCGGATCACGTCCTGCTGGGCGGCCAGACCGCCGGCGTAGCGGGCCTGGGCGACCTTCTCGAGACGGGTGGATAGATCCAGCAGCTCGCGAGTCAGCGCCGTGTTGTGGTGAATGTACTGGTACTGGGCGTAGGCCGTCTTGAGGCGCGCGGCGAGTTCCGTCCACGTGCCGCTCGCCCGGCCTTCAGCACTGCGGGCGTCGAGTTCGGCGATCTCGCGCTGCAGCTCGCGCTTGCCGAGCCAGGGCACGTCCTGCATCAGCAGGTAGCGGGTGCTGCCCACCCGCGCTGGCAGCACCGACGGGTTTTGGTCACCCATGCGGGTGATGTCGCGCAGCTCGGTGCGGAACTTCGGATCGGGCAGGGCGCCGGCCGGGACGATGCGCTCGGCGGCGGCCTCGGCCTCGTGGCGCATCGCGGCGTATTCCGGGTTGCGGCTGCGGGCGTAGTCGAGGAGCGATTCGAGGCTGGCGCCGGGCGCAGGCGTCTGGGCCTGGGCGGTGGCGGAGAGCGCCAGCAGCAGCGCGGGAGCGAGGTGGCGGATCATGGCTGCGGCGACTTGGGGCTCAGGGGGCTCAGGGGCGCTCGATGCGGGTGACGGTGAGCACACCGCCGGTGTCCTCCATCCCGAAGCGGATCTTGTCGCCGACCTTGAGCTGGTCGAGCCAGGCGGGGTTCTTCACGCGGAAGGCCATGGTCATCGCCGGCATGCCGTTGGGCAGCGGGCCGTGGGAGAGGGTGAGCTTGCCGGCGGGCTTATCGACTTTCTTGACCGTGCCGTCCACCAGGGTTGCGGCGGCAGGGGCAGCATGGCTGTGGCTGGCGTGGTTGTCGGCGGCCAGGGCGGGGATGGTGGCGACGATGGCGAGGGCGGCGAGCAGGGCTTTCATGGCGGTTCCTTGAGGGGCTTTGGCCAATTGTGGCAAGTCGGCTCCGACAGGAAGCTGACCCGAAGATTACATCTCTGTAATCTTCGGCCAGGCGCCCCGATGCACGGCAGACTGGCGGCCATCCGAGGAGAAGGTATTGAAGATTCTGATCGTTGAGGACGAACCTAAAACCGGCGCCTACATGAAGCGCGGGCTGGCGGAGGCCGGCTTCACCGTCGATCTTGCCGCCGACGGCCTGGACGGGCTGCACCTGGGGCTGGCCGATGTCTACGATCTGATCGTGCTCGACGTGATGCTGCCGGGCCTGGACGGCTGGCAGGTGCTGCAGACCCTGCGCAAGGCCGGGCGCCAGACGCCGGTGCTCTTCCTCACCGCCCGTGACAGCGTGGACGACCGGGTGAAGGGGCTGGAGCTGGGTGCCGATGACTATCTGGTCAAGCCCTTTGCCTTCGCCGAGTTGCTGGCCCGGGTGCGCACGCTGCTGCGCCGGGGCACCAAGACCAAGGAGCTCGACGCCGTGCAGGTGGCGGATCTGGAACTCGACCTGCTGCGCCGCCGGGTGACCCGCGCCGGCCGGCGGATCGACCTCACCGCCAAGGAGTTCGCGCTGCTGGAGCTGCTGCTGCGCCGTCAGGGCGAGGTGCTGCCCCGCTCGCTGATCGCCTCGCAGGTGTGGGACATGAACTTCGACAGCGACACCAACGTGGTCGAGGTGGCGGTGCGCCGCCTGCGTGCAAAGATCGACGATGACTTCGAGCCCAAGCTGATCCGAACCGTGCGCGGCATGGGCTATGTGCTGGAAGCGCCCCCATGCCCGTGAGCGGCCGGCGCACCTCGCTCACCGCACGGCTCACGCTGCTGTTCGCGCTGGCGTCAACGGTGGTGCTGCTGGTGCTGGGCTGGATCGTCGCCGGGTCGGTGGAGCATCACTTCGAAGAGCAGGACATGGCCGAGCTTAATGGCCGGCTGGTGCAGGTGGGACGCCTCCTCGAAAAGGTTCACGCGGCCCCCGAGCTTGGCGGCGCGCTGCGCCCGCTGGAGGATTCGCTGGTCGGGCATCACGGCATCACCATCGCGGTGCTGGGGCCGGACGGGGTGATCCACAGCGCGGGCCACGGGGCGGCGTTTCCGGTGGCGCGGCTGGGCAGCGGGCCGGCCGACGGCCAGCCTCAGCTGTGGGAAGACGAGGGCGGCGCTTACCGCGGGCTGGTGGCTCAGGTCGCGACGGGCATCGGCGGCGCGCCGGTGCTGCGGGTAGGCGTCGCCACCGACATCGCCCATCACCGCAGCTTCATGGATTCGTTCATGCGCACCCTGTGGTGGGTGGTGCTGGCCGCGTCGCTGGCCACCGGGCTGCTGGGCTGGTTTGTGGCCCGGCGGGGGCTGGCGCCGCTGCGGGCGATGGGCCATCGGGCGGCGGAGGTGAGCGCCCAGCGCCTTGACCAGCGTCTGCCGGCCGACACCGTGCCGGCGGAGCTCGCCGAGCTGGCGGATTCCCTCAACGACATGCTGGCCCGGCTGGAGGAATCCTTCCGGCGGCTGTCGGATTTTTCGTCCGATCTCGCCCACGAACTGCGCACCCCGGTGAGCAACCTGATGACCCAGACCCAGGTGGCACTGACCCGCGCCCGGGACGCCGACGCCTACCGGGAGGTGCTGGAATCCAACGCCGAGGAGTTCGAGCGGCTGTCACGCATGATCGGCGACATGCTGTTCCTCGCCAAGGCCGAGAACGGGCTGATCGTGCCGGGACAGACGCGCTTTCCGCTGGCCGACGAGGTGTCGGCGCTGTTCGAGTTCTACGGTCCGGTGGCCGAGGATAAGGGCGTCACCCTGCGCCTGTCGGGTCGGGCCGACGTGGCGGGCGACCGACTGATGCTGCGCCGGGCCATCGGCAACCTGCTTTCCAATGCCCTGCGCCACACGCCTGAAGGCGGCACGGTAACGGCCACCGTGGCACCGGCGGTGGATGAATCCGGCCGGCCCGGCGTGCGCCTCGCCATCGCCAATACCGGCGAGCCGATCCCCGCGGAACATCTGCCGCGACTGTTCGACCGCTTCTATCAGGCCGACGCAGCGCGCCGCCACGGGGGGGAGGGCGCCGGGCTGGGGCTGGCGATCACCCGCTCGATCCTGCGCGCCCACGGGGGCGACGTGACGGCCCGCGTCGAAGACGGGCAGAACGTCTTCGAGATGTGGCTGCCGACGGCGGACTGATCGCTGCAGTTAGGGCTTGGGCGCCGAGGCGACGGCAATCTGGGCCAGTAACGCGTCGTTGAAGTGCAGCGCCTTGAGGGCCTCGGGCGGGGGCACGATGGGCGGCCCCTCGATGGGCATGGGCTGGATGTCCGGCGGGTTGTCATCCACCCCGGCCTTGCGCGCCAGGGCATAGTCGATTTCCTTCTGCACCCATTCGGATTGGGCGGCGGAGGTGGACCAGAACAGGTAGAGCACGTCGCAGTTGTCGATCTCCCGGTACAGGGCTTTTTCCCAGCGCATGCCGGGTTCGAGGTCGAGAATGTCCTGGAAGACGGTGATGCCCGTCTGGCGGATGCCCTGGACGCGCTTGAGCACTTCGACGCGATCTTTCGACGAATACGAGATGAAGGCCCGCCGGTAGCGCCGGGCTCGGACTTCGCGGGCATCGGCGTCCTCTGCCGGCGTACCGGCCGGCGCGAGGCCCACCTGAAAGCGCAGGGTGCCCGCGGGCACGCCATCGACCGCAAAGCGGACGCGGCCGATGGCGTTGGCGCCCGGCGTGTCGGCGGGCACGGTCACGTCGAACTGCACCGGCGCGATGCGCCCGCGCCAGGTGACGAAGGCGTCGGGCTCGGGCACGGTGAGGCCGGGCAGCTCCAGGTGCAGGTCGATCCGGGCGCCGCGGGGGATGTCCAGGGGCAGGGAGTAGCTGCCGCGGCGGGTAGCGGCGTCGTCGGCCTCGCGGGCCTGGGCGTCCACGGCCGCGGAGGATTCCGGCGGGTATAGAAAGCACTGGACGAGGAAGCTGCCGGCCCGCGCCACCGTCGGCGGGCAGAACACTGCGGCATCCACGGCTTCGGCGTCGGGCGGCGGGGCGGGCTCGGCGCTGCGGTCGGCAGCGGGAAGCGAGGGTGTAGCCGGCTGGGCAGATGCGGGGGGCGGTGGCGCGGCCGGTAGTTCAGGTGGTAGTTCGGGCGGTTCGGCGCCAGCGGTGGGGATCTCGAAATCAGGCATCTCGAAACTGCGAGCTGGTGGCTCGGCGCGTTTGGAGTGCACGGGCTTGATGCGCGTCTCGCGGTGGAGAATGCCAGGCGTGGAAGGCTGGCCGCCCAGCATCTCGTCGCCGCCACCCGTGGAGCGGGAGTGGAGGCCGAAGTCCGGTTTGCCATCGGAGAATCCGAACCCTTGGTCGGTCCGGAACGCGTCGAAGATCAAATGTCGGTCGGGCTGGTCGATGGTCGGCCGCAGCGCGGCCAGCCGGGGCGGCAGCGCGTGTAACGGATTGCCGGCGACGCGGAGTTCGACCAGATTCGGAAGCCGGGCGAGGATGTCCACATCCACCAGCCGGTTGCCGCTGATGTCCAGGTAACGCAAGGCCTTGAAGCTGGCGATGCGGGGGTCGAGCTGGGTGAGCTGGTTGTCGCCCAGGTCGAGCCATTCCAGGTCGACCAGCGACCAGAGTTCGTCGGGCAGTTGGGCCAGCCCATCGCCACGCAGGCTGAGGGTGGCGGGGTGGGTGTTCAGGGCTTCGGCGATGGCGCGGCAGGCGCGCTCGATGGGGGTGGGCATGGTGGGGCTCCCGGGTGGGTTTCCATCTTCATAGCGTAGCTCAAGCGGGCGGGCAGGGTTCCGTCATCGGCGGGTTTTGTTGGTGGATATCCGGATACAGCACGGGCGCGCTTTCCGGCGCCTCGTCCAGGCCCTACAATCCGCCGCGTCCTGTCGGGAGTCCATCTTGCATTCCACACCGCTGCCCACCGGGCTGATGCTGGTTCATGGTAATCGCCCCGAAGCCCTGCGCGACCTGCTGGTTGCGTGGATCCGGCGTTATCCGCTCGCTCCCCTCGAAACCGAGACCCTGCTGGTGCACAGCAACGGCATTGCCCAGTGGCTGCGCCTGGCCCTGGCCGAAGACCCGTCGGACGACGGCGTGGGTGGCGGCTGCGGCATTGCTGCCGGGCTCGACATGTCGCTGCCGTCGCGCTTCCTGTGGCAGGTTTATCGGGCCGTGCTGGGCCGCGACGCGGTGCCGGAGGTTTCGCCCTTCGACAAGCCGCTGCTCCTGTGGCGGCTGATGCGCCTGTTGCCCGACGTGATGATTGAACCGGCCTACGCGCCGCTGCGGCGCTTCCTGGCGTCGGACGCCGACCTGCGCAAGCGCTTCCAGCTAGCCGAGCGGCTGGCAGATCTGTTCGACCAGTATCAGGTGTATCGCGCCGATTGGCTGGCCGCCTGGGCCGATGGCGACGACGTGCTGATCCGCGCCGGCGGCGAGCGCGTGCCGCTGCCCGACGAGCAGCGCTGGCAGGCCAGCCTGTGGCGGGCGCTGCTGGCCGACGTGGGCAGCGGCGCAGCCGGGCAGGGGCGGGCGGCAGTGCACGAGGCCTTCCTCGACCGGGTGGCCGCGTGGTCCGACGACGCACCGCGTCCCGCCGGCCTGCCGCGCCGGGTGATGGTGTTCGGCATCTCTGCGCTGCCGCGGCAGTCGCTGGAGGCGCTGGCGGCCGTGGCCCGCTGGTCGCAAGTGCTGATGTGCGTGCACAACCCCTGCGAGCACTACTGGGCCGACATCGTCGCCGACAAGGATCTGCTGCGCGCCACCCGCAGTCGCCAGCGCCGCCGGGAAGGCGCGCCCGAGACCATCCCCGACGAAGCGCTGCACCTCCATGCCCACCCGTTGCTGGCCGCGTGGGGCAAGCAGGGGCGCGACTTCATCGGCCTCCTCGACGAGCACGACAGCGACACCAGCCGGGCCGGCTACCAGCACCACTTCGCCGCCCTCGGCAAGCGCATCGACCTCTTCGACGGCCACGGCGACGCTTGCCTCCTCAACCAGCTGCAGGACGACATCCGCGACCTGCGCCCGCTGGCCGAGAGCCGCGGGCGCTGGCCGGCAGTGTCGCCGGAAGACGCCTCGATCCGCTTTCATGTGGCCCACAGCGCCCAGCGCGAGGTGGAGATCCTCCACGACCAGCTCCTCGCCGCTTTCAACGCCGACCCGACCCTGCGCCCGCGGGACGTGATCGTGATGGTGCCGGACATCGACGCTTTCGCGCCCCACATCCAGGCGGTCTTCGGGCTGACGGAACGGGACGACCCGCGCTTCATCCCCTTCAGCATCGCCGACCAGGGCCGGCGCCACCACGACCCGCTGGTGAATGCCATCGCCCGCCTGCTCGAGCTGCCCACCGCCCGGCTGGCGGTGAGCGACGTGCTCGACCTGCTCGAAGTGTCGGCCCTGCGTGCCCGCTTCGGCATCGCCGAAGACGACCTGCCGCTGCTGCACCGCTGGATTCACGGCGCGAAGATCCGCTGGGGCCTGCACGCCGACCATCGCCGCAGCCTCGGGCTGCCGGACGCGCCCGAGGCCAACAGCTGGCTGTTCGGCCTGCGCCGGATGCTGCTCGGCTACGCGGTGGGTGCCGGCGCCGGGCCGTGGCAGGAGATCGAGCCCTTCGACGAGATCGGTGGGCTCGATGCCGCGCTGCTCGGCCCGCTGGTGGCCTTCGTCGAGCGCCTCGACGCCACCTGGCAAGCGCTGCGCGCGGATGCCGACGTGCCCGGCTGGTGCGCCCGTCTGCGCGCCCTGATGGCGGATTTCTTCGCCCCGGACGACAGCGCCGACGCCTTCACCCTGCAGCAGCTCGACCTGGCCCTGGCGCGCTGGCACGACGCCTGCGCCGCCGCCGGGCTCACCGCGCGGCTGCCGCTGGCGGTGGTGGGCGAGCACTGGCTGGCGCAGCTTGACGACACGAGCCTGTCCCAGCGCTTCTTTGCCGGCGTGGTGACCTTTGCCACCCTCATGCCGATGCGGGCGATCCCCTTCCGCCGGGTGTGTCTGCTGGGGCTCAACGACGGCGACTACCCGCGCACCCGGCCGCCGATGGATTTCGACCTGATGGGCCGCGACTACCGCCCGGGCGACCGTTCTCGGCGCGAGGACGACCGCTATCTCTTTCTCGAGGCGCTGCTGTCGGCGCGGGAGCACCTGCACGTGTCGTGGGTTGGGCGCAGCATCAACGACAACACCCCGCGCCCGCCGTCGGTGCTGATCGGCCAGCTGCGGGATCACCTTGCCGCGGGCTGGTCGCTCGACGGCGGCGAAGGGGGCAATGCGCTGCTCGACCACGTCACCGTCGAACATCGCCTGCAGCCCTTCAACCCGGATTACTTTCCGGCGGATGGCGCCGCCTCGCGCCTCTTCACCTACGCCGGCGAGTGGCGCATCGCCGACGACCGTCCGGCGCCTGCGGCCGCGCTGCCCGTGGCGGTGCGGGACGAGCCGCTGACCATCCGAGAACTGGCGGCCTTCCTGCGCGATCCGGTCAAGCGCTTCTTCCTGCAACGCCTGCGGGTGGATTTCGAGCCGGACGATCCGTCCAGCGACGACCTGGAACCCTTCGATCTCGACGGCCTGCAGAAGTGGGGGCTGTGGGACGAACTCATCCTCGCCCAGGCCGAGGCGGTCCATGCCGGCGCCGAGCCTGCCGACGCGCTGGCTGCCGGCCTGGCGCGCATCGACCGCCGGGGCGAACTGCCGGCCCGCGCGTTTGCGCTCATCAAGCGGGAAGAGCTTGCCGCGCCGATGGCCAAGCTCTTCGAGCGCTACGCTGCCGGCCTTGCCGAATGGCCGCACCCAATGGATGGCGACGCAGAGATCCGCTACCGCAGCGCAGCCACCGGGCTCGACGTTGACGACCGTCTCCACGACCTGCGCCTGAGCGAGGACGGCGAAGCGCGCGGCAGGGTGGTGCTGGAGCCCAGTGACGTGGTGAAGGAGGGCAAGTATCGCCAGCACAATCTGGTGAAGCATTGGGTCGCCCATCTGGCCGGGCATCTGGCCGGTGGGCCGCTCACCACGCTGGTGGTGAGCAAGGTCGGCAACGCGCGATTCGAGCCACTGGAGGTGGACGACGCCCGGGCGCAGATCGACACGCTCCTCGCCGCCTGGCGGGAAGGCCATTGCCGGCCGCTGCCCCTGCCGGTGAAGACCGCCTTCGCCCACCTCGCCGACATGGACACCAACAGGAACAACGCGCCGCAAACCTACGAAGGCGGCTTCAACGCCCCCGGCGAGGTGCAGACCAGTCCCTACCTGCAGCGGGTGTGGCCCGATTACGCCAGCCTCACCGCCAGCGGCGAATTCGCCCTGCTGGCCGAGCGCCTGCTGCGGCCCCTCTACGCGGCGACTTTCGCTGCGAAACCCGCCAAGGCTACCGAGAAGGGCGACGCCCGATGACCCCGACACCCCTCGACGCCCTGCGTTTTCCCCTCAAGGGCAGCCGGCTTATCGAAGCCAGCGCCGGTACCGGCAAGACCTTCACCATCGCCGCGCTATACCTGCGGCTGGTGCTCGGCCACGGGGGCGACGCTGCCTTCAGCCGCCCGCTCGACCCGCCGGAGATCCTCGTCGTCACCTTTACCGATGCCGCCACCAAGGAGCTGCGCGACCGCATCCGGGCGCGACTGTCCGAGGCGGCGGCGGGCTTTCTCGCCGATCCAGGCTGCGTCGAGCCCAAGGCGCCCGGCACCGATTTCCTCCACGACCTGCGTGCCGACTACCCGCCCGAAGCCTGGGCCGGCTGTGCCCGGCGGCTGCAGCTCGCCGCCGAGTGGATGGACGAGGCGGCGGTGTCCACCATCCACGGCTGGTGCAACCGCATGCTCCGCGAGCACGCCTTCGACAGCGACAGCCTGTTCACCCAGCGCCTTGAAACCGACGAGGAGGCGCTGCTGGCCGAGGTAGTGCGCGACTACTGGCGCAGCTTCATGTACCCGCTGGACGTGGACGCCGCGCGTCGGGTGAGCGGCTGGTGGGGCTCGCCGGAAGGGCTGCTGTCGGTGGTGCGGCATCTGCTGCTCCACGTGGCGCTGCTGGGTAGTGCCGCAGCGCCGGCCGAGGCAATCGAAATGGCCCGCGCCGAGAAACGCGAACGCCTCGCCGAACTCAAGGCCCCGTGGGCCACATGGGTGGAGGAGCTGCGCACGCTGCTCGACGATGCCCGTGAGGCAAAGCATTTTTCCGCCACCAGACTTAATCGTCCGAATGGTGAGCGTTGGCTGACGACATTGGCCCAATGGGCCGCCGATCCCCTCGCGGAGTTGCCTGATCTGAAGACCGGCTGGACACGCTTGACGCCTGCCGGTATGGCAGAAATCTGGACGAAAGGAACACCGCCGACACATCCTGCCTTTGCGGCCATTGAAGTGCTGAAGGGCACGCTCGAGGGCTTGCCCGACGGCCACGACGAAACCCTCGCCCACGCCGCCCGCTGGGTGGCCGAGCGCTTTGCCGTCGAACAGGCCCGCCGCGCCCAGATGGGCTTCGATGACCTGCTCGGGCGGCTCGACGCGGCGCTTGCCGGCCCCAACGGCGCGCGCCTCGCCCAGCTCATCCGCAACCAGTTTCCGGTGGCGCTGATCGACGAGTTTCAGGATACCGATACGATCCAGTACCGGATCTTCGATGCTGTGTATCGCTTGGCCGACAACAGCGACGCCACCGGCCTTGTGCTCATCGGCGACCCGAAGCAGGCGATCTACGCCTTTCGCGGCGCCGACATCTACACCTATCTCGCCGCTCGCCGCGCCACCGCCGGCCGGCTATACACCCTGCGGCGCAACTTCCGCTCGACGCAAGGCATGGTCGCCGCCACCAACCGCTGCTTCGAGATCGCCGAAAACCGCGCGACGGGGCAGGGCGCCTTCCTGTTCCGAAGCGGCGACGCCAACCCGGTGCCTTTTCTGCCCGCCGAGGCCCAGGGTCGTGACGACGTGCTGATGGCCGACGGCGCGGCGCTGCCGGCGCTCACCATCTGGCGGCTGCCCGCGCCAGAGGATGGCAAGGCGATCACCAAGGACGCGTACCTCACGGAGATGGCCCAGGTGTGCGCCGGCGAGATCGCCCGGTTGCTCAACCTGGGAGCCAGCGGCAAGGCCGGTTTTTCGGGAGGCAATTCGCCCCGGCAGCTGCGCCCCTCCGACATGGCGGTGCTGGTGAATAACCGCAACGAGGCCGACGCGATCCGCAGTGCGCTCGCCGAGCGGGCCGTTCGCAGCGTTTATCTTTCAGAGCGCGAGTCCGTCTTCCAGCGCCCCGAGGCCGGCGACCTGCAGCTGTGGCTCGCCGCCTGCGCCGAACCGGACGACGGCCGTGCCCTGCGTGCCGCGCTCGCCACCGCCACCTTGGGCCTGGGCTGGGCGGAGCTCGACCGGCTCAACCACGATGAGCTCGCCTGGGATGGGCGCATCGAGCAGTTCCGCGCCTACCGCGAATGCTGGCGGCGCCAGGGTGTGCTGCCCATGCTGCGCCGGCTCCTCAACGACTTCCGCGTGCCCGCGCGCCTGCTTGCGGCCGGCGGCAGCGGCGAGCGCAGTCTGACCGATCTGCTTCATCTGGCCGAACTCCTGCAACAGGCCAGCAGCCTGCTTGACGGCGAACACGCGCTGATCCGGCATCTGGCCGAGCAGCGTCAGGACGCCGCCGCCGGTGGCGACGCCCGCCAGATCCGCCTCGAGAGCGACGCCCATCTGGTGCAGGTGGTCACCGTGCACAAGTCGAAGGGACTGGAGTATCCGCTGGTCTTTTTGCCCTTCGCCTGCGCCTTTCGTGCCGCCAAATCCACCGACCTGCCGCTCAAGTGGCACGACGCCGACGGCCGGCTGCAGCTGGCGCTGGTGGACGACGGAACGGTGGTCGGCCGGGTGGATAGGGAACGCCTGGGAGAGGATCTGCGCAAGCTCTACGTGGCGCTCACCCGTGCCCGCTACGCAACCTGGATCGGCGTCGCGCCCCTCAAGGAGGTGGAGCGCAGCGCGCTGGGTTATCTGGTGGGCGGCAACCTGCAGGACGGGCTCGACGAGCTTGCCGCTGGCTGCGACGCGATCGCGGTGATCGACAACCCCGAGCCGGCGCCGGATCTGTACGCTGGCCGAAACCAGACGGTTGTCGAAGGCGCTGCCCGCCAGCCGGTTCGCCCGGTGCGCGAGAACTGGTGGATCGCCAGCTACTCGGCCCTGCAGACCGCTGCCAGCGCCGACACGGCGGCCGAGGACGTCTTCCATGAGGCTGCGGAAGCCGTCTCCGATACGCTGCCGCTCGCACCGGTGATCCGGCCCACGCCCGATGGCGCGCGGTTGCACGATTTTCCCAAGGGCGCATCGGTGGGCACTTTCCTCCACGAGATCCTCGAGTGGGCGGCCGGCCAAGGCTTTGGCGTGGTGGCTGCGGCGCCGGCGCTCCTGCGCGACGCCGTCGCCCGGCGCTGCGCGGTGCGCGGCTGGGCGGCCTGGATCGACCCGCTGTGCGCGTGGCTGCAGGATTTTCTGCAGATGCCGCTGGGGGCGCTGGATGAGGGCGACTTCACCCTCGCCGGGCTGCCGGTGGCGGTGGCCGAGATGGAGTTCTGGATCGCCGCCCATCGGGTCGATCTGGCCGAGGTGGATCGCCTGGTGCGCGCCCACACCCTGGGCGGCGCCGAGCGGCCGCCCCTGGCGCCGGGCCAGCTCAACGGGATGCTCAAGGGCTTCATCGACCTGGTGGCCGAACACGACGGGCGCTACTACGTGCTCGACTACAAATCCAACTGGCTCGGCCCGGACGACGCGGCCTACACCCCGGCGGCGATGGCTGAGGCGGTGCTCGCCAAGCGCTACGAGCTGCAGTACGTGCTCTACCTGCTGGCGATCCACCGGCTGCTCAAGCTGCGCCTGCCGGATTACGACTACGACCGCCACCTGGGCGGGGCGATCTACCTCTTCCTGCGGGGCAGCCGGTCACCCGGCCGCGGCATCCACGCCGAACGCCCGCCCCGGGCGCTGATCGAGGCGCTGGATCGCCTCTTCGCCCACGCCGCCGACCGGGAGCTTGCATGAACCCCGTTCTGAACGACACCGCCGCGACCCTCGCGCTGCTCGACCGCTGGGCCGATCACGGCTGGCTGCGCGGGCTGGATGCCGCTTTCGCCGCCTTCCTCGCCCGCGAGGTGCCCGAAGCGCCGCCGCCGGCGATCCTCGCTGCGGCGCTGGCAAGCCATCAGCTCGGCCGTGGCCACGCCTGCCTCGATCTGGCCGACACGCTGGCCGATCCGGGCTTTGCCCTGTCGCTGCCGCCCGATGGCGATGAAGCTGGCGGCGAGCGTCCGCCGCTGCCCGCCGAGGTGCTGGCCGGGCTGGATCTGACCGGCTGGCAGGCCGCGCTCGCCCATCCCGAACTGGTGGCCGAAGGCCCCGGCGCGACGCCGCTGGTGGCGGTAGGTCGGCGGGTTTATCTGCGGCGCTACTGGCAGTATGAGCGCTCGGTGCGCGAGGCCATCGACGCGCGCCTCGCCGTGCCGCTCCCGCTTCCTGCCGACGCGCTGCGGGCCGTCCTCGATTCGCTCTTCCCGCCCTCCGCCAGCGGTCCCGACTGGCAGAAGATCGCCTGCGCGCTGGCCGCCCGCAGCGCCTTCGCCATTGTCACCGGCGGCCCCGGCACCGGCAAGACGACCACCGTGGTGCGCCTGCTGGCGGTGCTGCAGACCCTCGCCTTGGCCGGCGACGCCGGGCGCCTGCTTCGCATTCGCCTTGCCGCACCCACCGGCAAGGCCGCGGCGCGGCTCAACGAATCCATCGCCGGTGCCGTGGCCAGGCTGCAACTCGAAGGCCTGCCGGACGGCGGCGCGGTGCGCGCGGCGATCCCGGTGCAGGTGACGACGTTGCATCGTCTGCTCGGCAGCCGGCCGGATTCGCGCCACTTCCGCCATCACGCGGGCAATCCGCTGCCGGTGGATGTGCTGGTGGTGGATGAGGCGTCGATGGTCGATCTCGAGATGATGGCCGCAGTGCTCGCCGCGCTACCGCCCAGGGCACGGCTGGTGCTGCTGGGCGACAAGGATCAGCTGGCCTCGGTGGAGGCCGGCGCGGTGCTCGGCGAGCTGTGCCGCCGGGCGTCGGAAGGGCATTACACGGCGGAAACTGCCGGCTGGATCGAGGATGTGACCGGCGCGACGATCCCCGAAGCGCTCATCGACGCGGCCGGCACGAGCCACGATCAGGCGGTCGCGATGCTGCGCTTCAGCCACCGCTTCCGCCACGACAGCGGGATCGGCCAGCTGGCGGCGGCGGTGAATGCCGGCGATGTGGCCGCGGCGACCGACTGCTTCGACGCCGGTTTCGCCGATCTCGCCCGGGTGGCCGTGGGCGAGGGCGCCGACGAGCGCGCGCTGCGCCGGCTGGTGGTGGATGGCGATACCGGCAAGCCTTACGCCGGGGCCCGGCCGCTGGGCTACCGCCATTACCTCGAAATCCTGCGCGACGCCCGGCCGGCTGCTGGTGCCGGGCAGGACGCCATCGACGACTGGGCGCGGGGTGTGCTCGCTGCTCACGGGCAATTCCAGCTGCTGTGTGGGCTGCGTCGCGGCCCGTGGGGCGTGGAGGGGCTCAACCGGCGCATTGCCGGCTGGCTGAAGGAAGCCGGGTTGATTCCGCAGGGCGAGGGTTGGTACGCCGGCCGGCCGGTGCTTGTCACCCGCAACGACTACGGGCTGGGGCTGATGAACGGCGATATCGGCATCACGCTCGATCTGCCCGGCGGCGTGCTGCGGGTGGCTTTTCCGGCGGGCGACGGCAGCGCCGGCATCAAGTGGGTGCAGCCCAGCCGGCTGCAGGCGGTGGAGACGGTGTTCGCGCTCACGGTGCACAAGTCGCAGGGCTCGGAGTTCACCCATGTGGCGATGGCGCTGCCCGAGAGCCTCAGCCCCATCTTGACCCGAGAGCTGATCTACACCGGCATCACCCGTGCCCGGCAGTGGTTCACCCTGGCCGATGTGCCGGGCTCCGGCGTGCTGGCGCGGGCGGTGGCGCGTCGGGTGCTGCGGGTTTCGGGGCTGATGGCAGAAGACTAGGAATCGGACGCGGGCAGGCTTTTGAGGAAGGCTTCAACCTGCCGCCGGGCGGCGCCGAAGAGCCGGTCGTAGTCGGCCTGGGCGGCGGCCGTGTAATCGCCGAATTCGTTTGGCGCGCCGGAGCACAGGAAGGCCCAGCTGATGGAGGCCGCGGTGGCGTGGTGATCCTTCAAGGCGCCCAGGGCGTTGGCAATGTCGTCCGGTGAATCGAAGCCATCCACCCGACCAGCGGCCGTGTCATGGTCGAGCAGGGCTTTCATGATCCCGGCGTAAACCGCCAGTGCACAACCGGCGTTCCGATGCTGGCCGAAGATCAGCGCGGTGAACACCCTCAGCAGAATCTGGTTGATGCGGAAGGGCAGGGCGTCGATGGGCGATCCAGCCTCCGGTTCGACCTCGGCCCACAGGGCGGCGTCCAGGTTGCGCAGGTGGTTTAGGGCGGCGGCGTCGAGGGCCGGGTAAAAGCGGAAGTCGAGCCAGGTGTTGCGCTGGGCGTCAGGCTGCGCGGGCGCGGCGGCGCGGATGCGGGCGATCAGGGCGGGCGCTTCGGCGTCGAGGTTCTCGATGTCGATCACCGTGAATGCCTTCTCGAGCTCGGCTCGCAGGGCGCGGATGTCGTCGTCCGTGCTGCGCGCGCGGGACGGCAGCCAGCGCACCGGGCCGATGGCGAGGGCCGGGATGTCCTTGTAGAGGTCGGCGTGGATATTTTTGGTGAGGATCGCCTGCCGGTCGAACACCACGGTGGTCAGCGGTCCGCGACCAGTGGCGACGAGGTGGTGCATCTCCCATAGCACGCTTTCGGTGATCGACGAGACATACACCACGAAGTAATCCACCTGCCCGGCCAGCTGGGCGATGTCGTCCTTCCAGTGCAGTGCGTTGAGATGGACCGAGCGGATCGGCTGGTTGGCGGAGCGGATGAGGGCGCCGTAGTCGCCGTAAAAATAGCGCTGGGGGCCGATGGTCTCCCAGTACAGATCCTTGGGGCTCATGGCCTTGAAGAGGTCGAACTCGGTGCCGAGCAATTGGCCCAGCCTATGGTTGAAGCGGGTGGTATCGACTGTCGCGATGCCGACCGCCATGGTGTCGGTGGCGGCGACGGCGGCTTCGTAGTCGAAACCCCGCAGGTAGAGCACCCGCTTGCGGGGTGTGGTGTGCATCAGACGGTAGTTGGCTTGCTTGTGGGCAGATTGGATGTAGAAGTAGATGCCGCAGAAGTAGGCCAGCTTTTCCAGATCGAGGGCATTGAAGTCCACAGGCAGGTGGCGGAAGGCCGGGCTGGCGTGACCGTCTTCGTCCAGCAGGCCGGCGGCGCGCCAGCGCTGAATGTTGTGCAGCTGCACCCCCAGGAAATGGGTGAACCAGGTGTACAAGAAGTAGCCGTGCAGGGCGCGGGCGCCGTCGTAGAGCGGTGTGGCGTCGCGGATGATCGTGAGGGGCTTGTCCGGCATCGCGGGTCTCCCGGCTGTGGGGGGCAATGTCAGCATAGGCGCCGGTGCGGGTGCCTGGCAACGGGGTGCCGCAGCAACTTGAACGAGATGTGGCGCAGGGGCTGTGTGGTTTTCAGGCAGGTGTGAAATCCTGCCCGCCTGGCGCAAAGCCGCGGCGTAGAATCATGCCGTTTGCCCACCATCCCGACTCATCGGTCCGTCATGCCCCAAGCCGACATCGTCCAGCGCCTGATCGCTGCCCATCCGCCCCGGCAGGACGCCCTGCTGCCGATTCTCCATGTCATCCAGGACGAACTGGGATGGGTGCCGCCGATGGCCACGACGGCCATCGCCCAGGCGCTCAACCTGTCCCGCGCCGAGGTGCATGGGGTCATCAGTTTCTACCACCACTTCCGTACTTCGCCGCCGGGCCGGCAGGTGATCCAGCTGTGCCGGGCCGAGGCATGTCAGGCGCGGGGCAGCGAGGCGCTGGAGGCGCACGCGCTGTCCGTGCTGGGCGTGGGGTATCACCAGACGACCGCCGATGGCGCCGTGAGCCTGGAGCCGGTGTATTGCCTGGGCAACTGCGCGTCCGGGCCGTCACTGCGGGCGGGTGATGCCGTGATCGGGCGGATGGACGCGGCGCGTTTCGATCGCCTGCTCGTTCGCCTGCGGGAGGAGGTCTGATGAGCGTGCGTGTGTATGTGCCCGCCGACACCACGGCGCTGGCGCTGGGCGCCGAGGAGGTGGCGCTGGCGATTGCTGCCGGTGCGGCGTCGCGAGGCATCTCCATCGAACTGGTGCGCAATGGCTCCCGAGGGCTGTTCTGGCTGGAGCCGATGGTGGAGGTGGCAACCCCGGCGGGCCGCGTGGCCTACGGGCCGGTGGAGGTGGCCGACGTGCCGGGCCTGCTGGATGCTGGTTTGCTTGTCGGTGGGGATCATCGTCTCGCGCTGGGGCTGACGGATGAGATCCCCTTCCTGAAGCAGCAGGAGCGGCTGACCTTTGCCCGTGTGGGCGTGGTCGATCCGCTGTCGCTCGACGACTACGCGGCCCACGGCGGGCTGGTGGGCTTGCGCGCGGCGCTGGCGATGAGTGCGTCCAGGATCGTCCAGGTGGTGACCGACTCGGGCCTGCGCGGGCGCGGTGGCGCGGCTTTCCCCGCGGGCATCAAGTGGCGCACGGTGCTGGGCGCGCCGGGCGATGAGAAGTTCGTGGTGTGCAACGCCGACGAGGGCGATTCCGGCACCTTCTCGGATCGCATGCTGCTTGAGGGTGACCCCTTCTGCCTGATCGAGGGCATGGTGATCGCCGGTCTGGCGGTGGGGGCGAGGCAGGGTTACGTGTATCTGCGCTCCGAATATCCGCGCGCCTGGCGGGTGGTCAAGGCGGCCCTCGAGCGCGCGAGGGAGGCCGGGCTGTTGGGCGAGGACATCCTCGGCTCGGGCCAGACCTTCGACATCGAAGCGCGCCTGGGCGGTGGCGCCTACATCTGCGGCGAGGAGACCGCGATGCTGGAGAGCATCGAGGGCAAGCGCGGGCAGGTGCGCGCCAAGCCGCCGCTGCCGGCGGTGAAAGGCTTGTTTGGCAAGCCGACGGTCATCAACAACCTCATCACCCTGGCCAGTGTGCCGGTGATCCTGGCCATGGGCGCTGCGTTCTATCGGGATTTCGGCCAGGGCCGCTCCCTCGGCACGCTGCCTTTCCAGCTGGCCGGCAACGTGCGCCGGGGCGGGCTGGTGGAAAAGGCCTTCGGGCTCACCCTGCGCGAGTTGCTGGAAGACTTCGGCGGCGGAACCGCCAGCGGCCGGCCGGTCCGTGCGGTGCAGGTGGGCGGCCCGCTGGGCGCCTATGTGCCGCCGGCGGATTTCGACCTGCCGCTCGATTACGAAGCCTTCGCAGCCCGCGGCGCGATGATCGGCCACGGCGGCGTGGTGGTGTTTGACGACACCGTCGACATGGCGCGGATGGCGCGCTTTGCGATGGAGTTCTGCGCGGTGGAATCCTGCGGCAAATGTACGCCGTGCCGCATCGGCTCGACCCGCGGGATGGAGGTGATCGACCGTATCATCGCCGGTGGTGAGCGCGCGGCCAACGTGGAACGGTTGCAGGATCTGTGCAGCCTGATGACCGACGGCTCGCTGTGCGCGATGGGCGGGATGACACCTTTCCCGGTGCAGTCGGCACTCAGGCATTTTCCGGCCGATTTCGGCCTTGATTCCGGGGAGGCACAATGAGCTGCCACTGCCAGACCGATCTCGGCACGCCCGCGGTCATGTCCGACCACACTGTCACCCTGACCATCGACGGGCAGCAGGTTGTCGCACCTGCCGGCACGTCGGTGATGCGTGCCGCACTGGACGCCGGCATCCCGATCCCCAAGCTGTGTGCCACCGATCAGCTGGAAGCCTTCGGCTCGTGCCGGCTGTGCCTGGTGCAGATCGACGGGCGGCGGGGCTACCCGGCGTCGTGCACCACGCCCGTCGAGGCGGGGATGCGCATCGTCACCCAGTCGCCCCGGCTGGCCGAGCTGCGTCGCGGGGTGATGGAGCTTTACATTTCCGACCATCCGCTCGATTGCCTCACCTGCGCCGCCAACGGCAACTGCGAGCTGCAGGACATGGCCGGCGCGGTCGGGCTGCGCGAAGTGCGCTACGGCTTTGCCGGCGATAACCATTTCGACGCCGCCCACGCCCAGCCCAAGGATGAATCCAACCCTTACTTCAGCTTCGATCCGGCCAAATGCATCGTGTGCAGCCGCTGCGTGCGGGCCTGCGAGGAAGTGCAGGGCACCTTCGCGCTGACCATCGCCGGGCGGGGTTTCGAATCGAAGGTGACGGCGGGCGCGGACGAAGGATTTCTCGGCTCGGAATGCGTCTCCTGCGGCGCCTGCGTGGCGGCTTGCCCGACGGCGACGCTTGCCGAGAAGAGCCTGATCGAAGCCGGTCAGGCCGGGCGCAGTGTGGCCACCACCTGCGCCTACTGCGGCGTGGGCTGCGGTTTCGTGGCCGAGGTGAAAGGCGAGCAGGTGGTGCGGATGGTGCCGGACAAGTCTGGCGGCGCCAACGCCGGCCACGCCTGCGTGAAGGGCCGCTTCGCCTGGAGCTACGCCACCCACCCGGACAGGGTGACGAGCCCGATGATCCGCGAAAGCATCGACGCGCCGTGGCGTCAGGTGTCGTGGGACGAAGCCATCGCGTATGCGGCGGGCGAGTTCCGGCGCATCCAGGCCAAGTACGGCCGGCTGGCGGTGGGCGGGATCACCTCGTCCCGGTGCACCAACGAAGAGACCTACCTCGTCCAGAAGCTTGTGCGCGCCGGTTTCGGCAACAACAACGTGGATACTTGCGCCCGGGTCTGCCATTCGCCCACCGGCTACGGCCTCAAGCAGACGCTGGGCGAATCGGCCGGCACGCAGGACTTCGAGTCCGTGCTGTCAGCCGACGTGATCGTCGTTATCGGTGCCAACCCCACCGACGGCCACCCGGTGTTCGGCTCGCTGCTCAAGAAGCGCATCCGTCAGGGTGCGCAGCTCATCGTGATCGACCCCCGCGCCATCGATCTGGTGCGCACACCCCACGTGGCGGCGGTTCATCATCTGGCGCTGCGGCCCGGCACCAACGTGGCGATGATCAACGCGTTGGCCCACGTAATCGTCTCGGAAGGATTGGTGGACCAAGCCTTCGTCGCGGAGCGCTGTGAAGCCGAGGCCTTTGTCGCGTGGCGGGATTTCGTGCTGCGGGACGACAACTGCCCCGAGGTGGTCTCGGGCATCACCGGCGTATCGGCCGACGCGATCCGCGCGGCGGCGCGCCTCTACGCCGGCGCCGGCAATGGGGCCATCTACTACGGCCTGGGCGTCACCGAGCACAGCCAGGGCTCGACGATGGTGATGGGCATCGCCAACCTGGCGATGGCCACCGGCAACATCGGCCGGCCGGGTGTGGGGGTGAACCCGCTCCGCGGGCAGAACAACGTGCAGGGCTCCTGCGACATGGGCTCGTTCCCCCACGAGCTGCCGGGCTACCGCTCGGTGGCCGATGCGGCGGTGCGCGAGGCGTTCGAAGCCCGCTGGGGCGTGACGCTGGACGCGGAACCAGGTTTCCGTATCCCCAACATGTTCAATGCCGCCATCGCCGGTACTTACAAGGGCATGTACGTGCAGGGCGAGGACATGGCCCAGTCCGACCCCAATACCCAGCACGTAGAGGCCGCGCTGCGCGCGCTCGAATGTCTCGTGGTGCAGGACATCTTCTTCAACGAGACGGCCAAGTTTGCCCATGTGTTCTTGCCCGGCTCGTCCTTCCTCGAGAAGGATGGCACCTTCACCAACGCCGAGCGGCGCATCTCGAGGGTGCGCAAGGTGATGGCGCCGCTATCGGGCAAGGCCGACTGGCAGGCAACCCAGGCGCTGGCCCAGGCGCTGGGCGTGGCGATGGATTATCAGCACCCGTCCGAGATCATGGACGAGATCGCGGCGCTCACACCGAGCTTTGCCGGGGTGAGCTACGACCGGCTCGATGCCGCCGGCAGCCTGCAGTGGCCGTGCAACGACGCGTCGCCCGCCGGTACGCCGATCATGCACACCGACACCTTCACCCGCGGCCTCGGGCGTTTCGTGGTCACCGAATACGTGCCGACCACCGAGAAGGTCACCCGGCGTTTCCCGCTGATCCTCACCACCGGGCGCATCCTCAGCCAGTACAACGTCGGCGCTCAGACCCGGCGCACCGCCAACACCGTTTGGCACGGCGAGGACCGGCTGGAGATCCACCCGCTGGATGCCGCCGACCGCGGCATCGCCGATGGCGACTGGGTGCGCATCGAAAGCCGTGCCGGCGATACACGGCTTCGCGCCCGGGTGTCGGAGAGGATGCAGCCGGGAGTGGTCTACACCACCTTCCACTTCCCGGATTCCGGCGCCAACGTGGTGACCACCGACAACTCCGACTGGGCCACCAACTGCCCCGAGTACAAGGTGACCGCCGTACAGGTTTCGCTCGGTGAACAGCCGGCCCGCTGGCAGGCCGACTTCAGCCGCCACGATGCCGACCAGCATGCCCTGCTGCCCGTGAGGCCGGAGGCGTGACGGCGGAGGATGGTGACGACTTTCCGGCGCTGTGCGACGTGTCGGCCCGACGCTTCGGGCCGGAGGGTACGAATGTCGTGGAGGATTCGGTCGTCGAGGAGGTGCCGGTGGCGCTGGTGTACAACGGCATCTCCCACGCGGTGATGCTCGCGACGCCCTCCGATCTGGAGGACTTTGCACTGGGCTTCAGCCTCAATGAAGGCCTCATCGCCAGCCCGGCGGAACTGCTCGACGTGGAGATCAATGCCACGCCGCTGGGCATCGAGCTCCAGCTGCGCGTCACCGCCGAGCGCTTTCAGGGCTTCAAGGCGACGCGACGCCAGCTGGCCGGGCGCACTGGCTGCGGACTGTGCGGCCGGGAGAGCCTGGAGCAGGCCATCCTGCCGGTGCCGCAGGTGGCCGAAACCCTTGCCGTGCCCGCCAGTGCGCTGACCCGCGCCATCGCCACGCTGCCGGAAGTCCAGGGCCTGCATCGCCAGAGTGGCGGCGTGCACGCGGCGGCGTGGGCCGGGCAGGATGGCGAAATCCTGCTTGTGCGCGAAGACGTGGGCCGCCACAACGCGCTCGACAAGCTGGTCGGCGCGCTGTGCCGCCAGCGTATCGACCCGACGGGCGGGTTTGCCGTCATCACCAGCCGGGCCAGCCATGAGCTGGTCCACAAGGCCGCCAGCGCTGGCATTCAGCTGCTTGCGGCCGTGTCGGCCCCCACCGGGATGGCAGTGCGCAACGCCCAGGCTGCCGGGATCACCCTGGTGGGGTGGCTGCGGGGGAATGGGTTTTCGGTTTATTCGCGGATGGATCGGATCACCGGCTGAACTGCCTGAGTGCCCAGGGAGGCAGGCTTTTCTGCCTGGCGGAAAAAGAAAAACCCGAGGGGCCTGGGCCACTCGGGTTAAATCCACACCAAAGGAGGAGAGGGGTGGAGGAGACAGTTCAAAGCATACGCGTCCGTATGGTTGCAGTGCAACATTTAAAATGTGATGAACCGTAAAATCTTTCACGAACGACGCAATGGCGTCATCTTCACTTGATCAGGTTGCGCTTGTCATTGCATTCGCCGGCCATCTTCCGCTCCCTGAAGGTCTGGGGCGGGAGACCTGTCCATGCCCGGAAAGCCCGGGCAAAACTCTTCTCGTTGCGAAAGCCCACCAGCGCTGCGATCTGCTTGATCGAGCGCTGACTTCGGTTGAGCAGCTCGATTGCCCGTGCCCGGCGGGCTTCGTCCTTGAGCTGCTGGAGCGACGACCCTTCATCGCCGAGTTGCCGGTGCAAGGTGCGCACCGATACGTTGAGGCTGCCGGCAACGATCTCGGCGGTCGCCGCGCCGTTGGCCGGATCGCGCAGGAAGCGTCGCACGCCTTCTACCAGCAGGCGGTCACGCCGGTACTGCAGCACGGTGAGGGGCAGGGCGCGCTGGAGCATCGCCCGCAGCGCCGCTTCGTCCCGGCGGATCGGCAGATCCAGGTAGCGCGCGTCGAACGAGATCGCCGCCTGCGCCGCATCGAAGCGCAGCGGGCCGGGGAACATCAGCGCGTAGGCGTCGGCGTGGAGCGGGGCGGCGAAGGGGAAGAAGCTCTCCAGCAGCGGAATCCGCGAATCGATCGCCCAACAGGCGTAGCCCAGCACATAACGCAGCAGCGTGACCTGGCAGAACTCGTGCATCTCGCCGAGGGGCCGGTTGACGGTGATCGTGAGCGTGGCGACAGATCTATCCACCGCCAGCGCAAGGCTGATGTCGTCGGTGAGCAGCCGGTGATGGCGGCACCAGCGCTTGAGCGCCACGCCCAGATCGGGAGAGCCCAGCGACGCCCGGCACAACATCCCGTAGCTGCCCCACGGCAGGCGGCGCGAGAACCAGCCCAGCGCCTCGTCGTCAAGTTCCTGCATCGCGTGGCCGGAAATGAGCTCCATCTGGGTGGCGGTGACGCGGGCGTCCGGATCTTCGAGCGTGGCCGGATCGATGTCGGCCTTCGTGAGCGCACCGGTCGCATCGAGGCCGTACCGGTGGTAGGCCCCGACGATGGCGCGGATGAAGGCGATGGGGGTGGCGGCGCGTCCGTGATGGGCCGGCGCCGCGGCAGTGGCCGGGGTTGACGTCATGGTGGCGAAATCTTAACGCTTCAGGTCTTGATGTGGCACGATTTGCAACCACGATGGCGCCCGCTGCCCCCGGTGAGCACGTACGCTGCGGGGCACTCGAACGGCGCTGCGCGCTGGATTCGGCCCAGAACAAATCGGATGGAGGAGACAACCATGAACATTCCCAGCCTGAACTTCCACCTCGGCGAAACCATCGAGGCCCTGCGCGATACCGTGCAGGCCTTCGCGGCCAAGGAGATCGCGCCCCGTGCGGCCGAGATCGACCGGGTGAACGAGTTTCCCGCCGATCTCTGGAAGAAGCTCGGCGATCTGGGCCTTCACGGGATGACCGCGCCCGAAGAATACGGCGGCACCAACATGGGCTACCTCGCCCACATCATCGCGCTGGAGGAAGTGTCCCGCGCTTCGGCTTCGGTCGGCCTGTCCTACGGTGCCCACTCCAACCTGTGCATCAACCAGATCCGCCGCAACGGCACCGAAGCCCAGAAGCAGAAATACCTGCCCAAGCTGATCTCCGGCGACCACATCGGCGCGCTGGCGATGAGCGAGCCCAACGCCGGCTCCGATGTGGTGAGCATGAAGTTGCGCGCCGACAAGAAGGGCGACCGCTTCGTGCTCAACGGCTCGAAGATGTGGATCACCAACGGCGGCGACGCCGACACGCTGGTGGTCTACGCCAAGACCGACATGGAAGCCGGCGCCAGGGGCATGACCGCCTTCATCATCGAGAAGGGCATGAAGGGCTTCACCCACGGCACCCACCTGGACAAGCTGGGCATGCGCGGCTCCAACACCTTCCCGCTGTTCTTCGACGATGTGGAAGTGCCCGAAGAGAACGTGCTTGGCGGCGTGGGCAACGGCACCAAGGTGCTGATGAGCGGCCTCGACTACGAGCGTGCCGTGCTGTGCGGCGGCCCGCTGGGCATCATGGCGGCGTGCATGGACGTGGTGGTGCCCTACCTCCACGACCGCAAGCAGTTTGGCCAGAGCATCGGCGAGTTCCAGCTGATGCAGGGCAAGGTCGCCGACATGTACTCCACCTGGATGGCCACCCGCGCCTACGTGTATGCCCTCGGTCAGGCCTGCGACAAGGCCGACCACGCCCGCACCCTGCGCAAGGACGCCGCTGGCGCCATCCTGTACTCCGCCGAGAAGGCCACCTGGATGGCCGGCGAGGCGATCCAGACCCTCGGCGGCGTGGGCTACACCAACGAATACGCCACTGGCCGCCTGTGGCGCGACGCCAAGCTCTACGAGATCGGCGCCGGCACCAGCGAGATCCGCCGCATGCTGATCGGCCGTGAACTCTTTGCGGAGACCTGCTGATATGAGCGCACCCGCCCGGCCGCCCGAAGGGGGCGCGATCCCTCCCGTGGGGAGAATGTCACGCAGTGACAGGAGGGTCGTCCAATGACCGTCATCAAATCCAGCATCAACACGCGCTCGGCCGAATTCCAGGCCAACGCCGAGGCGATGGGCAAGGTCGTCGCAGACCTGCGCGAGAAGGCCGCCCAGGTGTCCCTCGGCGGTGGCGAAGCGGCCCGGGCCAAGCACACCGCCCGCGGCAAGCTGCTGCCCCGCGACCGCGTCGATCATCTGCTCGATCCGGGCACCGGCTTCCTCGAGATCGGCCAGCTTGCTGCCTACGGCATGTACGACAACGAGGCCCCGTCGGCGGGCGTCATCGCCGGCATCGGCCGGGTGAATGGCGTCGAGTGCATGATCGTCGCCAACGATGCCACCGTGAAGGGCGGCACCTACTACCCGATGACGGTCAAAAAGCACCTGCGCGCCCAGGAGATCGCCCAGCAGAACAAGCTGCCGTGCATCTACCTGGTGGATTCCGGCGGCGCCTTCCTGCCCAAGCAGGATGAAGTCTTCCCGGATCGCGACCATTTCGGCCGGATCTTCTTCAACCAGGCCAACATGTCGGCCGAGGGCATCCCACAGATCGCGGTGGTGATGGGCTCCTGCACCGCCGGCGGCGCCTACGTGCCGGCGATGAGCGACGAGACGGTGATCGTCAAGAACCAGGGCACCATCTTCCTGGGCGGCCCGCCGCTCGTGAAGGCCGCCACCGGCGAGGTGGTGACCGCCGAGGATCTGGGCGGCGGCGACGTGCACACCCGTGTCTCCGGCGTGGCCGACCACCTGGCCGAGAACGACACCCACGCGCTCTCCATCGCCCGGCGCATCGTCAGCACGCTTAATCGCGTCAAGCCGGTGGGGCTCAACCTGGCGAGCAGCGAAGAGCCGCTCTACGACCCGTCCGAGATCTACGGGATCATCCCCGCCGACACCCGCAAACCCTACGACGTGCGCGAGGTGATCGCCCGCATCGTCGATGGCTCGCGCTTCGACGAGTTCAAGGCGCGCTACGGCACCACCCTGGTCACCGGCTTTGCGCACCTCTACGGCATGCCCATCGGCATCGTCGCCAATAACGGCATTCTGTTCGGCGAATCGGCCCAGAAGGGCGCCCACTTCATCGAGCTGTGCGCCCAGCGCGGCGTGCCGCTGGTCTTCCTGCAGAACATCACCGGCTTCATGGTCGGCCGCAAGTACGAGAACGGCGGCATCGCCAAGGACGGCGCCAAGATGGTCACCGCGGTGGCCACCGCCCAGGTGCCCAAGCTCACGGTGCTCATCGGCGGCAGCTTTGGCGCCGGCAACTACGGCATGTGCGGCCGCGCCTACAGCCCGCGCTTCCTGTGGATGTGGCCCAACAGCCGCATCTCGGTGATGGGCGGCGAACAGGCCGCCAGCGTGCTCGCCACCGTGCGTCGCGACGGCATCGAGGCCAAGGGCGGTGCCTGGAGCAAGGACGAGGAAGAAGCCTTCAAGTCGCCGATCCGCCAGCAGTACGAGGATCAGGGCCACCCGTACTACGCCACCGCCCGCCTGTGGGACGACGGCGTGGTCGATCCGGCCCAGACCCGGCGCATCCTTGGCCTGTCGCTGTCGGCCAGCCTCAACGCTCCGATCCAGCCGACCAAGTTCGGGCTGTTCCGAATGTGAGGGGCGGTGAGGAGTAAGGAGATAGGAGTGAAGAGGGCCGGTTTTGGGCCTGTTGCGCTGGCGATCGTGAGCGCACCTCCTTTGAATCCGGCCTCCTCACTCCTCACGCCTTACTCCTTACAGGTTCAACGCCATGTACGAGACCCTGGAAATCCTCCGCGACGGCGGTATCGCCACCATCTGGATGAACCGTCCGGACGTTCATAACGCCTTCAACGAGGCGTTGATCGCCGAACTTACCGCGGCCTGCCGGCAGCTCGACGCCGACGAATCGGTTCGCGTGGTGGTGCTTGCCGGGCGCGGCAAGAGCTTCTCGGCCGGCGCCGACCTCAACTGGATGCGCCGCGCCGCGGATGCGTCGGTGGAAGCCAACCTCGGCGACGCCCGCAAGCTGGCCGGCATGCTGCGGGCCCTGGCCGAACTCCGCAAGCCGACCATCGCCCGGGTGCAGGGGGCGGCGCTGGGCGGTGGCATGGGCCTCGCGTCTGCGTGCGACATCTGCGTGGCTTCCACGGCGGCGAGCTTCGCGACCTCCGAGGTGAAGTTCGGGATCATCCCGTCGGCCATCAGCCCCTACGTGCTGCGCGCCATCGGCGCCCGTCAGGCGGGGCGTTACTTCCAGACCGCCGAGCGGATCTCGGCCGCCGAGGCCAAGGCGCTGGGCCTCGCCCACGAAGTCGTCGCGCCGGAAGAACTCGACGCGAAGGTGGCCGCGATCATCGCCGCGCTGATGCAGGGTGGGCCGAAGTCCCAGGCCGCCGCCAAGGATCTGATCCGCGCCGTGGCTGACCAGCCGGTGAGCGACGCGGTGGTGGAAGACACCGCCCGCCGCATCGCCGAACTGCGCGCCACGCCCGAGGCAAAGGAGGGCCTCGCCGCCTTCCTCGACAAGCGCCCGGCGGCGTGGGTGCCGAACTGAATTCGCAATTTGAGGTAGGTCGGGTTGGCGCAGCGTAACCCGACATCGAGGGATCGGCCCCGACCACACCTCGCTGTCAGGTCGTTCGACGGCGGCCGGAGGACGACGGGGTGGAGTTTGGGGCGTCGGGTTACGCCGTGCTAACACGACCTACGTAACTACAAAATCAGCAGCTTCGGGCACGCGTGTGCCGGGGCGGGGGAGACAAGCATGTTCAACAAGATCCTGATCGCCAATCGTGGGGAGATCGCCTGCCGCGTCATCAAGACGGCGCGGCGCCTGGGCATCAAGACCGTCGCGGTGTATTCCGACGCCGATGCCGGCGCCCGCCACGTGCGCCTGGCCGACGAGGCCGTGCATATCGGCCCGGCCGCCGCCCGCGAGAGCTATCTCGTCATCGACAAGATCATCGCCGCCGCCAGACAGACCGGCGCCGAGGCGATCCACCCGGGCTACGGCTTCCTATCCGAAAACGAAGACTTCTGCCACGCCTGCGACGCCGCCGGCATCGTCTTCATCGGCCCTCCGGTGTCGGCGATCCGGGCGATGGGCTCCAAGTCCGAAGCCAAGAAGCTGATGGAGAAGGCCCAGGTGCCGCTCACGCCGGGCTACCACGGCGACAACCAGGAGCCCGCCTTCCTCAACGTGCAGGCCGACGCCATCGGCTACCCGGTGCTCATCAAGGCCGCGGCCGGCGGTGGCGGCAAGGGCATGCGCCTCGTCGAGAAGAGCGAGGATTTCATCGACGCGCTGGCCTCCTGCAAGCGCGAGGCGGCGTCGAGCTTTGGCGACGACCACGTGCTGGTCGAGAAATACCTCACCCGCCCACGCCACATCGAGATCCAGGTGTTCGGCGACACCTTCGGCAACGTGGTGTACCTGTTCGAGCGCGACTGCTCGGTGCAGCGCCGCCACCAGAAGGTGCTCGAAGAGGCGCCGGCCCCCGGCATGACGGCGGAGCGCCGCGCCGCGATGGGCAAGGCCGCCGTGGATGCCGCCAAGGCCGTGGGCTACGTGGGCGCCGGCACCGTCGAGTTCATCGCCAACCAGGACGGCACTTTCTACTTCATGGAGATGAACACCCGCCTGCAGGTGGAGCACCCGGTCACCGAGATGATCACCGGGCTCGATCTGGTGGAGTGGCAGCTCCGCGTGGCCTCTGGCGAGCCGCTGCCCCTGGCCCAGGAGCAGCTGGCCATCAACGGCCACGCGCTGGAGGCGCGCATCTACGCCGAAGACCCGGCCAAGGGCTTCCTACCCTCCACCGGCAAGCTGGTGCACCTGTCGCCCCCCGACGAGAACCTGCACGTACGCGTCGATACCGGCGTGGAGGAGGGCGACGAGATCAGCCCTTTCTACGACCCAATGATCGCCAAGCTCATCGTGTGGGATGTGAACCGCGACCGGGCCCTGGCCCGCATGCTCCAGGCCCTGGCCGAGTACCGGGTGGTGGGCGTCGCCAACAACATCGAGTTTCTGTCGCGCCTCACCGCCTGCCCGGCGTTTGCCAATGCCGATCTCGACACCGGCCTCATCGAGCGCGAGAAGGATTACCTCTTCCCGGAGCAGGTCGAGCCCGCCCGGGAAGCCTGGCTGGCCGTCGCCCTGGCCGATCTGCTGCGCGAGCGCGAGCACGCCCAGGGCCAGGCTGCCCGCCACAGCGAGCCGGATTCGCCCTGGCACCGGCGCGACGGCTGGCGCCTCAACAGCGCGCCCAGTCGAACCAAGATCTACCGCCTGGGCGAGGTGGAAAAGCACCTCACCGTCACCCATCGCGGCGGCAGTTTCGATGTGGCGCTGGACGGCAGCGTGAGCCACGTCTCCGGCACCCTCAACCCCCGCGGCCTGCTGCGCGCCGAGTTCGACGGCTTGCGCACCACCGCCACGGTGATCGTGGCCGGCGAGCGTCGCCACCTGTTTGGCCAAGGCCGGGCGTGGCAGTTTGCGGCGGTGGACCCGCTCCACCACGGCGGCGAAGGCGGTGGTGCCGAGGGCGGCCTGCTGGCCCCGATGCCCGGCAAGGTCATCGCGCTGGTGGCGGCCGAAGGCGCCACGGTCGAGAAGGGCGCGCCGCTGTTGATCCTCGAAGCCATGAAGATGGAACACACCATCACCGCGCCGGCCGCCGGCACCGTCAAGGCCTTCCGCTTTGCGGTGGGGGATCAGGTGGGCGACGGGTCCGAGCTGGTGGACTTCGAGGTCGCGGCCTGACGCTGCAAGGCGCGTCGCTTGACGCGCAAGGTCTGGGGCATTGCACCGCAAAGCCCCGGGCGCCGGACGCAAGGCTTAAAGCCTTGCACTGCAAGGATATGAGCCAGGGTTGCGAGGCTATTCGGAACGGTTGCAAGGCGCTGGGCTTTGCGACCGAAGCGTCGGGCATCGGCTGCAAGGCTTTCCGGCTGACGGGGCCAGGCTCAAAGGCGCGATCGCGCGGTTTGCTGCGCCCCGTGCACGGCATGGAGCCCGGATCGCCCGGCTTTGCGCCGGCGCATTGCAGCGCCGGGCGTTGCAGTACAGGTTTTTTGGTAAGGGACTGCGGCACTGCGCTGCAGTCGGATCGGGCGGATGAACCGCGAAGACGGACGTTCGCCAAGCCGCGGCTGCCACGCCGCTGCAAACCGGGATTCGGGTGTGAGGAGACACATGAGCAAAATGAGGAGCAATTTGAGCTACGTCCACGGTGCGTCGGACAAGCCCCTGATCGGCCAGACCATCGGCCGTTACTTCGACGACGCCTGTGCCCGCCACAGCAGCCGCGAGGCGCTGGTGGTGAGGCACCAGCAGGTGCGCCTCACCTACGGCGAGCTGCGCCAGAAGGTGGATACCCTGGCCTGCGGCCTGCGCCGGCTGGGCCTCGCGCCCGGCGAACGGATCGGCATCTGGTCCCAGAACAACGTGGAGTGGGCGCTGACCCAGTTTGCCACCGCCAAGGCGGGGCTGGTGCTGGTCAATATCAACCCGGCCTACCGCCGCAGCGAGCTGGAATACGCCCTCAACAAGGTGGGCTGCCGGGCGCTGATCCTGTCGCCCAGCTTCAAGAGCAGCGATTATCTGGCGATGCTGGCCGATCTGGCGCCCGAGCTCGCCCACTGCGAAGCCGGGCTGCTGCGTGCCCACAAGCTTCCCGGCCTGGAGATCGTGATCCGCCTGGGCATCGACCACACGGCCGGGATGCTCAACTTCGACGACCTGTTCGTCAGCCCCAGTCGCGATGAGCTGGGCGAGCTGGAAGAACTCGGCGAGCGCCTGCAGTTCGACGACCCGATCAACATCCAGTTCACCTCCGGCACCACCGGCAACCCCAAGGGCGCCACGCTCTCCCACCACAACATCCTCAACAACGGCTTCTTCGTGGGCGAGGCGATCCGCCTGGTGCCCGGCGACCGGGTGTGCATCCCGGTGCCGCTGTACCACTGCTTCGGCATGGTGATGGGCAATCTGGGCTGCCTGACCCACGGCGCGACGATGGTGTATCCGGCAGAAGCCTTCGAGCCCCTGGCCGTGCTCGAGGCGGTGGCCGAAGAAAGGTGCACCGCCAGCTACGGCGTGCCCACCATGTTCATCGCCCAGCTGGATCATCCCGAGTTTTCGCGCTTCGATCTCTCCAGCCTGCGCACCGGCATCATGGCCGGCAGCCCGTGCCCCATCGAGGTGATGAAGCGGGTCATCGACAAGATGAACATGGGCGAGGTGACCATCGCCTATGGCATGACCGAGACCTCGCCAGTGAGCTTCCAGAGCGGCACCGACGACCCCATCGAGCGCCGCGTGTCCACCGTCGGCCGCGTGCAGCCCCACTGCGAGGTGAAGATCGTCGACAACGAAGGCCGCATCGTGCCCGCCGGCACCCCGGGCGAGCTGTGCACCCGCGGCTATTCGGTGATGCTCGGCTACTGGGGCGACGAGGCCAAATCTGGGGAAGCCATCGACAAGGCCGGCTGGATGCACACCGGCGACATCGCCACCATCGACGAGGAAGGCTTCTGCAACATCGTCGGGCGCATCAAGGACATGGTGATCCGCGGCGGCGAGAACATCTACCCGCGGGAGATCGAGGAATTCCTCTACCGCCACCCCAAGGTGCTCGACGTGCAGGTGGTGGGCGTGCCCGACAAGAAATACGGCGAGGAGCTGTGCGCGTGGATCATCGTGCGCGACGGCCAGCGGCTGACCGAAGACGAAGTGCGCGCCTTCTGCCAGGGCCAGATCGCCCACTACAAGATCCCGCGCTACATCAGCTTTGTGGATGGCTTCCCGATGACGGTAACGGGCAAGATCCAGAAGTTCCAGATCCGCGAGAAGATGAAGCAGACCCTCGGCCTGGAAGACGCCGCCACCGCCTGACGGAACGCCCACGATGACTCTCCCCACCCACGTCCGCCTCGTCGAGATGGGCCCCCGCGACGGGCTCCAGAACGAAAAGCAGGTCGTCAGCACCGAAACCAAGGTCGAACTGATCGCCCGCCTGGGCGAAGCCGGCCTGCCGGCCATCGAAGCCACGTCCTTCGTGTCGCCCAAGTGGGTGCCCCAGATGGGCGACAACAGCGAGGTGCTGCGCCGCATCCAGCGCCTGCCGGGCGTCGATTACCCGGTGCTCACCCCCAACCTGCAGGGCTTCGAGGCGGCGCTGGCCGCAGGGGCCACCGAAGTGGCGGTGTTTGGCGCCGCGTCCGAATCCTTCAGCCGCAAGAACATCAACTGCAGCATCGCCGAATCCCTCCAGCGCTTCGAGCCGGTGATGGCCGCAGCCCAGGCCGCGGGGGTGAAGGTGCGCGGTTACGTATCGTGCGCGCTGGGCTGCCCCTACGAGGGCGAAGTCGATCCCCAGGCGGTCGCCG
>JAYRYA010000017.1:0-85147 GCA_041917255.1 Zoogloea sp.
GGGGCTGAAGGCCCTTTTTGCGCTTTGGCTTCTGGTTGGGATGCTTGGGCGGGTGGTCAGCGACAATGCGGCCTGGTCGTCAGGCAGGCGGCTGGAGGCGGCAAATTGAATATTTCAGGACGGACCAGCTCGTTGCTCCACTCCAGCCCGTGGCGGCGCGAGGCGCCCTTGGGTTCGGTGACGCCTTCGTCGCCGATGAACACCAGCTCGGAGGCCAGCGCCATCTGCCACACCGACACGCTGGTCTGCCAGCCGGGCAGCGGCGTGCTGCGCACGCCCAGTTCGGCGCCGCGCGCCCGTACCAGCAGCGGCACCCGGCCGATCGCGCTGCCGTCGGCCGGGTTGGTGCTGCTGGTGGCGCCGCGCGCATCGTTGCTGTGGAAACCCTGCCCCCAGTTGGCGTAGAACTCGGTGGGCGCCGGCAGCGCGAACGGCCCCAGCACCACGCCCAGCTTGGGGCTGGTCTGGCCGGCGCGGGCCTTGCCGCCGTTGGCGAGGTTGAACTCGCCGCCGGTGGCCGTGACGCGGGCGTCCACCTCGTCATGACGCAGGCCCAGGGTGCTGCGCAGCCACGGCCGCCACTGGGTACGCGCCTCGACGAACAGCGCCGCGGCGGTCTCGGTGATCTTGTCCTGGCGCACGGTGGCGCTGCGCTGGCGATCTTCGGTTGAATACAGGCCCACGCTGTGGATGCGATCCTGCCGCCACTGGAGGCCGGCGGTCAGCTCGGAATCCTTCAGCCCGGGGCCGAGGAACCAGCTGCGGCTGGCCTTCCCGCCCCACACCAGGCGCCGGTCGGCCTGCTCGTGCTGGTCGCCGGCCGGCCCGTTGATGAATCCGGACGGCGCGGAGAACAGGTTGAGCCCGTAGTCGATCACGTACATGCCAGCCCGGCTAGCCCCGTCGGCATCGGGCCGCGCCCACTCGGCCGACAGGCTGTGGCGATGGGTGGTGCCGCCGTCGTTAGGCGAGAGGGCGCCGAAGCGGCCGATCTCGCCGCTGTCGATGGCCCGCGCCGGCACGTGCTCGGTGGCCGTCCAGTTGGCCGTGTAGCTCATCGCGGTGAGGGCGAAACCGTTGGCGGCTGAGCCTTCCGACAGGCGCAGCACCGCATTGCGCTTGGTCAGGTTCTCGGGCTGATCCCAGGGCCCGTCGTTACCCGAGACGTCGACCGCTGCCAGCAGCTGCATTGCCCCTACCGGCCGGCTGCCCGCGACGAGCAGGCGACGGTAGCCGTTCTGGCCCACGCCGATCTCCAGGAAGGGCGCCGCCAGCTGGCGCTGGTAGTCGATGCGTGCTGCGCCGGCGGTGGCAAAGTCGCCGTCCTCGGCGGCATACACGCCCTTGCGGAAGCGGATGCCGGCGATCAGTTCGGGGATCAGGAAGTTGAGATCCATGTAGCCCTGGCCGTGGGCATGGCTGGGCATGTTCACCGGCATGCCGGCCACGAAGGTGGCGAAGTCGCTGCCGTGGTCGAGGTTGAAACCCCGCAGGAAATACTGGTTGGCCTTGCCGTCGCCCGAGTGCTGGGTGACGACCAGCCCGGGCACCGTCTCCAGCGCCTCGGCCGGGCGCAGCAGCGGACGGGTGGCGAGCCGGCGGGCGTCGATGATGCCTTCGGAGGCGGCATCGGCCACGCCGACGAGATCGCCCCGGCGGCTGCCGACGGTGACTTCGGGCAAGGTGGTTTCGGTGGCTGCGGAGAGGGTGGGCAGCGTGGAAAGCACCGCGGCGGCGAGCGCGCGCAGGCGAGTTGAATGCTTCATGACAGGCTCCGGTTGAGGCGTCAGCGAGGTGCCGGCGTGGAAGGTTCGATGAGGATCAGCTGGCCGGTCTTGGGGTCGCGAAAAACCTCGCCGACCCGATCCATCCCCGCGCCAGCCTGTCCCGTACCGTCGGTCGGGCGCTCGATGGTGCGGCCCCGGTCCACGGGCTTGGGCTGACTGAGAGCGCCCTGGGTGTTGGCGGCGATCGCAGCCAGCAGGCCGCAGGCGAATACCAGCATTACGTCAACAAGGTTGACCAAACTTGCGCGAGGATCTTCGTCCCGGTCGTCGAAACGGGCATCGAGCCGGGAGTACAGGCGCAGGCGGCGGCGCGGGGCGTTGTCAGCTTTCATTCCGCCTCCTCCATGCCTTCGAGCAGCTCCTCGTACCAGCGGCGGCGCAGCTTGCCCACCACCAGCCCGCCGATGCCGGCCACGAGGCCCAGCACGGTGGCGTCGAAGGCCACGGTGACGGCGCTCGCCAGCTCGCCCGGATTGCCCTGACCCAGCGCGGCAAGGCCCGGCCCGAGGGGGATGATGGTGGCCATCAGACCCAGCATGGGCGGGATGCGGGCGAGCAGGTCGGCGCGCTCCAGCCGGTGCCGGGCCACGCGCTGGACGGCCATCACATCGCCCACGGCGGCGAGGCGGCGCAGGCCCCACAGGCGCTCGCCCAGGGCGAGGCCGGCTTCGGCAAGGGCGATGGCGCAGGCGGCGACCAGCGCCAGAAGGGCCGGGGTGAGCAGCCAGGTGACGGCTTCATGGAGCCAGGAAAGGGAGTCGTTCATCGGGATTCACCGGTTCGGTTGCGGGTTGAGGAAGGCGGCAGGCGCCGGGCGCTCCAGGCGAGGCCCAGCAGAAAGAAGAGCGGCACAACGGCCAGCGCCGCCTGCGGAATGGAAGCGCGCGGTTGATCGGCGAGCGCAGGACGCACGATCAGCTCGGTCTGACGGACTTGCGGCGGCGCTTCGGCGGGCGCCTCGGGCTGCGGAGAAGGCTCGGCCTGCGGCGTGGAGCGGGCCTGCGCCGGGGCCGACCGCAACCGGGCGGGGGCCGCAGGCGCCGGGGCTGTGGGTGCGGCAGCGGGCAGCGTTGCTCCCTGCGCCCGGGCCAGCGCCACGCCCAGCGCCTCGGCGTCGGCGGTATCGATACGCGGGCGCAGCCAGTCCCACATGGGGTGATTGGGCGCCGCGTGGCCGCTGCCGGGCAGGCCGTTCTTCGCCACCAGCCGGGCCAGCTCGCCGCCCATCTGGCGGATGGTGGCCGCGTCGGCCTGCCAGAAGCCCTTCTCGGCCGCGACCATGAAGATCGCCAGCATGTGGGCCTTCACGTGGGCGTTGTGGCCCTGGGCCAGGAAGCGCGGCAGGCCGAGCTTCTGCTTGTCGTCGAACCAGGTCTCCTTCACCTCGTCCCAGGCCCACTGCTTGATGAGGTCCGGCCGCGTCACCTGCCAGCCCCACAGGTTCTCGAGGAACTCCTGCCCCATCGTGCGGGCGCCGGCATAGCCGTGCTTCATCAGGGGCTTGAGCCATTCGGGGTTGAGGTAGCGGCCACGCAGCTCGGACAACAGCGCGGTGGCCAGCGGCTCGACCGCAGGGTGGGCCGGGTCGGCGTGCTGCAGGATCAGGCCTTCCGGGCGCCGGCCGGTGAGGGTCTCGACACCCAGCGACAGGCCGCCCAGGTAGTCGAAGGCGTCGTTGTTGTCGAGCAGACCGTAGAGGTTGCTGGCGCGGCCGTGGTAGCTGCGGGCGACCCCCGCGAGGGCCGTCTCGAAGGCGACGTGGGCGGCGTCGCCCCCCGCGTCCAGCCCATAGGCGTGGCCCATCCGGTTGAGGTAGACGCGGCCCAGCTCCTCCCGCTCGCGCCACGCGCCAGAGCGTTCGGCGAGCCGATTGACGCCTGCGCTGTAGGCGCCCGGCGCATCCCCGAAGATGCGCAGCGCCGCCGCCCGGCCCGCATCGGTCAGCGCCAGCCCGCCCTTGGCGAGGACGTCGGTGCGGCCCAGCCAGGCGCGGGCCACCACGTTGCCGGCGAGCGGCTCGCGCCCGCGCGCCACGCCACTGCCCAGGGGCGCCAGCGCGGCGGCCAAAGCGTCGGCGAGATCCGGGCGCTGCTCGGCAAGCACTTCGGCCGACGCGGCCAGCGCCAGCCGGCCAGCCCGGTCGATCTGGTTGAGGAGGTTGGGGTACAGGTCGCGGAACAGCCCGGAGGTGGTGACGATCACGTCGCGCCTTGCCTTGCCGGGCACGAGGCGCACGTCGGTGACGATGCCGCGGGCGTTCCACACCGGCTCGGCACCCAGCAGCGACAGACAGAAGGCGACCATCGCCCCCTCGTCGCGCACCGCATCGGACGCCCACAGGATCACCGCATCGCTGTCGGCACCGGCGCCGACCTTGCGCGGGCGGCCTGTGGCCTTGTCGGAAAGGCTGGCGCCGAGGGCGTAGCCCAGCCGGGTGGGCAGCAGGTCGCCATCCACCGCGTGGAAGTTGCGCCCGGTGGGCAACGCCTCGGGCGAGCGCAGCGGATCGTTACCCTTGCCCGGCGCCACGAAGCGCCCGGCAAGCCCGGCCAGCAGGCCGTCCATCTCGAGCCGCGGCGAGGCCGCCAGCTTGGCGGCGATGGCGGCGTCGTAGCCGCCCGTCACCTGGGCCATCGAGCCGGCCATCAGGGCCAGGGATTCGGCGCTCCAGTCCTGCCCGAAGACGTGCAGGCCGTGGGGCATGAACTTCTCCTGCAGCTTGGTGAGGTAGTGGCCGATCTCGTGGGCGAGCAGGTCGTCGTCGGCGTCCTCGAAGCCGATGCCGCGCACTTCCAGCACGTCGGCCATCGAGGCTTCCAGCTCGGCGCGCAGGTTGAGGGCGACCACCTGCTCGCGCATCGTGCGGGCGGCCTGGGCCTTGAGGCTCTCGCTGTTGGCCGCCTCGAAGCTCTCCACCACCTGACGCAGTTCCAGCAGCTTGTCGTAGAGCGGCGTCGCCGAGAGCGGCGGAGTGAGATGGTCGACGATCACCGCCAGCCCCCGGCGCTTGGCCTGCACGCCTTCGCCCACCCCGTCGACGATGTAGGGGTAGATGCCCGGCAGGTCGGCGGCGACGAGGCTGGGGTAGTCGTCGGCGGTGAGCCCCACCGCCTTGCCCGGGAGAAACTCGTAAGTCGAATGGCGGCCCAGATGCACCACCGCGTCGGCCCGGAAACGGTCGCGAATCCAGTGGTAGAAGGCCAGATACTGATGGGGCGGCGACACGCTGGTGTTGGCGTGGAGCAGCTCTTCATCCACCTCCCAGCCCCGCGGCGGCTGCGGCCCCACAAAAACCTTGCCGAAGGTGAGGCCCGGCACCAGCAGCTTGCCGTCCGCCACCATCACCTTGCCCGGCGCAGCGCCCCAGCCGCGCAGGCCCTCGACGCCGTAGCCGACGATGCGCCACGCCAGGTTCGACAGGCTCTCGCACTTGCGCAGCGGCACGTCGGCGAGGCAGCCGCGGTAACCGGCCTCGAGTTCCTTGAGGCCGGCGATGGCTTCGGCGCGGCGCGGGTGATCCGCGCCTTCAGCCAGATAGTGGAGTTCCTTCATCACCGACTCGACGCGCTTGCGCCCCAGGCTGCGCTCGCCGGCCCGTTCGGCTTCCAGCACCTCGGCGTGGAGCCGGCCAAGGGGGCCGGACACCATCTCGCCACGCACCCGCTCGGGCAGACCGGCGAACCACGCCTTGTAGTCGACGGCGCTCACCCCGGTCACCTCCCGGGAGAGCTCCGCCAGCGCAGCCTTGTCTTCGGGCAGATTCACGCCCCGGGCCATGATCCCGTCAAGGAGCGCCTCGGGGGACGCGGGCAGCTCGCCGGTGTCGTAGCCCTCGGCCTTCAGGCGCGTGAGGATGGCGAACAGCGAGGCGGGCACGTCCAGGTTGTCGGCGCCGATGTTCTGCCGGCCCGGCGGGTGGTTGTAGTAGACGATCGCCACCCGCTTGTCGGCGTTGGCCTTGGCGCGCAGTTGCTGCCAGCGGGTGGCGCGGGCGACGAGCCGGGTGATCTCGGCGGCGATGGGCTCGGTGCGGCGCAGCTCGACGCCAGTGAGCGGATCGATCCGCCCTGCCCCCACCGCCGACACCACAATGGGCTGACCGATGCCCTGCAGCTCGGGCAGCGCCACCCGGTACTGCACCGAATCCACCGGCAGCCCCTCGGGCGACAGGCGCCACTGGGTGGCGGTGCGCTCGGTGAGGCGGATCGCCTTGATGACCGGCAGGTCCAGCTTCTTCAGGGCTTCGGTGACGGCCTCGCGGTTTTCGGCGGCGCCGACCACGAAATCCTGCACCACAACCAGCGCCGCAGGCCGGGCCGGGGCGAGGAGTTCGGGCAGGCGCTCGATGGCCTCCCGCGAGGCGCCGCCCCAGCGGGTCAGCACCTCGGCACAGGGCAGGCCCTGGCGGCGCGATTCGGCGCAGATCGCCGCCGCGGTACCGGATTCGATGTTGGCAAGATCCAGCACCGCCAGCGCCGGACCGGCGGGCAGCAGGCCGGCTCGCCAGGCGTCGCCATCGGTGCGCTCCACCTCGCCCACCCGCAGGCGCAGGGCCGGCTCGGGCTGCGGTGGCGGGAGCGCCTTGCCAGCGAGCAGGTGGGCATACAGCCGGGCGAGGTTGTCGGCGCCCCCGGCCTGCCAGGTGCGACGGGCGGCGAGCCACGCGGATGCGGCCGGGTGGTCGGCTGCGGCGTCGAGGGCCTCGGCGGGCGGCAGTTCGGCGGCCAGCTGGCGCAGAGTGTCGGCGGGGAAGCCCGCCAGCGCACCGGCCGGGCCGCGGCTCTGCAGGTTGAGGCGCTGCTCGCCGTTCATGGCCAGCACGACGCTCGCCCGGCTGGCCGGCAGGGCGTCGATCAGCCGGCGGGCCGGATCGCCAAAAGCCGACACCGCCAGCACCGCGTCGGCATCCAGCCACTGGCGCAGCTGGCGGTCGCTGGCGGCCAGGAGTTGGGCCGGGGTGCGCAGCACGATGCGGTCGCGGGGGTGCCGGGCGAGGTGCTGGCGGGCACCTTCGACGGCGGCAGGCGCGGCGCGGTCGGTGACGACGCCGAACAGCGTCGCCGCCTGGGCGGGCAGCATGCCCAGCAGGGTGGCCGCGAGCAGGGCGCGTCCGATGAGGCGGCAAAAGCCTGGGTGTGGTCGTGACATCCCGTCTCCAAGGGCCGGAACGCCGGGCCGGACGGGAACGAAACAGGACGGAACGAATGCGCGGCGCAGAACATGCCGGCCGGGACACGACCCGGGATGGTTTCGCCGGGCGGACACATTTCGCTCGCCAGGCCCGCACCCCGGGGCTCAGCAGAAACAATGTCCTCGGGCCGGTCTTCTGGCTCGCCGTCGTCCTTCCCCGTCCGCCTTCCCGGGCTGGCGCCCAGTGGCATGTGGATGGAGTCGTCTGGCTTACAGCAGCGGGGGCTGCGCCGGAATGGTCGGAGGGCTTGCCGCCGACGTCACCGGACTTCCCGTTTGGCCGTCTCCGCGAAGGCGGATCGGGCACCCGGAGGAACAGGGATGGCGAGAGTAAGACAAAGCCGCCCACCCGGCAAGCTGGATGTCACCCCCGCCTACTGGATGGCCTTACAAATCCCTGATCGACAGCGCCCATACCGGGCGGCTTTTTTGACGATTTCAGGGGGATTTAATGACCCATTTTGGGTTGCCAACGGGGGTTCGGGAATCCGCTTTGTCAAAATCTGTATAAATAACAGAAGTAATCAAAGCCGTCGGTTTCGCCACTACCCAGCCCCCTATAATCAACCCCGTTCGTCATATCGCATCGCAGCACCGCGCGCGACTGAATCCATCCTAGCTGGTGCCCCCGCATGGAACGACCGGAACCCGCCTTCCAACCGCCCGAAGGCAGCACGCTGCACGGGCGACGGGAAGCCGAACGTCTGGTCGCCCATCTGGAAATGCACCTGGTGCGCCAGCCGGATGACCTCTACGGTCACACGCGGCGGATCCTGATTGCCGGCCAGCTCGGTGACGCGGAGGCAACCTACGGCGCGCTGGTGGATCTGTTCATCGCGCTCGCTGATCGAGGTGTGGGTTTGAAGTCGGCCATGCTGTCACAGACCGTCCTTCAGCTCGATCCGCCCCAGCGCCGATTCCTGGCCAGCCATCTCGCCAGCGGCGTGCGAGCCGACGAAAACATACACCCCCCGGCCAACCGCTCCGTCCTGACGCACGGCTTGGTCGGAATGACGACCCCGGCCCTCTGACCGCCTTCGGGAGAAACACCGTGATGACCGCTCAGCCCACGCTCCGCCTCTGCCACACCGGCATGGACAGCCGCTCGCTGTACGCCTTCGAGATCTTTCTCTCGCGCGTGGACTCCCGTGCCTGTCAGATCACCGACGAAACCGCCGCCGACGTGGCCTTCATCGACATCGACAACGACCTGGGCCGCTACCTCCTCGAAGGTCATCGCCTGCTCTACCCCGGCCGGCCGCTGATCGTCAGCACCCAGAAGCCGCGGCTCGACGACGACCCGCTGACCATCCCGGTCACCAAGCCCGTGGGGCTTGCCGCCTTCTCGGCTGCGCTGGAACAGGCACGCCGCCTGCTGCCGCCCGCGCCAGTCATCGAAGCGCCACAGGAGTCCAGCGACGTCGGCGCTCTTGATGACGCCGACAGCATCCCCGACGAAATGCCCGTCGAGCTACTCTTCAACCGCGCCGAACCCCGCCTTGCCAGTGCCGACCCGGTCGCCCTGCTGCGCCAGCTCGAAGAGCGCCTGTCCACCTTTTATGTGGGCTCGATGCCCGACGTGGATCTCGACGACCTGATCGCCCGCAACGCCATCTACTACACCCCGGACCAGTTCCTGCAGGGCGAGATCACCCGCGCCATCGCCCACGCCCGCGAGATCCACCGCCCGGTGCGGATCGACGACGCCAGCGGCACCGCGCTCTATCTCGACCCGCAGAGCGGCAAGGCGCTCCAGGCCCGCAGCACCAACGCCCTGCGCGCCCTGGCCCAGCTGCCCACCCGCGGCACGGTGCGGATGAGCCGCGTCGAGCCCGGCAACGCCTTGCACGTGGACAAGCTCGAAAGCCGCCCCCTCGAAGCCCTCGAATGGGACGTGGCCCTGTGGGCCTCCCGCGGGCGCCTGCCCCGGGGGACCAGCCTGGATTACCCGGTGCGCCTCAACAGCTGGCCCAACCTCACCCGCCTGGCAGTCCCGCCGGAAGCGATGCGCATCGCCGGCCTGTGGTCGCGGGGCAGCGTCAGCCTGCGCGAAACCGTCGCGACGCTGAACGTCCCGCAGCGCTACGTTTTCGCCTTCTACAGCGCCTGTCACGCCCTTGGGCTGGTGGAACTCGCCGCCACTCCCGCGGCGCTTGCCGCCGCACGCCTCGGCAACCGTCAGGTCGCCGCCGGCCCCACTGAAGCGGCCCCACCCATGCGCGGCCTGTTCAAGCGCATTCTCGGCAAGCTGCTGGGCGCCCGCCTCGGAGAAGCAGCAGCCGGCTGAGACCTGCGCTGATGAGCCACTACAAGATCATCTTTGCCGGCCCGGTGGGCGCCGGCAAGACCACCGCCGTCACCGCCGCCAGCGACATCCCCCCGGTACGCACCGACGCTGCCGCCTCGGACGAAGTCCGCGCCCTCAAACCCAACACCACCGTGGCGATGGACTACGGAGCGATGAAGCTGGCCGACGGCAGCACCATCCACCTCTACGGCACGCCGGGCCAGCAGCGCTTCGACTTCATGTGGGAGATCCTCACCGAAGGCGGCATCGCGCTGCTCCTGATGATCGACAATTCCCGCGGCGATCCCCTCAAGGAACTGCGCTTCTATCTCGGCGCCTTCAGCGGCTTCATCCGCAAGACGGCCGTCGCCATCGGCGTCACCCATGTGGATCTGGCCGCCACTCCCCGGCTGTCCGACTACCGGCAGGAGCTCGACCGGGCCGGCTTCGGCTGCGTACCGGTATTCGAGGTGGACGCCCGCTCCCGTCGCGACGTATGCCTGCTGATCGAAGCCGTACTGAGCGTCATCGACCCGGTGGCCAGCGCCTGAGCGCCGATGGAATCGCCCCGCCAGTTCCTGCTCCCCACGCCGGCCGGCGCCTTCTTCGCCGCCGCCGAACAGGCCGAGGACCGCCTGCGCGGCTTCATCCGCCTGCTCTTCGCGCAGCCTGCCAGCCCCGCCTGGCACGACGAAGACGACGGCTTCGTCCGCCGGCTCGCCACCGCAGGCTGGATCCAGTACCTCGACGCCCCCCGCTGCGCCCCCCGCGACACCATCGAGGTCGCCCTGCAAACCCTGCTGCCGCCCCTCACCGGCAGCCGCAACGCGCTCCTGGCCGATGCCCACGGCTTTCACCTCGCCAGCACCGGCTTCACCACCCCGCAGGCCGAAGCCCTCGCCGCCCTGTCGGCCGACCTCGCCAGCCTGCACAGCCGGCACCAACGGGTCATCAGCCAGGATCTGCGCCTGTACGGCAGCGCCTGGTCGATCCCCGACGCAGCCGGTCACAGCCAGATCGGCTTCTGGCCGCTCTATGTGGGCAGCCACCGATTCGTGCTGATCCTCGCCGGCGTGCCTCACCTCAACCAGCCCCCCCTGGTGGACCTGGTGTGGCTGCTCCACCAACGCTACGGCCCCCTCGCCAGCGCACTCCCCGGCGCCACCGACAGCACCGTGACCGGCGGGCACTCCGTTGCAAGCTTGGCGCAAGAAAGAAGTCAGACTTCGGACAGCATTCGCACCTAAACTGTTCATCCGGTCATCTCTGCCCGATGGAATGCGCCCTCAGTCCTACTGCCGTCGCCTGGCCCAGCGTCTGTTAGCAGCCGCGCTGCTGCTGCCGGCCCTCTGCCACGCCCAAACCGCCGATACCCCGCCCCTCAGCCTGCAGGACGCCGAAAGACGCCTGCTCGACGCCAACCCGACCATCCTCCAGGCCCGCGCTGCGGTGGCCGGCGCCCGGGCCGGCATCGACATCGCCGGCGCCCGCCCAAACCCCCAGCTCACCTTCGGCTCCAGCAACGCCGACCCAGGCCGTGCCGGCTCCGGCGGTTTCTGGAAGAACTGGACCGACAACACCGTCCGGCTCGACCAGCTGGTGGAGCGCGGCGACAAGCGCGACCTGCGGCTGGCCGCTGCCGATCGTAACCTCGTCGCCACCGGCCTCGATCTCGAAAATACCATCCGCCTCATCCGCATCGACCTGGCCCGCGCCTGGGTCGACCTGCGCGCCGCCCGCGAGGTGCGCCGCATCGCCGACGAGAACGCTGCCCTCGCCCGCCGTGCCGCCGACGCCGCCGAGGTGCGCGGCAAGGCTGGCGATCTGGCGGGCGTCGACGTAGCCCGCTTTGCCGCCGACGCCGCCCGCGTCGCCAACGATGCCGTGCAGGCCGAACTCGCCCTCTCCCGCGCCCGCATCGAGCTGGCCCGGCTGCTTGGCAACCGCCTGCCGGCGGGCACCCTGACGACCACTGACGACTGGCCCGGCGACGACACAGCCCCGACCGCGGCCAACGCAGAGCGCGTGGACATCCTCGCCGCCCGCCAGCGCGTGGCCCAGGCGAACGCCCTGCGCGACCTCGCCCGATCCCAGCGCTCCCGCGACGTCTCCTTCGGCGTGCAGTACGAACACGCCCAAGCCAGCGCCAACAACGCCTACGCCACCAGCACCTACGGCGTCAGCGTGTCGGTCCCGCTGTTCCTCGGCTACGACTACCGGGGCGACATTGCCAAGAGCGAGGCCGACTACACCGCCGCCGAGCAGCAGCTCGACGCCACCCGCCAGGCCGTCTCGGCCGAGCAGGCCCAGTTGCAGGCCGAACTGGCCGCCGCCCGCAGCCGCCACGCCCGCCTGCGCGACGTGGTGCTGCCCGCCGCCGAGCGGGCAGGCCGCGGCGCCGACGTCGCCATCCAGAAGGGCGGCATGAGCCTCACCGATTACCTCGACACCCAGCGCAACCTGCGCGCCGCGCGCATCGAAGCCATCCAGGCCCGGGCCGATGCCGCCCGTGCCGCGCTGATGCTGCGTCTGGCCGGAGCCACCCCATGAAACGCACGCCCCTCGTCATCGCCCTCGCGGTCGCCATCGCCGCCGGCGCCTGGTATCTGCGCCCGAGCGCCCCCGCCAAGCCCGACGAGCCGGCCATCCAGCGCCCCTCCGCCGAGCCCGGCGTGCTGCGTTTTCCCACCGCCGCGCCCCAACTCGCCCAGATCAAGACCGAGCGCGCCGCCCTCGCCCCGGTGCCGATGGACGAACCCCTGGCCGCCCGTATCAGTTATGACGAGAACGCCACCGCCCGGCTACTCGCCCCCATCGCCGGCCGGGTGGTCGAAATCCGCGCCAACATCGGCGACACGGTGAAAGCCGGCGCCGTACTGGCGGTGCTGGATGCCCCCGAGCTGGGCACCGCCGCCGCCGATCTGGCCAAGGCCCAGGCCGACGCCCAGCAGAAGAAATCCGCCCTCGACCGCGCCCGCAGCCTGTTCCAGGCCGAAGTGATCCCCCGCCGTGACCTTGAAGCTGCCCAGGCCGAGGCCCAGCAGTCCCAGGCGGAGGTCGAGCGCGCCCGGCTGCGGCTGGCCAACCTCAACCCCGGCGGCAGCACGACCGGGGGCCAGCGTTACCAGCTGCGCGCACCGATCGGCGGCGTGGTGGCCACCCGCCGCATCAACCCGGCGATGGAAGTGCGCCCCGACACCGAGGAGCCGCTCTTCGTCGTCACCGACATGAGCCGCCTGTCGGTGCTGGTGGATGTACCCGAGCGCGACCTGCCCATCGTCACCGTCGGCAAGGCCGCCCAGGTGGAGGTTTCCGCCTATCCCCACCGCAGCTTCACCGGCAAGGTGGTGCATGTCGCCCCCACCCTCGACCCCCAGACCCGCCGCATCCAGGCCCGCGTTACCGTGGACAATCGCGAGGGCCTGCTCAAGCCCGAGATGTACGCCAAGGTCGCCATCCTCGCCGACACCAAGGAAGAGCTGCCCCAGATCCCCACCGGCGCGCTGCTGGTCGAAGGGGTGAAGAACTACCTCTTCGTCGAGCGCGAGCCCGGCGTGTTCGAGAAGCGCGAAGTCACCCTCGCCGTGCAGACCCGCAGCCAGGCCTACGTCTGGAACGGCGTGAAGGCTGGCGACAAGGTGGTGAGCGTCGGCGCGCTGCTCCTCAACGCCGAACTGGCCAGCAGTTCCCGCTGACAGGCCACCGCCATGTTCGACACCCTCATCACCCTCGCCCTGCGTCAGCGGGCCTTCATCCTCATCGCTGCCGCGGTGCTGCTTGGCTACGGCCTGTACGCCGTCAACCAGATCTCCATCGAAGCCTTCCCGGATGTGCAGGACGTGCAGGTCCAGGTCGTCACCCAGGCCATCGGGATTGCGCCCGAGGAGGTCGAGCGCACCATCTCGCTCCCCATCGAGCGGGAGATGAGCGGCGTGCCGGGCATGACCCAGCTGCGCTCGGTGTCGATCACCGGTCTGTCGGTGGTCACCCTCACCTTCAACGAAAAGACCGGCGACTACTTTGCCCGCCAGCAGGTGCTCGAGCGCCTGCAGAACGTCTCGCTGCCGCCTGGCGCCCAGCCCGTGCTGGCCCCACTGACCACCGCCGTCGGTGAGATCTACCGCTACGTGCTCGACGCCCCGCCCACCGCCGACCGCGAGGAGATCCGCGCGGTGCAGGACTGGACGGTGCGGCCGGCCCTGCGCATGGTGCCGGGCATCGCCGACGTGGTGAGCTTCGGCGGCGCGATACGCGAGGTGCAGGTGCGCATCGACCCCGAGCTGCTGCGCAAGTACGCGGTGAGCCTCGGCGATGTCACCCAGTCCCTCAACGCGGCCAGCGCCAACGGCAGCGGCGGCCTGCTCCCCCGCGGCGACGAAGCCCTGGTGGTGCGCACCCTCGGCCTGTTCCAGAGCCTCGACGACGTGCGCGACGTGGTGGTGGTGGCCCGGGACGGCAAGCCGGTGCGCATCAGCGACGTGGCCGAAGTGGTGGCCGGTTTCCGCCCGCGCTCCGGCATCGTGGCCTTCAACGACCGGGACGACGTGGTCGAGGGCATCGTCCAGATGACCAAGGGCGGCAACGCCGGCAAGATCGTCGAAGCCCTCAAGCTCAAGGTGGACGAGGTCAATGCCCGCCTGCCCGAGGGCTTCCACCTGCGCCCGATCTACCAGCGCACCGAGCTCATCGGCCACACCGTGGCCACCGTGGCCGAGAACCTGCTGGTCGGCGCCGTGCTCGTCACCGCCATCCTGCTGGCCTTCCTGCGCAACCTGCGGGCGGCGATCATCGTCGCCGCCGTGATTCCCCTGTCGCTGCTGTTCGCCTTCATCCTGATGCACGCCATGGGCGTGTCGGCCAACCTGATCTCCCTGGGCGCGGTGGACTTCGGCGTCATCATCGACAGCGCGGTAGTGATGGTCGAGGCGCTGATGGTGCGCCTGGCCACCGATGCCCATTCCGAACACCACGGGATCGCCTCGCCGGTGGGCCGGCGCATCCACACCCTCAAGCAGACCTGCGTCGAGCTGGGTTCGCCGATCATGTTCTCGAAGGCCATCATCGTCGTCGCCTTCCTGCCGATCTTCACCTTCCAGCGCATGGAAGGGCGGATCTTCACCCCGGTGGCGCTGACCCTCTCCTTCGCGCTGCTCGGCGGTCTGATCCTGACCCTCACCCTGGTGCCCACGCTCCTCTCCTACGCCCTCAACAAGGAGGACATGGCCGAGAAGGAAAGCCCCTGGCTGCACCGCCTGCAGGAACGCTACCGGGCGCTGCTGGTGAAGCTCCAGGCCCGCCGCCGGGCGGTGATCGCCGGTTCGCTGCTGTGCCTGGCCGCCGCCATGGGCATTGCCCCGCTGCTGGGCTCGGAGTTCCTGCCCAAGCTCGACGAAGGCAACATCTGGCTCACCATCAGCCTCCCCCAATCGTCAGGTCTCATCAATACCAAGGATGTGGAGCGCAAGGTGCGCGCGGTGCTCTCCACCTACCCCGAGGTGAAGGCGGTCATCACCCACGTGGGCCGCCCCGACGACGGCACCGACCCCAAGGGCCCCAACAACATCGAGATCCTGGTGGATCTCAAGCCCCGCGGCGAGTGGCGCTTCGCCACCAAGGACGCGCTGGTGGACAGTATGTCCGGCCGCCTGGAGGCGATCCCCGGCCTGCCCACCAACTTCTCCCAGGTGATCCAGGACAGCGTCGAGGAATCCCTTTCCGGCGCCAAGGGCGAGATCGCGGTCAAGGTCTTCGGGCCCAATCTGGAGGTACTCGAAGCCAAGGGTCGCCAGATCGCCGGCGTGCTGAACCGCATCGAAGGCTCGGCCGACGTGGCTGCCCTGCCTGTGGGCGGCCAGAGCGAGGTGGACATCCACCTGCGCCGCGAGGCCCTGGCCCGCTACGACATCAACGTCACCGACGTGAACGCGATGATCCAGACCGCCCTCGGCGGCAGCGCGGTCAATGCCTTCTACGAGGGCGAACGCCGCTACGACGTCACCCTGCGCTTCGGGCCCCAGTTCCGCGACCAGGTGGACGACATCGCCAACCTGCCGGTGGCCCTGCCCGACGGTCACGGCAGCATTCCCCTGGGCGATCTGGCCGACGTGGAGCTGCGCCAGGGCGCGTCACGCATCCAGCGTGAGGCCGGCAGCCGCAACGTGATCGTCAAGGCCAACCTGCGCGGCCGCGACCAGGGCAGCTTTGTGGCCGAAGCCCAGAAGAAGGTCGCCGCCGAAGTCAGCCTGCCGGCCGGCTACACCGTCACCTGGGGCGGCCAGTTCGAAAACCAGCAACGCGCCATGGCCCGCCTCAAACTGATCGTGCCGATCACCCTCGGGCTGATATTCTCGCTGCTGTTCTGGGCCTTCCGCGACATCCGCCCGGCGCTGCTGGTGCTGTCGATGGTGCCCTTCACCCTGATCGGCGGCTTTGCCGGGCTGGGGCTGGCCGGGCTGCACCTGTCGGTGTCGGCGGCGGTGGGCTTCATTGCGGTGGCCGGCATCTCGGTGCAGAACGGCGTGATCATGGTCGAGCAGGTCATCGAGATCGCCCGGCGCGGCGCCACCCGCTCGGAGGCCATCCTCGACGGCGCCATGCTGCGCCTGCGCCCCATCGTGATGACCGCCCTGATGGCCGGCCTGGGCCTGCTGCCGGCAGCGCTGTCCCACGGCATCGGCTCGGAAACCCAGCGCCCGTTCGCGGTGGTGATCGTCGGCGGCATCGTCAGCGCCACGATCTTCACGCTGCTCCTGCTGCCGGTTCTGCTGTCTTACGGCGGATCGAAGGACCGGCCGCGGAAGGACAGCCAACAGTAACCCAGATCGCCGCCACCACAACCCGACACCCGCCCCGCCCATGCGCATCCTCATCGTCGAAGATGACCCCCTGCTTGCCGATGGCGTAGCCCAGCTGCTGCGCGGGGCCGGCTTCACTGCCGACTTCGTGGGCAGTGCCGAACTGGCCGAGGTCGCCATCGCCACCGAAAAGTTCGACCTGATGGTGCTCGACATCGGCCTGCCCGGCATGGATGGACTGGAGCTGCTGTCACGCCTGCGGGCCCGCCACAACCCGATCCACGTGCTCATGCTCACCGCCCGCGACGCCCTGAACGAGCGGGTGCGCGGCCTCAACCTGGGCGCCGACGACTACCTCACCAAGCCCTTCGCGGCGGTCGAGCTGCTCGCCCGGATCAACGCCCTGGTGCGCCGCAGCCGCGGCCAGAGCGGCCAGCGCCGCGAGTTCGGCCCCCTGGTGCTCGACGAGGAAGCCCACCGGGCGTGGCTATCCGGCCAACCGCTGGAACTACCCCAGCGCGAATGGGCGATCCTCCAGTTCCTCCTCGACAACCTGGAGCGGGTGCTGAGCAAGGAGCGCATCGTCGCCGCCGTATGCAGCTGGGACAAGGACATGAGCGAGAACGCCGTCGAGGTGTACGTCTCGCGCCTGCGGGCCAAGCTCGAGCCCGCCGGCATCCGCATCCGCACCGTGCGCGGCCTGGGCTACATGCTCGAAGACCTGCCCCATGACGCGAAGCCTGCGTAAGGCGCTGCTGCTGTGGCTGCTGCTGCCGGCAGCCCTGGTCATCATCACCTTCCTGCCGCTGGCCTACCATCTGGTCCATCAACCGGCCATGGAGGCCCTCGACCAGGCCCTCGCCGACGCCAGCCTGGCGCTGGTACCGCATCTCGAGGTGGTGGACGGCGAGCCCCGTTTCGTCTTTCCGCCCGCTGCCGAGCAGGTGTTGCGCACCGACCGGGTGGACGACATCTACTACCTGATCCTCGGCCCCAACAACCGCTTCATTGCCGGCGATGCCGGCCTGCCCCACGAGGCCAACCCCGACGATGAGGTGCATGGCGAGCGGGTCAGCTTCGACGCCCACTTCCGCGGCCACCGGGTGCGCGTCACCGCCATCCATCGCGCCATCTCCGGCGAACCCTTCATCTTCGTCACCGCCGAAACCACCCGCAAGCGCGACCAGCTCAGGCTCGACCTGGCCGTGGCACTGCTGCTGCCGCTGATGTTCTTCGCGGTGGCCACCGGCATCACCATCTGGTTCGGCGTGCATCACGCCCTGCTGCCGGTCGAGGGCATCCGCCGCGCCCTGCACCACATGGAACATCGGGCCCTGCAGCCCCTCGACGAGAGCGCCGCGCCCATCGAGATCCGCCCCCTCGTCACCGAATTCAACCAGGTGCTCGACCGGCTTGAGGCCGCCGCCGAAGCCCAGCAGCGCTTCGTGGCCAACGCCGCCCACCAGCTGCGCACGCCTCTGGCCGGCATCCGCACCCAGCTCGAACTCCTCCAGCGCGAGCCCGACGCCACCGAGCGCGACGCCCGCACCCGTCACTGCGTGGGCGCCATCGAACGGCTCGGCCACCTCATCAACCAGATGCTGGTGCTGCTCTCCGCCGAACCCGGCGGCCGCCACACCAGCCTCGCCGCCACCGTCGACCTGCCGGAGCTGATCCGCGACCGCAGCCCGGAGTGGATCCGCCTCGCCGAAGCCCGCCAGCTCGACCTGGGCTTCGAGCTTCAGCCCGCCCACGTCACCGGCGACCGCCTGCTGCTGGGCGAGATGATCGCCAACCTGGTTGCCAACGCCCTCAACTACACCCCAGCCCCCGGAGAGGTAACCATCCGCTGCCGCACCGAAGGCGGTCATTGCCTCATCGAAGTGGAAGACACGGGCCCCGGCATTCCCCCCGCCAGCCGCCAGCAGGTCTTCGAGCGCTTCTTCCGCCTGCCCGCCGCCAGCCACCCAGGCAGCGGCCTCGGCCTCGCCATCGTCCGCGAGATCGCCCACGGCGCCGGCGGGGAGGTGGAAATCCTCGATCCGCCCACGCACACCGGTGCCCTGCTGCGGGTCAATCTACCGGCTCGCGAGCCCCAGCAGCCAGACGCCTAGTTCGACCCGGTCGGTACCCACACTTCGATCACCCCCGGCGTCGGCCGCAAGTTCGGAGCGAGCGGAGTTACCGTCCACGGAGCGCCCTTGGCACCGACGGCACCGACGGCCCCGAACAAGGCCTCGGCGCAGTCCTTGGACACCTTATCGTGATAGCGCACCGATGTCTGCGCCACCGGAGCGGGCGCCGGCCTCCCCTTGCTGGTCGCCGTCGCCACGACGTCCTCGATAGGCGGCACCGACGCCCCCAGCTGACGCCACGGCTCACGATAGTTGCGCACCGTATCGCGCATGCCTGGCCCGTAGATCTGGATGTAGATCGTCTGACCGGCGCAGATCGGCGCCTGCCTGATCTCCTGCGCGGGCGGCAGAACAGGCGGAGCCGACGCAGAGCCCGGCGTCTGCACCGTTCCAGAGGGCTTGACGGCCGGGGCCGGCTTACTCTGCACCACAACACAGCTCGATCGCGCCTTAATCGCCGCTTGCAGCGAATCATCCCGCAACTTGCGCAAACCGATGGCCACTGGGTCCGCCGGGTGGGACTGGATCACCCGTGGGTCGGTGGGCGTAAGGGTCAGCGCATACGCGTAGGCCCAGTAACGAGGGCGCAGCGGCTCTTCGCTGACCACCACTGGCTTCGCCAGGCGGAACAGACAGTCTTCCGCCCCGTCAGTCGTCCGGGCCACCGCCAGCGCCTCCAGGAGCTTGACGCAGCTACCCGGCTGGCCGGTGACGGGCAGCAAGGTGCACTGCCGCTCGGCATCGCGCAGGATCTGCAACGCAAACTGCGACCAGGACGCACCGTCACCCCGCTGGTCGGTGCATAGCGCCTCGCTGTTGCGCATCAGCACGTCGGCCAAGCCGCCGATCTGCTCGACGGTCTTCACCGCCAGACCCTCCGGATCGCAGCCATTGGGTGGCGGCAGCTTCATCCACGCGTCGCGGATATCGCCCAGCACCGCAGCTTCGGTCTTGCGGCGGGCGGCCTCCTCCCCCAGCACCTTCTGGATTTCGGTCCACGCTGGCACCGCCACCGACAGCACCCCACCCAGACCGATCGTCGCCGTCACGGCCCCCGCACGCAAACGCTCGGGCAAAGGCGCGGGCTTGCGTGCGGCGGGCTCTGCCGAGGCCATCTCCGCCGGATCTCCGTCCGGGGCCACCACACGCCCCCTATCCTCCTCGAAACAGCGCGAAAGATTGCCCTGCAACCAATCCACAAAATCCGGCGTCAGGGCCGCACCGAGATGCTGGCCGAGCTGGTAGTAGCTTTCCCACTGGGCCTCGTCGAAGAACTGGTCGGCGGTACTCTGCTGCGGAAAGTCCGGGTTCTGGCGAGCAAAGCAGCGCAGATCCACGGGCAGCGAGGCGCACAGATTGGGCTTGACCACCACGATCAACCCCATCGAGCCGTCGCGGTAGGTCACGCAGGCCAGGGCCAGGCAGGCATTGCTGTCTTTTGCCGCCAAATCGTCGAGAGAACCGAAGGCTGCCAAGGCATCGTTGTGGCAACCGTTCGGCGGCGGCGACTTCGGCTTCCAGAAAGCGATTTCCGCCTCCAGATCGATGCGCGCCGTGCGCACCAAGTTTTCCAGGTCGCCAAACCGAAATTCCGGATCGGCCCCGCAATCGGCGATCACGATAAAGCTCGCCTGCTCGGCGAGCAGCGCATAGGCCGCAGTGTTCTCGAAATGTCCGCCGTCGCTGAGAAACCAGTCGCGCCCTTCGGCCCCGCCAAAATTGGCAAAGACTTCGCTCAGCAGACCGCGGGTCTTGGCGGCCGTCCACCACCCGGGCGCTACCCCAACGCAAGCCGGATTCCGCCACCAATAGCCCAAGCGCAAGCCGGCAAAGCTCACCAGCGCCGCCAGCCCGCCGCGGGTCATCTGGCCCAGGCCGGGCGCCACCGCCGCACCGGAAATGGCGATCCACGATCCGAGGGTGAGCGGACTCTCGCCCGCTTCTGTTTGTGCCGGCTGCCATGGCCCCCGCCCAACCCGTACCGCACCGCCCGCCGCGACCGTCAGCATCTGCCCCCGCCGATCCTGGTTGAACAACCCGCCGCGCGGATCGCGGGTCTGGTTGAGGCAGACGTTGATCAGATGCACCGGCCCGCCGTGCTCGTGGGGACGGTAGTCGGTCATCGCCAGGTCGTCGCCCGGATCGGGGTTGAAGACCTTGCTCGACGCCACCGACGACGGCAGCCCGCCCGATGTCACCTCGTCCGCAGCGCCCAGTCCCTCCTTGCCAAAGCGCGACGGGTTGGCCGCCCCCAGATAGCTGCGCACCAACCGCGCCCGGTAGAAGGTATGCAGGGACGACAGATTGAGAAAGGCAAAATTGCGCCCCGTCACCAGCAGGTAGCCCCCCGCCCCCAACGCAATGGCTGCCAGCACCCATCGCGCCGCGCCAAAATCCACCATCTGTTCTTGACCAAACAACATGCTCGACGCTGCCCGATGAACGATGGACACCCACCACGCCAACAAGCAGAAGATCAGCAGATAGCCGCCTGCCTGCCCCAACACAAGCAAGCCCTTGGTGCCACCAGCAGCCGGATTGAGCGCCGAAGCCGCCGGCAGCAGGGCCCGCACAAAGGCCGCCACCAGCGCCAACCACAAGCCGGCATTGAGGATGTCGCGGTATTCGAAGGCGATGAACCACGCGGCCCGATCCACCAAACCCAACAGCACGATCAGCCCACCGAGCTTGCCAAGCCACACCAAACCATCGGTGAGGCTGCGCCGCAACCGCTCCTCCCGCACGGCACTGACGCCACGCTGACGCGCCCGCCGCAACGTCAGCCATCCACCGGGGATCGCCAGCAACCACGCGGCGACCAGCACAACGGTGAGTGCCAGCAGAAAGCCCCGCGTCCAGTGGCCTTCCATCCCGAAGGCAAACAAGTCAGCACCGAAGAATGCCAACGCGCAGGCCACCACCACGAGTAATGCCCCCCACCCAAGCAGGTCGGTCAAACGCGCCCGCGCAACCCACGGCACCACCCAGTAGGCCGTCGCGTTAAACGCCGCTGGCAGTACCAGGATCACCAGCAGCACCCAAGGTGTCGGCAGCCACGGCGAGAGCCAACGCACGGCCTTGAACGCGACGCCTGCCGCGCCTTCGGTGCCTTCGCACACCAGGGAAATTCCACCACCTCCAGGCGCACACGCCGACAATCCCCCTGCCAGCAGCGACCACCCCACCACATCCATCCCCACCAGCACCACCCCGAGCAGCAGCCCGACCACGCCCAGTTCCAGGTGGATCGCCACCAGATTGCGCAGATAGATCGTCGCTGCAAACAGCCGGTCCTCCGCCCCGCGGGGGATCAGATAGCGGCCGTTGGCGCGCAGCCACCAGTGAAACCAGCGCGACTTGCGATCTCCTACTGCGGCAAGAACCTCCCGCACCTTGTCCCAAGTCGTCGCCCGACTCAGCAGTCGCCCGAGCATCGCGCCGATGTATCCGCCACCTGAGACCGTCGAGAGCAGATCGAAACGCTCGAGCAGGCGATTTCTCGACAAGGCCGCGAGCAACCCAAAGCAGAACGTCGCGCTGCGGATACCCCCACCAGATAGCGCCAAACCGCGCTTTCCCGATTTATCCGGGTCGCCTCCAAGCGCTGCACGACGTTGCTTGACCATCCCGTCGATCTCATCGCTCATGGCAAGAACTCCCGAACAACATATCTAGATGATCTATAGCAGATCGCACCTGCGTTACAAGCCGCTCAGCGAATACCCCCCATAACGCGCTACCATCCGCGCTCCCGGCTCTTCCACGGAATTTCCCATGCGCGGCCACTTCGCAGCCATCTCCCTCATCCTGATCGGCGTCGTCGCCCTGGGGATCAATCTCGACCTGTTCGAACTCGACATCGTCCGCCTGGCCCGCACCTGGTGGCCGCTGGTGCTGATTGCCCTTGGCATCGGACTGTTCTTCACCCCGGGCGAGCGCAACCGGCCGGACTGAAGCGCCCAGCCATCGCCGCGCATTTAAAGGGAATGCCCCCGGCCGGCTAAAGTACGCCGGCCTGCGACCGTTATCCGGGAACAACCCGCTCAGATAACGCGCCCCGTGATTCCCGCCCGTTCCAGTTCCGCCGATCGCGCCGGACTTTACGTCCTTGTCGCCGGCCTTGCCGCTGCCCTGCTCGTCGCCTTTCTGGCGGCGCGCAACCAGACGGAGCAGCGCGCCACCGAGCTGGTCGACCAGGGCTCGCGCCTCGTCAAGGCGCTGGCCGCCATCCCCAAGGATGGTCTGGTGCCCTCTCCCGGCCGCCCGAATCCGCTCGCCGCGGTGCTACGCGCCCACGGCAATGCAGATCTCGCCTACGGCCTCGTCACCGACCCGCAGGGTCAGCCGCTGTCCGAAGTCACTGCCCCTGGTCTCACCCCGAGCGCGCTGCCGCTGGCCGCCGACAAGCCGTCCGAATGGTTCGGCCACCGCCCGGTCGATAGCGGCGCAGCGGGGCTCGAACTGATCGAATTCCACGGCCCGCTGCTCCACGACGGGCGCCTCGAAGGTTTCGTGCGGATCGCCTTCCGCGCCCCGACCCTCGGTTTCGACGTCCGCCAGCTGCCCTTCCTGGCCGGCCTGGCACTGCCCATCCTGCTGCTGGTGCCGCTGTTCTTCTTCATGCTGCGCAGCCAGCTGCGGCCACTGCAGGCCGTCAGCCAGCGGGTCGAGCAGCTGGCCGCCAGCGCCCCGCCCGATCTCGCCGGTGACGCCACCGCCCGGGATCTGGTCAGCCGCTTCGGGCGTTTCCTGGACGCTACCGAAAAGCGCATCCGCGAACTCGAAGCCGGCCGCGGCGACGCAGAGACCGCCATCAAGCTGCTGGGCTACAAGCGCGAGAAGGTCGAGAGCGCCCTGGAAACCCTGCCCGAAGGCGTGCTGGTGCTGGACGAAGGCAGCCTGACCGTGTTCGCCAACACCAAGGTCGGCCCGCTGCTGTCGGCCGACCCGGCCGCCCTGGTCGGCAAGCGTCCCACCGAATGGCCGGTGGATGGTCACGTCCTGCGCACCCTCGCACCGCTCCTCGGCGGCGAAGCCACCGCCGCCAGCCAGAGCGCCGACTTCCACCCAGACGGCAACGCGCAGCGCCGGGTCAGCGTGTGGGCCCTGCCCCTGTTCGCCCCCCGCGACGCCACCCGCCGCCTGGGCTCGCTGATCGTCCTGCGCGAGACCACCGACCAGATGCTCGCCGCCCAGGCCCGCGACGAATTCATCGCCCACGTGGCGCACGAACTGAAAACGCCGCTCTCCAACATCGCCCTCTACGGTGAACTCCTGCGGGACACCCCGGATCTGTCCAGCCACGCCCGCATCGAAGCCATCAACACCGTCTGCGACGAATCCCTGCGCGCCGCCTCGCTCATCAACAACCTGCTCAACATCTCGCGCATCGAGGCGGGCAGCATCGTCATCGACCGCCAGCGGGTGCGCCTCGCCGAGCTGCTCACCGACTGCATGGAGCAGCTCCAGCACACCGGCGCCAGCCGCGACCTGCGCCTGCAGGTCAATGTGCCGCCCGAGCTGCCACCCGTCGAACTGGACAAGGATCTCCTGCGCATTGCTCTGAACAACCTGCTCACCAACGCCGCCAAGTACAACCGAGCGGGAGGCGAGATCATCCTGTCGGCCGAAGAAGCCGACGAGCGCATCACGATCACCGTGCAAGACAGCGGGATCGGCATCCCGGCCGCCGACCTGCCCCGGGTGTTCGAGAAGTTCTACCGCTCCGCCGACCGCGAGGCCGTCTCCCGCGGCGGCCACGGGCTTGGGCTGTATCTCGCGCGTCAGATCGTCGAGCTGCACCAGGGCCAGATCGACGTCACCAGCCAGCCCGGCCAGGGCACCCGCTTCACCCTGAGCTTCCGCAAACCCCACATCCTGCTGAGGGCCGCATGAAACGTCTCCTCGTCGTCGACGACGAACCCCACATCGCGAGAGTCCTGCGCGTCAGCCTGGCCAAGGAGGGCTGGCAGATCGATCTCGCCCAGGACGGCCAGGAAGCGCTCGACGCCATCGCCACCAACCCGCCGGATGCGCTCATCACCGACATCCAGATGCCCGGCATGGGCGGGGAAGAGCTGTGCCGCCGGCTCCACGCCAACGACGCCCGCCCCGCCTTTCCGGTGCTGGTGATGACCTCCATGACCGCCCGCGACCAGCGCAGCTGGGCCCAGGAGCTGGGGGGCATCGAGTTCCTGGAGAAGCCGGTCAGCCCGCGGCGCATCGCCACCTTGCTCGGCCAGTTGCTCGCCCGGGAGCGCGCCGATGACTGACAGCCGCCCTGGCGACCTCGCCCGCTACGGCCGCTGGCTCAAGCGCGGCGTGGGCGAAGCCTTCAGCGCCGCCATCGGCAGTGCCTCCGGCGATCTACTGTGGGCCGACGGCGACCCGGCCCCCCTTGGCAAAGCCCTCGCCGCCTGCAATGCCGCCGCCACTGGCGGCGACGGCATGCGCCGCCTCAAGACCGAACTCGGCGTCACCTACGCCAGCCCGGCCCTGCTGCCCGACGGCATCGGCCCGGGCTGGCTGATCGCTGTCCCCCGGGACGACGCCGCGCCCTTCGGCATCGACCTCGACACCGTCGCCGAAACCATGGCCGACGTGGCGGCCACCCTGGCCGACCGCAACAGCCTGGGCGCCGAGATGGACGTGCTCGCTGCCGAACTGGCCGAGCGCTACGAGGAGCTCCACCTCTTCTACGACATCGACCGCCACCTGGCCAAACAGGATCTGGGCGCCGAAGTCCTGCAGGATCTGCTCAAGAGCTGCGCCGAGCAGCTCAACGCCGACGTGGCCTGCTTCGTCCGCCCGGCCGAGAACCTCACCGTCTCCGCCACCAACCTCAGCAGGCCGATCCACAACCTGGATCTGGTGCTGGTGGAAATGCGTGGCGACCTGTTCCGCTTCGTCTCGTCGAGCCGCTCGACGGTGGTCCTCAACGACATGAAGGATTCCCGCCGGCCCTACATCTTCACCGACATGCCCTACAAGGTGCTGGCCTGCCCGGTGTTTCAGGGCCTCGAGATGCCGGCCATGCTGACCCTCCTCAACCACCAGGACAAACCCGACTTCACCAACAGCGACCGCCGCCTGGGCGAGGTGATGGCCCACCAGATCTCCAACGTGATGCACATGGGCGAGATGTTCGCCGAGATGCGCCGCTTCACCGAGCAGATGGCCGCCGCGCTGATCGAGGCGGTCGAAGCCAAGGACCCCTACACCCGTGGCCACTCAGAGCGCGTGCACCTGCTGTCGATGCGCCTGGGCGAGGCCCTGCGCCTGCGCAACGAGGAGATGGAGAACCTCTACTGGGGGTCGCTGCTCCACGACGTCGGCAAGATCGGCATCCCCGACGCGGTGCTGTGCAAGCCAGGCCGGCTCACCAACGACGAATACACCTTCATCAAGGTGCACCCGGAGCGCTCCTACGAAATCCTGCGCCACGTGGACCGCCTGAAGGGCGCCATCGGCGGTGCCCGCCACCACCAGGAAAAGTTCGATGGCACTGGCTATCCCCACGGCCTGCGGGGCTCCGACATCCCGTTGCTGGCGCGGATCATCGCCGTGGCCGACACCTACGACAGCATTACCAGCTCCCGCGCCTACCGGGCCGGCAGCACCCACGAGGCGGCGGTCAAGGAGATGCGTCGGGTCAGCGGCACCCAGCTCGACCCCGAACTCCTCGACATCTTCCTGCGCCTGTGCGATGACGAGCCCACCATGTTGCTGAAGATGGGCATCCGGCGGGAGTGCGACGATCACTAGCACCGTCGTCCGCACCCGCGCGGGCACCCTCACCTACCTCGCCCCCGAAGGCGCGCTGCACGATACCGATGCAGTCAATGCCCTGGGCAGCGCCATCGACGCCTGCGCCGCCGAATACGAACTACGCATCGTGCTCGACCTGGGCAAGGTCTCGCTGCTCTCCAGCCAGGCGCTGGCCCAACTGCTCGCCGGCAGCGCGCGGCTCGCCAGCCTCGGCGGCTGGCTGCGCCTCACCGCCCCCAACCCGCTGATCCACGACATCCTGGTGGCCACCGGGCTCAACCGGCGCATCGAGATCTTCGACAGCGGCGGCCCCGATTCCCGCCCCCCGCCGCCGCCGGCCGCGCCCAGCGGCCAGCGCCTCGGCGACATTCTCACCGAACGCGGCCTTGCCAAGCCGGAGCAGCTCGCCGAAGCCGCCCGGCTGCAGCGCCAGCTCGGCCTGCGCATCGGCCGCATCCTCATCGAGAAGGGCTGGGTGCCCGAGCACGAGCTGCTCCAGGCCCTCTCGGCCCAGCTCGGCGTGCCCTATCTGGCCATGCGTCCCGGCCTGTTCGACCCCGCCATCGCCGAAGCCCTGCCCCAGGACATGGCCCGCCGGCTGGGCGTGCTGCCCATGTTCCGGATCGGCAACGAGCTCACCCTCGCCACCACCGACCCGCAATCCATGCCGGTGGCCGACGAGATCGAGCGAGCCAGCGGCTGCCGCCTGCGCTGGGTGCTGGCCGGCGCCGACGCGATCCAGAAATGCCTGTTCGAGGCCTATTCCGGCTCCGCCTACGATCCCGACCTGATCGACGGCAACACGATGGACCTGGAGGTCATCGAGAACACCAGCCAGGCCGGCGACACCACCACCATCGACGAACTGGCCGCCGGCAGCCCGGTGATCAACCTGGTCAACTCGATCATCCAGCGGGCCATCCACGACAACGCCAGCGACATCCACCTGGAGCTCTTCCGCACCAAGGCGCGGGTGCGCTTCCGTATCGACGGCGTGCTGTACGAGGTGATGAACCCTCGGGCCGACCTCTTCCCGGCCCTCGTCTCGCGCCTCAAGGTGATGGCCAACCTGGACATCGCCGAGCGCCGCCTGCCACAAGATGGCCGCATTCAGGTATCGACCAAGGGCCGCACCGTGGACCTGCGCTTCTCGTCGCTGCCCGGCATCTACGGCGAGAAGGTGGTGCTGCGGGTGCTCGACAAGGGCACCACGGTGCTCGACCTGCACCGCCTGGGCCTGGCCGAAGGCAACCTCGCGCGCTTCCGCCGCCTGCTGGCGCGCAGCCACGGCCTGCTGCTCGTCACCGGCCCCACCGGCAGCGGCAAGACGACCACCCTCTACGGCGCCATCGACCACCTGCGCAGTATCGAGAAGAACATCGTCACCATCGAAGACCCGGTGGAATACCAGCTCGACATCATCAACCAGAACCAGGTGAACGAGGCCGTCGGGCTGACCTTCCCGCGCATCCTGCGCCACGTACTGCGCCAGGACCCGGACATCATCATGGTCGGCGAGATCCGCGACCGCCAGACCGCAGAGATCGCCGTGCAGGCCGCCCTCACCGGCCACCTGGTGCTGTCCACGCTCCACACCAACGACGCCGTGGGCGCGGTGGCGCGGCTGGTGGACATGGGCGTCGAGCCCTACCTGCTGTCGTCGGCGCTGATCGGCGTGATGGCCCAGCGCCTCGTGCGGCGCATCTGCCCCGAATGCCGCAGCACCTACATCGCCCCGCCGGAGCTCGTCGAGCGCTTCGGCTGGGAAGCCCGCGGCCAGGTGATGCTGGCCCGAGGGCGGGGCTGTCGCAACTGCTACGACAGCGGCTACAAGGGCCGGCTGGCGATCCACGAGCTCATCGAGATCGACCGCCCGCTGCAGAGCCTGATCGTCGCCGACGCCGGCTACGAGGCCCTCAGCGACCATGTGAAGCGCGGCCCCACGCCGGGCCTCTTCGACGACGGGCTCGACCGGGTGCTGGCAGGCAGCACCACGCTGGAGGAAATCTCCCGCGTCGTGCTGCTGGAGTAATCCGATGGCCATCGAACTCGGCCCCGCCGACGGCACGCCCATCCCCACCGCTGCCAGCAGCGCGAAGGCTGCCTTTGCCGGCTGGAGCCAGCGCATCCAGGTGGCCGACCGGATCGCCTTCACCGAACAGCTGGCCCTCCTGCTCGAAACCGGCGTGCCGCTCCACACCGCGCTCAGCGAACTCCACGCCCAGTCGCGCCGCCCGCCGGTGAAGGCGGTGCTGGCCGCACTCCACCAGGACATCCTCGAAGGCAAGCCCCTGTCCCAGGCCCTCGCCGCCCAGCCGGAGATGTTCCCGGGCACCTACACCCATCTTGTGGCGGCCGCCGAAGAGGGCGGCTTTCTGCCCGACGTGCTGGCCCAGCTCAAGGATCTCGACGAGAAGGCCCAGAACCTGCGCGTGGCGCTGGTCTCGGCCCTCACCTACCCGGCGGTGCTGCTGGGCCTGTCGGTGATCGTCGTGGCCTTCATCCTGCTGTGGGTGTTCCCGCGCCTTGCCGATCTCTTCGCCTCCATCCACGACCGCCTGCCCGTCACCACCCTGGTGCTCATGGCCCTGTCGGACTTTCTGCACAAGTACGGCGCGCTGGTGGTGGTCGGCATCGGCGTGGTTGCGCTGGTAGGCCGGCGGGTGGTCACCTCGCCGGAAGGCCGCGCCGCCATCGAGCGGGCGGTGATGGCGACTCCGGCCCTCGGCAACATCGTGATGGGCATCCACATGGTGCGGGTGTTCCGCATCCTGTCCCTGTCGCTGTCGCGCGGCGTGCCGCTCCTCAAGGCGCTGGCCGCCAGTCAGGATATCGCCTCCACCCGCGCCCTGCGCGAGGCGATGGAACGCATGCGGGTCAGCGTCGAGGAAGGCCGCGGGCTCTCGGCGGCGCTCTCCGACACCGAGTTCATCCCGCCCCTGGCCCGCGAGATGCTCGCCACCGGCGAACGCTCCGGCCACCTGGCCAAGGTGCTGGAGCGCCTCGCCGAGCACTACCAGCGCAAGCTCGAACAACGCCTCGCCACCCTCGCCAAGATCATCGAACCCGCGATGCTGCTGTTCATGGGTGGCCTCGTGGCCACCATCGTCAGCGCGCTGATCCTGCCGATCTTCAAGCTCTCGGCCGCGGTGCATTAGGCGGACGGAATTCACGCAGACTTAGAACTCGCACCTCAACTTTCGCGCGTCTCGACCGTAACCAATCCCATACCTGCTACCTGGCGGAACGCTCCCGCCCATCGCAATACAAAACCGGAGTCCGCAATGAAGATTCGCCGCCCCCGCCTGCAAGACGGCTTCACGCTTGTCGAACTGCTGATCGTCGTCGTCATCCTCGGCGTACTGGCCGCCATCGCCATTCCGCAGTTTTCCGCCTCCACCGACGACAGCAAGGCCGCGGCGCTCGACGCAACCCTGAGCAACCTGCGCACCGCCATCGAGCTTTATTACCAGCAGCACGGCAGCTACCCCAGCGCGGTGGCCGCCGGCGGGTCCTTTGGTGCCATCAACACCGAGGCCGCCTTCCGCGATCAGCTGGTCAACTACACCAGCGCCGCCGGTGCCGCCAGCGCCACCAAGGACACCACCACCTACAAGTACGGCCCCTATCTCAAGAAGAGCACCGTCCCCGCCGACCCCTTCAAGAACGTCACTTCCGTCGAAATCGTCACCACCGGCACCCTGGGCATGACCGCCACCTCCGGCGACCCCGGCGGCTGGAAGTTCGACAACAAGACCGGCCAGCTGATCGTCAACATCGCCGCTTACCAGTCCCGCTGATCCTGCCGCCGTGGCAGCGCCCGGCATCCGCCCCGCCCGCAGCGGCGGGGTGACCCTGATCGAACTGCTCATCGCCGTCGGCATCCTCGCCATGCTTGCCGCCTCGGTTGCCCCGCTCCTGTCCGCCACCAGCCGCCCCGCCCAGACGCTCGAAGCCGCAGAGCAGATCGCCGCGGCCCTGCGCTTTGCCCGCGACGAGGCGCAGCGCACCCAGACCCCTTGCGGCGTCACCTTCGCCAGCGGCGCCGCCAGTGACAGCTACAAGGTCCATGTGCTGAACACCGCCACTGCGCCGCCCACCCCGCTCTACACCGCACTTCATCCGCTGTCGCGCCAGCTGTACGGCGAAACCCTCGGCAGCGACAGCCGCTATCCCGACACGCGCCTCGACAGCGCCCTCGTCGTGCTGCCTGTGGGCACCACCAGCGCCCTTTCCTTCCTGGCCGACGGCGCCCCGGCGACCACCCAGGGCAGCGCGCTCCAGCGCCTGACCAGCGGCAGCGCCCGGGTGCGCGTCCAGGCCGGCAGCCACACCCGCGACGTGCTGGTGGACGCGGAGACCGGCCGCATCACCGTTCAGTGACCCCATGAAGCGGCAACGCGGATTCGGCTATATCGAGGCGCTCGTGGCGGTGGTGCTGCTCGCCATCGCCATCGTGCCCGCGCTCGATGCCCTCGCCAACGCCATGCGCGGCGCCCCCACCGCCGACCAGTACGACGACCTGTGGCAAGCCGTCGCCGACAAGCTGTCCGCGACCGCCGGCGCACGCTTCGACGACCTGGACGCTGCCGCCACCCTGGCAGGCAGCTCGACCACCGCCAGCACGTTTTCCGATGCCAGCGGCACCACCCCGCGGGTGCTCGTCTACCTGAGCCGCTACGACGGCGACAACGCCGACGGTGACAACAACCCCTTCACCGGTACCGACGCCGACCTGATCTGGATCCGTGCCGCCATCGTCGACCCACCTGTCGACATGACCACCCTGGTGACCCGATGAACGCCCAGCGCGGCATTGCGCTCGCCGAACTGCTGGTCGCCGCGGTGATCGCCGCGCTGGTGCTGGGCAGCCTCGGCGCGGTCGTGGCCGGCATGCACCAGGGCGATGCCGTGCTCGGCGAGCGGGCCATGCTCCGGCGGGACGCCCGGCTGGCGCTCGACCGCATCGCGGCGATGGTGGAGGGAAGCACCCGCCTGATGGTCCCCCTGGAAGCCACCACCACTGCCCGCGACGTGATCGCCGTCGCGCTCCCACCCACGCTCGACCGCAACGGCGACGGCTACGCCGATGCCGACAACAACAAGAACGGCACCGTGGACGACGACCTGCCGGCCGACGAAACCAACGACGGCGGCGCGGGCATCATCGGCATCGACGACGACGGCGACGGCGCGGTGGATAACGGCACCAGCTTCATCGACAACGACGAGAAGGGCACCACTGGCAGCGCGCCGGTCGCCCCGAAGACCGGCGCCGACTGGATCGACCCGGTCGTGTACTACCGGGTTGGCACCCAGTTGATGGAGCGCCTGCCCAACGTCGCCCCGTTCAACGGCAACGATTACACCGTGCGCCCCATCGCCGACAACGTCACCGCCTTCAGCGTCACCCGTGTCGCCACCGGCAACCGCCGCGGGCGCGAGGTGCTCATCCAGCTCACCCTCGCCGGACCGGGCGGCGAAACCGGCAGCTGGACCCGCCGCCTGCGGGTGGGCGCACGATGAACCGGCGCGCGAGCGGCTTCCTGCTGCTACCGGTCAGCATGCTGCTGATCGTCATCGGGGTCATCGCCTACGGTCTGGTTCAGGACGTCGGCACCGGCGCCCGCAACACCGCCCGCGAAACCGAACGCGCCCGCCGGCTGGCCGAAGCCGGCCTCGCCCACGCCACCTGGAAGCTCAACCAGCTCACCACCTGCAGTGGCTACACCGATCTCCCCACCACCGCCATTGGCAGTGACAGCTATCAGGTCAGCGTCAGCCCCACCTCCGGCAGCCCGGTGACGCTGACAGCCAGCGCCACCCTCGCAAGCGGGCTGAGCGGCTCGAAGGTGACGCTCAAGCGCCAGGTACCCAAGACCGCCGGCAACACCCTCACCTACACCCTCACCGCAGACGCAGCCGGCAGCGATACCTACCTCGATGCCTCGGGGAGCGCCAAGAACTACGGCACCAGCACGTCGTTGCAATTGCAACAAAATTTGTTTCATATACTACTAAAATTCGATCTATCCACGCTGCCGGCAGGCAGTCGCATTACCGACGCCCAACTCGTCCTCTACCGCGAGAACGCGGGCAGCCTGTCCCTTTTGGCGCGACAGGTGAACGCCTACCGCGTTCTCGAGCCCTGGGTGCAGGGCACCAAGAGCGGCGCCGGCTCGTCCGACGGCGCCACCTGGCAGACCGTGGATGGCACCCGCCCCTGGAGCACCCTTGGCGGCACCGTCGAAACCACCAATGCGCTGGATTACACCCACTACCACTTCTACCTTTCGTCCCCCACCATCAGCTGGAGCGTCACCAGCCTCGTCCAGGGCTGGATTGACGGCCGCTATCCCAACCACGGCCTGCTGCTCGTGCCCACCTCCAGCTTCAGCGAGGCCTACGCCTCGGCCGAAGCCTCCGACTCCACGCGCGTCCCCAAACTGGTCGTCAAGTACATCGCCCCTTGCGGCGCCCTCAACCCGCCCCAGGACGGCGTCGGCGGTCGCGTGGCCTGGTGGAAGCTCGACGAAACCACGGGCAGCTCCGCCGGCGACGTCATCGGCGGCCACACCGGCAGCGTGACGGGCGGCAGCTGGGTCACCACGGGCGTCGCCGGCGGTGCCGTGTCCTTCGCCGCGCCCGGAAAGATCAGCGTGGGCGCCGCCAGCGACCTCTCCATGAGCGGAGACTTCAGCGTCGCCGCCTGGATCAACATGAGCGACCGCAACGGCAAGCGCCCCGTCCTCTACAAGGGCACCGCCGCCAACGAGGCCAACTACGCCCTGGGCACCCGCGACGGCGAGATGTACTTCGAGTACTACGCCAACAGCGCCTGGCGAACCTACTCCACCACCGGGCTCAACCTCAAACCCGGCACCTACTACCACCTGGCCGCCACCTACAAGGACAGCCTCCGCCAGATCAAGCTGTACGTGGACGGCAACCTCGCCGGCACCTTCGCGGCCAGCTTCGGCAACACGCCGGTCGCGAACAGCCGCAACCTCCTGATCGGCACCACGCCGTACAACGAGAACTTCCTCGGCCGGCTCGACGACGTGCAGATCATAGCCTCGACCCTGGACGCAACCGGTGTGCTCGGCGCGATGGGCGGCAGCGTGCGCCTGCCGGTTGCCGACGCCTACGTCTCCAGCAACCTGCCCAGTAACGTCAACTACGGCACCACCACACCGCTGCAGGTCGCCTACATTCCTGACAACCGGCCGATCCTGCGCTTCGACCTGTCGAACATACCGGCCGGCACGGTCATCAAGCGCGCCATCCTGTCCTTCCACGTGGAGAACTCGGTCATCCTCAGCCTCTCCCTCAGCGCCAAGCTCTACCCGCTCACCGAGAGCTGGCTCGAAGGCACTCAGAACGGTGCCATCTCGAGCGGCGGCGTGAGCTGGAGCAGGCGCCAGAACGCCCCGGATCTCGCCTGGACCAACGCTGGCGGCACCTTCGCCAACAGCCTCGCCGGCACCCTCTCCCTGCCCCTGGGCGCCTCGCCCCAGCGTTACTGGGAGGTGGACATCACCACCACGGTGCAGGAATGGGTCGATGGCGTCCGGCCCAACCAGGGCCTGATCGCCCTCATGACCTTCGGCGTGGACAGCGCCACGATCTCCAGCCGCGAAAGCCTGCGCCAGGAACCGCGCCTCGTCATCACCACCAATTAGGCGCCGATGCTCAAGGAATGAGGGCGCCCGCCGATATGGGTGCCATGGAGTACAACGCGCTCTGGACGTCCCTGAAAGGCCGCCTCGCCGGCCTGAAAGCCCCGTGGCCCGCCAGCCGGCGGAACACGCCCATCGGCTTTGATCTCGCCAGCGAGCGCCTCAACCTCGCCCAGGTCACCCACACCGGCGGCGAACTGCGCTGGCAGGCGGTGGCCGGGCTACCCTACCCCAAGCCCCGCGCCGAGCTGCTCGCCGATCCGGTGGCCTTCCGCAGCTTTGTCCGCGATGGCCTCAAACGCCACGGCTTTCGCGGCCGGCGGGTGGTGAGCGTGCTGCCCCCCGGCGATCTGCAGGTGATCTCCGTCGATTACACCACCCCAAACGGCCAGGACGACACCGCCGTCCTCCTGCGCACGCTCAAGGAGCGTTTCAAGGGCGGCCTCGACGACGCGGTGGTGGACGTGCTCCCGATCCGGCGCCCTCCCGAGAGCAATCTGCGCTCGGCGGTGGTCGCCGTCGCCCCGCGAGAGCGGGTCATCGCCCATCTCGACCTGCTCCAGTCCGCCGGGCTGGAGCCGCTGTCGGTGGACATCGGCCCCGCCGCCCTGGCCCGGGTCGCCCGGGCGCTGGTCACCGGCGATCCCCGGGCCAACCAGCTCATCATCAACTTCGGCGCCCGCCACAGCTTCCTCACCCTGCTGTGGGGCCGCCGGCTGATGTTCGACCGCAGCCTCGACTTCGGCGAAGCCCATCTGGCCGACACCCTGGCCCGCAACCTCGACCTGCCCGCCGAACGCGCCCTCGCCCTGCTGCGCAAGCACGGCCTGCCCAGCGGCGGCGACGAGATCAGCAGCACCATCGTCGAGCTGCTCCAGCCGGATTTCCAGCAGCTCGCCCACGAGGTGGCGCGGGTGCTGATCTATTTCGCCTCCCAGACCCACGGCGGCTCGGTGGATGGCATCTACATCTGCGGCAGCATCGCCCGCCTGGACGGTGCAGCCGAATTCATCGGACGCCTGCTGGCGATGCCCGTGCAGGTGCTCGACCTGTGGAAGATCCCCGGCAACGAGGGCGTGCCCATCGTCGAACCGCCGGCCGGGATGACCGTCGCCGCCGGACTCGCCCTGCGCGCGACCGCCTGACATGGCCGACATCGACCTGATCCCCGCCTCCTGGCGTGCCGAACAGCGGGCGCGACGCACCCTGCGCGGCGGGCTGGTCGCCGTCGGCTGCGCCATCGCCGCGGTCGCCGCGGCGCGCGTCGGGATCGAAATCGCCAACCGCCAGGCCATCACCGCGCTGCAGACCCTGCACGCCCAGCGCCGCGACAGCGACCGCATCGTGGCCCGCCTCACCACCCTCAACGCGCGGGTCGACGAAGCCCGTGAGCTGTCCCGCAAGGTCGCCGCCCTGCGCGGCCCCGACGTGGTGAGCGGCGTGCTCGTGCCCATCGATGCCGCCCTGGGCGAGTCCATCTGGTTCGACGAACTGATCTTCACCCGCATCCCGGCCCTGCCCCAGCCCGGCACGCCCATCGCCCCGGCCGACGCCAGCCTGGCGATCCGCGGCAAGGCGCCAGACCCGGCCACCATCGGCGCGTTCGCCGAGGCCCTCGGCAACGCCGGCCCGTGCGCCAAGCCGCGGTTGGTGCCCGGCAACGTCAAACAGTACAACCGCTTCGAGTTGATGGAGTTCGCCCTCAACTGCCCCCTCACCCTGCCTGGTGGAGGCAAGTCGTGAAGTTTCCCCGCGAGCTCCTCGCCCTCGACATCCGGGTGCTGCGGCTCGTCGCCGGCGCCCTGTCGGCGGTGATCCTGCTCGTCGGCTGGGGCCAGATCCTGCGGCCGGCGTGGCAATCGCGCCAGGCGGTGGCGACCCAGGCCGCCGCCATCCGCGAAGCCATCGCCAGCCTGCCAGACCGCCAGACTCAGGCCGAAGCCCTGAGCGCCGAGGCCACCCGCCTCGACGCCGCCCTCGACGCCGCCGACACCGCACCGGCGCGCCTGCCCGGCGTGCTCGACAGCCTGGCCCGCAGCCAGGGCGTCGAGCTGCTGCCGGTGTTTCCGGGCCAGCAGAACGAATCCGACGGCCTCGTCGAAACCCGTTACGACCTGGAGGCCAGCGGCAACTACCCGCAGCTGGTGGGATGGCTCGCCGCCATCGAGGCCCAACTGCCCAACGCCGGCCTGCAGGAAATCCGCTTCACCCGTCAGGTGAGCAGCGGCAGCGTGAGTCTGCGCCTGCGCCTCGCCGTGTATCGCCGCCCGGCCACCCGTCAGCCATGAAGCACCGCCTGCTGCCCGCCGTCCTGCTGCTCATCGCCACCGCGGCCGCCGCCGCAGAGCCCCCCGCAGCGCCCAAGCTCCACCACGACCCCTTCCGCCGGCCCGGCGGCACCGCCCTTGCCCCCGCTGCCGGCGACGCCCCGGCGCCCGTCGAATGGCAACCGCGACTGCGCGGCGTGCTGCTGTCGGGCCCCAATTCCCTCGCCAACGTGGACGGCCAGATGGTCGCCGTCGGCGAAAAACTCGACGGCCATCGCCTGCTGTCGGTCACCGAATACCAGGCCGTTTTCGAAAAGGACGGACGCCGCGTCACCCTCGACATGCGCCGTCCGCCCCGGGAGTCCAGACAGTGATCCGCCATCGCCTCGCCACCGCCCTCGTGGCCTGCGCCCTCGCCGCCACCGGCCAGCCAGCCGCCTTCGCCACCGACCCCGCGCCCCGTCGCATCACCGTGAACCTGCGCGACGTGCCGGTGGGCGACGTGTTCGAGATGCTCTCCCGCAACGAGAAGATCAACGTGCTGGTGGGCAAGGGCGTCACCGGCAACGTGTCGGTCAATCTGTATAACGTGAGTGCCGACGAGGCCGTTCGCACCGTGGCGGAGGCCGCCGGCTACGTGGCCGAGCGCCGCGGCGACACCTGGCTGGTGGTCGAACGCAAGGACGCGGGGCTGGACGGGCTGTCGGGCAACACCCGGCTGCGCACCTTCAAGGTCCAGTACTCCAACCCCAAGACGGTCGCCGACATCCTCACCAAGCACATCTCCCGCTACGGCAAGATCACGCCGCTGCTCGAACGCAACCTGATCGTCGTCGAGGATCAGCCGGCCTTCGTGGATCGCATCGAGGCGCTGCTCGAGCAGGTGGATGTGCAGCCCCGGCAGATCCTCATCGAGGCCAAGATCCTCGAGGTGCGGCTGGATCGCAGCGAGGCTTTCGGGGTCGATTGGTCTAAGGTCATCGGCGGAAGCAATCGCAGCTATACCTTGGGCACCAAGGGCCTCGCCGACCGCGCCTCCAGCGGGCTGTTCTTCAGCGTGGTGAGCGACAACCTCAACATTTACCTGAGCGCCCTGGCCAGCAAGGGCCGCGTGCACACCCTCGCCACGCCCAAGCTGCTGGCGCTGGAAAACCAGCAGGCCATCACCTCCATCGGCGACCAGACCGGCTACAAGGTCACGACCACCATCAACCAGGTGACCACCGAATCGATCCAGTTCCTCGAATCGGGGGTGATCCTGCGGGTCACGCCGTCCATCGACGAGCGCGGCCGCATCCTGATGAAGATTCACCCCGAGGTGAGCACCGCCAGCGTGAACAACAGCATTCCCTCCAAGAACAGCACGCAGGTGAACACCACCCTCATCGCCGAGGACGGGCAATCGATCTTCATCGGGGGCTTGATCCGCAACAGCGCCAACTACAAGCGCTCGGGCATTCCGGTGCTGGGCGAGCTGCCGGTGCTGGGGGCGGCGTTCTCCCACTGGGAGGATGCGGGCACGAGCACCGAGACGGTGGTGGTCATCACCCCGCGCATCGTGCGCGAGCCCGAGGTCGCCGCCGCGCCGGCCGTCGCGCCAGGCAACCCCGCCGCGCGGCTGGACGACAGCGAGCCGCCGCTGCTGCGCAGCGCCGCCGGGCTGGACGAATCCCTCGAACGCCTGCGCCCGCGGGATTGACCGGCCTCAGAACAGCAGATTCACGCCCTGCAGCGCGATCCGGCACACCGCCGCGATGCCCAGCGCCACGGCCACCGACAGCCCCACCGAGAACAGCGCGTCGCGCCTGCCGACGGTCTTCAGCATCACCGCGAAGGTGGACACGCAGGGCACGTAGAAGGTCAGGAAGACCAGGAAGGTGGCGATCTGCACCCAGCCCAGCTGGAGCGAGATGTCCTGGGTGCCGAGGGCCTGATAGACCATCAGCAGCGACAGCTCCTTGCGCAGCACGCCAAACAGGATCGGCACACCCAGCGCCACCGGCAGGCCCAGCCACCAGCTCGTCACGGGCAGCAGCAGGGTGTTGATGGCGTTGTCGGCACCGAAGTGGGCCAGCAGCGCCAGCACCACGCTGCCCAGCACCAGCAGCGGCGTGACGATGGTCAGGATGTCGCTGGTGCGCTCCCAGGTGATCGCCAGCAGGCGCCGCCACTGGGGCAGCGCATAGGGCGGAATGGCCTGGATCAGCCCCGGGCTGGCCTTCACGTAGCGCCGTGTGAGCAGCTTGCCGGCCACCGCGATGATGAGCATCGTCAGCAGGAAGATGCCCAGCACGCCCTCCCAGCCCAGGTATTTGCCGCCAATCGCCAGCACGATGGCCGAGCGCGCCGAGCACGGCACGAAGGTGATGAGCAGCGACGCCACGATACGCTCGCGCCCCGCGGACGACGCCGCCACCGCCGACAACGCCGGGACGTTGCAGCCCAGCCCCAGCAGGAAAGGCACCGCCACCCCGCCGTGCAGGCCGATGCGGTGAAAGCCCCGATCCACCACGAAGGCGACCCGGTGCATGATCCCGGATTCTTCCAGGCTCACCAGCAGCAGCACCAGCGGCAGCATGTAAGGCACGACGATGCCGACGAGGCCGACGAGGCCATCGGCCACCGCCCGCCCGATCACGCCGAGGGTGGTGTCCGGCGTCCACTGGCCGACCCACGCCGCCAGCGGCGCCGAGGTGACCGAATCGAGGGTCGTGCTCACCTCGAACACCATGAAGAGCACCAGCGCAAACACCGCCAGGGTGCCGATCAGCCCCCAGCGCGGATGCAGGAAAACGCGGTCGAGGGCGCGCTTCCAGCCGGCCTTCTCGGCCGCATGACCCAGGCGGCTCACCTGCTCGTGGAGTGCCGCCGCCCGGTAGTGGCGGTCGGCGAAGAGTTCTTCGGCCAACGGACGCGGCAGGCTCCGGCCGGCCTCCGCCCGCGCCGCCTCGACCGCCGGCACCAGATCGGGGAAGTGCCGGGCCAGCTCGGCGGCAAACCACGTATCGCCCCGCGCCACCTGGGTGAGCAGCAGCGCGCGCGGCACGCGGAAGGCGGCTTCCACCTCCGGCGTATCGAGGATTGCGTTGAGGGGCGTCAGCGCCTTGCGCAGGTGCGGGCTGGGCAGCTGGGGCAGCGGGCAGCGCCTGGCGTGGATGAGCTGCAGCGCCGCCTCGAAGACGCTGGTGATGCCCTTGCCCATGTGAGCGACGGTGGGCACCACCGGCACGCCGAGCGCCTCGGACAGCGCCGCCACGTTGATGTACACGCCCTTTTCGCGGGCCTCGTCGAGGCGGTTGAGGGCGATCACCAGCGGCTTGCCCAGCTCGCAGAGCTCCTGGGCCAGGGCCAGACTGGCCTCGAGGGCGGTGGCATCGACCACCTGGATCAGCAGGTCCGGCGCCTTGAAGCCGGCCTGCCCGTGGCGCGCCGGCTGGCCACCGAGAAGCGCCAGCAACAGCAGGCGGTCGGCCTCGTCGAGATCATGAAAGCTGCGCAAGGCCGGCAGATCGACGAGGGCGGCCTCTTCGAGGCCCACATTGACCTGGCAGGTGGAGAAACCCAGTTCGCTGCCGTCGAGCTGGCCGGATTCGACCGCCGTGCTCGAGGCCGCCTGGAAGATGGTGCTCTTTCCGGTGCGCGGCAGGCCTACCAGGGCGATCTGCGGCCGACGCTCGCCCCTGAGCAGGCTGCGCGGCAGTGAAACCGTTGCGACGACCGGCGCTGCAGCACCCATCAGCAGTCACCTCGCCCATCAATCCGATGCATCGACTATCGCCTGACAATGATTCACTGCGCCCGATTATAATCGGTAATAAGAATTATTCGCAAAACAGAAAATGCTTGCAAGGCTGCACCCCGGACTTCGATGCCGCAGCCGGGCGATGCCGGTTTCGCCTCAGACCCGCAGCCCCGCCCGGGTCATCATCAGCAGCGCCTGCGCCCGGCTGGTCACCCCCAGCGCCCGCAGGATCGCCGAGACATGAACCTTCACGGTACCTTCCGACAGGCCGAGAAACTCGGCGATGTCCCGGTTCGACTTGCCCTGGGCCACCAGCTCGAGCACCCGCCCCTGGGCCGCGGTAAGCTGGAAACGTTCGGCGAAGGCCTGGCTGGCACGCCGACTGCGACTGCTGCCGTCACTGCCGCTCGACGCCTCAGGCGTGAACACCCCGCCCGCCAGCACTGTACGCACGGCCTCGATCAGGGTGTTGCTGGGACTGGCCTTGGACACAAAACCGGACGCACCGGCCTTCATCGCCCGCTGCACAGACTCCCGGTCATCGAGCGCCGAAACCACCAGGGCCGGCACGTCGGGAAACCGCTTGGCAATCACGCCAAGCAGCGAAAAACCATTGATCTCCGGCAGCATCAGATCGACAACCAGCAGATCGCAATCTGGATCGGCCTCGAGCAGCGCGAGCGCATCAGAGGCATTGCTGGCCTGCTGGCAGTGCACGTTTTCGCCCACCTGAGCAAGGGTCAGCGCCATGGCCTCCCTCACCAGCACATGGTCCTCGATAATCAGAATACGTGTCTGCATCATGACCGCCAATTCATTGCGGATAAGTCGGATTCGGTTCGAACCAGCAGTTTAGCCTACCCAGCCCCGCCCAAAACGTACAAAATCGCGGTTTGCTAGCCGATTCGGCAAAAACCATGCCGCCAGCCAAAATCACACACCGGCCGCCTACGCCTCTGTGCGCCCTCTCCCTGCTCGTCGCGCTCTCGCCACTGACCGCGTTAGCCGACCCGGATGACACCAGCGAAGCCGGTCACCTGAGTGATCTGCCGGTGGTGTTGTCGGCCACGCGCCTGGCCCAGGCGCCGGCCGATGCGCCGGGCGCAGTCACCGTCCTCGACCGGGAGATGATCCGCGCCTCGGGCGCGCGCAGCATCTACGAGCTGTTCCGCCTCGTGCCCGGCTTCCAGCTCGGGATGCACACCGGCAACCAGCCGCTGGTCACCTACCACGGGCTGTCCGACGAAGCGCCCCGACGGATGCTGGTGCAGGTGGATGGCCGCTCGATCTACTCGCCGTACCTGATCTCCGGGGTCGAATGGAACCAGATCGGCGTAGACATTGACGACATAGAGCGCATCGAGGTCTTCCGCGGCTCCAACTCCGCGACCTACGGCAGCAACGCCTTCCTGGGTGTCGCCAACATCATCACCCGCTCGCCATCCGAAACGCTCGGTGGAGCGGTCCGCTACCGCGCTGGCGATAACGGCATCAACGACATCGGCGCCCGCATCGGCCACCAGTTCAACGACGTGGCCATGCGCCTCACCTACTCGCGCACCTGCGACCACGGCTTCGGCAACTACGACAAGGGCGCGCAGGTCATCAACGACTGGCGCTACACCCAGCTCGCCACCCTCAACACCGAGTGGCGCGCCAACAGCGCCAACAGCGCCAACAGCGTCGATTTCCAGACCGGCTGGACCGACTCCCACGAAGGCACCGGCAAGGCCAACAACGCCACCGACCCGGAACGCCCGATGCGCATCTATACCGGCTTCGGGCTGCTGCGCTGGCGTCACGCCCCGGCCCCAGGCGAAGAGCTCACCGTCAGCTACTACCACCAGGAGGAAAACGGTCGGGACAATTACGCGCTCAACGTACCGGCCAATATCACCCTGGGCGGCGCCTCCCGGACGATCTTCGTGCCGGTGCGCTTCGACTACGACTTCAAGGCGGTGCGCGACGACCTCGAGATCCAGCGCGTGACCACCCTCGCCCCGTCGCTGCGGGCCGTGGCGGGCGCCGGCTGGCGCACGGATCTGCTTGCCGCCCCCTCGCGCTTCAACACCCCGGACCCCGTACGCAGCACCGTGACCCGCGCCTTCGGCACCCTTGAATGGCGCGCCAGCGACCGCTGGCTCTTCAACGCCGGGGCGATGATCGAGGACAACTCCCTCACCCGCACCGCGCTGGCCCCGCGTGTCTCGGCCAACTATCACATGACCGAAAGCCAGACCTGGCGAATCTCGATCAACCGTTCCCACCGCAACCCGATGGCCTTCGAGCAGAAGGCCAGCATGATCTTCCGCAACTCGGCGCCCTTCGGCATTCCGGGCCGAACCATCCCGACGGGCACGCCGCTCAACCAGACCTTCCGCCCGTCGCCCGATCTGCACGCAGAGCGCGTCACCACCTACAAACTGGGCTACCTGGCCGAACTGCGCGAGATCAGCACCACCATCGACGCCCGCCTGTTTCTGGAACGCGCCCGGGATCTGGTCGAGATGAAGCTCGAACCATCCACCGTCGGGCTGTTCTCCCGCAGCAACACGCGCTACTTCACCAACAGCGGCGAGGCCAACATCCGCGGCCTGGAGGTCTCGGCCACCTGGCGCCCCTCACCGCGCACCTGGCTGACGGCCCACCACACCGCCCTGCGCGTGGACAACCCCAATTTCAACGCCAGTGAAGCCAGGGCCAACGCCAGTGGCTGGATCGAATACACCGCGCCCAAACAAAGCTCCACCCTCTTCGGCGCATGGGAGTTCCTCCCCGGCTGGCAGTTCAGTTTTGCCAAGCACTGGATCGGTTCGATGAGCTGGTACCAGGACAACTGGCACAAAACCGCCCCCTACCGTCAGCTCGACCTTCGCCTCGCCCGTAGCTTACCGGCCAGCGTTGCCCGGGGAGAGGTTTCGGTCACGGCCCGCAACGTGGACGGCCCCGACCAAACGTATGCGCCGGACACCTCCTGGTGGGCTCGCACCATCTTCGCCAGCGTGATGCTGGAACTCTGACACCCGATGTCGCCGATCCGCCGCGCGCTCTTCGTCGCCCTGCTGACCGTCCTGACCTGCGGGGTGCCCCTGTACGCGCTCGCGGCGTCGGTGACGCTCCTCATGTCGGAAGAAAGCGCAGCCTTCACCGAAGCCGCCGAAGCCGTCACCACCGAACTGCGCAACGCCGGCCACCGCCCCCAGACGCTGCTGCTCCCCCTGCGCGCCGACGATGCCGCCGCCCTCGGCAACACCGGGCTGGTAATCACTTTCGGCACCCGCGCCGCCCAGGTCGTCGCCAACCTCGCCCCGCGCACCCTGATCCTCCACACCCTGCTGCCGCGCAACGCCTACGAGCGCCTGCCCAACCGGGGTGACGACACCCGCCGGGTATCGGCAGTGTTCATCGACCAACCCGCCTCACGGCAGATCGAACTGCTGCGCATCGCCCTGCCCGAGTGGCCCCGGGTCGGTCTGGTGGTCGGCCGGGAGACCACCGAACTGGGCAGCCGGCTGCAGGCCAGCGCCCGGGACAAGCGGCTGCGCCCGGTGCTCGAATACGCCAGCGAGGAGAGCGATCTGTATCCGGCCCTCCAGCGCATGCTGGGTGAGCCCACCGTATTGCTGGCCGTGCCCGACACCCAGCTCTTCAACAACCGGACCATCTCCAACATCCTCCTGACCACTTATCACCACCGCTCACCGGTGGTTGGGTTCTCGCCCGCCTATGTAAAGGCGGGCGCCCTCTTCGCCCTCTACAGCACGCCCACCCAGATCGGCCAGCAGGCTGGCGAGGCCGCCCGGATCGGGCTCACCAGCGGCAGCCTGCCGCCCCCCACCGCGCCGCGCCAGTTCCGGATCAGCACCAACACCTACGTCGCCCGCTCTCTGGGCATTACCCTCGAGGACGCCCACGTACTGCACGAGCGGCTCGAACGCGCGGAGAACCCGCCATGATCAGCGAAGGCAACCTCGACATCCGGGCGCGGACCATCCTCATCGCGGTGCTCCCGACGATGGTGATGGCTTCGCTGCTGATCGGCTACTTCACCTCGTCCCGACTGTCGGATCTGGAAGAGGTCCACCGCCAGCGGGGCAAGGCCCTGGCACGCCAGCTCGCCGCCGCCAGCGAATACGGCGTTTTCTCGGGCAACCTCGAAAGTCTGCGCAAGCTGAGCAACACCATCGTGGTCGAGAAGGACGTGGTCCGCGTGGTGGTGTATGGCCCCCAGCGTCAGGTGCTCACCGAACTCTCCTCCCCCGAACGCCGCCCCCCCGGGAGCGGCGATCCGCCCCTGCGCTTTCCCGAGCCGGTCACCGGCGTCGGCGTGAACATCGAAGACGCCTTCCTGGGCAACGGCAATGGCAACACCGCCACGGGCACCGAGCAGCGCGGCGAGGTGTTGGTGGAAATGACCCAGGACTCCCTGCGCGCTGAAGAGCGGCGCCTGCTGTGGAACGCCTTCCTGATGGTGACCACGGTGCTCATCGCCAGCGTGGCGCTGGCTCTGCGGATGAGCCGCGGCATCTCCGGCCCGATCCAGCGCATCGCCTCCACCGTCACCCGCTTCGGCCAGGGCGATCTGTCCGCCCGGGTGCCGGTTGAAGGCGGACGCAGCCTGCGCACCCTCGCCGAAGGCGTCAACGACATGGCCGACAAGCTCGGCGCCTCCCGGGAAGATCTCGAACGCCAGATCGAAGCCGCCACCCGCGAACTGCTCGAAAAGAAGGACGAAGCCGAACGGGGCAACCGGGCCAAGACCCGCTTCCTGGCCGCCGCCAGCCACGACCTGCGCCAGCCCATGCACGCCCTCGGCCTGTTCGTGGCCGAACTCGGCCAGAAGCCCCATGCACCCGACACCCGGCGGCTTGTCGAACAGATTGCCGTCTCCGCCGAGACGATGGAGAACCTCCTCGACAGCCTGCTCGACATCTCGCGGCTCGATGTCGGCGTGCTCGACCGCCAGATCAAGCCCTTCCCGCTCCAGCCCCTGCTCGAACGGATCGACGTGGACTACCGCCGTGAAGCCGAGATGCGCGGCCAGCGACTGTGTCTGCGCCCCACCAGCCTGTGGGTCGAGAGCGACCCCTTGCTGCTCGAACGCATCCTCCACAACCTCATCAGCAACGCCCTCCGCTACGCGCCAGGCGGCACCATCCTGCTGGGCTGCCGCAAGCGCGGCCGGCGAGTGCGCATCGAGGTGCGCGACAACGGCCCGGGCATCGCCCCGGAAGCCCAGGAGGCGATCTTTCAGGAGTTCGTCCAGCTCGACAATCCGGAGCGCAACCGGGCCAAGGGGCTTGGCCTGGGCCTCGCCATCGTGCGTCGTCTCACCGATCTGCTCAACCACCCGCTCTCCCTCAAGTCGAGCCCCGGCAACGGCGCGGTATTCGCGGTCGAACTGCCCACCGCAGCGCCCGGCGTGGTCGCCGAAGGCATCCACCCGGTCGCCAGCCAGGCCCTCAACGGCCTCCATGTGGCCCTGGTGGATGACGACGAGCTGGCCGTCGCCAGCACCGTCAGCCTGCTCGAATCCTGGGGCTGCCAGGTCAGCGCCGCCGACAACCAGACAGACATCCTGGCCGTCCTCGACGCCGCCGGTTCGCCCCCCGACATCATCCTGTCCGACTACCAGATTGCCGGCGCAGCCGACGGCCTCGAGACCATCCAGCGTCTGAGGGCCCATTTCGGCAAGCCCATCCCGGCCATCATCCTGTCCGGCGACACCTCGTCGGCCACCGCCAATGCCGTCCAGCAGGCGGAGATCCCGCTCCTCCACAAGCCCGTCCGTCCGGCCAAGCTGCGCGCCCTGCTGCAACGAAAAACCCAAGGCTGATGCGGGTGGAGTACGCTTCGGTTAAGATCGGATATCGATTCCACAACCAGGCAAAGGGGGAGAGCAATGAGCACCGAAAACAATGCACAGGATCCGCTGGAATTCATGCGCAACATGTGGAGCAAGATGGGGTTCAGCCTGCCCGGCATGGTCACCCCGACGCTCGACGTGGATGAGCTGGACAAGCGCATCTCCGACATGAAGGCCGTCGAAAACTGGCTCAAGATGAACCTCAGCTCCCTGCAGATGGCCACCCAGGGCCTCGAGATGCAACGCGCCACCATCGCCACCATGCAGGCCATGAGCAAGATCGCCACGGAAGGGGGCAGCAGCCCCGAAGCCGCCCAGCCCAACCCTTTCGCCAGCGGCATGTGGCCGTGGAACCTGATGCAGGGCGCCGCCGATGCCTCCAAGGCCTCCCAGTCTGCACCGGCCCCGGCGCCCACCCCCGCCAAGTCCAGCCGCAGCAAGGACAAGTAATCTCCCGCACCCCCGGCACCCGCCGGGGTTCTGCCCTTGGGCGTCAGGCCACGCGTAGCAGCGTCAGCCAGGCCGTCAGCGTCACCGCCGCAGCCACCGTGGTCGCCGAGATCAACCGCGCCACGCCGGGCCCGTCGCCCCCCAGCCGCATCGCCAGAATGTAGGCCGACGACGCCGTCGGCAGCGCGGCAAAGGCCACCGCCACCTGGAAGGCCACGCCCTCCAGCCCCAGCGCCCGCCCCAGCCCCCACGCCACCGCCGGGAGCGCCACCAGCTTCACCCCGCACAAGTAGATCGTTCCGAAACGCCCGCCTTCGCTGCGCCCCAGCCGCAGCGCCGCGCCCACTGCCAGCAGGCCGAGGGTCACCGCCGCATCCGCCAGCCGCTGCAGAAAGGGCACCACCGGCGCCGGCAGCTGGGCGCCTGACAGGTTGAACGCCAGCCCGGCGAGCGTGGCGATGATGAGCGGATTCCTCGCCAGCTCCTGCCACAGCCGACCCTGGCCGTGGCGCACCAGCATCGCCACCGCCGCCATGTTGGCAAAGGGCACCATCGCCCCGCACAGGGCGCCCATGGTCGCCACTCCGGCCGACCCCGCCAGCTTGCCGGCCACCGCGATACCGATGTAGGTGTTGAAACGATAGGCGCACTGCAGGCGCGAGGCGAAAGCCATCGCGTCCAGCCCCAGCAGCGGCCGACCGGCGAGACCCAGCAGCAAGCCCGCTGCCATCGTGACCAGCCCGACCACAAAGAGCGGCCCCATCGCGGCGATGTCGATGGTCGCCCGAGCCAGGGCGTGGAACAGCAGCGCGGGAAAGAAGATGAAATAGACCAGCTTCTCGACACCGGTCCAGAAGGCGTCCGCCAGCCCGAAATGGCGACGCAGCAACACACCCATCGCGATCAGCGCGAAGTCGGGCAGGAGCAGCAGCAGACTCTGCATCGCTCAGAAAAATGGCGTGACGGGCAACATCACGCCAGTGTGCCTGAAGGTCGGGCCCGGTTCGATCCGGGCTTTCCGCAGTGGGCCGCCGCTTGCGCCGACGGCCGACCCCTCACTCGTACTTGCGCAGGTCGTCGATCACCTTGCCGTCGTTGGCCAGACTGCCCGGCGCGCACAAGACCACCTCGCCACGCAGCTTGGTGAGCTCGCGGATCGACACCGCCACCGCCTCGGCCAGGCCTTCGACCGGCGCCGCGAGTTCGCATTGGAGTGTCATCCGGTCGGCGAGATCCGGGTTGTCCACCACCAGCCGGCCGCGGCCGATCTCCGGGTGGCGCTTGAGCACCGCCGCCACCTGGCCCGGATGCACGAACATGCCCTTCACCTTGGTGGTCTGGTCGGCACGCCCGAGCCAACCCTTGACGCGGGTGTTGGTGCGGCCGCAGGGCGAGGTGCCGGGCAGGATCGCCGACAGGTCGCCGGTGCCGAAGCGGATCAGCGGGTAATCGGGGTTGAAGGTGGTCACCACCACCTCGCCGACCTCGCCGGGCGCCACCGGATCGCCGGTGCCGGGGCGCACGATCTCGAGGATCACATCTTCATCCAGCACCATGCCCTCGCGGGCCGGCGTCTCGAAGGCGATGAGACCGAGATCGGCAGTCGCGTAGGCTTGGTAAGCCTGGATGCCGCGGGCTGCAAGCGCCTCGCGCTGGCTGGGCGGAAAGGCCTCGCCGGAGACGAAGGCCTTCTTGAGGCTGTCGAGCTTCACCCCCTGTTCGTCGGCCTTCTCAAGCAGGATGCGCAGGAAGGACGGCGTGCCGGCGTAGGCATCGGGACGCAGATCGAGCATCGCGGCAAGCTGCATCTCGGTCTGCCCGACGCCAGCCGGGAAGACCGTGCAGCCCAGCGCGTGGGCGGCGGTCTCCATCATCGAGCCGGCCGGCGTGAAGTGGTACGAAAACGTGTTGTGGACCAGATCGCCGGCGCGGAAACCCGCCGCGTAGAAGGCCCGGGCGAGGCGCCAGTAATCCTTGCGCGCCCCCTCCGGCTCGTAGATCGGCCCCGGTGACGCAAACACTCGCGCACAACCGCTGCCCCACTTCACCGCCACCAGCCCGCCGAAGGGCCGCGCAGCCTTCTGCAGCTCTGAGAGTTCGGACTTGCGGATCACCGGCAAAGTGGCCAGCGCCTCACGGGTGGTGATGGCGGCCGGGTCCACGTCCTTCAGCAGCGCCGCAAACGCCGGCGCGTGGGCCTTGGCGTGCGCCACCTGGTCGGGCAGCCGGGCGAGGAGTTCGCGCTCGCGATCAAGGGGATCGCGGGTTTCACGGGCGTCGTAATAATTCATGAGTTCTCCGCGTCCTTCTGGGTTTTTCGTTCGTCCGGTTGCAGGACGGTTTTTCCTGTTCTCAACGTACCGTTGGCGGGGTCGCGCCCCCCGCAGGCGCCTCACTTTCTTGCATTGCCAAGAAAGCAGGTCGCCCGCCGGGGCGAGTCCCGGTCAACCCCTGCCAACCGAAGGCACTACCGCATCAACCCGCGCTGTCGGACTGAAATCCGACCTACAGGGAAGCGCCCCTCAGCCCCCTTACGACAACCAGCGCTTCCGCCGCCGGTAATGCTTCACTTCCCGGAAACTCTTCCGCCCTTCCGACGAAAGCCCCAGGTAGAACTCCTTCACGTCCTCGTTCGTGCGCAGGTCGGCGGCGTCACCTTCCATCACCACGCGGCCGTTCTCCAGGATGTAGCCGAAATCGGCGTAGCGCAGGGCCACCATGGTGTTCTGCTCGGCCAGCAGGAAGCTCACGTTCTCCTTGCTGTTGAGGTCCTTCACGATCTCGAAGATCTCCTCGACGATCTGCGGGGCGAGGCCCATCGACGGTTCGTCGAGCAGGATCATCTCGGGCTTGGCCATCAGGGCGCGGCCGATGGCGCACATCTGCTGCTCGCCGCCCGAGGTATAACCAGCCTGAGAGGTGCGGCGCGTCTTCAGGCGCGGGAAGTAGGCGTACACCTTCTCCAGGCTTTCCTTCAGCTCGGCACGGGACTGGCTGCGGGTATAGGCGCCGGTGAGGAGGTTCTCCTCGATGGACAGGTGGCCGAAGCAGTGGCGCCCTTCCATCACCTGGATCACGCCCTGCTTCACCAGATCGGCCGGCGTGAGCTGGTCGATGCGCTTGCCCTTGAACTCGACGCTGCCCTTGGTCACATCGCCCCGCTCGGCCCGCAGCAGGTTGGAGATCGACTTGAGGGTGGTGCTCTTGCCGGCGCCGTTGGCACCCAGCAGCGCGACGATCTTGCCCTGGGGCACCTGCAGCGAGACGCCCTTGAGCACGAGGATCACGTGGTCGTAGATGACCTCGATGTTGTTGATGCTGAGGTAAGACATGGCGTCGGCTATCCTCCGGTGCGGGGCGGCGCGGGCCACCCTCGGTCGTTCTTGTTCTTGGGATGTCGGGTTACGCTGCGCCAACCCGACCTACGCAACTGCGGGAGTTCGGTAGGTCGGATTAGCCCGCCGGGCGTAACCCGACAAAACCGGCCCCCGATCAGCCTTCCTTCGAGCAGTCGCGCGGCTTGATGCCCTTTTCCTTAGCGTAGGCGGCGGCGGATTCCTCGATCATGCCGCGCACCAGCGGGCGGTCGGAGTCGATCCAGTCGGTGATGACCTTCCACTGGTTGCCGTCCCATTGCTGGAACTTCACCTTGCCCGGGCCTTCGTGGTCGGCGCAGCTGATCTTCAGCGGCGGCATGAAGCCGGTGGCGCCCAGGGCCTTCAGGCGGGCGTCGTCCAGGTTGAGGTTCTCCAAGCCCCAGCGCACCTGCTCACCGGTCATCGCCTTGCCCTTGCCGTACTTCTCCTGGGCCTTGCGGATCGCCTCGACGGTGATGATCCCGTGCACCACGCCGCGGTTGTAATACACCGAGCCGATGCGGGTCTTGTCTTCCATGTTGCCCTTGTCCTTGCCGTAGACGTGCTTCTTGATGTCGGCGACGACCGGGTAGTTGGCGCCCGGCACGTTGAAGCCAGCGGCAATGAAGCCCTTGGCGGCGGGGCCGGCGGGGATGGTGTCTTCCTCGGCGCCGGACCACCACACGCCGATCAGCTTCTCGCGGGGGAAGCCGGTCTTGGCCGCGGCCTTGATGGCGGTGGGGTTCATCACGCCCCAGCCCCACAGGATCACGTAGTCGGGCTTGGCCTGGCGGATCTGCAGCCACTGGGACTGCTGCTCGTTGCCCGGATGGGCCACGGCGATCTTGATGACCTCGAAGCCGTGCTTGGCGGCCAGCTTGTCCATGATCGCGTGGGATTCCTTGCCGTAGGCGGAGTCGTGATAGAGCAGGCCGATCTTCTTGCCCTTCAGCTTGTCCATGCCCCCTTCCTTCTGGCCCATGAAGTTCACGATGGCCGACGCCTGGGACCAGTAGGTGGTGATCATCGGGAAGACCCACGGGAAGACGCGACCATCGGCCGCGTCGGTGCGGCCGTAGCCGATGGTGACCATCGGGATCTTGTCCTGGGCGACCTTCTCGAGCACCGAGTAGGTGATGCCGGTGGAAACCGGCTGGAACACCGAGTTGCCGGTGGAGCCTTTCTTCTTCAGGCGCTCGTAGCACTCCACGCCACGGGCGTTGTTGTATTCGGTCTCGCACTCTTCCCAGGTCAGCTTGACGCCATTCACGCCACCGTCCCGCTCATTGACGAGCTGCATGTAGTCGATCCAGCCACCAAAGATGCCGGCGCCGCCCGCCGCATAGGGACCGACGCGGTAGCTGGGCAGGCCGATGAACTGTTCGTCGGCGCTCGCCACGGCACTGCCCAAGAGGCCGGCGATGGCAGCACCCAGCAGAACGGTGTGCTTGAGTTTCATGGTGTGTCTCCTTTATTGGTGTGGGTGCTACGGCGAAACAGGGTTATTACCCACGTTCGTGAAGAAAGCGTCGCGAGCAGGCCCGAGGCTGGAACGACGAGCGGAGCTGTACGTGAGGTACAGCGAGCACCGGAGTTTCAGGATCGGGACGCGCAGTAGCTTGATTCATGGACGTCAGTGCGGGAAGGGCCAAAGGCGCAGCTTCTCTTTCGCGATCTGCCACAGGCGGGCAAGGCCGTGGGGTTCGACGATCAGGAAGAAGATGATCAGCCCGCCGAACACGATCAGCTGGAAGTTGGACACGAAGCCCGCCCCCAGGGACTGGCCGAAGATCATCGGCACGAAGTTGTCCAGGAAGATTGGCAGCAGCACGATGAAGGCGGCCCCGAGGAAGGAGCCCATGATCGAGCCTACCCCGCCGATGATGATCATGAAGAGGATCTTGAACGACAGGTCGAGGTTGAAGGCCTCGGGCTCGACGGTGCCGATGTAGGTGTAGGCGTAGAGCGCGCCGGCCACGCCGCAGTAGAAGGAGCTCACCGCGAAGGCCAGCAGCTTGGTGCGCATCAGGCGGAAGCCGATCACCTGGGCGGCCACGTCCATGTCGCGCACGGCCATCCAGGCCCGGCCGGTGGAGGATCGCACCATGTTCTTGGCCAGCAGCGCCATCACCACCACGATCAGGAAGGTGAGGATGTACTTGGCCTCCGGGCTGGCGAAGGTGTAGCCGAGGATGGTCACGTCCTGAGCGGTGACGACACCCGACGACGAGTTGTTGGAGAACCACGGAAACTTCACCAGCGCCCACACGATGAAGAACTGCGCTGCCAGCGTGGCCACCGCGAGGTAGAAGCCCTTGATGCGCAAACTGGGTAGCCCGAACAGGATGCCCACCAGCGCCGCCGTGGCCCCGGCAAGCACCAGCGCCACCAGAAACGGCATGCCGTCGATGCGCAGGATGAAGTTGTACGCCGCGAAGGCGCCCACGGCCATGAAGGCCGCCGAGCCAAGGGACAACTGCCCCGCGTAGCCGGTGAGGATGTTCAGCCCGAGGGCAGCGAGGGAGAAGATCAGCACCGGGATCAGGATGGCCTTCAGCCAGTACTGGTCGGCAATGAGCGGCACCGCCACGCCGAACACCAGCATCAGCACCCAGAACCCGATGCGGTCCTGGCGGATCGGGAAGATCCGGGCATCTTCGGCGTAACTGGCCTTGAACTGGCCGGCTTCACGATAAAACATAGGTGGGTCTCCTTCTCCGCTCAGGCAGCGGTGCGCTGCTGGCGGACAGTCTTGTCATGGTGTTCGGCGGTGCGCGCGGGCAGGACGTGACGAACTTGCGCGCCCAAACCCTTCATCGTCGCGGCGCCTGAGACATTAGATCGGTTCATCGCCTTGTCTCCGGTCACACGCGATCGATGTGCTTCTCGCCAAACAACCCTTCGGGGCGCACCAGCAGGAAGGCCAGGGCCAGCATGTAGGGGAACCAGCCTTCGATGCCGCCCCCCACGAACGGGCCCACATACACTTCGGCCAGCTTCTCGGAGGCGCCGATGATGAGGCCGCCGACGATGGCGCCCGGCACCGAGGTGAAGCCGCCGAGGATCAGCACCGGCAGCGCCTTGAGGGCGGTGAAGGTGAGCGCGAACTGCACGCCGTTGCGGGCCCCCCAGATCATCCCGGCCACCAGCGCCACGAAGCCCGCCACCGCCCACACCACGCGCCAGATGGTCTGCAGCGGGATGCCGATGGAAAGCGCGGCCTGGTGGTCGTCGGCAACGGCGCGCAGGGCACGGCCGACCTTGGTGTATTGGAAGAGGATCGCCAGCAGGGCCACCAGCGAGGCGGCCACGCCCGCGGCGAAGAGGTCGAACTTGGAGACGCCGATCTCGTAGTTGTCCATCAGCCAGGCGATGGGCTCATCGACGATGCCCAGATCCAGCCCGCGCACGGTGGCACCCCAGGTCATCTGGGCGAGGCCCTCGATCACGTAGGTGAGGCCGATGGTGGCCATGAAGAGGGTGATGTGCGGCTGATTGACCAGCGGCCGCAGCACGATGCGCTCGGTGAGCGAACCCAGCACGATCATCGCGATGAAGGCGAGCAGGAAAGCCAGCCAGAACACCGCCGTGCTGTCCGCCTCCAGCCCGAGCCAGCCGGGCAGCACTTCCTGAAAGCCGACAAAGGTGAGCGCGGCGAAGAACACCATCGCCCCCTGGGCGAAGTTGAACACCCCCGAGGCCTTGTAGATCAGCACGAAACCGAGGGCCACCAGGGCGTACATGACGCCCGACAGCAGGCCGCCGATCAGCACTTCGATGAAAAATTGCATCTGCCTCTCTCCTCTGCGGCGGGTCGGGCCGGATTGCCCGCTGCCGCTTCTTCTGTCGTTCGGTGTCGGGTTACTGCGCCACCCCGACCTACGGTGTAGCCGCTGCGTAGGTCGGGTAAGCCCGCAGGGCGTAACCCGACACCCCCGGCTTAATGGGAAGTCCCGAGATACGCCTTGATGACTTCCGGGTTGTTCTTCACCTCATCCGGTGCGCCGTCGCCGATTTTTTTGCCGTAGTCGAGCACCACCACGCGGTCGGAGATGTCCATCACCACCCCCATGTCGTGCTCGATGAGGACGATGGTGGTGCCGTAGTGGTCATTCACGTCAAGGATGAAGCGGCACATGTCCTGCTTCTCTTCCACGTTCATGCCGGCCATGGGTTCGTCGAGCAGCAGGATGTCCGGCTCGGCGGCGAGCGCCCGGGCCAGTTCGACGCGCTTCTGCAGGCCGTAGGGCAGGCGGCCCACAGGCGTCTTGCGGATGCCCTGGATCTCGAGGAACTCGATCACCTCTTCCACCTTGATGCGGTGCGCGATCTCTTCCTTCTGCGCGGCGCCCCAGTAGAGGGCGTGCTGCAGGAAGTTGCACTTCATCTTGAGGTTGCGCCCGGTCATGATGTTGTCGAGCACGGTCATCCCCTTGAACAGCGCGATGTTCTGGAAGGTGCGGGCGATGCCCTGCTCGGCGGCCTCGTGGGGCTCCATCTTCTTGCGCAGCCCACCCTTGAAGAAGATCTGCCCTTCCTGGGGGTGATACACGCCGTTGATCACGTTGAGCATAGAACTCTTGCCGGCGCCATTGGGCCCGATGATGGAGCGGATCTCGTGCTGCTTCACGTTGAAGCTGATGTCGGTGAGCGCCTTCACGCCGCCGAAGCGCAGGGAGATGTTCTGGAGGTCGACGATCACGTCGCCAATCTGTCTGGCCATGGTCGCTCTCCGTCAGGCCGCTTTCCGCGCGGGCGGAAAGATCTTGGCGTCCTCGATACGCAGGTCGGCAGACACCTTGTTGGTGCGGCCGTCCTCGTAGGTCACCTGGGTTTCGATGAACTGGCTCTTCTTGCCGGCATACAGGGCGTCGATGAGCACTTCGTACTTCTCGGCCACGAAGTTGCGACGGACCTTGCGGGTGCGGGTCAGCTCGCCATCGTCGGCGTCGAGCTCCTTGTGGAGCACGAGGAAGCGCTTGATCTGCGAATCGCACATCTTGGGGTCGGACGCCAGATCGGCATTGACCTGCTCGACGCACTCGCGGATCAGCTCATACACCTGGGGCTGGCTGGCGAGGTCGGTGTAGCCCGAGTAGGCCATGCCCTTGCGCTCGGCCCAGTTGCCCACGGCTTCCAGGTCGATGTTGACGAACGCGGTGACGAAATCGCGGCCGTTGCCGAAGCACACGACTTCCTTGATGTGCTGGAAGAACTTGAGCTTGTTCTCGATGTAGTTGGGGGCAAACATGCCGCCGCTGGTGAGCTTGCCCACGTCCTTGGCGCGATCGATGATCTTCAGGTGGCCGTCGGCGTCGAAGAAGCCCGCGTCGCCGGTCATGAAGTAGCCCTCGGCGTTGATGGATTCGGCGGTGGCATCCGGGCGCTTGTAGTAGGCCTTGAGCAGCATCGGGCCACGCACCAGGATTTCGCCGTTGTCGGCCAGCTTGACCTCGACATTCGGCGCCGGGGTGCCGACGGAATCGAGCTTGATCTGGCCATCGGGCTGCAGGCACACGTAGGCGCAGGTTTCGGTCTGGCCATAGAGCTGCTTGAGGTTGATGCCGATGGAGCGATAGAAGCGGAAGAGGTCCGGCCCGATGGCGGCGCCGGCGGTGTAGGCCACGCGGATGCGGCTCATCCCCAGCACGTTCTTCAGCGGGCCATACACCAGCAGGTTGCCGAGCCCGTATTGCAGGCGGTCGCCGGCAGAGACGGACTTGCCATCGAGGATATCCGCGCCGCAGCGGCGGGCCACATCCATGAAGTGGGCAAACAGCTTGCGCTTGATGCTGCCGGCGTCTTCCATGCGGATCATCACCTGGGTCAGCAGGTTCTCGAAGACCCGCGGCGGGGCGAAGTAATAGGTGGGGCCGATCTCGCGCAGGTCGTTCATCACCGTCTCGCCGGATTCGGGGCAGTTGATGGTGAAGCCGGCCACCAGCGCCTGGGCGTAGGAGAACAGGTGATCGCCCACCCACGCCATCGGCAGGTAGGAGAGGATGTCGTCCTCGTCCGACAGCTTGTCGAACTGGCAGCCACCCTGGGCCGCAGCGATGAAGGCGCCGTGGGTCTGGCACACGCCCTTGGGCTTGCCGGTGGTGCCCGAGGTGTAGAGCATCACCGACACGTCGTCGGGGCTGCCCTTGTCGATCTCGTTGCCGAGGAAGTCCGGGTGATTGCGGTCGTGGATGCGGCCCATCTCGAGCACTTCATCCAGACCGTGCAGGAATGTCTGGTTGTAGTGGCGCAGGCCGCGGGGGTCGTCGTAGATGACGTGCTCGAGGAGGGGCAGGCCCTCCTTGATCTCGAGCATCTTGTCCACCTGCTCCTGGTCCTCGACGCAGGCGAAGCGGATCTCCGCGTCCTGCATCACGTAGGACATCTCCTGGGCCACCGCGTCCTGGTACATCATCACCGGAATGCCGCCCAGGCACTGGCAGGCCGCCACCGACCAGTACAGTCGCGGCCGGTTGTCGCCCACCACCGCCAGGCGGTCGCCGCGCTTGAAGCCCAGTTCGGCCAGGCCGCTGGCAATGGCACGCACCCGCTCAGCCACCTCCATCCAGGTGTAGGTCTGCCAGATGCCGTATTCCTTTTCGCGCATCGCCGGCCGATTGGGCCGCTGCCGGGCGTGGTGCATCAGCAGGCGCGGAAAGGTATCCAGGCTGCCCATCTCGGCCGAAGTCTCGCCGGTGTTTGCCATCCCCATCCTCCTCCGGTCTTGTCTCGCGTCGTGCCCGCGGTCCGGAAACGGCCGCAGATAGTGTGTTTTGTGACGTGAGTGCAGTCTGGCAAACCATGTTTGCTCAACTGTTTTTCAAATGTACGGAATTGTGAAAACCATGGAAGAGGGAGAGAAGACACGTGAAAACGCCGCCCCCCAGGCGGCGTTTGCGTTTCTATGAACAGCGGAACAGGATGCCGGAGATACCGTCAATGGGTACCGTTACCACCGATCGGCCCGAGCCGTTGATTCAGATCGGACCACTGGGACCAGCCCGAATACCGACCCGGATAGGCGTCGTCGCTGCTGTAGGCCGTGTCGTCCTTCATCATGTCGGACCGAACCGGGCCCTGCGCCCCGCCGGATGCCGTCGGCTCCATGCCGTCGTAAGGATCGCTTCCCATCGCGCGATGGGCGCGCATGTCATCCGAGAAAGCCTGCAAACTGTCGTTCAGATCGGCTGCGCCAGCGGGTGCGACGACCATGACGGCTCCCATCAGGAAACCGGTGCCGATTTTTGCCAAGAGACTCTTTTTCATGTTGTCTTCCGTTGGGTTGTTCCTCCCTGAAAAAGAGTGGCGGAGCGACACCACGCTGGAAACGAGGCGCCGCTCCCGTTCGCGAACAGGCACCTGCGTGCCCATCCACCATGACCACCGGATCAAACCGCCCGACAGACAGGTCTGGATCGGTGTGCGTCACTTTTTCATCATAGTCGACGCATTCCTGCGGGAAAGGAGATTTGCGACGCCAGGCCCATCACTCCGCCCCGGCGCGCAGCGCTCCGGCGGTCTGCCAGGAGGGCAGCACATCATCCAGCGCCAACAGGGCAAGCACCCCCGCAACAAGCTCGCGGTGAGCGAGCGGCGTGTTGGCATACCAGCGCGACAGATACGCGCGCAGGCTGCTCCGGGCATCTTCGGGGTCGAGGTTCATGTAACGTAAAGCCTGCCAATTCTCGGGATTGCGCTCGAACAAGGGCAGCAGAAGATTGGCGATCACTTCGTTCTTGTCGCGCAGATACGGGTCGTGACGTAGCGCGTCCTCATGCTGTTGCAGCCAGGCGGTCAGCGGCGCCTCGGGCGGCAGACGGCGATGCCCCTCGGAGATCAGCAGATCGAAGAAGCGCTGCAGCCGGTCGGCCTCCACAGCCCACTCGGGCCCCGGAGGCGCCGTCGCCCAGCGTCGGGCCAGGTGCTGCAGCGTGAATAGCGACGCCGTCTCGCACAGCGCTTCCTCAAACCACTGATTGTCGCGTCGCGGTGGATTGCCCACGGCGTAGGCGTCGTGGTTGGACATCACATGGCACAGTTCGTGGGCAAACTCGTAGGCATAGAGATGCCAGTTCTCATCCCGTGCGTGCAGACGGATGCGGAACTCTCCGCCCAGCCCACGGCTGTATAGGGCCACCGGCGGACCGTCGGTGTGGGTGACGACGATGGGCACGGACAAGCGGGTCGGAAGTCTGGGCACGAGCGTGTCGGCCACGGCAGCCAGCACCGTCTCAATGGCCTCCTTGCGCCCACGTCCCCATCCTCCCCCTTGCACCTGGATGGTCAGCCCAAGCTTGCGGCCCGGGGCCTTTCTCGCCGGAAGATCGCCCCCGTCAGCCCACGCCAGCGAGCACATCACCGAAGCGAGGATGAAAGGTAGCCGCTTCCCGCGTCGCAGCCAGTCAGCCGCAACGGCATCCCGGAAAAACGTGCGTTTGCGCTTCCCGATCATCTTGCCCGCGATTCACCCGACACCAACCGGTCCGGTCACCTTTCAGGATAGACCGCCCCTTTGGAAAGCCAAGACGCTGGCCCATTGGACGCCCGAATGCCAACTAGCACACAAAGCGTCCGCCCCACTGCGCGGTATCATCCGATGCCACCTGTTTAAGCCACACTTTTTTACGTCTCGTCCTGACCCACAATGATCCCTGCCTTCCGCCGCGTTCTTGTCGCGCTGGCGCTTTGCCTGCCCTGCATTTCACCGACCCTCGCCGCCGATGCAGCGCCGACGGCAGCGGAAGCGCACGTCGAGGCCGCTGCCCTGGCGGCCCAGGCCGCCGTTCAACTGGGTCCGCGGGAGATCGTGCTGGGCGACCAGGGTGTCCTCAAACTCCCCGAGGGCTTCGGGTTCATCCCCAAGGAAGAGGCCCAGGCGCTGATGATTGCGCAGGGCAACAAGAATGTCGGAAAGGGCTTCCACGGGTTGGTGGTGAGTCCCGATCTGGCCGGCTTTGTCGCGGTCGAATTCACCCCCGCCGGCTATGTGAAGGATGAAGAAGCACGCGACTGGAACGCCGACGAGCTGCTGACGAATCTCAAGGAGGGGACCGAAGCGGCCAATGCCGAACGCCAGACCCGCGGGCTGCCCGAGATCAACGTGGTCGGTTGGGTCGAGGTGCCGAGTTACGATCCGGCCACCCATCGTCTCGTATGGTCGGTGGCGGCACGCGCGAAGGACAGCCAGGGCCGGGGAGACGGCGTGAACTACAACACCTACGTGTTGGGCCGCGAAGGTTATTTCTCGTTGAACCTCGTTACCAGCATGGATCGGGTCGAGCTCGAGAAACCCACCGCCCGCGAACTCATCGCAGCCCTCAGCTTCGTGGATGGCAAGCGCTACGCCGATTTCAACGCGGCCACCGACCGCACCGCGGAATACGGCCTGGCTGCGCTGGTGGGTGGAATGGCGGCCAAGAAGCTCGGCCTGTTCGCCAGCCTGGGACTGTTTGTCGCCAAGTTCTGGAAGGTCGGGCTGCTGGCGATGGTTGGTTTCGGCGCCGGCGTCAGTCGGGTGCTCGGCCGCAAGAAGGACGGAGTGTCCTGAGCTGAACGACATTCATCGCGCACGCAGCGAACTTGCCTGGAGCCGGCTGGTCTAGAAGAATCCACTGGCAATCGATATCGGCAAAGCGAAAGGACGGCCCTGTGCGGGCCGTTTTTTCGTGGACCTTCTCCCCCGCTCCATGAAACTCCTCCTGCTTCTCCTCGGCGGCGCCAAGTTCGGCAAGCTGCTCACCACCGCCGGCACCATGCTGCTGTCCATCGGCGCCTACGCCCTGATCTGGGGCTGGCGCTATGCTGCCGGCTTCGTCGCGCTGATCTTCTGCCACGAGATGGGTCACTACCTGGCTGCCCGCCGACGCGGCCTGAACGTGGGCGCCCCCACCTTCATCCCCTTCCTGGGTGCATGGATCGAGCTGAAGGAGCAGCCCATGAACGCCGAGACCGAAGCCTACGTGGCGATGGCCGGCCCGCTGGCCGGTACGGCCGCCTCGCTGCTGTGCTATTTCGTGGCCCGCTCGGAAGGCAGCGACCTGCTGCTGGCGCTGGCCTATTCGGGCTTCTTCCTCAACCTGTTCAACCTGATCCCGGTACCGCCGCTCGATGGAGGGCGGATGACCGGCGTGGTGTCGCCGAAGTTCTGGCTCGTCGGCGCGCCGGTCCTGGTGGCGATCTTCCTGTGGCGCCCCAGCCCGATGCTGGTGCTCGTTGCGCTGCTGGCCGCACCCCACATGTGGCGCGCCTTCCGCGGCCAGGCCGAACCCGCCCCCGGCTACTACGACACCCCGCCTGCCAAGCGCATCGAATACGCCGCGCTTTACCTCGGCCTGACCGCCTGGCTGGCGGTGATGACCCACGACGTGCACGAAATGCTGGCCGCCGTGCGCGGCTGAACACCCCCGCCTCATCCGCATGGATTAATCGGCGCACCGAACCTATGCTGGACGGAAGACACCTGCGTCATCCGAGGATCGCGCCATGCACGCCCGCTGCCAGCAATCCAGCCGCTTCATCGCCGCCGCGCTCTCCTGCGCCGCCGCCCTGCTGGCGGCTGGCTGCACGACCATCGTCATCCACAGCGACGGTGCGGTAAAGACCGAATCCCGCTTCGGCATCCTCCACCTGAACCTCGAGCCCGAACGTACCACCACGATGGCGGTGACGAGCGTCGGCATTGTCGCCCTGCCGGGCAGCCTGAACATCGGCTACGCCCGCTGGCAGGGCGTCGGACTGTCGGCAGCGGAAGGCGATCGCTGCCTGCTGATCAACTTTGATTCACCCCAACAGACAGGAGCGGAAAAATGAACACGCGCACTCCTTACTGCCGCCTCGCCCTCGTCGCCACCACGCTCGGCCTCGCCGGCTGCGTGAGCGTGCCGATGGCGCCGCTGGTGTATGGCTCGAAGACGGTGGGCGGGTTGGATATTTCAACCACCACCAGCACAACCAACCCGGGCGTGAGCATCTCCATCGGCTACAAGCGCGACGACGTGGCGCTGGTTCCGGTGGCAGTGCTGAAGAACAAGGGACAGCAGGCCGGCAGTAATGGCAAGGGCGGCGAGCACATCCTGATCGTCCACGGTGACGACGCCAACGCCGACGCTTCCGATGGCGACAAGGACACCAAAGGAGCATCCGATCCCTCAAACCGGAAGAAGGACTCCATGTCGGTGTTCGGCAGTTTCGAGGGCCGCGGGATGGCCGGCGCTGACGCCACCAGCGCCCAGGCCGTGGCCGCTAACTACTTTTCGACGGGCATCGCCGCCCAGCACCTGGCCGCGGGCATCGGTCGCGCTGCGGCAGCCGATCAGATCCGGCGGTGCTTCGAGGCGGTGCGGGACATCGCGGACAAGCTCCCGACGGACAAGCAGGGCGCCTTCCGTGAGAAAGGGCTGACCGCCTGCAGCGAGGCCGGCAAGCCGCCCGCCACCGCGGAGATGGGCACGAAGTAGCCATCCCCCAACGACAAACGGCGCCGAAGCGCCGTCTGTCGTGTCTCCCCCTCCCAAAAGCCGGAAGGGCGTTGCGGCTTACATGCTCCGCCGATACTGGCCACCCACGTCGTACAGCGCGGTGGTGATCTGGCCCAGGGAGCAGTACTTCACTGCATCCACCAGCACCGCGAAGACGTTGCCGTTCTCGATGACGGTCTCTTTGAGCTTGGCGAGCCACTTGGGCGCTTCTTCGGCGTTGCGGGCCTGGAAGTCGGCCAGGCGCTGCAGCTGGCTCTGCTTTTCGTCTTCACTGGAGCGGGCCAGTTCGATCTCCTGCTGGGCCATGCCCTTCGGGTTGAGGAAGGTATTGACGCCGATGATCGGGTAGGAGCCGTCGTGCTTCTTGTGCTCGTAGTAGAGCGACTCTTCCTGGATCTTGCCACGCTGGAAGCCGGTTTCCATCGCGCCCAGCACACCACCGCGGGAGCTGATGGCCTCGAACTCCTTGAGCACGGCTTCTTCGACGAGATCGGTGAGTTCGTCGATGATGAAGGCGCCCTGGTTCGGGTTCTCGTTATTGGCAAGCCCCCATTCGCGGTTGATGATGAGCTGGATCGCCATCGCGCGGCGCACCGATTCCTCGGTCGGCGTGGTGATCGCCTCGTCGTAGGCGTTGGTGTGCAGCGAGTTGCAGTTGTCGTAGATCGCGATCAGCGCCTGCAGCGTGGTGCGGATGTCGTTGAAGTCCATCTCCTGGGCGTGCAGCGAGCGGCCGGAAGTTTGAATGTGGTACTTCAGCTTCTGGCTGCGCTCGTTGGCGCCGTACTTGTTCTTCATCGCCACAGCCCAGATACGGCGGGCGACGCGGCCGATGACCGTGTATTCCGGGTCCATGCCGTTGCTGAAGAAGAAGCTCAGGTTGGGCGCGAAGTCGTCGATGTGCATGCCGCGGGCGAGGTAGCTCTCGACATACGTGAAGCCGTTGGACAGCGTGAAGGCCAGCTGGCTGATCGGGTTCGCACCGGCTTCGGCAATGTGGTAGCCGGAAATCGACACCGAGTAGAAGTTCTGCACCTTGTTATGGACGAAGAACTCCTGGATGTCGCCCATCATCTTGAGGGCGAACTCGGTGGAGAAGATGCAGGTGTTCTGGCCCTGGTCTTCCTTCAGGATGTCGGCCTGCACGGTGCCGCGCACGGTGGCGAGCACCCATTCGCGAATCTTCTGGTATTCGTCGTCGGTGGCGTCGCGGCCGTTTTGCTGCTTGAATTTGGCGAGCTGCTGCTCAAGCGAAGTGTTGAAGAACATCGCCAGAATGATCGGCGCCGGGCCATTGATGGTCATCGACACGGAGGTGGTCGGATTGACCAGGTCGAAGCCGTCGTAAAGCACCTTCATGTCGTCCAGGGTGGCGATGGAGACACCGGAGTTGCCGATCTTGCCGTAGATGTCCGGACGCGGGTCCGGGTCGCAGCCGTACAGCGTCACCGAGTCGAAGGCGGTGGAGAGGCGATGCGCGGGCATGCCCTCGGACACCTTCTTGAAGCGGCGGTTGGTACGGAAGGCGTCGCCTTCGCCGGCGAACATCCGGGTCGGGTCCTCGCCTTCGCGCTTGAAGGCGAACACGCCAGCGGTGAAGGGGAAGGAGCCGGGGACGTTTTCCTTCATCAGGAAACGCAGGGTCTCACCGTCGTCCTCGAAGCGCGGCAGGGCGACCTTGCGGATCTTGCTGCCCGAGAGCGATTCGGAGGTGAGGATGGTGCGGATTTCCTTGTCGCGGATCTTCACCACGTATTCGTCGGCCGCGTACAGTTCGACGGTCTTCGGCCACATGTCGAGGAGCTTGCGGCTGCTGCCGGTGAGCTCGCCGTCCTTCCATTCGATCAGCTCGTCGAAGCTGCCGGCGTCCTTCTTGCAGCCTTCGAAGAGCTGCTTGGAAATGCGCAGGGCCTGACGCTCGCGGGCAACGCGGGCCTGCTCGGCCGTGTGCTTGTGGTAGCCGCGCACGGTGTCGGCGATCTCGGCCAGGTAGCGGGCACGCTCGGCCGGGACGATGGCACGGCCGCGGCTGGAGGCCTTCACCGCCACGAGGGGCAGCTTCGCCTTGGCCAGCTTGAGGCCCTTGGCGGCGAGCGCCGGCGCCAGCGCCTGGTACAGGGCGGTCACGCCGTCGTCGTTGAAGCGCGCAGCCATGGTGCCGAACACCGGCATCTCGTCGGTGTTGGTGGTGAACAGCTCACGGTTGCGCTGGTATTGCTTGCGTACGTCGCGCAGGGCGTCTTCCGCGCCCTTGCGGTCGAACTTGTTGATGGCCACGAAATCGGCGAAGTCGAGCATGTCGATCTTCTCGAGCTGGCTGGCGGCACCGAATTCGGGGGTCATCACGTACAGCGACACATCGACGAAGGGGACGATGGCGGCATCGCCCTGCCCAATGCCGGAGGTCTCGACGATCACGAGATCGAAACCGGCCAGCTTGGTGGCGGCGATGACTTCGGGGAGGGAGACGGAGACTTCCTTGCCGGTGTCGCGGGTCGCCAGCGAACGCATGAAGATGTTCGGGTGCTCGATGGCGTTCATGCGGATGCGGTCGCCCAGGAGCGCCCCGCCGGTGCGCTTGCGTGACGGGTCGATGGAGATGATGGCCAGCTTGAGGGAATCGCCCTGGTCGAGGCGGAAGCGGCGCACCAGCTCGTCGGTGAGACTGGACTTGCCCGCGCCGCCGGTGCCGGTGATGCCCAGCGCCGGGGTCTTGAGGCTCTTGGCGGCCTCAATGACGGCGGTCTTCACCGCATCCGGATAGGCACCGTTCTCGAGGCCCGTGATGATCTTGGCCAGAAGGCGGCGGTCGCCCGATTTGAGCGCGGCCACCACGGCGTCGGCACCCTGCGGGCCGGCGTGGGAGAGGTCTTCGTCGCAGCGCTCGACCACGTCGTTGATCATGCCCTGCAGACCAAGGATGGCCCCGTCTTCGGGCGAGTAGATACGCGTGACGCCGTAGTCGTGGAGATCCTTGATCTCGGCCGGGACGATCACACCGCCGCCGCCGCCAAACACCTTGATGTTCTCGCCGCCGTTCTCGCGCAGCAGATCGATCATGTACTTGAAGAACTCCACATGGCCGCCCTGGTACGAAGTGATGGCAATACCCTGCACGTCTTCCTGAAGCGCGGCATTGACGATCTCGCCCACCGACCGGTTATGGCCCAGGTGGATCACCTCGGAACCGGTGGACTGAAGAATCCGCCGCATGATGTTGATCGAGGCGTCGTGGCCATCGAACAATGCGGCGGCAGTGACGAAACGCACCTTGTTCTTGGGCTTATAGGCGACGAGTTTCTTGGCTACGCTCAGGTCGGTCATGCTGTCTCCCCCAACTCATGTTTATCAGTCCTTGAATGGTAGAAGGCCGCCCACGCCTTTGCCATTGCCGTTGTCGACGGGATTCGTGCAAAATCCGCCAAACGACAAGCCGTGTCGCAAGCCCCTCGTCCACCGGACCGGAGAACCTCTTTTGGCAAGCTCAGCGACCCGCAAACACACAAGCGTATCAATGGGTTTCGTCAGCGGCATGCTCTCGGGAATGCTGCGTCGCAATATCGACCCTGCCCCCCACCTGGCCGGACTCGACATCGATCTTGCAGACGCGGCCAGTCGAGTACCGGTCGACCGCTACGCGACGCTCTACAACCGGGTCATTGCGGCCCTTGATGACGAAGGCTTCGGGCTGTTCTCCGGCAGCATGCGGCCGGGCAGCTTCGAGTTCCTGTGCCGCGGCATGCTCGGCGCCCCGACCCTGGCCGACGCCCTCGACCGCGCGCGGCGCTTCCTGTCCATCGTGCTGCCCGATCTGGCCGTCAGCATCGAGCGCCGCGACACCCGGGCCGAGCTGCAGATTGTCGAGGTCAGACCCCTCACCCCAGACCCGGACGACCCGGCGCGGGTGTTCGCCTTCGAATGGCTGCTGCGCCTCCTTCACAGCCTGTCATGCTGGCTGGCTGGCCGCGGGCTGGCGCTCGACTCGGTGGATTTTCCGTTCAGCCGCCCGGATCACGCCGACGACTACACGCTGGTTTACACCGAGCGGTCCAGCTTTGTAGGCGGATTGCGCCTCACCGCCCACTTCAACGCCACCCTGCTGGATCTGCCGATCCGCCGCGACGAGGCCGCCCTGGCGAGCTTCCTCGAGGGCGCACCGGGGCGGATCAGCATGCTTTACCGGCGCGACCGGGCCACCGTGCTGCGGGTGCGCGACCTGATCCGCGCCGCCTTGCCGGCCAGCCTTTCTCAAGACGACGTGGCCAGCCGCCTGCACATGTCGCCACGCACCCTGCACCGCCGGCTCGACGAGGAAGGCGCGAGCTTCCGCGGCATCAAGGAGGCCCTGCGTCGCGACATCGCCCTGGCCCGCCTCACCAAGACCCGTCAGCCCATCGCCCAGGTGGCCGCCGACCTGGGCTACGCGGACACCTCGGCCTTCTACCGCGCGTTCACTGGGTGGACCGGCATGTCGCCGGAGCGTTATCGGCGTCAACTTGCGGGTCAAAGCCAGGAAAAGCGCCTCGACCCGGCCTAGAATCGCGCCATACGTCCGTCCGCCCCATCATGCCTCCTCCCGCCCCCCTGACCGACGCCCTCGTTCGCGAAGCGGAATCGCTCCTGCTCGGTCTGCTGCGCAACGACCTGATCGGCGTCTATGTTGTTCAGGATCACGTGATCCGCTACGTCAACCGACGCTTTGCCGAGATGTTCGGCTATACGCCCGCGGACTTCCGGCACGGCCCCGAGATCGTACAGTTCGTCGCCCCCGACGACCGGGAGCGGGTGCTCGCCAACGTGGCCAGCCGCATCCGGGGCGAAACCACCACGGCCCACTACACCTTCCGCGGCCAGCACCGGACGGGCGGCTCCCTGGACCTGGAGGTCTTCGGCAACCGCATCCAGCTCGAAGGCCGGCCGGCGATCATCGGCCTGATGCTCGACATCACTGCCCGCAAGGCCGCCGAGCAGACCACCGTCGAGCAGCTACACTTCATTGGCCAGCTCCTCGAGGCGATCCCCAGCCCGGTGTTCTTCAAGGACGATCAGGCCCGCTATCTGGGCTGCAACAAGGCCTTCGAGACCTACATCGGCCGCCAGCGGAGCGAACTCATCGGGCGCTCGGTGTTCGACATCGCCCCAACCGAACTGGCCACCCGCTACCACGAGGCCGACCAGCAGCTCTTCGACCACCCCGGCGTACAGACCTACGAGGCGTCCGTCGAATCCACCGACGGCATGCGCAAGGAAGTGATCTTCAACAAAGCCACCTGGCTGCGCTCCGACGGCCGCGTCGGCGGGCTCGTGGGCGTCATCACCGACATCACCGACCGCAAGCAGACCGAAGCCCTGATCTGGATGCAGGCCAACTACGACCCGCTCACCTGCCTGCCCAACCGACGCCTCCTCAACGACCGCCTGGCCGAACAGATCAAACGCGCCGAGCGGGAGCGTGGCAGCCTGGCAGTGCTCTACATCGACCTGGACCGCTTCAAGGAAGTGAACGACGCCCTGGGCCACGAAGCCGGCGACCAACTGCTGATGGAAGCTGCCCGGCGCGTGGTGGGCTGCGTGCGTGGCACCGACACCGTGGCCCGCCAGGGGGGCGACGAGTTCACCGTGCTGCTGCCCGGGCTCGCCGACCGGGCGCCCATCGAGCGCATCGCCGAAGACATCATCCTGGCCCTCACCGAGCCCTTCCAGCTGGGCGACGAGCAGGCCTACGTCTCGGCCAGCATCGGCATCACGCTCTTTCCCCAGGACGCCAGCAACGCGGTGACGATCCTGAAGAACGCCGATCAGGCCATGTACCACGCCAAGGAAGAAGGGCGTAACCGCTTCTGCTACTTCTCCCCCATCATGCAGGAGCGCGCCATGCTGCGCGTGCAACTGGGCAAGGACCTGCGCAGCGCCCTTGCCGAGCGCCAGCTCAGCCTGCACTTCCAGCCCATTCCCTGCCTGCGCAGCGGCAACGTCCACAAGGCCGAAGCCCTGCTGCGCTGGACGCACCCCCAACGCGGCCCGGTATCGCCAGCCGAGTTCATCCCGGTGGCCGAAGAGCTCGGCCTGATCGACGCCATCGGCGCCTGGGTGTTCCGTCAGGCCGTGGCCACCGTCGCCCGCTGGCGCGACATGCAGCCCGCCAGCGCCACCGAGCCGGTGCAGATCACGGTCAACGCCTCACCCCGCCAGTTCGCCACCGGCACTTCGCTGGAGGTGCTGCTGGACGAACTCGACCGCCGTCACCTGCCCGGCAGCTGCATCGCCCTGGAGATCACCGAAGGCCTGCTGCTGGACGAGCGCCCCACTGTCACCGCACAACTCACGCGCCTCTCGGCTGCCGGCATCCAGATCTCCCTCGACGATTTCGGCACCGGCTACTCGGCGATGGCCTATCTCAAGCGGATGGACATCCATACCCTCAAGATCGACCGCTCCTTCATCCGTGACCTGACCACCGACCCCAGCGACCTGGCCATCACCGAAGCCATCATCGCCATGGCCCACAAGCTTGGCCTCCAGGTGGTGGCCGAAGGCGTCGAAACCGAATCCCAGCGCGACCGCCTCATCGCTGCCCAGTGCGACTACGGCCAGGGCTACCTGTTCGCCCGCCCGATGCCTGAAGACGCCTTCCTCGAACTCATTGCCTGCCCACCCGCATGATCGCCCGCATCGCCTCACCGGCCATCAAGCCCAGCTCGCCCGAAGAGCTGCGTCGCTACGATCTGCTCCTGGCCGGCTTCGACCTGCTCGACCAGGCCATCGCAGTGTTCGACGCCACGCCCAAGCTCGTCACCTGGAACAAGGCCCTGCTGCGATTGCTGGATTTCCCCGAAGCGCTGGTGCGTGTCGGCACGCCCTTCGAGGAGTTCCTGCGCTTCAACTTCCAGCGCGGCGAATACGGCAGCGGCGACGTGGAACGCCTGATCGCCGAACGCATGGCCTCGGTGCGCGCCTTCCAGCCCCACAGCGCCGAGCGCACCCGGCCCAACGGCCAGGTACTGGCGATCCGCGGCGTGCCCATCCCCAACCTGGGCTTCGTGTCGCTGTGGACCGACATCACCGAACAGCGCCGCTACGAAACCCTCATCGAAACCCAGAACGCCGAGCTTGAGACCCGCGTCCGCGCCCGCACCGCCGAACTCGAAGCTGCCACCACGCACCTCGACACGCTCGCCGGTCAACTCACGCGCAGCGAGGAGCGCCTGCGCCTCATCATGGACGCCATCCCGGCGCTCATCGCCTATGTGGACGCCGGCGAACACTACCGATTTGCAAACCGCGGCTACACCGAGTGGTTCGGCCTCGACCGGGACGCCATCGTCGGGCGCAGCATCCAGGAGGTGTTCGGCCCCGAAGCCTATGCCCAGATCAAGCCCTACCTCGACCAGGCGGCCTCCGGCGAACAGGTCAGCTACGAATACTCCCGCATCAACACCGCCGGCAAGCAGGTTTACGCCCGCAGCGCAGTCGTCCCGGAAGCCTCCCTCGCCGGTGGGGTTCAGGGCTACTTCGTGCTCTCCATCGACATCACCGAGCAGAAGGCCAGTCAGGCTGCGCTGATTCAGGCCCAGAAGATGGAAGCCGTCGGCCAGCTCACTGGCGGCCTCGCCCATGATTTCAACAACCTGCTCACCATCATCACCGGCAACCTCGCCACGCTGAAGGACAAGCTGCCCCCGGGCCAGGGCTTCGACGACTTCCTCGACCCTGCCCTCTCCGCCGCCCGCCGCGGCACCGAACTGATCCGCCGGCTGCTCACCTTCTCCCGCCAGCAACCGCTGGAGCCGAGCCCGGTGGAAGTCGGCGCGCTCGTGCACGGCATGACGCAGCTGCTGTCGCGCTCCCTCACCGAGCGCATCGCCTTCCACCTGGAGCTGCCCACCGAGAAGCTCTATGCCCTGGTGGACCCGCACCAGCTCGAGAACGCCCTGCTCAACCTCGCCATCAACGCCCGCGACGCCATGCCCGAAGGCGGCGAACTCTCCATTGGCGTCGCCCGCCGCCACGTTTCTGCCAGCCTCGCGCTGCTGGTTGAGGTGCCCGCCGGCGAATACGTTCAGTTCGACGTCTCCGACACCGGCACCGGCATCCCGCCGGAACTCCTGCCCAGGCTCTTCGAACCCTTCTTCACCACCAAGGCCTTCGGCGCCGGCAGCGGTCTCGGGCTGGCGATGGTGTATGGCTTCATCCGCCAGTCCGGCGGCAACATCCGCATTGTCAGCACGCCGGGCAGGGGCACCAACGTGCGCTTCATCCTGCCGACGACCGACGCCCCTGCCACGACGCCCGCCGCCCCCCAGCCCGAAACCATCGACCTTGCCGCCGAGCGTCGGCTCGTGCTGCTGGTCGAGGACGAACCCGAGGTGCGCAAGGTCATCCGCCAACAGCTCACCGAGCTGGGCTTTCCGGTGATCGAGGCCGCCAACGGCATCGAGGCCCGGGCCATGCTCGAAGCGGTCGACGACATCGCCCTGCTCGTCTCCGACACCGTGATGCCCGCCATGGGCGGCCGCGAATTGGCCGCCGCCGCCCGCGCCCTTCGGCCTACACTGCCGATACTGATGATCACCGGTTACGCCACCGGCGACATCCCGCCCGGCGCACCGGACATCCCCACCCTGCGCAAACCCTTCGACCGGGCCGCCCTCGCCGCCGCCATCCGTAGCGCCGTGGCGCCCTTCGCCCCCTCGGAGCCCACCGCCCAATGACCACGCCCGACAAGGACACGCCGCTGATCTTCGTCGTCGAAGACGAAGCCGACATCGCCCGGCTGATCGCTGGCACCCTGGCCGAGTACGGCTTTCGCAGCGAAACCTTCGGCACCGGCCGCGCGCTCCTCGCCCGCGCCCGCCGGGTACAGCCCGAACTCGCCATCCTCGACCTGGGCCTGCCCGACATGGACGGCCTTCAGGTGCTGCGCGAACTGCAGGAAAGCCACCCCTGCGCGGCGCTCATCCTGACCGGCCGCGACGGGCTCACCGACCGGGTGCTGGGCCTCGAGCTAGGCGCCGACGACTACCTCGTCAAACCCTTCGAGCCCCGCGAGCTGGTCGCACGGGTACGCTCCATCCTGCGCCGCTACCAGAAAGCTCCGGCCAGCGAGCCCGCCAGCCACAGTGCGGTGCGCTTCGCCGGCTGGCACTTCGACATCGGCCGCCTCAGCCTCGCCCACGATGACGGCCGCGAGGTGAGCCTCTCCGCCGCGGAAGCCGCCCTGCTGCAAACCCTCCTCAAGCGCCCCAACAAGATCCTCACCCGCGAGCAGCTCATCGGCGAGCGCGAACTCGACCCCTTCGACCGCAGCATCGACGTGCGCATCTCGCGCCTGCGCCGCAAGCTCGAAGACGACCCGCAGGACCCGAAGATCATCAAGACCGTCTATGGCGCCGGCTACCTGCTGTGCGCCAGCGTCGAGTGGCAGGGCTGATCGACCGACAAAAAACCCGCCCCGCCTGATGGCGGAAACGGGTTCGGGACCGACGCAAAAAACGCCCTCAGTCGAAGGGCTTGGGCCGCGGCGTGGCATCCGCCGACGGCGGCAGGATCGGCATCGCAAACTGCGGCTGCTTGCCGGTCAGCGTCTTCAGGAAGGCCACGATTCGGGCGTTCTCCCCGGCGCTGAACTTGCGGCCCAGCTGCACCCGACCCATGGTATCCACGGCCTCCGGCAGGGTGTTGGCGGCGCCGTCGTGGAAGTACGGATAGGTCAGTTCCACGTTGCGCAGGGTCGGCACCTTGAAGTTGAAGCGGTCGACGTCCTGGCCGGTCACCGCCACGCGGCCCTCGGCCGGGCTGCTGGCCTTGTACTGTTCCACCACCCCCATCTTCTGGTACGAATTGCCGCCCACCGCCGGGCCGTTGTGGCAGGCCACGCAGCCACTGTCCTTGAACAGCTTGTAGCCCGCCAGTTCCTCGGCGGTCAGCGCCTTCCTGTCGCCCTTCAACCACTTGTCGAAACGGGAATCCGGCGTCACCAAGGTTTCCTCGAAGGTGGCGATGGCCTGGGTCACGCGGTCGATGGTCACCTCCTCGCTGCCAAAGGCCCGCTTGAACGCACCGCGGTAGCCGGGGATCGTCTTCAGGGTGCTCACCGCCAACTCGTGGCTGTATGCCATCTCGCCCGGGTTGGCGATCGGGCCACCGGCCTGGGCCTTCAGGTCGGCCGCGCGACCATCCCAGAACTGGGCCAGGTTGAAGCGCGAGTTGAGCACCGTCGGCGCATTGATCGGGCCCTTCTGCCAGCCGTGGCCAATGGAAGATTTCAGGTTGTCGCTGCCGCCCATCGACAGGTTGTGGCACGAATTACACGAGATGAAACCGGACTTCGACAGGCGCGGATCGAAGAACAGCATCTTGCCCAGCTCGGCCGTGGCCGGGCTGGCGACGCGGGCGGGGGCGATCGGCTGGATGGGCTCGCCGCCGGTGGCAGCATTGACTGCCGACAGCGGGGCAAGCAGGCAGGCAAGCAGCGCAAGGCCAGGCTTGAGTTTGATTTTCATGGGATGCTCCAGTGGGTGATGACGACGCCCGACATGCCCGCCGAAAGCTGCACGACAGGCCGGACCAGACAGCCCGCAATTATCCCGAGCAAAACTTAAGCAATGCTTAAGTGATATTTAAACGTCGTCACACCAGGGAAAATAAGCAAAAACAGACCGCCTGCAATTCAACCCCAGACAATGCCACGCCACCATCGGGGCCGCCCCCCTTCCTCCCCTAGCCCCCCACTCGTACAATTTCCGGTTCTGACCAAATAAACGAGGGAGAACAACCATGACCAGACCTTTCAAGATTCTCGGCGTCCAGCAGATCGCCATCGGCGGCCCGTCCAAGGATCGCCTGCGCACCCTATGGGTGGACATGTTCGGCCTTGAGGTGACCGGCAACTTCAAGTCCGAGCGCGAGAACGTGGACGAGGACATCACCGCCATGGGCAAGGGCCCGTTCAAGGTCGAAGTCGACCTGATGCAACCCCTCGACCCCGAGAAGAAACCCGCCGTGCACACCACCCCGCTCAACCACGTCGGACTGTGGGTGGACGATCTGCCGAAGGCGGTCGAGTGGCTCGGCGCCAACGGCGTGCGCTTTGCGCCGGGCGGCATCCGCAAGGGCGCGGCCGGTTTCGACATCACCTTCCTGCACCCCAAGGGCAACGAAGAGTTCCCCATCGGCGGTGAAGGCGTGCTGATCGAGCTGGTCCAGGCCCCGCCGGAAGTGGTGGACGCCTTCGCCAAGCTCGCGGGTTGACCCCGCTGCCGGGGGCAGACACGCGTCCCGGCATGCCGGCCGCGCGGGAAAACGAATAGCATTCGCATTCCCGCGCCCATTCAATCAAGTTATCGCCATGAATCAACCCTGCCAGACGCTGGCTGCACGCATCGTTCGCCTGCTGCTGCTCTGTCTGGCCGTTGCCGGATGTCTCGCTGCAACGGCAGCCAGCGCCGCCCGCAACGAAACCGACTGGGATGGCGATCCAGTAACGCGCTTCCGCGCCAGCCTCAGCCACCCCGAACTCCTGTGGCTGGACGCCCACCCCGAACTGCGGGTCGGCAACGGGCCGGATTACCAGCCGTTCTACGCGTGGCGCGACAAACGCTACACCGGCCCCAGCGCCGACTACCTCGAACTGCTCAGCCGACGCACCGGGCTGCGCTTCCGGTTCAACCGCTACGACGACTTCCCCCGCGCGCTACGGGCCCTGGAGCACGGCGAGGTGGATCTCATCCCCACCCTCACGCCTACAGAGTCGCGGCGGCGCAAGTTCCTGTTCACCGGCGGCTACCTGCACTCACCGCCCATCGTCGTCACCCGCAGCGGCAGCGGCGCCGTCGCCCTGCCGGGCAACCTTGAAGGCATCCGGATCGCCATCGAAAAGGGGCACGCCTCCCTCGACGTCCTGACGCGCAGCCGCCCCAAGGCCATCTTCGTCGAGACCGCCACCTCGGCCGATGCCCTGCGCGCCGTCTCGAACGGCGACGCCGACGCCTACATCGGCATGCTGGCCGTCGCCCATTTCTACATCGAGCAGCTCGGGCTGGCCAACCTTCAGGTGCGTCAGCGCTTCGATGCAGACCTCTCCGCGATGGCCTTTGCGGTGAGCAACAACCAGCGCACATTGATGGGCATCCTCCAGAAGGCGATGCGCTTCATCAGCGACGACGAGAGCAAGGCGCTGGTCCGCCGCTACCTGCCGCCGGGCAACGGCATTCCTGGCGTGTCCTTCCAGCCCACGGCAGCCGAGCAGGCCTGGCTGCTCAGCCACGGCCCGGTGCGCATGGGCTATGACCAGGCCTTCTACCCCCTCAGCTACACCAACCGTCATCACCAGGCAGAAGGCTACTCCGTCGAACTGTTCCGACTCCTGCGGGACAAAGCCGGTCTGACCGTCAACGAGAACGCCGGCCCGTGGTCGGCGGTGCTCAACAAGGCCGTCGCCGGCCAGCTCGATGTCCTGGTGGCCGTCGCCAACACCCCCGAACGCCGCGAGCATCTGCACTTCATCGGCCCCTACCTGTCGTCGCCCACCGCCATCGTCACCCGCAGCAATTTTCAGCAAGTCTGGGATCTGGCCAGCTTCGGCGGGCGCAAGCTGGCCCTGCTGAAGGATCACTTCCTCATCAACCGTATCCGCAGCGCCTACCCCAGCATCCAGCTGATGGAAGTCGCCACCCAGGAAGAAGCCCTCAGCCTGGTGGCCGCTGGCTCGGCCGACGTGACCATCGGTAACCTCCACGCGGTGAATCGGCTGATCCAGTCGCGCTTCCTCGGCACGCTCTACATTGCCGGCCACGTGCCCGACGGCGACAGCGAGCTTTATTTCGGCGTCACAAAGGATGCGCCCGAACTCGCAGCCATCCTGCGCCGGGCGCTCGAATCGGTCACCCCGACCGACATCGCCACCGCCAAGAACCGCTGGCTCGACACCGTGTACACCCCCACCCAGCCCAGCACCCCGGCCGCCGCCATCCCGCCGATGCACCTCTGGATAGGCCTCGCCCTCGCCGCCGGCTGCATTGGCCTGGGGATCGCCTATACCCGCGAACGGCTGGCCCGCCGCCAGCTCGACGCGCGCTTCACCACCCTCACCCGCAGCCTGGCACCCCTCAACCAGGATCTCCTGCGCGACGGAAGCGCCCTGCAGCGCGCCCTCGCCGAGGACGACGTGGCCCTGGCCGTCGACCTCACGGACCTCATCCAGCGCACCCGGCAAGGCCTCGACGACGCGCTGCAGAGCACCGTAAACGGCAAACCGCCGGCAGGCGCCTGAAATCCCAGGCACCCTTCGGCGGTCTTGAAACGAAAACCTTACAGCGAACGCGCCTGAAAGGTGTTGCAGGCGTTCAGCTGGCCCGACTCCATCCCCCGCCGGAACCACCTCACCCGCTGCTCCGCCGAACCGTGGGTAAAGCTGTCGGGCACCGCGTAGCCCTGGGCCTGCTTCTGCAGGCTGTCATCGCCAATCGCGGAGGCGGCGCGCAGCGCCTCATCCACGTCGCCAGCCTCGAGAATGCCCCGGGCCGCATCGGCGTTCTTCGCCCACACCCCGGCGAGACAGTCGGCCTGCAGCTCAAGCCGCACCGACAGCGCATTGGCTTCCCGCTCGCCCGCCCGCTCCCGCGCGGCCTGGACCTTCTCGGAGACCCCCAGCAGGTTCTGTACGTGATGCCCCACCTCATGGGCGATCACATAGGCCTGGGCAAAATCGCCCGGCGCCTTGAAGCGGGTCTTCAGCTCTTGATAGAAGGCCAGATCGATGTAAACCTTCTGGTCGGCCGGGCAGTAGAACGGCCCCATCGCTGCCTGCCCCACCCCGCACGCGGTACGGGTGGCGCCCGAGAACAGCACCAGGGTCGGCTCGACGTATTCCTTGCCACTGGCACGGAAGATCTGTTTCCAGGTGTCCTCGGTTTCCGCCAGCACATGGCGGATGAACACCGTCTCCGCGTCATTGGCCGGCGGCCCCGCCGGACGCACCGCACTGCTGGGCGCCGGCGCCTGAGCCGCCTGGTTCAGCACGACGCTCGGATCGACCCCGAAATACATCGCCACCAACGCCAGGACGATGGTGCCCAGGCCGATCCCCCGCCCGCCGATGGGCAGCCCACCGCCCCCTCCGCCGCGCCGGTCCTCGACGTTGCTGCTTTCCCGGCTGTTGTCGAAACGCATCGATGTTCCTTTGTGGATGAGGGGTCAACAATAATCGGGGCTCCGCCCCGGTGCGAGGAAGCCCGCCACCAGCGCCCGCACGGACACACAAAATAACGCTTCCCGTGACATGCGACGAGGCGCCAGAAAACGCCCGGAGCGGACATTGGATTTTTGCGCCGCAACATTTTTCTTGTGTCGCGCTGTTATTATCGCTATAGTGCGCGGTCCGGTGCAAAGCGGTTCGCACCGAGTCACATCGTCCCTGACCTTCTTTATCTCCCGTATTTGACGAGAGGTTGTCCTGATCGGTTAGTGCCGATATGCCAGTCAGGCAGCCTTATTGTTGCGCGCACATCCTGCGTCGCGACGCGTTGCCGTTTTTTCTTCGCGGGCACCGCATCCGCAATACAAGATAAAGGAAGCGAACATGGATTTCGCCAGCCTCGGCCTGTCCGAGAACATCGTCAAAGCCGTCAACGAAGCCGGCTACACCGACCCCACGCCCGTTCAGCAAGCCGCCATCCCCGCCGCCCTCGCCGGCAAGGATCTCGTCGTCTCCAGCCAGACCGGCTCCGGCAAGACTGCTGCTTTCATGCTGCCGTCCCTCGAACGCCTGACCACCGAGCCGACCATCAAGGCCCGCGGCCCCCGCGTGCTGGTGCTCACCCCGACCCGCGAACTGGCCGTCCAGGTCACCGACGCCACCAAACGCTACGGCAAGAACCTCCGCTACGCGAAGGCCGTCAGCGTCGTCGGCGGCATGCCCTATCCGGTGCAGAACAAGCTGCTGTCCAGCCCCTATGAAATCCTCGTGGCCACCCCCGGCCGCCTGATGGATCAGATGAACAGCGGCCGCATCGACTTCGCCCGCCTCGAGATCCTGATCCTCGACGAAGCCGACCGCATGCTCGACATGGGCTTCGTGGACGACATCGAAGCCATCTGCGCCAAGCTGCCCGCCAACCGCCAGACCCTGTTCTTCTCCGCCACCCTCGACGGCCAGGTCGCCCGCATGATGCAGCGCCTGCTGAAGGACCCGGAGCGCATCGAGATCGCCTCCGCCCAGACCCGTCACGAGAACATCGAGCAGCGCCTGCTGGTCGCCGACGACATCAGCCACAAGAACCGTCTGCTAGACGGCCTGCTGCGCGATGTGGGCGTCGAACAGGCCATCGTGTTCACCGCCACCAAGCGCGACGCCGATTCCCTGACCCTCAACCTCGAGTCCATGGGCCACTCGGTTGCCGCCCTCCACGGCGACATGAACCAGCGCATGCGCACCCGCACCCTGGATCAACTGCGCCGCGGCCACCTGCGCGTGCTGATCGCCACCGACGTCGCCGCCCGCGGCATCGACGTGCGCACCATCAGCCACGTCATCAACTACGACCTGCCCAAGGTTGCCGCCGATTACGTCCACCGCATCGGCCGCACCGGCCGCGGCGGTTCGAGCGGTATCGCCATCAGCCTGGCCGAGCGCCGTGACGTGCGCCTGCTGCGCGCCATCGAACGCTACACCCGCCAGCCCCTGGCCGTGCACACCCTGCCGGGCCTCGAGCCGCGCAGCACCATGCCCGCCGACGACCGCCGCCCCGGCGGCCCCCGCCGCGAAGGTGGCCGTGGCTTCGGCAACGGCGGTGGCCGTTTCGGTGACAAGCGTCCGTCGGCCGGCCACGGTGGCGCCCGCTTCGGCGACAAGCCTGCCGGCGGTTTCGGCGGTGGCCGTTTCGACCGCAACGAGCGTCGTGACGACACCCGTGGCGACAGCCGTCCGGCCAGTCCGTGGGCCGGCCGCAACGAAGGCTCCCGTGATTTCGGCGACAACCGTCGCACCGAATTCGCCGACCGTCCGCGTCACCCGGAACACCGCACCGAGTTCCCCCATGTGGCCAAGCGCAGCTCGACCCACCACAACGCTGGCAGCGGCTTTGGCGGTGGCCGCAGCGGCGACGGCGGCAAGCCGCGTGCCGGCCGCACCTTCAACCGCGATCGCTGATCCGCTGAAGTTACCGTAGCCAGAACAAGGGACGTCCTCGGACGTCCCTTTTTTCATCTCGGGGCCCACCGACGGAGAGTTGCCAAACCCGGGAAAGCCGCCAAAAAACCCCTCTTCTCCCGGGGTTGATTTCCCCTGTCCCGCCTATGATGAAACCACGCATCGAAGGTCGCGGACATTCGCGCCTGCCCGCGCTCATAACAAGGGGGAACAACCATGAAGATCACCAGTCCCGTCGTCGGCGAAATGGAAGTCTCGGCCGACCGCGTCATCGACTTTCCGGCAGGCCTGCCCGGCTTCGAGAACTGCCGCCAGTTCACCCTGGTGCACACCGCCGACAACGACGCGCCCAAGCTGTTCGTGCTCCAGTGCCTGGACGATCCCCAGGTGGCTTTCACCGTCACCACGCCCGACATCCTCGGACTCAACTATGAGTTCACCCTCAGCGACGACGATGTCACCGCCCTTCAACTGGGCAGCGCCGACGACGCCAGCGTGCTGCTGATCGTCAGCCGCGGCGAAGGCGCCGCACCGGTGCGCGCCAATGTGATGGCCCCGCTGGTGCTCAACACCGCCACCCGTCGCGGCCTGCAGAAGATCATCGGCAAGGTGGACGCCAGCGTCACCCTCAAGGCCGTCGGCTGATCCGGCATCGTCGGTCAGACGTGACAAGGGCGCCTCGCGGCGCCCTTGCTGCTTTCCGGACCGCCCTTCAGTACAGCAGGAAGGGCCGCCGGGTTTCTTCCCATTCCCGCTCGTCGGCCAAGGCCAGCGCGTCCAGATCGCCGGGGCGCGCATTGCGGTCATCCACCCACTCGCGCAGGATCTCCGAACCGTTGATGAGGTCGATCGCCAGCCGGTCGTGCTCGTATTCGTACGGAAAATCCCGCCACAGGGGATAGTCGTGGCGGATGCGCCGGATCGCCTTGAAGGCCAACGCCTGCAGGCGCCACGGGCGGAAGGCCGCGTGGTTGTAATGGGCAGGGTCTTCCACATGGATCTGCACGCCGTTGCACAGCTTGCCGGCGTGCTTGTGGAAGGTGGGCTCGAACCAGCATTCACGCAGCTTGCAGCCGGCCAGCCACTTGGGCGCGATGGTTTCCATGTGGGCGATGATCTGGCGGGCGTCGAGATCGGGCGCACCGAACAGCTCCAGCGGTCGGGTGGTGCCACGGCCTTCCGAGAGGGTCGTACCCTCCAGCATCACCGTGCCGGCGTAGGCGCGGGCCATCGACAGGTTGGGCGCGTTGGGGCTGGGGTTGATCCAGCTGCGCTCGGCGAGCGGCCAGCCGAAGCCCGGCGCGGTGTCGGGCTCCCAGCCTTCCATGGCGATGACTTCGCATTCCACATCCAGCCTGAGGGTGGCGATGAACCACTTCGCCAGCTCGCCCATCGTCATGCCGTGGCGCATCGGCATCGGGCCGGCCCCCACGAAGCTCTCCCAGCCGGGCTGGAGCAGCGTGCCCTCCACCGGCCGACCCGCGGGGTTGGGGCGGTCGAGCACCCACACCGCCTTCTTGTGCTTGGCGGCGGCCTCCAGCACATAGCGCAGGGTGGTGATGAAGGTATAGATGCGACAACCGAGATCCTGCAGATCCACCAGCAGCACGTCGAAGCGGTCGAGCATGGTGGCGGTCGGGCGGCGCACCTCACCGTACAGGCTGAACACCGGAATGCCGTGCTGGGGATCGAAGTAGTCGGGCGACTCGATCATGTTGTCCTGCTTGTCGCCGCGCAGCCCGTGCTGGGGGCCGAAAGCGGCGGTGATGTGCAGATCACGCTGGGCCATCAGGGCGTCGAGGGCATGGGTCAGGTCGCGGGTGACGGAGGCGGGGTGGGCGAGCAGCGCCACGCGCTTGCCGGCCAGCGGCTTGCGCAGGTCGGGATCGGCGAGCAGACGGTCGAGGCCGAATTGGATCATGGGTTCACCGCTTTGAGGGCGAGGGCGAAGCCGTCGCGATGGTGGAAATCGGGCTGGGCGGCAGGATGGCGCAGCGCCCAGTAGGTGTGATGGCCGTCGGCGTGCTCGACGACGGCAGTGATGCCGATGACAAGATCGCCCGGCGGTAGCTGTTCGACGTCGAGGTGCACCTGCAGTTCCAGCCCCTCGCCAGTGCGACGCGTTTCGATGCACGGCGCAGCGCCGGCCGGCGAGGCGATGCGCTGCCGGTAGTCGGCGAAATCGAAGCGCATCCACTGGCCGTTGGGCGAGAAGTTGAACTCCCGGTAGCCGGCGGCGCCGGCCTCGGCGATGAACAGCTCGAAGCAGGTATGGGCCCACAGGCGCTCCGGTGGCAGCGGCGTGGCGGCGTCCGGCACTCGCAGTGCGGCGACGTCGCCGTCCAGCCGGTAGCGCAAGGCGACGCCTTCCGGCCCGCGCGTCAGCATCACGGCGATGCCGCCCACCGCGCCGTCCGGCTGGGCCGGGTGGCAGACGAGCGAGAGCGGTTCGAGCGTGTCGGTGGGGAACACGGCGCAGGACATGGTGTCGGATCGGAGGCTGGCGGCCCGGCAGTTTAGCCGGTCTCGCCGGGCACGTTAAACTCTTCAAATCTCTCCGTTTGTAATCGCACCGCCCCATGTCCGCCTCCGCGCCTGCCTTGCGCAGCCTGCCCGACCGTCTCCGTCAGATCGCCCTCTTCGAACTGGGCGGCCTGCTGTTGATCACGCCGCCCTTCGTCTGGCTGTCCGGCGTGCCGGTGCAGGAATCCCTCGCCCTGCTGGCCATGCTGGCGCTGATGGCCGCCCTGTGGAACGGCGCCTACAACAGCGGCTTCGATTGGATCGAAGGCCGCCTCACCGGCCGCACCGCCGACCGCCGCCCGTGGGGGCTGCGTATCCTTCACGCCGCCGGCTTCGAAAGCGGGCTGCTGCTGATGACCCTGCCGGTGATCGTCTGGTGGACCGGCATGGGCTGGATCGACGCGCTGCTGGCCGATCTGGGCCTCGCCGCTGCGTACGTGGCCTACGCTTTCGTGTTCAATATGGCCTACGACCGCTTTTTCCCCATCGAACCCCGCGCCCTTTGAGCGCCCCCACCCCGGAGCCCCCCATGCCCACCACCACCTTCACCATCACCGGCATGCAGTCGGACGAGTGCCTGCGCACCGTGATGAACGCCATCCAGGATCTGCCCCACATCGGTTACGTGGATGTCTCCCTCGAGACCGGCCACGCCGAAATCGAGTACGGCGCGCTGCTGTCGGAGGGCGACATCCGCGCCGCCATCGAGGATGCCGGCTTTCCCACCCGCTGATGCCCCCCGGGCCCTTCCGCCGGACGTGGCGGCTATAATCCGCGGCTCCACCACCGCCGGAATCGCCCCGTGTCCGACCGCCTGAAAGTTCTCCCCCAATACCTCATCCCCAAGCAGGCGATCACCATCCTGGCCGGCAAGCTGGCCAGCGCCCGGGCTGGCGGGCTCACCACACGCGTGATCCGCTGGTTCGTCGGACGCTATGGGGTAAACATGGCCGAAGCCGCCAACCCGGACATCGCCAGCTACCCCAGCTTCAACGAATTCTTCACCCGCCCGCTCAAGCCCGGCGCCCGCCCGCTGGCCGACGCCGACTACCTGTGCCCGGTGGATGGCGCGATCAGCCAGTTCGGCCACATCGAGCGCGACCAGATCTTCCAGGCCAAGGGCCACCGCTATTCCACCACCGCGCTGCTGGGCGGTGATCGGGATCTCGCCCTGTGGTTCCACGACGGCGAGTTCGCCACGCTCTACCTCAGCCCGCGGGATTACCACCGCATCCACATGCCCTGCGACGGCCGCCTCACCCGGATGATCTACATCCCCGGCGAGCTGTTCTCCGTCAACCCCACCACTGCCCGCGGCGTGCCCGGCCTGTTCGCCCGCAACGAGCGGGTGGTGTGCGTCTTCGAGAACGACGAGACCGGCCCCTTCGTGCTGGTGCTGGTGGGCGCCACCATCGTCGGCAGCATGGCCACCGTGTGGCACGGCCAGATCAACCCGCCGCGCCCCGGCACCCTCAAGGAATGGGACTACGCCCCCGGCCAGGTCACGCTTAAAAAGGGCGACGAGATGGGCCGCTTCCTGCTCGGCTCTACCGTCGTCATGCTCTTCCCCAAGAAGCGCCTCAGCTTCACCCCCGACTGGTCGCCCGCCCGCGCGATCCGCATGGGCGAGGCCATGGGCCGCCGCGCCTGACCCTGCGGGCCCGGCCCGCCCCAACACAACCGGTACCAGATCGGGCCCGAACCCGGCGCCCCGGAGGAGACCCCACGATGCGCCTGCCCGCGCTGCCCCTCATCGTCGTCGCCCAGCTGTTCGGCACCTCCCTGTGGTTCTCGGCCAACAGCGCCGGCGCCGATCTCATGCGCGCCTGGCAGCTCCAGCCGTCCGATCTGGGCCAGCTCACCAACGCGGTGCAGCTGGGTTTCATCGCCGGCACGCTCGGCTTCTCCCTCTCCGGGCTCGCCGACCGCTTTGCGGCGAGCCGCATCTTCGCCATCTGCGCGGTGCTCGGGGCGCTGGCCAACGCCGCCTTCGCGCTGCTGACCGACGGCCTTGGCGCCGCGCTGCCGCTACGCTTCTGCGTGGGGCTGGCGCTGGCCGGGGTCTACCCGCTGGGCATGAAACTGGTGGTGAGCTGGGTGCCCCAGCAGGCTGGCGCGGCGCTGGCGTGGCTGGTGGGCATGCTCACCCTCGGCACCGCGCTACCCCACGGCGTGCGCTTTTTTGATACGGGTTTTGGCTGGCAGGCCACCGTACTTGTATCGTCTGCCCTCGCGGTGCTGGCCGCCGGGCTCATCCTGCTGCTGGGCGATGGGCCGCATCTGGTGCGCAAGCCCGGCGCGCCCACCCTGCGCCTGGGCCGGGTGATCCTCGCCTTCCTCGAGCCGCGCCTGCGCGCCTCGGCCGGCGGCTATTTCGGCCACCAGTGGGAGCTCTACGCCTTCTGGACCCTCGTGCCACTGCTGGTGGGGCAGGTCACCCACGGCGCGGTGTCCGGCCCGTCGTTTGCGGTGATCGGCATCGGCGCCGCCGGCTGCGTGGCGGGCGGCTATCTCAGCCGACGCATCGGCAGCGCCCGGGTGGCGGCCATCGCAATGGCGGTTTCGGCCCTGTGCTGCGCGATCTACCCCTTCCTCAAGGGCAGCCCGGAGTGGCTGCTGGGCGCGGTGATGCTGGTGTGGGGCGCCAGCGTGGTCGCGGATTCACCGCACTTCTCGGCGCTCTCGGCCCGCGCCTGCCCGCCTGAGATCGTCGGCAGCGCGCTGGCCTTCCAGAACGCCATCGGCTTTGCGATCACCATGGGCTCCATCGCCCTCACCACCCGCCTATGGCCAGAGTGGCATGAGCAGGTGGCGTGGCTCCTGCTGCCCGGCCCGCTGCTCGGCCTCGTCGCCCTGTGGCCTCTGGTCAGGCAGGGAGGCGCAGAATCCGCACCGCCCCCGCCAGCACCATCGCCCCGATGAGGCTGCCGATCAGCCAGTCGGGCCACTGGGCGCCGGTCCACGCCACCAGCAGACCGGCGACGATCACCCCCAGGTTGGCCAGCACGTCGTTGGCCGAGAAGATGTAGCTCGCCTTCATGTGGGCGCCGCCGTCCCGGTGGCGCGCCACCAACAGCAGACAGGCCACGTTGGCCACCAGCGCCAACACCGACACGCCCATCATCGCCCCCGCCAGCGGCACTGCGCCGTGCAGGATGTGCTCGGCCACCTGGGCAAACAGGCCCAGCGCCAGCAGCACCTGCAACCAGCCCGCCAGCCGCGCCGCCCGCGCCTGAATGCCGGCGCCGCGCCCCACCGCGTAGAGCGCCGTGCCATACACTGCCGCATCGGCAAACATGTCGAGCCCGTCGGCCAGGAGGCCCGACGACTCCGCCCACCAGCCCGCCACCGCTTCGACCACGAACATCACGGCATTGATCGCCAGCAGCCACCCCAGGCTGCGCCGCTCGGCGGCCGGATCGGTCTGCGGTGCCATCGGCAGGACCTCCTCCGCCGGGCCGCTACCGGCCAGCTCGGCGCCCATCCCCAGCTTCTTCAGCCGCCCCAGCACCACGCCTACCGGCACCGCGTGATCCACCACCAGCGTGCGGCCCGGCAGATCGAAGCGCAGCCCCTGGGCCAACCCGCCCAGCGCGGCGCGAATCTGCACCTCCTCCGACGGGCAGTCCATGCCCGGCACCCGGAAGGTCGACCGGAAGCGCGCCGCGCCCGCCGCCGGCTCGCCGGCCGGCACCTGGGCCGACACCCCACCCTGCGGCCCGCAGCCGCAACCCGCCGAACACGACGCGCCGTCCTTCATCCTGCACCTCCGCAATCCCGTCGTCCGATGGTAGCCTCATCGACTGCACCGCAGCAAAGGCCCGCCCCATGTCCAGCATCCCCATCCGCTACGTCGAACCCGTCTTCCGCCCGCCCTCCGAAGCCCAATCGCTGATCCTGCCCGTCACCGACGGCTGCTCCTGGAACCACTGCACCTTCTGCGAGATGTACACCGCCCCGCAAAAGGCCTTCCGCGCCCGCAGCGAGGACGAGGTGCTGGAGAGCATCCGCCGCACCGGGCAGCTGTATGGCGACCAGATCCGCCGCGTCTTCCTGGCCGACGGCGACGCGCTGGTACTCCCCACCCGCCGCCTGCTGGCCATCCTCGATGCCATCCGCCAGCACATGCCAGCGGTGCATCGCGTCTCCAGCTACTGCCTGGCGCGCAACCTCAAGAAGAAGAGCGTGGAAGAGCTCGCCCAGCTCCGCGCCGCCGGGCTGGCGATGGTCTATCTGGGCGCCGAATCGGGCGACGACACGGTGCTCGAAAAGGTGAACAAGGGCGAGACCTTCGACTCCACTCGCAGCGCACTGGACAAGCTCGGCGCGGCCGGCATCACCCGCTCGGTGATGATCCTCAACGGTCTGGGCGGGCAGGTGTATTCCGCCCAGCACGCCGACAACTCCGCCCGCCTCGCCAACGCCACCCAGCCGGAGTACCTGTCGACGCTGGTGGTGAGCTTCCCCAAGGGCGAAGCGCGCTTCCGCGAGCGCTTTGCGGAATGGGAACCGCTCGATCAGCCGGGCCTCTTCCACGAGATGGAACGCTTCCTCAGCCAGCTGGAGCTGCGCCGCACCGTGTTCCGCTCCGACCACGCCAGCAACTGGCTGGTGCTCAAGGGCACGCTGGGCGCCGACAAGGAACGCCTGCTTGCGCAAGTGCGCCAGGCGATTGCCGAACCGGGCGGCGCCCACCTGCGGCCGGCGTGGGCGCGGGGGCTGTAGCGCCCTCCACCGACGCCGCGTGCCCGTTGGGCGCCAGCGCTGCGCCCGGTGTAACCTACCTGCCATTTCCGGGCCGCCGCGCCGCGGCCCCGACCAACGTCTCACCCTCGCATCCCCATGCTCGACGACATCAAGAAGACCCTCTGGGCGGCAGCCGACAAGCTGCGCGCCAACATGGACGCTGCCGAATACAAGCACCTGGTGCTGGGCCTCATCTTCCTCAAATACGTCTCCGACACCTTCGCCGCCCGCCGGGCCGAGCTGACCCGTCGCTTCCTCGACGAAGCCGACGACTACTTTCTGCACGAATGCGACGACGAGATGCTCGCGGATGAACTGGAAGACCGCGACTACTACAAAGAGGTCAACGTCTTCTGGGTACCCGAGGCCGCCCGCTGGGAGCAGCTCCGCGCCGCCGCCAAGCAGACCGACATCGGCAAGCGCATCGACGAAGCGCTCACCGTCATCGAACAGGAAAACCCGAAGCTCAAGGGCATCCTCGACAAGCGCTACGGCCGCGCCCAGCTGCCCGACGGCAAGCTCGGCGAGCTGGTGGATCTCGTCTCCACCATCGGCTTTGGCGACGACCCCGGCGCCGCCCGCGACGTGCTGGGCCAGGTGTACGAATACTTCCTCGGCCAGTTCGCCAGCGCCGAGGGCAAGAAGGGTGGCCAGTTCTACACCCCGGCCAGCATCGTCAAGACCCTCGTCGCCGTGCTCGCGCCCCACCACGGCAAGGTCTACGACCCCTGCTGCGGCTCCGGCGGCATGTTCGTGCAGTCCGAAAAGTTCATCGAGGCCCACGGCGGCAAGCTGGGCGACGTGTCCATCTACGGGCAGGAATCCAACCCCACCACCTGGCGCCTCGCCGCGATGAACCTCGCCATCCGCGGCATCGACTTCAACCTGGGCAAGGAGCCCGCCGACACCTTCACCCGCAACCAGCACCCCGATC
>JAYRYA010000017.1:85157-88939 GCA_041917255.1 Zoogloea sp.
CTCGCCAACCCGCCCTTCAACATCAGCGACTGGTGGCACGGCAGCCTGGAGGGCGACCCCCGCTGGCTGTATGGCGACCCGCCCCAGGGCAACGCCAACTACGCCTGGCTCCAGCACATGCTGCATCACCTTGCGCCCACCGGCCGCGCCGGCATCGTGCTCGCCAACGGCAGCATGAGCTCCAGCCAGAACAACGAGGGCCAGATCCGCGCCGCGATGGTGGAGGCCGACGTGGTGGAAGTGATGATCGCCCTGCCCGGCCAGCTCTTCTTCAACACCCAGATCCCCGCCTGCCTGTGGTTTCTGGCCAAAAAGAAGACCGCCCGCCCCGGCGAGGTGCTGTTCATCGACGCCCGCAAGCTGGGCCGCATGATCAGCCGGGTGCAGGCCGAGCTGACCGACGACGTGATAGCCCGCATCGCCGCCACCGTCGCCGCCTGGCGCGGTGAAGAAGGCGACTACGCCGACCAGCCCGGCTACTGCCGCAGCGTTGCGCTCGCCGAGATTGGCGGGCACGGCCATGTGCTCACCCCCGGCCGCTACGTGGGCGCCGAGGCGGTGGAGGACGACGACGAAGCCTTTGCCGACAAGATGCGCTCGCTCACCGAAAAGCTGGGGGAGCAGATGGCGAAGGGGGCGGAGCTGGATGCCTTGATCCGGAAGAAGTTGGGGGGGCTGGGGTATGAGTTCTGAGGACGCTTGGCCGAAGATGACTCTGCGCGAGGCAGGAGTCACACTGATTGATTGTGACCACCGTACACCCTCTGCGGCTGAAGAGGGGTACCCCTACATAGCGATTCCACAGCTTAGGGATGGGCACATCCAGCTAGATGGTGTTCGGCGAATCTCTGCAACCGACTTCATCGAATGGACCAAGAAGCTGAAACCGCAAGAGCACGATGTAATCGTTGTTCGTCGCTGTAGCTCGGGTGACAGCGCTGTCGTTCCAGCCAAGTTTGAATGTGCGATCGGCCAAAATCTGGTTGTGCTGAGAGCAGACGGCCAGTGTATGCATCCTCCGTTTCTAAGGTGGCTTGTACGTGGCCCTGACTGGTGGGAGCAGGTTGGCAAGTACATCAATGTGGGGGCTGTGTTCGATAGCCTGAAGTGCCGTGAAATACCGCTTTTTGAGCTTCGAATACCTCCACTTTCGGTTCAATGCGAGATTGCAACTCTGCTTGGAACCCTCGACGACCGCATCGCACTCCTGCGCGAAACCAACACCACCCTCGAAACCATCGCCCAGGCGCTGTTCAAGTCCTGGTTCGTCGACTTCGACCCCGTCCGCGCCAGGCAGCAAGGGCTCGCCCCGGAAGGGATGATTGATGCGACGGCGGCGTTGTTTCCGGATGGGTTCGAGGAGTCGGAGCTGGGGTTGGTGCCGAAGGGATGGAAAGTTATGCCCGTCGGTGGCGTTGTTGAGGGCATCTACGATGGCCCTCACGCGACACCACCCGAAGCCAACGATGGACCGGTTTTCCTTGGTATCAAAAACCTGACGGGTAGCACGCTCGACCTGTCCGACATTCGGCACATCGCTGAAAGCGACTTCGCTCAATGGACCCGACGGGTTACGCCCCGGGCCGGCGACATTGTTTTCAGCTACGAAGCCACACTGGGCTTCTTCGCCTTGATACCAGAGAATCTCCGTTGCTGCCTGGGTCGCCGCCTGGCACTCATCCGCCCAAGGACCAGCGGAGGGCATGGGCATTTCTGGTTCCATCAGTTCGTCGCGCCTCCTTTCCAGCGCCTACTGGAAAAGCACACGATCCATGGCGCCACCGTAAATCGGATCGCCCTGAAAGAGTTTCCGCACTATCAAGTACTCAATCCGCCAGCCGGCATCAAGGCTGCATTTGATGGATTTGTTGCCCCGCTGTGGCAACGAATCCAGGCCAACCACGCCCAAGCCCAAACCCTCGCCACCCTCCGCGACACCCTGCTCCCCCGCCTGATCTCCGGCCAGCTTCGCCTGCCAGAAGCACAGGCCGAACTGGAAAGCGCACGCCCATGAGCAACCCGGAGGAAGATGTGTGGCGACGCTTTGAACGGGTCTTTCCGGTCTTCTGGCAACAGTATCGCCCCCATGCAGATCGCTGCCTGCTCGTATTCAATGGCGGCGAGTCGTTCCTGCCGGTTGCAGAATCGACAGGGGATGCGTGGACGATCTACGATAGCCAGGTCTGGAACGCGTTCCAGTGCTTTATCAACGGTGGTGAACATGAAAACGGCTAACACTGAACGCTGGTCCGCGGAGCTGGTTCGTATCGGCAATCAGGCCGTGCGCGAGGCGCAAACCCGGAATCGGCAACTGGGTATCCCCAATTGGTATTCCCTGAACGGCAAGCTCGTCAGTGACGCCCCGCAAGTTCCGATCAAGCCTGCACGGGGGGCGAAAGCCCGCTGACTGCAGGTCTCTCCATGACCGAAGACCAGCTCGAACACGAAGCCCTCGGCTGGCTGGCCGACGTCGGTTACACACCGCTCCGCGGGCCGGAGCTAGCCCCGGACGGCGCGCGCCCCGAGCGCAGCAGCTACCAGCAGGTGCTGCTGGTGGAGCGCCTGCGCGCGGCCATCGCCCGCCTCAACCCGCAGCTCACCACCGCGGCGCGGGAAGACGCGCTCCAGCAGGTGCGCGACCTGGGCATCCCCGCGCTGCTGTCGGCCAACCGGCGGTTTCATCAATTGCTGATCACCGGCGTGCCGGTCGAGGTGCAGCGTGGCGGCGAAACCCTGGGCGACTCTGCCCGCCTGATCGACTGGGCCGATCCATCGAACAACGAGTGGCTGGCCACCAACCAGTTCACCGTGAAGGGCCCGCACCACACTCGCCGGCCGGACATCGTGCTCTTCGTGAATGGCCTGCCCCTGGTGGTCATTGAGCTGAAGAACCCGGCCGACGCCAACGCCGACATCTGGAAGGCCTTCGAGCAGCTCCAGACCTACAAGGCCCAGACGCCCGACCTGTTCCAGTACAACGAGGTGCTGGTGATCTCCGACGGCTCGGATGCCCGCATGGGATCCCTGTCGGCCGATGCCGAGCGCTTCATGCAGTGGCGCACCATCGACGGCGTCAGGCTCGACCCGCTGGGCGAGTTCAACGAGCTGGAGACCCTGATCCGCGGCGCGCTCGCCCCGGCGCTGCTGCTCGATTACCTGCGCTACTTCGTGCTTTTTGAGGACGATGGTGGGCTGGTCAAGAAGATCGCCGGCTACCACCAATTCCACGCGGTGCGGGCGGCGATCCAGCAGGTGATTGCGGCCTCGCGCCCCGGCGGCTCTCATAAAGGTGGCGTGGTGTGGCACACCCAGGGCAGCGGCAAGAGCATCACGATGACCTGCTTCGCCGCCCGGGTGATGCAGGCCACGGCAATGGAGAACCCCACCATCGTGGTCATCACCGACCGCAACGACCTGGACGGCCAGCTCTTCGGCGTGTTCTCGCTGGCCCAGGATCTGTTGCGCGAGCAGCCGGTGCAGGCCGGCACCCGGCAGGACTTGCGCCGGCTCCTGGCCAAGCGCCCGTCCGGCGGCATCGTGTTTGCCACGATCCAGAAGTTCATGCCGGGCGAGGACGAGGATGTCTTTCCCCTGCTCTCCGACCGGCACAACATCGTGGTCATTGCCGACGAAGCCCACCGCACCCAGTACGGCTTTGAGGCCCGGCTCAAGACCTTCAAGCCCGGGGCCGGCGCCAACGACGCCCAGGGCCGGCTGGCCGCCGAGCCCCGGGCGGCCTATGTGGTCGGCTACGCCCAGCACCTGCGTGACGCCCTGCCCAA
>JAYRYA010000018.1:0-87173 GCA_041917255.1 Zoogloea sp.
CGCCGCCGAACTTGCGCGACAGAACGGTCGTGATTGCAGCGGTCAGCGTGGTCTTGCCGTGGTCAACGTGACCAATCGTGCCGACGTTTACGTGCGGCTTTTTCCGCTCGAATTTTTCCTTGGCCATATCATCAACTCCGCAAAAAAATCAGGAAATTGGAAAACTACTTTGAACGCCGCACCATTGAATCGATGGTGCCCATGGGCAGGATTGAACTGCCGACCTCTCCCTTACCAAGGGAGTGCTCTGCCACTGAGCTACATGGGCCTCACACACGCAACCTGGAGCGGGTGAAGGGAATCGAACCCTCGTCATAAGCTTGGAAGGCTTCTGCTCTACCATTGAGCTACACCCGCGCCATACAACGCACGACTCACATCACCGCTCGCGTTACCGTAACTCACGGACGGAGCAAACAACCAAACCGTTGGTGGAGGGGGAAGGATTCGAACCTTCGAAGGCAGTGCCGTCAGATTTACAGTCTGATCCCTTTGACCGCTCGGGAACCCCTCCAAGCGAGAAGCTGCGCATTGTAGGCACAGCCCCAATGGTTGTCAAACACAATCGTCGTTTTTCTTTGATTGACTGTGCTCTAATCGGTTTTGACTATCACGTTGTCGGAACAAGCATGTCAATGGACAAGGATTTGCTGGTGGATGCCGTTCTGGCTAGCGGCGTCGTGCTGCCCGCACCGGGACCGGGCTTCCTGCGCCTGCGTGCCGCGGCCGCGGACGAGGACGCCGGCCCGCGGGAAATGGCCCAGGCGGTCAGTCAGGACCCGGCGATCACCGGCGCACTGCTGCGGGTCGCCAATTCACCAGTCTTCCGCCCACGCAGCGCCCCCCGCTCGGCCCAGGAGGCGATCGCCATGCTTGGCCGAACGCGAACGCTGGCAACGGCCGCGAGCGTTGCGCTCAGAGGCCAGAGCGATGGGCTCGACGGGCGTGTTGTTGACGCGATCTGGTCAAGCTGCGCACGGGCTGCGGACTGCAGTTTCGCGGTCGCGCGGGCGACGCGCTTCAAATCGCTCGCCGACACGGCCTATCTCGCGGGCCTGATGCAGGACGCGGGGATCGCCGTGGTGCTGCGTAGATCTCCCCAGCACACTCCCCTTCTTGTCGGCGACGGGCCGACGCTCGAAGCCGGCGCACGAGCGCTGGATGCCCTCAGCGGCACCGACCACACCGCGGCGGGTTACCTGGTGGCGCGCAACTGGAAGCTGCCGGTGAGCGTCTGCGAAGCAATCCGCGCCCACCACGATCCAAAACTGGCGCGACGGCTGGGCGATGAGGCGCGGCGACTGGCGCTGCTCCTGGCGGCCGGGCGACGCGTGCGGGACGGCGCGTCGCCGGACTGGGCGGATTGGGCCGACGACGTGGCGGAAGAGTTCGGTCTGAGCGAAGCCGACCTGGACGAACTGGCGTCGGACACGCGCTGATCAGCCGGCGTCTTCGTTGCCCAGGCGGAAGCGGATCGGCACCACGACGGAGGCCTCCACCGCCTCGCCGCCGCGCCGCGCGGGCACAAAGCGCCAGTGCCACACGGCAGTGACTGCCGCCTCGTCGAGGGATTCATGGCCACCGCTTTCGCGTACTTTCACGGCAACCGGAATTCCTTCCGCCGACACACGAACGTCCAGGCGCACGGTGCCTTCCAGCCCGCGGCGGCGGGCGATCATCGGATAGCCGGGCTTGGGGTTGTCGAGATACCGCGCGCCAAAGCTCGGAGGTGAATAGCTCACCGCAGCGGCAACGGGTGCCACGGCCACCGGTGCGGGAGCTGTCGTCTGGCTGGCCGTCGCGGCCGACGCAGGCGCCGGGGCGGTGGCAATGGACGGCGCAGGGTGATCGGTCCGGGCCTCGGCCACCAGACGCTGCTGGGGCACCACCGGTTCCGGCCGGGCGATGGTTTTCGGCGGGTGCGCTGTTTCAGCCGGCGCGACCTTGTGGGGACGCGACTGGGGACGCGGCGGCTCGACGGGGGGCCTTGCAGGGATTTTCTCGGGCAGGACTTCCTGCGTCAGCCTGGCTTCGAGCAGGCGCGGCGGCTGTGCGACCGGCGACTTCAAGCCGCCACCCATGCCGAGCGCCATCGCATGGACGCACAGGGAAGCGCCCACCGCCATCACCAGGCTGCGATCGGGGATCACAGCGTCACACGCAGGCCGAGCCGTAGGCTGCGGGGCTCCGAGGGGTGGGCGTGGATGTCGGCGACGGGGAGACTTTCGACCTTCAATTGGGACTCGTAGTAGTAATCGATGTCGCTCACCCGGCGGTTGAAGAGGTTGAGCACATCCAGCGACAGGGTGATTTTCCTGTCCAGGCGGAAGCCTACCTTAAGATGGGTCAAGGTCGAAGGCGCCGATCGTACCGAGTTGTCCTCGATCAGCGGGCGCGCGCCAAAATGTCGCAGGCGCAGCCCGCCAAACCAGCGCCCCCCCGGATCGAATCCGACCCCGACCGACGCGACCACCCCAGCCGCGCCGGGGATCCTCGCTCCATCCGCCTCCGCATCCCGAAAACGCGCGTTCGACACCGACAGATCCGCATCGACGCTCACGCCGGGCAGCGGCATCCACAGGTTGGTCCACTCCACGCCCTGACGGCGGGACGGCCGGCTCGGCTCGGTGATGCCGGCGTCACCCACGAACAGCAACTCGGAGGCGATGTCGAGCCGCCACAAGGCCAGCGTCGTCACCCAGCCGGCCGCGGGCGCGCTCCGCACGCCCACTTCGCCACCCCGGGCACGCACCAGCGGCTGGACCCGGGCAACCGGGCTGCCAAAGTCCGCACTGCGCGGATCGGGATTCACGCGGATCGTCGAGCCTCGGGCGTCGTTGCTGTGAAAACCGTGGCCGTAATTGGCGTAGACCTCGGTATTTGCCCACGGGCCGGCGACGAGGCCAAACTTGGGCGCAGCCAGAAAGGCATCCGCCCGGCCACTGTTGGCGGTACCGATGGGCGTGCCGTCACCCGTCACCTGAAAGCGGTACTCGTCGGCACGCAGCCCGAAGGTGGCGCGCAGCTTTTCCAGCACCTGAATCTGGGCTTCGCCATACACCCCAACGCTGGTCTGATCCACCTTGTCGCTGCGCACCTGCGCATGGCGCTGCCGGGCCTGGGTGAGGAACAGCCCGACCTGGCCGATGTGGTCATGGCGCAGCTGGCTGCCGACGGTCAGCTCCAGCGGACGGCCCGCCCAGTCTGCAAACCAGGTGCGACTGGCGCCACCACCGACGATCTGGCGACGATCCACCTGCTCGAACTGGTCGCCCCGCAGCGGATCGTCCATCGCATAGGTGAAGTTGGAAAACAGGTCGAGGCCATAGTCGATGAAATAGGCGTTCACCCGGCTGGGGCCACGGGCGTCGCTTGCGGCCCATTCGCCGGAGAGGCTCGCGCGGCGGGTGCGGCCACCGCTGCTGGGGTCGAGGCTGCCGAAACGGCCGATCATCCCCTGCTCCACGGCCCGCAGGGGCACCTGATCGGTCGCCGACCAACGGGATTCGAAGGCCATCAGCGTCGCCGCCCAGCCATTGTCAGCGCTACCGGAGGACAGGCGCAGCACGCCATTCAGCTTGCGCAGATTCTCCCGCTCGGCCCACGGCCCGTTGTTGTAGGCAGCCTCGAAGGCGCCCAGCAGCATCGGCCCGCCGTCGGCGAGCTGTCGTGAACCGGCCGCCAGGAGCCGGTTGTAGTGATGCTGGCCCCGCTCGATGTGCACGAAGTCTGCCGGCAGGCTGCGATGGTAATCCAGCCGCGCAGAGCCAGCCGCCGAAAAATCCCCGTCCGCCACGTGGTACGGCCCCTTGCGGTAGCGCACGGCAGAAACGAGCTCGGGAATCAGGAAGTTCAGATCGGTGTAACCCTGACCGTGGGCCTGGGTGGGCAGGTTGATGGGCATGCCCGTCAGCCAGGTGGCGAAGTCGGTACCGTGGTCGAGGTTGAAGCCACGCAGGTAGTACTGGTTGGCCTTGCCGTCGCCGCTGTGCTGGGAAACGACCAAGCCAGGCACCGTCTCGAGTACTTCAGCCGGGCGTAGCAGCGGGCGGTTTTCCAGCTGCCTGCCGCTCACCGTGCCCTCGGTGGCGCTGGCGGCGATGCCGATCAGGTCAGCGCTTCCGGCCTGCACGTCAACCGTCTCGAGCGTCGGCACGCCGCCGGCCATTGCGCCCGGCACGACCGCCCACGCAATTAAGCAGAAAACTTTATTCATCTTACTGCGACACGAAAAAAACAGCGGCTTCAGCCCACCGCCTCCGGTGCCGGATCACGGGCCAGATGGATGCCCAGGATGAAGCTCACGAAAATCACCCCGATCACCGCGCCCCCCAGCGCCAGCTCCTTGCCCTCGCCCCATGCCTCGACGCCGGGCAGCGCCATCCGAGCGGCGCCCCAGGCCGCCACGAGCAGACTCATGCCACCGACCGCCAGCGCCATCACCCGGGATGCGATGCGCGCAGTGTCGTCGGCCCGGGCGATCAACCGGGCGATCCAGAAGCCGTTGGCGCCATCCGCCAGCAGCATGCCGAGCATGAAGGTGAGTCCCAGCCCCACTGCGTGGGCCGCGCCACCGGCCTGCACGCCAGCCACCGCAAACAGCGCGGCCTGGCTCACCGTGTCGAAGGACAGCGCAAACAACGCGCCCACCAGCGCCACACCCGCCGGGTGGGCGACGCGACCGAGACGCCCCAGCCAGCGCCCCTTGAGCCCGACCGGTTGCACCATTTCGTGCGCTTCGGCGGCCAGCACCGCACGCAGATTGAGCACGCCCAGCAGCGTGAGGAAACCGATGGAGATCCACACGCCCGAGACTTCGAGCCATTCCGGGGTCGTCCAGTGGTGCGAGAGCAAGCTGACCGCCAGCGCGATGGCGATCACCACCGAGCCGTGACCGAGGGAGAACAGCGTGCCGCAAAAGCGCGCCCAACGCGGGTTGGCGCGGGCGTTGAAGCGGGTCAGACCGTCAATGGTAGCGAGGTGGTCGGCATCGAAGCCGTGCTTCACACCAAAGACGAAGACCAGCAGGACGAGAGCAAGTCCGTCGGCAGGCAGGGCGGTCATGGCGGTTTCCCGGATGCGCGTATGAACAAATGATTTTAGTGCATACAACATCCATGCCAAGCCTTTGGGCCCGCCAAAACGGCCGGCGCTGACAGCCTGCCGATCAGACGATGACCAGCGGCAGCACCAATCAGGCAGCCGGGTTTCCAGCCAGCGGCAGGCGCAGCACGAACTCGGCACCGCCATCACGATGGTTGCCGGCCTGCAGCATACCGCCGTGGCGCTCGACGATCCCGTAGCTGATCGACAGCCCGAGCCCGGTGCCCCGCCCCACCGGCTTGGTGGTGAAGAAGGGATCAAAGATGTGCGGCAGATGGCGGGCGTCGATGCCGGGGCCGTTGTCGTGGAAACGCAGCACCGCAGAATCGCCCTCGACGCGGCCGGAAATCTCCAGGCTGGCGATGGACTGGCCGGCGGTGGCATCGGCGGCATTCTGGACAAGGTTCATCACCACCTGCTGCATCGGGCCAGAGGCGCCGACCACCGGCAGGCTGTCGGGGATGTCCACCGTCACCTCGAAACGCTCCGGCGCGGCCTTGCTCACCCAGGTGACGGAGCGCTCCACCACGGCGCCCAGCTCGAAGCGACTGCTCTCGTCCCGGTCCAGCGCAGAGAAGCGCTTGAGGCCATCGACGATGTCGCGGGTGCGCTCGGCGCCTTCGATGGTACCTTCGATCAGCGGATCGAGATCGCCCAGGATGCGATCAATGCGCAGGCGCTCGCGCAGGGCCTGGATATCGTCTGGCACGCCGCCGGCATGGACGGCGGCGAGGTACTCCTCCAGCCGGGAGGCGTAGCGGCGCAGCGCGTGGGTGTTGCCGAGGATGAAGCTGATGGGATTGTTGAGTTCGTGGGCGACGCCGGCCACCAACCGCCCCAGCGATGCCATTTTCTCGGAATGGAGCAGCTGCTGCTGGGTGCGCTTGAGGTCGTCGTGGGCCTGACGCAGCGCCGAGTACGCCTTGCGCAGCTCGCCCACCGGCCTGCCGGTGACCACCACGCCCAGCGACTTGCCCACCGACGAATAGCGCGGCGTGCAGTTGAGCGACACCGGCACCGCCGAGCCATCGGCCGCGCGCAGGGCCAGCTCGCAGTCGTGCACCGGCGCGTCGCTGCGCAGGGCGAACAGGCCCTTGGCCACCTCCACCGCCGCCGGATCGGCCAGCAGGTCGAAGAACAGGGTGCCGCGCAGGCTCTCCACCGAACGGCCGGTGAAGACTTCCAGCGAGCGGTTCACGTCGTCGATCCGCCCGCTGCGGTCGCACACCACCAGAATGTCCGAGATCGAGGTGAGCACCGACAGGATGAAGCCCTGGCTCTCCTCCAGCTTGGCGTTCTTCTCCTCGAGGGCGACTTCGTACTGAAGGAGATCGGAATACACCGCATCCATCTTCTGGATCACGTCGATCCAGGCACCCTCGCCCAGCCCCTCCGGCGCAGCAGCCAGCAGGGCGGAAGAATCGGGCAGCGGACGCTCGGGCTTGGCCATCGCTTACGAGCGGGGCCGGTAGTGGCCGTGGGGATGCGGGTGAGCATGACTGTGCGCGCCGTCGCCGTGGTCGTGACGATGGGGCTGGTTGCGGTAATCCGCAGTGACCAGGTTGAGCGCCCCGTGGCGCACGCCGGGCTTGGCGATCAGCGCCTCGGCGAAGGCCCGCACCTGGGCGGTGGGCCCGCGCAGGATCACGCTCTCCATGCAGTTATCGTGATCGAGATGCGCATGGAGCGTGGCCACGCAGAGGTCGTGGTGTTCGTGCTGGTCGTGGGTGACGCGCTCGGCGAGTTCCCGCTCGTGGTGGTTGTACACATACGAAAGGTTGGCGATGCAGTGGGGCGCCTCTTCCCGGGCCAGGCGGCTCTGTTCGAGCTGGGCACGCAGGATGTCGCGCACCGCCTCCGAGCGGTTCGAGTAGCCCCGCGTGGCGATCAGCGCGTCGAAGGCGCGGGCCAGGTCTTCGTCTAGCGAGATGGTGAAGCGTTCCACGATGGGCTCCGGGCAGGACAGGCAACTCATTCTGCCCGCCCCCACCGCCGCCGGCAATCGCCGGCCAAGGTGCCATAATCGGCGCTTTCCGACTTCCGCCGAGATCGCCCCCATGGCCCGCATCAAGATCGAACTGCCCGACCGCTTCGCGTTTTCCACCGAGGTGCCGATCCACATCGGCCTCATCAACTACGGCCACCACCTGGACAACGCCGCGCTGCTGTCGCTGGTGTCCGAGGCGCGGGTCCGCTTCTTCAAGTCGCTGGGCTACACCGAGCTGGACGTGGACGGCGTCGGCATCGTGGTGGCCGACGCCGCGGTACAGTACAAGTCCGAGGCCTTCCACGGCGAGGTGCTGGTCTTCGAGATGGCGCCGGACGACTTCAACAAGTACGGCTGCGACCTGGTGTGGCGCGCCACCGACAAGGCCAGCGGCCGCGAGGTGGCCCGGGGCAAGACCGGGATCATCTTCTTCGACTACCAGCAGCGCAAGGCGGCGCCGGTGCCCGCCGGCTTCGTCGCCAAGACCTCGCCTGCGGCCTGACGCGCCTGCGCTACACGTTCACATCCACCTGCTGGACGGTGCCCACGGCCCCATCCTCACTCACCCACAGGCCCGAGCTGCGCACCGCGCCCAGCTCGGCCCCGCCGTCCTTGAGGGTGAAGGGCGTGGCACTGCGGCCGAGGTAAACCGCCCCCACGCCGCGCTCGCCCAGGCTGGCCACATCGCCGCCGCCTTCCGCGTCGGGCGTCCATACGCCCAGCCGGCCGAACACCGGGTCGGCTTCGTCGATCCAGCCGTTGCCATCGCTGTCGTACCTGGCCAGATCGGCAAAGCCGTCGCCGCTCGCCGGGCCGAACAGCTGGCGGCCGGATTGCACCTTGCCCGCGCCCACCGCGTCCAGCACCAGAAAGCCACTGCCGCTGGCGAGAAGTGGCATGTCCACGTCCTTGCCATTGCCCATCAGGTCGAAGCGGAAGCGCTGGCTGGTGAGACTCGCCGCATTGCCGCCAAAGTTGATCACCAGCGGGTCCTTGCTCACCGCCGCGTTGCCGGCGCGCAGGCTCACGCTGCTGGTTTCGGTCTCGCTGCGGCTCATGGACAGGCCAACGCTGAAATTGATGTCCTTGCCGTCGGCGGTGCGGATCGTGCCGCTCGCCTCGAAGGTGCTGGCTTCAAAGGTCTCGCGGGTTTCGCTGCGGTCATACTCGATGCCAAAGTCGGGCGGCGGCGCGGCAGCCTGCCCGGCTGACAGGTCGGTCGCCATGTCGGTCATCGACATCACCTCGATGCGCCGGCCGGTCATCATCTCGACGATAGACTTGATGAGCGCCAGCCGCGGGTCGATGTCGGCCTCCTCGCCGTCGATCTTTCCAGCGGCTTCGGTGGCAGCGCTGTTGTCGAGATCTAGCGCCTGGCGGGCCGCGTTGGAAACCACCACACTGCGGGGTGTCGGGCGGTCGGCATCGTCCGTCGGGCGCGCGCCCACCCAGGCCCGCAGGCGTTCCGCCACCTCCGTCCTGCTCGTGCTCAGGTAGGCGGCGGAAAGGTTCAGATCGGCGGAAGCGATTTTCATGGCGGATTCCTCGAAAGGCAGCGACTTGCCTGATTCAACGGCGCCACCCCAGCCGACTTGACCACCCGACAGGGGGACGACAGCCCCTCCACACGCCGACGCGGATCGTGAAACCTGCGCTTACACAAGGAAGGCGACGGCGCCCCGCCGCCCCACTAAGATGCCACTGCCTGCCACCGCTTCGGGCAGGTCGATCACCTACGGGAACCGCCATGCCCAGCCTGTCTGCCCTGCGCCGCCCCTTCGCCGCCCTGGCGGGGAGCGCCGCCCTGCTCCTGCCCCTCACTGCCGCCGCGCAGAACGCGATCATCACCCAGCCGGCCCAGCTCTTCGCCGGCCCGGCGCCCGACTACCCTGTGCTCGCCACCGTCTATCCTGGACTGGAGGTGAGCGTCGTCGGCTGTCTGGCAGATTACATGTGGTGCGACGTGATGCTGCAGGACGGCCTGCGCGGCTGGGCCTACGGGCCGAGCCTGGCCTACGGCTGGATGGGCAACGCCCTGCCGGTGCCGGATTACGGGCCGTCCCTGGGGATTCCCCTCGTCACCTTCTTCATCGGCGACTATTGGGGCCGCCATTACCGCCACCAACCGTGGTTCGACGAATACCGCTGGCGCCAGCTTCCGCCGCCCGCGCCGCGCTTCATCCCACCCCCGCCCCGCCCCCATGGCGGCTGGCAGGCGCCCTACCCGCCGCGCTGGCAGCAGCCGGGCGTGCCTCAACCCCGTGACGACTGGCGTGAAGAACGAAGGGACGACCGGCGCGACGAGCGCTGGCGTGGCAATGACCAGCCGCCGCGCCGGGATTTCAACCGTGGCGACCGGCCCCAGGCCGCGCCCACGCCGGCGCCGCAGCAACCACCCCAGTTCCACCAGGAACCCGGCCGGAGCTTCAATCCACGCCTCGACGACAACCGCGAGCGGCGCAACGACGGCGCCCAACAGCAGCCTGCTCCGCCCCGGTTCACGCCCGTGCCGGCGCCGGCCCCCGCGCCCGTCGCCCCACAAATCCAGCCACCGCAGCCGCCGCGGCAGGAAAACCGCTTCACCCCGCCGCCTCAGCCTCAGCAACCCCAGGCCCAGCCCCAGCCACGCGGCGGCGACGGCCCGCGCAACCGCTTCGGCGGGCGGATGGAGGAGCGCTGACATCCCGGGCCCGCGGCCTCGACCTCTCCTGCTCCGCTGACGGCAGGCGGAAACGCCCGCTGGGGGTGGGCCGCAGGCGCAGCTGGGAAACCGCCCGCAGAGCACGGGTGATGGCACGTCGAAGCCGATGTCGGCCCACCCGGCTTCGACGAAACCCCACCCGACGTCGATGAAATCCAACCCCCTACGGGGATGCAGCCAACCCCACGCGGGCATGAGCACTCATCGATTTCGGCTTCGGCCAAGCCGACGTCGCCTCAAAATGTGTCGGCATGAGGGTGGCGGCGACCCCCTCGATGGATTGCGGACAGGGTCGGTGTGGGTCAGCGGGCATCGATGTCGATGAGCCTCCCGCCGACGTCGGCACCCGGAAGGTCGGGCACGATTCACCGGAAGGCAACGCCGCTGAAGTCAGACTCGTCTGCGCAGACCACTCACCCGAGGCGGGTGGGCGAACGCGAAAACTAGTGGACGGTGCACACCATGCAAGGATCGAAACTCCGCACCACGTGCTGCACCAGCAGCGGCTCGGCCTCCGGCAGGTCGACCAGCGCCTGCTCCAGAGCGCCGGGTATGCCGGCGGCGTCGCGGGGCGAGAAGTTCCAGGTAGTCGGCGCGATGAGCTGGTAGCGCACGATGTGACCGCCGCGCACCGTGAGCCAGTGGCCCAGCGCGCCCCGGGCGGCCTCCACCAGCCCGCAGCCCCGACCGTCGGCGGGGAGCACCGTCTGCTCGCAGAACGGACCGTCGTCCAGGGCCTTCAACCACAGCTCCATCGCCGGCACCACCAGCGCCAACTCCAGCAGCCGGGCGATCACGCGGCTCGCCACGTTGCCGCCGTGCTCCATCACCAGCTCGCGGATCAGCGGGTGGCCGGCCACCACCTGGCGGGCCAGGGCGCCACATTCGGCCACCTGCCCCTGCCAGCGCGGCGCCTTGCACCAGGTGTAAGCGCCGTCCTTGTGTTCCACCGGGCGGGTGTCGCCCTCGGACGGATGGCGCGGCACATCGGCCTCCAGCCAGGCGTGGGAGACGTCCTCGACTACGTCGGCCGGCGCGAAAGGCTGCAGCGCGCCGGCCGGCAGATCCAGCACGCCGCGGGGGAAGAGCCAGCCGGCGTCCTTCGGATAGGCGCCGTGGCTGAGAAAGCGGTCGGTGGCGCGCCCGACCTGGGCCAGCTGCAGGTCGTCGGCGATGGCCAGGAACAGCCGGAAGTCGCTGCCCGTGGCGGGCCGCGCATCCATCCAGCGGCGCAACGCGGCGACCGAGTCGATGCCGGCGATGGCCTCCAGCCGGTCGCCGAAGAGGTGGCGCTCCAGCCAGCCGCGGAACTCCCGCAGCGCCGCGAAGACCCGCAACCGCTCGGCGGTCTGGGGCGCGCGGGCCACGCCGCCGGGCTGCAGCGTCATGCTGTGGGGCCACTTGCCGGCCAGGCTGCCCATGATCTGCAGGAAGGCCGCCCGGGCCGGCAGGGCGTCGGCGGTGGCGCTGCCGGTGGTGGCCTTGAAGCGCGCCGCGGCAGCGTCGAACCACGACCGGCCCCGGTAGGCGTCCCGGGCGAAATCCGGCATGAAGAAGAGATAGAAGTGGGTGAAGTGGTCGGCGAGGTTCTCGGCCGCCAGAATCAGGTTGCTCACCCGCTGGCCATTGGGCGTGGGCCGCACGCCGGCCAGATCGCCCAGCGCCGCCGCTGCCGCGGCCGACTGGGACACCGAGCAGATGCCGCAGATGCGCGGCACGACAGCCAGCGCGTCCATCGGCTCACGGCCGATCAGGATCTGCTCGAAGCCGCGGAAGAGCGGCGAATTGACATACGCCGCCACCACCCGGCCGTCCTCGAAATCGAGGCTCACCTCCAGGTCGCCCTCGACGCGGTTGAAGGGCCCAACGACCACTCTGCTCATTTCAGCCCCGTCTTGCGGATGGCCGGCGCGAGCACCGGCGTCTCGACCACGGCGTTCTGGCGCACCCGCGCTGGCGTGGCGGACTTGGACAGCGCCGCCAGCGCCACGAACCACGCCTTGGGCATGTCGGACGGCAGCCCGATGGGGATGCCGGCCACCTTGGGCGTGCGGTCGAAGGCATGGCCCGGCGACTCGAAGCCCGGCTCGGTGCAGCTGATGCACGGATAGCCCCCGTTGGTGCACGAACCGGCGCCGTTCCACGGCCGGGTGTTGCAGTCGGCGTGGGCCTGGGTGCCCTTGCAGCCCAGGTGCTCCATCATGCAGCCCAGGTCGCCGGGCTTTTCGGCGCTGGCCTTGAACTCGTAGAACTCGTTGCGGTTGCAGCCGTGGTGCACCAGCTGGTCGGCGTAGAAGCGCGGCCGGCCGAGGGTGTCCATGTCCGCCTCGCCGAACTGCCCGAGGGCGAGAGCCAGCAGGGTGTCGGTGACCCAGTCCGGGTGGGTCGGGCAGCCGGCCACGTTGATCACCGGCAGGCCGGCGGCCGAGCGGTAGTCGGCCCCCAGCAGGCCACCGTGGTGATCGCCGTCGTACTGCAGGCCGATGGCGCCAGCCGGGTTGTTGCCCGCGGCGGTGATGCCGCCGTAGGCCGCGCAGGTGCCTACGCCCAGGGTGTAGCGGGCGCGGGCGGCGAGGCCTTTGACCCAGTCGATCATCGGCCGGCCGGTGCCCGCCAGCATTTGGAAGCGCCCGCTGCCATTGGGGCCGGTAAGGAGCGAGCCCTCGACGCACAGCAGATCCAGCGGCCGGGCGCCGGATTCAAACTCGGCCAGCAGCGCGCGCACTTCGTCGCCGGAGGCTTCCGACAGCGACGGATGCCAGGCCAGCGTGATGCCCGCCGACGACAGCAGCCCCAGCACGTCCCGCGCGCCGGAGCACAGCAGGGACATGGTGCAGCCGCCGCAGCCGCCGGACTGGAGCCACAGGAGGTTCATTCGTCGTCACCCCCCTTGCCGCCGTCGAGGCCAAAGCGGGCCAGCTTGGCGCGCAGGCCCACGCGGGACAGGCCCAGCTCGTTGGCGGCGCGGGTCTTGTTCCAGCGCAGGCGGATCAGGGTCTCCTTGAGCACGCGGGCCTCCAGCGCATCGACGCGCTCCTGCAGGGTGCCGGAGAAACCCACCGCGGCCAGCGTATCGAGGGGCGCGTCGGGGCGGCCGTCGGCGCCGGCCTGGAGCACCCGCGGCGCCAGCAGGTGGGCGCCCAGGCGCGGCTCGGTGGCGAGCGCCAGCATGCGCAGGATGGCGTTCTGCAGCTCGCGCACGTTGCCCGGCCAGCGGTAGGCCGACAGGCAGGCCAGCGCCTCGGCGGTGAAGCCTTCGGTGTCCTTGCCCAGCGCGCGGCGGCTGACGTCGAGGAGTCGCTCGGCGAGCAGCGGGATGTCCATCGAGCGTTCGCGCAGCGGCGGCACGTGGATGGGCACGATGGCGAGGCGGTAGTACAAGTCCTCCCGGAAGCGCCCTTCGCGCACCTCGGTCTCCAGATCGCGGTTAGTGGCGGCAATCACCCGCACGTCCACCGTCACCGGGCGCGGACTGCCCAGGGGTCGGAACTCGCCCTCCTGCAGCACCCGCAGCAGCTTGACCTGGAAGGCCGGCGAGGTTTCGCCGATCTCGTCGAGGAACAGCGTGCCGCCGTCGGCCTGCTGGAACAGGCCGGTGCGGTCTTCATAAGCGCCGGTGAAGGCGCCGCGCTTGTAGCCGAACAGTTCGGCCTCCAGCAGTTCGTCGGGCAGCGCGCCGCAGTTTTCCACCACGAAGGCCTTGTCGGCGCGCCGGCTCCGATAGTGGATGGCCCGCGCGATCATCTCCTTGCCGGTGCCGGATTCGCCGGAGATGAGCACGGAAAGATCGAAGGGCGCCACCTGGGCGATCAGGTCGCACACCGGGTTCAGCGGGCTGTCGGGCGCGCGGGTCAGGCCGTCGAGCCCGAACTCGCGCTTGACCCGCTCGTACTTCATCTCGACGCGGCGCTTGAGCACCGGGCCGGTGGTGCGCAGCTCGAGGCTGAGGCGTTGATTCTCGGCCTGCAGGCGGTGCAGCTCGGCGGCGTTGCGCATGGCCATCAGCAGGCTGTCGGGCTGCCAGGGCTTGAGCAGGTACTGGTAGATGCCCGCGTCGTTGATGCCGGCGATGATGTCTTCCGAGTCGGTGTAGCCCGAGATGATGATGCGCACCACGTCGGGCCACTGCTCGCGCACCCGCTTGAGGAAGGCCACGCCGGACTCGCCGGGCATGCGCTGGTCGCACAGCAGCACCAGCACGGTCTCGCGTTCGAGGATCTTCCAGGCGTCCTCGGCGGAGGACGCGGTGAACACCTCGAACTCCTCGTCGAGGGTGCGGCGCAGGGCTTCCTGGGAGCGGACTTCATCGTCCACCACCAGCACGGTCGGCAATCGGGGGGTGGGTTTGATCGGGCTGTTCATCGCTTGGCTGGGCTGGCCCCGGCATGGTCGCGGTGCCGGGCGAGGTGGCGCGGCGTCCAGGACTGGGGGCTCTTCATCACGAAATGGTAGCGCGCCCCGTGGAAACTGGGGTCGAAGCCATAGAAGTTGCGGTGCATCCGGGCGAGCTCTTCGTCCCGGTAGGCGGAAAGGGGTTTGGCGACTTCATCGGCCGCACGGCGGGCCTGTTTGGCGGCGAGCTGCACGGCGTAGTCCGGCGCCTCGGCGAGCGCCCGGGCGCGGGCGAGCACCTCGGCCTCGAAGGCCGGTCGGTCGGCGCCGAAGGCGGCGTCGATCACGCCGGTCTGCGCGGCGCGGGGTGCCCCCAGGGGCAGGCGCTCGGCCATGATCGCCCGAGCCGCGGCGTCGCCGACGCGTTGCGGCAGCAGGTAGGTCCAGTACTCGGAGCCGTACAGGTTGCCCATGTTCTTGTAATGGGGGTTGAGGATCACCCCCTCGCGCGCCCACACCTGATCGGCCGCCAGCGCCAGGAAGCAGCCGCCGGCGCCGGCGTTGCCACGCAGCGCAGCCACGGTGAGGCGATCGCTGAGCTGCAGGATCGCGAGGCACACGTCGTCCATCGCGTTGATGTTGGCCCAGGATTCATCCGCCGCCGAGCCGCCGGCCTGCTGCTGGGCCTCGATGCGGTTGAGGTGGATGCCGTTGGACCAGAAGTCCGCCCCGCCCTCCAGCACCAGCACACGGGTCGGCCGGGCGCGGGCGAAGGCGATGGCGTCGATGAGGCGCCGGCACTGGTCGGTGGCCATCGCGCCGTTGTAGAAGTCGAAGGACAGCACGCCGACGGCGCCGCCAGCCTCCTCTCGGTAGTGCAGCTCGCCCCAGTCGGCGGCGTCGCGCATCAAAGGCGCCGGGCGCTCGGGCAGCTTGGCGGCCTCGGCTGCGAAGCCGACGGTGGCGGGCAGTTTGATCCCACCGGGGCGCTTGACGTGGCCGATCCACACCGCGCCATCTCGGGTGGCGCGGAGCACGGCGCCGTCGCGGCGGGCGATGAGGTCGCCGGGTGTGACGCTAAAGTCGGGCGCGGCGGGGTGGGCGTCGAAGAGATGGCAGGGCTGGCCAAACAGCGTGTCGGCGACGCCGGGAAAGCCGTCGGCGGCGCGGATGCGGGCGAGGATGGTCGCGGTGTCGTCGCGGGCCCAGTCGATGGTGCGATCCGCCTGCCGCATCGTCGGCTGGAGCGTGCCGCGGACGGCCGGGTCGTCGGGCATCGGTCGTTGCGGCTGCCAGCTTCCCGCTTGCCAGTCGTCGAAACGGGCCAGCGCCTCGCGCACGGCGGCCAGCGCCGCCTCGGTCACCTCGCTGCGATAAAGGCTGGCCTTGGGCGCGGCGCGCATCGGGAAGACACGGCTCGCCCACACCGGGCCGGCGTCCATTTCGGCTTCGGCCTGCAGCACGGTCACGCCCCACTCGGTCTCGCCCCGCTGGATCGCCCAGTCGAGGGCCGACGGCCCGCGGTCGCCGACGATGCCCGGATGCACGACGAGGCACGGCAGGCGCGACCACACCGCTTCGGGAATCGCCCGCTTGAGGAAGGGCGCCAGCAGCAGATCCGGCTGGAACAGCGCGACGGCCTCTTCGGTCACCGAATCGGCGATGTCGAACTCCACGGAAAGGTCGTGACCGTCCGCGACCAGCGCATCGAAGAGGCGCTGGGTGAGACTGTTGAAGCTGTGGCAGAGGACGAGGATACGCATTCGGGCGGCCGGGCGGCGCTCACAGCACGGCTTCGAAGCCTTCGAACTGAGGCGGGCCGAGGTAGATGTCGCGGCTGCTGCCGGCACCGGCGTGGGCCTTGCGGAAGGCCTCGGAGCGCGTCCACGCCTCGAAGGCGGCGGCGGATTCCCACACCGAGTGGCTGGCGAACAGGGTGAACGCGTCCGTGGTCGGGCCCTGCAGCAGGTTGAAAGACTGGAAGCCGGGCACCTCGTCCAGGTGGGACTCGCGCTTTTTCCAGATCTCGATGAATTCGGCCTCACGGCCAGGGGCGATGCGAAAGCGGTTCATGGCGATGAACATGGCGGGCACTCCAGAAGGCAGAAGGGGAAACGGTATCAGCAGATGCGCGGCAGCTGCTCGCCGGCGAGCCAGTCGACCATGCGGCGGCCGCCAAAGGCGGTCTTCATCTGCACGAAGCGATGGTCGTCGGCGATGACCTCGCCCACCCGGGCGGCGCGGGCACCGAGGGGATGGGCGCGCAGCGCGGCAACCAGGGCGTCGGCTTCATCGGCCGGGCACACGGCGATCAGCTTGCCTTCGTTGGCGATGTTGAGGGGGTCGAGGCCCAGGAACTCGCAGGCGGCGGCCACCTGCGGGTCGACCGGAATCGCCGCCTCGTCGAGCACGATGCCGACGCCGGATTGCTGGGCGATCTCGTTGAGGGTCGCCGCCAGCCCGCCGCGGGTCGGGTCGCGCAACAGGCGCAGGCCCGGCGCAGCCGCTATCGCCACGGCGGCGAGGCCGTGGAGCGCGGCGGTGTCGGAGCGGATTTCGGAGTCGAAGGCGAGGTTCTCGCGCTGGGCCATGATGGCCATGCCGTGATCGCCCAGGGTGCCGGAGACGATCACCGCATCGCCCGCCCGGGCATTGGCGCCAGAGAGGCTGCGGCCGACGGGCAGCGCGCCGATGCCGGTGGTGGTGATGAAGAGGCCATCGCCTTTACCCTTCTCGACCACCTTGGTGTCGCCGGTGACCACCGGCACGCCGGCCTCGCGGGCGGCGGCGGCCATGCTGGCGACGATGCGGGCCAGGTCGGCAAGCGGGAAGCCCTCTTCGAGGATGAAGCTGGCGGCGAGATACAGCGGCCGGGCGCCCATCACCGCCACGTCATTGACGGTGCCGTGCACCGCCAGACAGCCGATGTCGCCGCCGGGAAAGAACAGCGGCGAAACCACGTGGGCGTCGGTGGCGACCACCAGCCGCTCGCCGGGCCCGGGGGCCGGCAGCACGGCGCCGTCGTCGCCCTGGCGCAGCCATTCGTTGTCGAAGGCCTTGCCAAAGACGTCGCTGATGAGTTGGACCATCGCGCGGCCACCGCCGCCGTGGGAGAGATCGACGCTGCCGTGACGCAGGTCGAGGGGTCGGACGTAGTTTTTCTTCATGGGACGCGTGTCGTTTCGGTCGGAGGCCCGGCCGGACCGGCACGCGCGCACGTGCCGGAGCGGATCAGACCTGGGTCAGCTGGTTCTCGGTGAGGTGTCTGAGGGTGTCGGCCACCGTCCGGGTGTGGTCGGCGTTGCCGGCGGTCTGGCTGCTGATGGTCTCGATGTCGGTAAGGAGCGACGAAACGCGCGACACGTCGCCGGACTGGCGTTCGATCTCCTGGGCCACGCGGCCGATCTCGCTGGCCAGCGACGAGATGTCGGCGCCGATCTCGCCAGCGCTGGTGCGGGATTTCTCGGCCAGCTTGCGCACCTCGTCGGCCACCACCGCAAAGCCGCGTCCGGCCTCGCCGGCCCGGGCCGCCTCGATGGCGGCGTTGAGGGCCAGCAGGTTGGTCTGATCGGCGATCTGCTGGATCACCTCGACGACACCCTGGATGCGGCCACTGGCCAGCGCGAGCTGGCGGGCGCTGTCGGCGGCGCCGGCGGCCTGGTTGGTGAGGTTGGTGACCATCGTGCCGGCGTCGTGGACGACCCGCCCCTGTTCGTCGATGTGCCCGCCCAGATCGCCCACCGAGGCATACAGATCGCCAGCACAGGCTTCAAGCTGGCGGGCGGTGTCGTTGCGCAGGGTGAAGGACGACTGGAGCGTCTGCCCCAGGCTGTTGAGGCCGCGCACCACCTGGGTGATATTGTCGTCGAGGCCGGCAGGATCGAACTGGCTGTCGAAGTGCTCGGACTGATAATCGGCGATCTGTCGGACGATCACCCGCGACAGGCCGGCAAACTTGTTGCTCTGGCGACGCAGGAAGAAGGCCTTGAACTCGCCATAGTGGGCAACGAAGTTGTCCACGAACTCGTCGCGGAAAGGTGAGCCCTCGGGCACCCGGAAGAAGAACACCGCGGTGAGGGTCTGGTTGAGGTTGAGGCCGAGGATCTCGCCAAAGGTGGAGAAGCCCGCCATCGGCCCGCCGGGCAGCATGTCGCCGATGCTCGCCAGTTCCTTGTCGTTGTTGAGCCGGCGCAGGATGCAGTCGTTGAGGATGCCAGCCACCGGCAGCCCCGGCTTGCCGCTCATGAAGGCCTTGAAATCCCGTCCGGTGGCCTGGGCCAGGCTGGTGCGACGGACCAGCCAGAGGTCTTCGCCCGGCGAGATGTCGCAGTAGAAGTTGACCCGTCCGGCATCAAGATTGACGTTCACCACCGAACGGACGAAAAGCTCGTCGCCCACCTTGATCGCGAAGGAGTAATCGGCCAGCTTGCCTTCGAGCGCCTGGGGCTGGCAGCGGAAGTGCCGGCACAGGGCGTCGATGAAGGACACGATGCTGCCGTCCTCGGCGATCACCTGGCTCACGTAGCGCTGCTCCAGCGAGGCACCGATCACCGGGAAGCGGGCGCCGTCGGGCTCGAAGTTGTGGCTCTTGAGGACGCCGAAGCGCGTGCCCCTTGCCACCTTGAGAAAGGCGATCAGGGCGTGGTTCTCGAGCTTGCGGGTGCCGTCGTGGATCCAGGTGTGCTTGAAGTCGAACTTGCCGCCGGCCGAGCCGCCCACGAACAGGCACGGGAAACGCCCGGATTCGTAGAGCGCCTCCATGAAGAAGGATTCGGAGGCCGACAGACCGTCGAACAGGATGTGGGCGAAGGTGTCCCGGTGGTCGATGTCGATATCCACGCGCAGGTCGCGGATGCGTTTGGCGAGGGCTGCGACCCGGTCGCGCACCGGCAGGTCGCGCTGGCCGCGGCGCAGGTCCTCGCTGCCCAGGGGCACGGCGACCACCTGGGCGCGGGCGATCAGGGAGGCGTCGAAGCACTGGACGACCACCCGGTCCCAGCTGTTGCCAGTGGCGCAGTAAAGCGGGCCGCTGCCGCTGCACAGCTCGCCTGCGGTGGAGCACAGCATCACCGGCACGCCGGGGAAGCGGGCCGTGACCGTCCGGGCAACGGACTCGATATCCACGTGGGGCGAGACGTAGCCGCTGACGAAAGTGGGCTGGATGGGCGCATGGGCGAGGTTCGCGGCCAGGTCGCCTGCACGGCACTGCAGAATGAGCACACCGGGCTGCGGCGTGCTGCGCAGCTTGTTGAACAGGTTCACTTCTTGTCTCCTTGCGGGCCTCGAAATGGGCCTTATCTGCCGCGTATCGGCGGATTCCGAGCAAGGTTGAGCGGCGATCCGACGCCCATGCCGACTGCAACGGCGACGTTCGTCATCTTCAGAACCGGAGTGAATACACGGATTTGGCATTACGACACGTCAGCCCGCCACCACCGGAATGTCGCGAAAGCGGCCGTAGGTGTAGTGGGCGGCGCAGGCGCCTTCCGACGACACCATGCACGAGCCCATCGGCGTCTCCGGGGTGCACACCGTGCCGAAGAGCTTGCAGTCCAGGGGCTTCTTGACGCCGCGCAGGATCGCCCCGCATTCGCAGGATCTGTGATCCGGCACCGGCTGGTAGACGAGGCCAAAGCGCGCCTCGGCGTCGAAGGCGGCAAAGCGCTCGCGGATGCGCAAGGCGGAGTAAGGCACCATGCCCAGCCCGCGCCATTCAAATGCCTGACGCAGCTCCAACACTTCCGACACCAGCGCCTGGGCCTTGAGGTTGCCGTCCTCGGTCACGGCGCGGGTGAACTCGTTCTCCACCTCGGCGCGGCCTTCGTTCACCTGGCGCACCAACATGCGGATGGCCTGCATCACATCGAGCGGCTCGAAGCCGGCGATCACCACCGGCTTGCGATATTCCTCGGCAAAGTGGGCGTAGGGCCGGCTGCCGATGATGGTGCTGACGTGGGCCGGGCCGATGAAGCCATCCAGCGGCACGGTGCCCAGCTGGCGCACCTCGGGGGATTCGAGGATGGCGGTGATCGCCGACGGGGTGAGCACATGGCAGCACAGCACCGAAAAATTGGTGAGCCCGAGCTGGGCCGCCTGGCGGATCACCAGCGCGGTGGGCGGCGTGGTGGTCTCGAAGCCGATGGCGAAGAACACCACCTGGCGCGCTGGCTCCCGCTGGGCCAGCGCCAGCGCGTCGGCGGCGGAGTAGATCATCCGGATGTCGGCGCCACGGGCCCGGGCGCGCAGCATCGACAGCCCTTCGGAAGCCGGCACGCGCAGGGTGTCGCCGTAGGTGCACACGGTGACACCTTCGGCGAGGGCCAGCTGGATCGCCTGGTCGATGCGGCCAATGGGCAGCACGCACACCGGGCAGCCGGGGCCGTGGATCATCCGAACGGAAGGCGGCAGCAGGTCGGCCACGCCATAGCGGGAGATGGCGTGGGTGTGGCCGCCGCAGAACTCCATGAAGGCGTAGCGCCGGCCGGGCTGCACCTCGCGGGCGATGGCGGCGGCGATACCGCGGGCCACGTCGCCGTCGCGGAATTCGTCCACGTACTTCATGGGGCTTCGGCCCCCACGTCGATGCCGGCCTGGGCCATCAGTGCCAGGGTCTGCTCGGCTTCTTCCGGGTCTAGCCGGGTGAGCGCGTAGCCCACGTGGACAATCACGTAATCGCCCACGACCACGCCATCGACCAGCTCCAGCGAGATCGTCTTGCGCACGCCGCCGAGATCGACCACGGCCTGGCTGTCGGGGAGGAGTTCGACCACGCGGGTCGGGATGGCGAGACACATGATTTCAATCCTTGCGGTTGCCGAGACGCGCCTTGCGCTCGACGGTATAAGCCCACCACGGCCGGGCCGGCTCGCCGCCCATGAAGCGGGTCGCGGCGATGAAGGTGTCGAGCAGGCAGAGGTCGTTGCAGATCCCGCTGACCGCGTTGAACTCGGCGTAGAGCTCGAACGGGTCGCGTCCGGTGAGCTGGGCCGGGGCATGAATGCCGATGCGCCGCAGGATGTCGGCCACGGCCTTGCCCACGTTGGGGATGTCCTCCAGCCGGCGCACGCTGGCCGGGGCGGCGCTCAGTTTGCTCACAGCAGCCCCCGGCGGAGTTCTTCCCGCGCCACCCAGGCCTGGCCGAGGGCGATGCCACCGTCGCCGGGCGGGACGTGCTGGGCCTCGAACACCGCGAGGCCACGGGTCGCCAGCTTGTGACGCAGGCCGACTGCAAGCTCGCGGTTGAGCAGGCAGCCACCGCCCAGCGCCACCCGGCGCAGGCCGGTGGCGTGGGCGGCATCGCCGATCCACTGGGCGAAGGCGTCGATCAGGGTGGCGTGGAAGTGGCTGGCGCCGCGGGCAGCGTCGGTCTCGCCCACCAGATGGTGGAGCAGCGGGTAGAGGTTGAGCACCGACGGGCCATCGGGCCGGGTGTCGATGTGGAAGCCGCCGGCCAGCGGCAGGGTGTGGCCACGGCGCCGGGCGAGGGTTTCGAGACGCATCGCGGCCTGGCCCTCGAAGCTGGTGGCGTCGCACAGCCCGAGCAGGCCGGCGGCGGCGTCGAACCAGCGCCCGAGGCTGGTGGTGGGCGGGCAGCGCACGCCGCGCTCGAGCATCGCCAGCACCTGCTCCACCGCCGCTTGATGGGCGAAGCGGCGGGCGGCTTCGTCGTGCTGGCCGAGGGCGTGGAGCACCGCAGTGGCGACCCGCCACGGCTCGCGGGCCGCACGGTCGCCGCCGGGCAGAACCAGCGGGCTGAGGTGGCCCAGGCGGCGGAACTCGGCACCATCCACGTAGAGCAGCTCGCCGCCCCACGGCAGGCCGTCGGTGCCGAGGCCCACCCCGTCGGCGGCAAAGCCGAGCACCGGGCCGTCGAGGCGGTGCTCGGCGCACACGGCGGCAATGTGGGCGTGGTGGTGCTGGATGGCGATGGAGGGAATGTCGAGCGCGTCGGCCAGGGCCAGCGCGGCACGGGTGGAGTAGTAGTCCGGGTGGGCGTCGTGGGCGACTGCGGCTGGACGTACCGACAGGATGGCCTGCAGGTGTTCGGCCGCTTCGTCGAGGGCGGCGCAGGCGGCCGGGTTGTCGAGCCCGCCGATGTGCTGGGACAGAAACGCCTCGGCCCCGCGGGCGAGGCACAAGGTGGCCTTGAAATGGGCGCCGAAGGCGAGCACCGCCGGGCCGCTGGCGTCGAGGGGCATCGCCAGCGGGGTGAAGCCCCGGGCGCGGCGCAGGAATTGCACGCCAGCGCGCCTGCCGTCGCCCTCACCCGACGTGGCGGGCAGATCGGGGCGCAGACGCAGCACCGAATCATCGCAGCGCACCACGATGTCCCGGTCGTGCATCAGCAGCACGTCGGCGATGTCGGCGAGGCGCTCGAAGGCTTCGTCGTTGCGCTGGACGAGGGGCTCGCCGTGGGGGTTGGCGCTGGTCATCACCAAGGCCAGGGGCTGCGGCTGGTCGAGCCAGGCGGTGCCAACGGGGCGGCCGGCGGCCTCGTGGAAGAGCAGGTAATGGAGCGGCGTGCCGGGCAGCATCACGCCCAGCTCGTCGAGATCGGGGGCGATGCCGGGGAAGACTTCGTCGCAGCCGGGCTGCTTGGCGAGCAGCACGATGGGCCGCTCTGGGCTTTCGAGCACCGCGGCCTCGGCGGCGCTGATATTTACCCGGCCGGCGAGGCTTGCGACGTTGGCGACCATCAGCGCGAGGGGCTGGTGGGGGCGCGACTTGCGTTCGCGCAGGCGGGCGACGGCTTCGGCGTTGGACGCGTCGCAAGCCAGGTGAAAACCGCCCAGACCCTTGATGGCGACGATCTCGCCCAGCTGCAGGCGGCGCAGCGCCTCGGCCAGCGGATCGCGGGCCAGCGCGGTGAGGCCGTGGGGCTCGTGCAGGCTGAGGCGCGGGCCGCACTCGGGGCAGGCGTTGGGCTCGGCGTGGAAGCGCCGGTCGCCCGGGTGACGGTATTCGGCGGCGCAGACTTCGCACAGCTCGAAGGCCGCCATGCTGGTGCGCGCCCGGTCATAGGGCAGGCTGCGGGTGAGGGTGTAGCGCGGGCCGCAGTGGGTGCAGTTGATGAAGGGGTAGCGCCAGCGCCGGTCGTCGGGGTTGAACAGCTCGCTGAGGCAGGCGCGGCACACGCCCACGTCGGGGCCGATGGCGGTGGCCACCTCGCCTTCGGCGCTGGGCAGGATCACGAAATCCTTGCGGGAATGGTCGGGCGGGATGACTTCCGGCTCGATGGCGTCCACCCGCGCCAGGGGCGGCGCCTCGCTGGCGAGGCACTGGGTGAAGGCGTCGAGCACGGGCTCGCTGCCCTGGATCTCGATCTCCACCCCGCCGCCATCATTGCGCACCCAGCCGACGAGGCCGAGGGAGTTGGCGAAGCGGTACACGAAGGGCCGGAAGCCCACGCCCTGCACCACGCCGCGCACGCGCAGGCGGCGGGCGACGCGGGTCGGGTCGACAACGATCAGCATGGACGGGTCAGCCTTTCGCCGCGAGCTGCGCTTCGAGCTGGGCGATGCGGGCACGCAGCTGGTCGACCGTTGCGACCCGGGCGGCCCGGGCCGCCGCGAGGCGCGCGTCGATCCAGCCCAGCCATTCGTCGAAGCCGGCGCCGGTGGTGGCGGACACCTGGATCACCTGCAGCCGGGGATTGACCCGGCGGGCGAAGTCGATGGCGCGGACCACGTCGAATGTGAGGTAGGGCAATAGGTCAACCTTATTGACCAACATCAGGCTGGCGGCGGCGAACATGTCCGGGTACTTGAGGGGCTTGTCCTCGCCCTCGGTGACGGACAGCACCACCACCTTGGCGGCTTCGCCCAGGTCGAAGGCGGCCGGGCACACCAGGTTGCCGACGTTCTCGATGAGCAGCACGCTGTCGTCGGGCGGGGCGAGTTTTTCGAGGGCGTGGCCGACCATCAGCGCATCGAGATGGCAGCCCTTGCCGGTATTGATCTGCAGCGCCGGAGCGCCTGTGGCGCGGATGCGCTCGGCGTCGAAGCTGGTCTGCTGGTCGCCTTCCACCACCGCCACCGGCACCGCGCCGGGGCAGGCCTTGAGGGCGTCGATGGTACGCACCAGCAGCGTCGTCTTGCCGGAGCCCGGGCTGGAGACCAGGTTGAGGGCCAGAATGCCGCGGTCGGCGAGCCAGCCGCGGTTGCGCTCGGCGTAGCCGTCGTTCTTGGCGAGGATGTTCTGCTCGATCTTGACCATCTGGGCCTGGCTCATGCCCGGGGCGTGGGCGCCGGCCGGGCCGTGACCGTAGTGCAGGCTGCCGTCGCCGGCATCCGTGTGGGGGTGGGCGTGGTCGGCGGTGTGGACGTGGTCGTGGCTGTGCCAGGTACCGTCGGCGTGCTGGTGCATGTGGCCGTGGGCGCCGGCAGGCACCCACTGGTGGCTGTGGGCGTGCTCGCCTTGGTGCCCGTGGGCGTGGCGGTGCACCGTGCCATCGGCGTGGACGTGCTCGTGCTCGTGGCCGTCCCGGTCAAGCGCTTCGCCTTCGATGCGGGTTTCTCCGGCTCCGCAGCCGCACACATTGCACATGTCAGTTTGCTTTCATTCGATTTCGAGTTCCTTCACCCGCATCTCGGTGCCGCCGGTGGCCTGCACCTGGTAGCTGCCGCAATGGGGGCAGGGATCATACAGCGCGCCGATGGGCACGCTCGCGGCGCACTGCAGGCACCAGCCCTGGCCGGCCACGGCGTCGATCTGGAGGGCCGCGCCGTCGGCGATGCTGTCCTTCATCACCACATCGAAACAGAAACGCAGGGCTTCGGGTTCGACCGACGAAAGCTGGCCGATTTCCAGCACCACCGTTTTTACCTTGCGGAAACCCTGGGCGCGCCCGGCGTCCTCGACGATCTGGCGGATGCCTTCCGCCAGCGACATTTCATGCATCCACGATCTCCACGGAGTAAGGCACACAGGGGTCGAGCTGCAGCACCGCGGTTTCCACTGCGCGGCGGGCCGCCTCGAGCGTGGGGAGGCGGCCCGGCACGCGCTCCACGATACCCCTTTCGTCGGCGAAATTGCGATCCGTCGGTGCGTCGACCTGCCAGCGGATCAGCCGCGCGTCCGCCACCCGCACCCGATGTCGAAGGCGACCGCGGGCGGTGTGAATCCACGCCTCACCGCCACCGACCCCCGGATCGCCGTGCCAGCCACAGGGGTATGGGCGACCTGATTCAAGCGCTTCGGCCGCGTCGAGGAAGGCCACCCGGTGATCCGCGGCGGCCACGACGGTCGGCAATTCAGCCCTGACCTGCCGTGTGGCGTCGATCAGCGCGGCGACACCCCGCCCCCGCGCCGCGCGCCAGGCGGCGAAGGCGGGGGCGCGCGGCGGCTCGCCCGCCAGCCGGGGCCAATCCAGCAGCAAGCGCCACAAGTGCTCATGCAGGCATTCGGCCCACAACTGCCACGGGGGAATCGGCGCATCCAAGGCAAAGCCGGCGCTGGCGAGCGCGAGCCGGCCGGCCTCGCGCTGCGCCTGGCCGCACAATGAAAAGTAGAGCGGAATGCGGGCCAGCGCGCTTTCCGGCGAAAGCCCCTCCAGCGCACGCGCCACCGGCGGGCGGACGAGGACCACCCTCCAGGCCGACAAGGCCCCCGCGTGCCAGCGCGCGGCAACCCGCAGGCTGCCGGCGAGCCCGGACTGCATCACTGGACGCGACTCCGCAAGGACTGCCGAAACGTGAGGCTCATGCCGCGCGGCGCCCGAAGAGCCAGCGACGTCGACCGGAAACGTCGGCGTCTGCCCGTGCATCGACTGGCTCGACCGGCGCCTGGAGCAACGCAATCAAGGCCGCCGCCGCGGTATCGCAGGCGGTTTCCATGGTGTCGAACTCCAGGGCCGGCGAGAACAGCGAACACACCTGATACGGGCCGAAACCCACGTCGGTGCCATAGACAAAATCGTAGTCGCCACTGGGCAAGCGCCAGCGGGTCTTGGCGAGGGAGTCGGCCGCCTGCCAGGGCGCGCTGCCGGGCAGGATCAGCAGGTTGATCGCCCACGGCATCACCAGCGCCGCCACGCGCACGCCATCCCACTCCACCAGCCCGGCAACGCGCACCGACAGTTTCGGGTTGCAGATGGGTACGTGGGCCATCGGCCCCGCAGCCACGGCGCGGTAATGGGCTTCGATGCGGGCCGTCAGTTGGGCGGGCGTGGGCAGATCCGACACCGATCAGTCCTTCAGCACCATGAACTTGTGACGCGGGGCGTCACAGTTGGGGCAGCGCCAGTGCTCGGGCAACTGCGCAAACGGCGTGCCTGCGGGAATACCCCAGTGGGCGTCGCCCTCGGCCGGGTCGTACACCTGCCAGCAGATGCCACATTCAAGGCGGTCGTCGTCGGCGAGCTTTTCGCCATCGCCCAGGAAGGAACCTTCGAACATCGTCAGCTTTCCCGCAGCATGGCGATGTATTCGCCCAGGCGCTCGATGGTGTCGGCGTAGTCCTCGGCGGCGGCCAGCACGACCTCGGGCATGTCCACCACCTCGATGGTGTTGAGGATCAGGGTGTCCATGCTGTTGAAGTACTGCACCCACCACACGTTGGCGAGCCGGGTGCTGGTGACGCGGCAGTTGCCGTAGCCGCGGGAGAGCATCGACACGTCCCGGTGACCAAGGGCGCCATAGAGGTAATCCAGATCGGCCTCGCTGACCGGCAGCAGGGTGAGGTTGATGACGTGGGCGAGCTGACCAGGGATGTGACGGCTCGACTGCTGCTGAATTTCGGCGAGCAGTGCCTCACCGTTCATCATCCCTGCGGTGAGCGGCGGCGACGCGAGGGCCTGCAGGGTGGTGGCGCGCATGGCGGCGTAAAGCTCGGCCGGCACCGGGCTGGCTTCGAGGCGATCGGCCACGATGCGCCCTTCGGCGCCTTCCTCCAGCACCCGCCACAGGGCGGCAAAGGCCGTTTCCTGGGCGCGGATGCGGGTCGGCGCGAGGGTGAAGGCAGAGACTTCGCCGAAACCGAGGGATTCGGTGAGCAGGTCACGCACGCCGCCCGGCTCGGCGGTCAGATCCACCGCCGGTGGCTGGGCCGTTCCCAGCGGACAGGCCCGCATGTCGGCGAGCAGCCGGTCGAGAATGTCGGCGGTGCGGGCAAGGTCGGCGCCGCTCATGGTCTCGGGTAGGCGCGGCGCACGGAAGGTGTTCATCCCGCTGGGCATGGCGAGATATTCGGGGGATTCGTCGGTCTGGCTGCCGGGGCCGACCGGCACCACGGGAATCGGGAAGGGTTTCATGCACAGCTCCGGGTCGCCTGGGTAGAGATGGAAATGGGCGGACGGCTGGGTGCCAGTGCGCTGATCCGCGCGAGTTCGGTGACGAAGGGGCTCCAGTCGAGGATGCCGGAGATCGCGCCCAGGTAGTCGCCATCCCGCAGCACCACCGCCGCCGGGTAACGATTGACGCCGAAGCGGCGCGCCAGCGCCGGGCTCAGATCGGCGCCTGCAGCAAGGCCGCTAGCTGTCACACCGAGCGCGCGCAGGGCTTCCGGAAGCACTACCGCCACGTCGAGGGATTCGGGGCTGCGCTGCGGGTCGTCGGTGAGGAGCAGCACGGCAAGGCCACTATCGGCAAGGGCGGCATCCAGCGCGGCCTCGTCGGCGAGCCGGGTGAAGCCGTTGCGCTCGGCGAGACGCTTGAGGGCGGCTTCGAGCTTGTCGAGAGACGACTGGGGCGGGGCGAACTGGGCGCTCATTGGGGCTCCGTGAGGTGGGCGGGAAGGGTTGGGGTGCGGTCCACCAGATCGGCGAACAGCGCGTCGATGCCGGCCTGGTCGCCACGCATGGCGGCGTCGAGGGCGGCCAGCGCGTTGTTGATGGCGTGGGCGCGCTCCGCGTCGATGACTTCGCGGGCAGCACCCAGAAAAGTAAGAAGCCAGGTGCCAGCGGGCTGCTCGCCCACCAGCGCCAGGTCGATGGTCTGCTCACCGTCCGGCCCCAGGCAGCGGGCCGTCCAACCGGCGGTTTCGAGAACCTGCACGGGAACGCCGAGGCACATGACTCAGCCCTCCCGAATGAATCGGGCGTCACCCAGACGCCAGGCTTCCTGCTCGCTGGGGCGGCCGGCTTCGTAGGCGTCCATGGTCAGGCTGTCGGCATTGAGGCGCGGGCCGGCGTCCACGCGCGGCTGCGGCGCGGCGCCCCAGCGGGCGAGCCATTCGCAGGCCACGTCGAGGGCCGGGCCGATCCGGGCCTTCACGGCGTCGCGCAAGCTGCCGCCAAAGTCTTCCAGCTCGACCGGCTGGCAGCCGATCAGCACCAGCTCGTCGGGCAGGCGGCCGAGCAGTTCGGCCGAGGCGATCACCTCCTGGAAACCTGTCTGGTGCAGACTCATCTTCTTGGCACCCATGAAGCGGGGCACCTGGTCACCCACCACGACACGCAACGTGCCCGGCGCATCGCCGTAGTCCACCGCATCGAACACCAGCAGGCGGCGGGCCTCCTCCACGTAAGGCAGCAGGTACAGGCCCTGGGTGCCACCATCCATCACCGTGACCTGCGGCGGCAATGTGAAGCGCTCGGCCAGGGCTTCGGCGCAGCGCACGCCGAAGCCTTCGTCAGCCCACAGGAGGTTGCCGATACCCAGAACGAGAATGGAAGGATGGCCGGTCATGGCGTTACCGAAATCGGGAAGGTGGTCGATTCATTCAAGTTCCGTGCCGGAAACCACCGCTCACCCCTTGTGGCCGAAGCGGCTTGCTGTACAAGGCCTTAGCGTGCATCCACGTGCCGCGAGGCAACGCAAACGAAAAGAGATGTTCCAGTCAGACCCAAAAAACGAAAATCATTCTTCCACCCGGCCGCAACCAGGACTCGACGCCCAAAATCCGCGTGACATTGCCGCGGCGCCGACCATCCTCAATCGCGCCTCGCGGCCAAGATGAGGATTTATTTGCTCTGAGACGATAAATATGACTTTTGTCGCGTCGCCACATCAATTCACAATCCGCTCTCGCTTGCGCTGATTTATCGTTCCCGTCCATGAAAAACCTTCTTCCGGCCATTGCGGCCCTCGCCCTGCTCTCTTCGCCGATTCCGGCCCTTTCCATTTCTGTAGGCGAGCCCATCCTTCCCAAGGCGGAAGCAGCGCCGCCCAACCCACTGCCATCGACCTCACCTGTCGGCGCAGCCACCCTGCCACCGCCGCCGAAGGTCAGCCGCTGGGAGGACACGGGGATGAAGCCGGCCGAGGCACGGGAATGGCAGAACTATGGCTTCACGCCCCAGGAGGGCATGAACTGGCACTCCGCCGGCTTCGAGCCGGTGGTCGCCCGCACCTGGTCGGACAAGGGCTTCGACGCCGACGAGGCACGCCAGTGGCGAGACTCGGCCCGCCAGAGCCGCTTGATGATGTCGGAAATGGATCACTCCGATCCCGCGGCCTGGAAGCGCGAGGGATTCTCGCCGGCTGACCGGCTGGCGTGGTGGGAAGCCGGCTTCGTCTTCGACGATGCGGTGCTGTTGGCCCGCGCCGGCATGAGCCCGGTCCAGGCCGCGTGGCATGGCCACGAGAAGCTCAAGGAAATCCGCAGCGGCGCCGCCGGGCAGGCCCCGGCGGACAGCGCCGCGAAGACTGCCCCTGCCGGCGCTGCGCCCGGTGCGGCCCCTGGTGCTTCGTCGGCCTCGCCCCAACCCCTTGATCCGGCCGCCATCTGGCGCATCGTCGGCCCCTTCCTGAAAGTGGGTCTGGTAGGACTGGTGGCCTTCATTTCCGGGGGCTTCGCGTTCTTCCTTTACCGTCGCGCCCAGGCCAACAGCAAGCTCGCCACGATCAGGCCCGACGCGCCCGACAGCGAGATGCCGCCCGAATCCCTGCCCCCTCCCAAGCTGGGCAGGAAGGTGCTCGAGAAGCGCAAGCCGGCCCGGGCGGTCAGGTTGTTCAAATCGGCGGCCCCCCACTGCATTCACTGCAAGAGCAAGAACGTACGCCGCTCGAAGATGCATCCGCACAAGTTTGGCGGCATCAACTTCACGGAATACTTCCGCTGCAAGAACTGCGGTCGCCACTTCGCAATCGTCAGCTACACCTCGATCCTGGCCACCGGCGGCGCCATCGTCGCAGCATTGATCGTCGTCACGGCATCCTTCATCTACGTGTTCTCGATTGCCTGACGCCGCGCAACGACCCAACAAAAATGGCCCGGAAAAACCGGGCCATTTTTGTTTTCGGCGTCAGCCGGCGGAGATCAGTCCTTGAACATCCGCCAGCCGGAGACCATCGTCGAGATCAGGCTCTGGCGGCTCATGATGTCCTCGCGGATTGCGGCGTAGATGTGCACCACCGCAAAGCTCATCATGATCCACATGCCCAGCCGGTGCAGGCTGTGGGTCTGCATCGACCCACCCAGCAGCGGCAGCACCCAGCCAAACAGGCGATCCGCCCACGAGCCCAGCCCCAGACCCTCGCTGTACAGCGCGAAGCCGGTGAAAAGCATCCCGAAGGCCAGCACGGTGAAGAAGAAGAACATCATCAGCTGGGCCATCGGGTTGTGGCCGACGTACTTCTTGGGGTGCTTCTCGAGGAAGAGATACCAGCGCAGCTCGAAAAACACCTCGCTCCACCACTGCCCGTTGGTGATCGGCAGCTTGAAGATCTGCCGGGCGTGGTGGTTGCCGACGAAGGCCCAGTACACCCGTCCCACCAACCCTACCGCGAAGATGTAGGCCGCGGCAAAGTGGGCGAAGCGGATGTAGCCCATCAGAAAGTTGTCCGACGCCTCGCCGGGCATCGTCGGCAGCGGCTTGCCGATGAAGTAGCCGCTGACCGCCAGCACCACGATCGCCAGGGCGTTGATCCAGTGCCACAGGCGCACGGGCGCCTCGTACACATAGATCGAACGTACCTGCCGACCGTGCCGTTCGGCCTCCAGCATGTCTTGTTGTGAAAGCATGGCCGGATCTCCTTGTTAGCGGACCTTGATCGACGCCATTTCCTGCCCGTCCGGCGACAGCACATGGGTGGAGCAGGCCATGCACGGGTCGAAGGAATGCAGGGTGCGCAGGATTTCCAGCGGCTCGTCGGCCTTGGCCACCGGGGTGTCCATCAGCGAGGCCTCGAAGGCGCCGATCTGGCCCTTCGCGTCCCGCGGACCGCCGTTCCAGGTGGTGGGCACCACCGCCTGGTAGTTGTCGATGCGGGTGTCCTTGATGCGGATCCAGTGGCCCAGCGCGCCGCGCGGCGCCTCGGTGAAGCCCACGCCCTTGGCGTCCTTCGGCCAGGTGGACGGGTCCCACTTCTCGATGTTGGCGGTAGAGAGATCGCCGGCCTTGAGGTTGGCCATCAGCTTGTCGAAGAAGTAGCGCGACTTGTGCGCCGCCCAGGATGCCTCCAGGCCCCGTGCCGCTGTACGGCCGAGAGTCGAGAAGATCGCCTTGAGGGGCAGGCCGAGATCCTTCAGCAGCTTGTCCACCGGCTCCTTGAACTCGGGGTTGTTCTGGGCGTAGCCGATCACGTAGCGCGACAGCGGACCGACCTCCATCGCGTGGCCGCGCCAGCGGGGCGCCTTGATCCACGAGTACTTGCCGGCTTCGTCCAGGTTCTCGATCTTGGTCTTGGTGCCCTTGGTGGCCTTGCCCAGCTCGAAGTTGGGTTCGGTCACGCCATCCCACGGGTGCAGGCCCTGGGTCTCGTCGGCGTACTTGTACCAGCTGTGGGCCACGTGCTCCTGCACCTGCTCGGGGTCGCGCAGGTCGACTTCATGCACCTTGGTGAGGTCACCGTTGATGATCGCGCCGCGGGGCAACAGCAGGTTCTTGGCGGAGTAGTCGTTGGCCACGTCCGGGATGTCGCCGTACGACAGCACGCACTGGCTCGACAGGCCGCCGCCGTAGGTCCAGTCCTTGTAAAAACTGGCGATCGCGACGAGATCCGGCACGTAAACCATGTCGATGAACTCGATGCAGCGGTCGATGATCGAGGAGATCAGGTTGAGCCGCTCCATGTTGATCGCACCGACCGCGCCCGCGCCTTCCATGTTGATCGCGCAGGGTACGCCGCCCACCAGCCAGTTCGGGTGCGGGTTCTTGCCGCCGAAGATGGTATGGATCTTGACGATCTCCTTCTGGAAATCGAGCGCCTCCAGGTAATGGGTGACCGCCATCAGATTGGCTTCCGGCGGCAGCCGGTAGGCCGGGCTGCCCCAGTAGCCGTTCATGAAGGGGCCCAGCTGGCCGGATTCGACAAACTTCTTCAGCCGGTTCTGCACGTCGCGGAAGTAGCCCGGCGACGACAGCGGCCAGCTGGAAATGCTCTGGGCGAGTTCGGAGGTCTTCTTGGGATCGGCCTTCAGGGCAGACACCACATCCACCCAGTCCAGCGCGTGCAGGTGGTAGAAGTGCACCAGGTGATCGTGAATCTGGAGCGCCAGCTGCATCAGGTTGCGGATGATGTTGGCGTTTTCCGGGATCTTGATGTTGAGGGCGTCTTCCACCGCCCGCACCGACGTAAGGGCGTGGGTGCCGGTGCACACGCCGCAGATCCGCTCGGTGAAGGCCCACGCATCGCGGGGGTCGCGCCCCTTCAGGATCACCTCCAGCCCCCGCCACATGGTGCCGGTCGACACCGCGTTGCGGATCACATTATGTTCGTCGATGTTCACCTCGACGCGCAGATGGCCCTCGATCCGGCACACCGGATCGACCACCACGCGCTTGCCCGAGTTGTCGAGCTTGAAGCCCTGGGTTTCCAGCACCGTCATCATTTGTCTCCCGAATGCGTGTCGTCATGCTGCGAGCGGGCCCGCGCCAGCGCCGTCACCGCCGCGTGGGCCGCCACTGCGGCGCCCACCGCACCGGCAGCCGTCGCGCCGATCTTGTCGGCATTGGACTCGACGCCGAATTGATGGATGTCGGTCACCCGGTCGTAGAAGCTGCCCTTGTCCCAGAAGCCGTCTTCCGAGCAGCCGATACAGCCGTGGCCCGATTGCACCGGCCAGCTCACGCCCCCGTTCCAGCGCATCGACGAGCAGGCGTTGTAGGTGGTCGGGCCCTTGCAGCCCATCTTGTAGAGGCAATAGCCCTTGCGCGCGGCCTCGTCGTCCCAGTTCTCGACGAACTGGCCGGCGTCGAAGTGTGGGCGGCGATAGCACTTGTCGTGGATGCGCTGGCCGTAGAACATCTTCGGCCGACCCTGGCGGTCGAGCTCGGGGATGCGGTCGAAGGTCAGCATGTAGGTGACCACGCCCGTCATCACCTCGGCAATCGGCGGGCAGCCGGGCACGCGGACAATGGGCTTGTTGGTGATGACCTGGTGCACCGGGGTGGCGCGGGTCGGGTTGGGCTTGGCGGCCTGAACGCAGCCGTAGGACGCGCAGGCGCCCCAGCTGATGATCGCCTTGGCGTCGGCGCAGGTTTCCTTCAGCACTTCCACGAACGGGCGGCCGCCGTGGATGCAGAACATCCCGTCCTCGTTGAGCGGCGGGTTGCCCTCGACGGCCACGATGTAGTTGCCCTTGTATTTCTTCTTCACCTCTTCGATGATCGCCTCGGCCTGGTGGCCGGCGGCAGCCATCAGGGTGTCGTCGTAGTCGAGGGACAACATCGACAGCACCACGTCCTTGGTGAGCGGGTGCGCCGAGCGGATGAAGGATTCGGAACAGCAGGTGCATTCCAGCCCGTGCAGCCAGATCACCGGCGTGCGCGGCTTGGTTTCCAGCGCGTGGGCAATCTTAGGCACAAAGGCGCTACCTAGCCCCAGCGACGTGGCCGTCAGGCTGCAGAACTTCATGAAGCTACGCCGGGTAATCCCCTGCCGGCGCAGCACCTCGTAAAATGTTTCGGTCATGGACGTCAGCCCTCCCCTCCTGGAACATCACGCCCGGATATCTTCTGATCTGCCGCGACAAAACCGGGCCGACAAGGTCGCGCAGCCACAGGAGGAAATAACAAGAACCATGCCCAATGCGGCCGCGCTTCAAAAAGCCCGCCTGAGCAATGACTTAGCCAATTTCGTCGGCGGTGACAAAAGCCCTTCCGGCAATACCGACAATCCGCTGACCAGCCAATCGGAAACCCACTAACCAGCCTCTGCCAAACGATGCCCCCCCTCACGATCCGCACCGTCGACTTCGACGATCCACAGCAGACCACCGACTTCCTGTTCCTCCTCGACCACTACATGCGCGGCCCCACCGGCAATGGCCGGCCGATGGACGACGCACTGCGCGCCCGCCTGCCGGACGAACTCAAGCGCCGGCCGACCGTACTGTGCCACGTGGGATATCTGGACGACGCCGGCGGCGTGCGCCGGCCAGTGGGGCTGATCAACTGCGTGGAGGGATTTTCGACCTTTGCGGGTCGGCCGCTGCTCAACATCCACGACATCGTGGTGCATGAGGACTACCGTCGACGCGGTTTCGCAAGCGAGCTGCTGGCCCACGCCGAAGCGGTGGCGCGGGCGCGAGGCTGCTGCAAGCTGACGCTGGAGGTATTGACGGGCAATCGCGGCGCCTACGATGCCTACGTGGCCTTCGGTTTCCGGGCCTACGAACTCGATCCGGCGATGGGCGCCGCAACTTTCATGGAAAAGAAGTTCGACTGAGGAGGTTCAGCGGGCAGCGCTCAGAACGCGACCCACTCTTCAAGCAGGCGGTACTCGCTACCGCGGAGCCCCTGCTTGAAACGGCCGTAGCCGTCGGACGACGAGTAGCCACCCAGATCGAAGCGCTCACAGCCCCGGGCCTGCATGGCAAGCAGCGCATTCCACATCAGGAAGTTGCCGGCCTTCTTCTGGCGCGCCTCGGGGCCGAACCAGCCCACGAAATACTCGGCGCACCGGGCAAAGCGGAACACGATCATCCCGGCCAGGGGCTGGCCGTCGTGGAGTGCGCGGCACACAAAGACATCGCTGGGCGCCCGTTCCCGCAGCGCCCTCAGGAAAGCCAGCGACGTCCCGGCAAAGCCCTTGTCGCGCATGTTTTCCTGGTGACGGGCGAGCATCCAGTCGAAGGCGTCGGGGGTATCGGACAGTTCGAACGTAAGGCCGCCTCGCTCGGCGCCGTTGAGCTGGGTACGCCAGGTGGGCGCCAGGCGCTTGCGCAACGACGGAGCATCCAGGGTGAGGTCCAGCACTGCCGAGCACCAGCCGCCTGCGCCTCGGGCAATGAAACCGGCCTCACGCAGCCATCGCCGATGCGCGTCCGAATCGGTCAGCCCCGGGGCGAGCACCAGCAACCCGCGCCGGCCAAAGTGCCAGCGCCGACGCAAGGCCGCATACACCGCGCGCACCAGCGCCTCAGCGGGTCCCGGCACGAGAAAAAGCGGCCCGCGGTTGATCCGCGCCGCCACCGGCAGGCCCAGGATGCGCTTCACCAGCACCTGACAGATCGCCACCGGCTGGCCGCGCCATTCAAATGCCAGCCGCTCTACCTGCCAGCCCGCTGCCGCCTTGGCCTCGCCATAGCCCCAGGCCTGGACAATCGCCGGCGCCGGAACACACGCAAACAGCCGCTCCCATTCTTCGCGCCCTTCGACTGCACGAATCCGGCAATCGTTCACAGAAATGAACGGCAGCGACGCCAGAAGAAAACTGCAGGAACCATGCTTCATGGAGGGATGAATTCGGGGAGTGGGCCGAGTCTAGCGACGCATTTCGCGGGCGCCCACCAAGCGTTTCACAACTCGACACAATCCCTTGGAAATCGCCACCACGTCGGGACGAAATGCACACATCAAGAAAGCCGAAAGCCCGGCACAAAGCCGGGCTTTCGGTGATGCGAGCCGAGAACGATCAGCGCTGGATCTGGGTGATGTCGCGCACCGCGCCCGTGTCGGCGCTGGTGGTGAGCGCCGCGTAAGCCTGCAGCGCAGCGGACACCACGCGTTCGCGGCTGACCGGCTTCCAGCCACGGGCGTCCTGGGCCACCCGGCGGGCGGCCAGCACGTCGTCGGCCACAGCCAGATTGATGCGGCGGTTCGGGATGTCGATCTCGATCACGTCGCCCTCTTCCACCAAGCCGATGGCGCCGCCACAGGCGGCTTCCGGCGAGGCGTGGCCGATGGACAGGCCAGAGGTGCCGCCCGAGAAGCGGCCGTCGGTGAGCAGCGCACAGGACTTGCCGAGGCCCTTGGACTTGAGGTAGCTGGTCGGGTAGAGCATCTCCTGCATGCCCGGGCCGCCCTTCGGGCCTTCGTAGCGGATCACCACCACGTCGCCGGCGACGATCTGGTCGGCGAGGATGCCGGCCACCGCATCTTCCTGGCTCTCGAACACGCGGGCGCGGCCGGTGAATTTCCAGATGGATTCATCCACGCCGGCGGTCTTCACGATGCAGCCCTTCTCGGCGATGTTGCCGTACAGCACGGCAAGGCCACCATCCTGGCTGAAGGCGTGGGCCTTGTCGCGGATCACGCCGTGGCTGCGGTCGAGATCGAGTTCGTTCCAGCGACGATCCTGGCTGAACGCCACCTGGGTGGGCACGCCGCCCGGTGCGGCCTTGAAGAAGTTGAACACCCCTGCGTCGTGGGCCTTAATAACATCCCAGGTGGACAGCGCTTCGGCCATGCTCTTGCTATGGACGGTGGGAAGATCGGTGTGGAGCAGGCCGGCACGGGCGAGTTCGCCCAGAATGCCCATGATGCCGCCGGCGCGATGCACGTCTTCGATGTGAACGTCGGCCACCGCGGGCGCCACCTTGCACAGGCAGGGCACCTTGCGGGAGATGCGGTCGATGTCCTTCATGGTGAAATCGACGCCGGCTTCCTTGGCCGCAGCCAGCAGGTGCAGCACGGTGTTGGTGGAGCCGCCCATCGCCACGTCGAGGCTGATGGCGTTTTCAAAGGCCTTGAAGCTGGCGATGGAGCGCGGCAGCACCGAAGCGTCGTCCTGCTCGTAGTAGCGACGGGCGAGGTCGACGATGCGGCGGCCGGCTTCCTTGAACAGGCGCTCACGGTCGGCATGGGTGGCGACCACCGTGCCGTTGCCCGGCAGGGACAGGCCCAGGGCTTCGGTCAGGCAGTTCATGGAGTTGGCGGTGAACATGCCGGAGCACGAGCCACAGGTCGGGCAGGCAGAGCGCTCGATGGCGTCCACTTCCTCATCGGAGCAGCTGCTGTCGGCGGCCTTGACCATCGCATCGACCAGATCAAGCGAGATCACTTTGGCTTCCCACTTCACCTTGCCGGCTTCCATCGGGCCGCCGGAAACGAAGATGGCCGGGATGTTGAGGCGCAGGGCGGCCATCAGCATGCCCGGGGTGATCTTGTCGCAGTTGGAGATGCACACCAGCGCGTCGGCGGTGTGGGCGTTGGCCATGTACTCGACGCTGTCGGCGATCAGGTCGCGGGACGGCAGCGAGTACAGCATGCCGCCGTGCCCCATGGCGATGCCGTCGTCGATGGCGATGGTGTTGAATTCCTTCGCGACGCCGCCGGCGGCTTCGATCTCGCGCGCAACCAGCTGGCCCAGATCCTTCAGGTGCACGTGACCCGGCACGAACTGGGTGAAGCTGTTGACCACGGCGATGATCGGCTTTTCGAAATCACCGTCCTTCATGCCGGTGGCGCGCCACAGGGCGCGGGCGCCGGCCATGTTGCGACCGGCGGTGGAGGTACGGGAACGATACTGGGGCATCTTGAGGAAACTCCGTCTTCTACGAATGGGGTGCTAACAATCTTCCATTCTAGCGCGTTGAGCCGCTTCCGCCGCCGTGCATCGCATCAATGACGTTCCTTCTCTGCTCCGGCGGCGTGAAGGCCGCCGCTGCGCGACAGCATCAGGATCACCCACAGCAGGATCAAGGACGCCGGATAGGCGAAATAGCGTTGGGTATAGATCGGCAGCAGCAGCAGGTGCGCGACCACGAACGCTGCAGGAACCAGTAAGAGCAGGTACAGCACCGCCGGGTCAGCTTCGCGCCCACCGGCGCGCTTCAGCGATCCGAACAGCGCCTGGCGGTGGATGATCGCCAGACAGGCCGCGATGAAGTAGATCACCACGTGGGGGTTCTTCGTAAGGGATTTGAGCATCCGCCCATACGCCGCAAGGTAGTCGGCGGGGTTGGTGGAGACGACCAGCTTTGCCGGATAGGGATCGATCCCGATCAGCGTGAAGTGGAACACCGTGAGATAGCTGTAGCCGGCATTCAGCTTGTTGTTGAGGACATAGGCCGCCACCGCCGCCACAACCCCGCCCAGCGCGACGAGGTGACGCCCCTGAAGGAACATCACCCCCATCAGGAACACCGAGAACAACACGGAATCCGTGCGCACCAGCGGCAGCGCCACCGCAAACAGGCAGGCCCACGGGCTGCGCCGGAGCGCCAGCCAAGTGGCCGCGAGGGCGAACGCGCAGGCCATCGCGTCGGGGGTCGATAGCTGGGCGAGCTCGCCATAGTTTGCGAAAAAGACCACTGCCGGGATCACCCACGGCGACACCCCGACCCGCATCGCAATCAGTCCCAGCAGCAGCACCGACACGGCCTGGAAGAAGGCCGAGATGAGGTAGGACGAGCGGGCGTAATCCACCCCGGCCTTGTGGGCAAGCTCCATCAGCCAGACGTAGCCTTGGCGGATGGTATAAAAGGGAAGCTGCTGCTCAAGCGAGACGGGGTCGCTGCGGACGGTGCTGCCGTAAGGACCTTGAAGCAGTGCAGCCAGACGGGCGGGCCCGATCTCGGCGCTCACGTCGGCGTAGGTGCGCTCCGCCAGCGCCTCGCCTCGCAGCCCCTGTTTGTAATGGGCGGTGGCCACGTAGCCGACGATGTCGAAGTTGTAGGCCGGCCGCAAGGCGCCGACGAGAAAGATGGCAATCGCCGTCGCCAGCACGACCAGGTTGCGCAAAAGCATGGGTTCCCTTGAATCAGGTTCTGACGACCATCGCTGATCGAAGCAAGAGGTGGTTCATCGAAGCCTTCAATTGTGGCGAATTGTCACATCCGCACAAGCAGATTGGTCACTGGCAGCGTGAAGTATTTCCGCCGACCCCGCACTTGTCATTCTCCCATGACAAAGGGCCGGATCGATCCAGCCCCTTGTCCGACGGAATTGTCACGGACGGATCAGACCCGGAAGCGGGACACCGTCTGCTGAAGCTGGCTGGCCAGGGTTTCCATGTCGCGGGCGGCACGGGCGGTGGATTCGACGGCGACGTCATTCTCCCGGGCCGTGGATGTGATCGCGCCGATGCTGTCGACCACGGCCTCACTGGCCCGACGCTGATTCTCGGTGGCGACGGCAATCTCGTCGAGCCCGATCCCGACGGCCACGACGGATTCATTGGCCGACTTGATCGCTGCGGAAACGCTACCCACCGCCTCCCGGCTAGAGGCCAGATGATCGAGCCCTGCGTGGATGGCATCGCGCACAGCCACCGACTGACGGGATATCTGCGCCGTGACCGCGTCGATCTCTCCCGCCGAACGGGCTGATTTCTCCGCCAACTTGCGCACCTCGTCGGCGACCACAGCGAAGCCCCGGCCCTGTTCGCCGGCCCGGGCGGCCTCGATGGCGGCGTTGAGCGCGAGCAGATTGGTCTGGTCTGCGATCTCGCGCACCTCGCGGGTCATCGTTGTGATGACGGTGGTGGACTGGACGAACTGCTCGACCGAATCCGCCATCTGGCGCACCGCGTCTTCGGCTTGATTGACTTCGGTAACCAGGGATTCGAGGGTCGTGCTCCCCTCCCCCGCTCGCCGCAGGCTTTCCTGGGAGCGCTGGTGAACCCGTTCGGCGCTGCGGGTGACAGCTGCGATATTGCCAGTCATCCGCGCCACGGCGTCACTGGCCTGCTCCGACTGGTCGTGCTGCCGGCTCGAACCGTCGGTCACCAGCGCAGCCCCGGCCACCAGCTGGTGGGAAGACCCGATCACACGACCGGCCGCCTCGCCGACCTGGCGGACCAGCTGAGCGATGGTCGCCAGCATCTCATTGAAGGTGGCTGCCGTTTGTCCGATCTCGTCCCTGCCCGCCACCTTGAGGCGGCGGGTCAGATCGCCCTCACCCTTGGCGATCTCGGCAAGGCTGCGATTCATCTCGTTGAGGGGCGTGACCACGAATCGGTGGACGAAGAAGCCCACAAACGCGATCAGCGGGAAGGAGATCAGGACTGCGGCCACGATGCGCTGCCACATGAAGCGCTCGACCGCTGCATCCACTTTTTCGAGCGACACCTTCATGGTGACGAGGCCGAGCACTGTCCCTTCCGGAACCTGGTGACAGGCGATGCAGTTCTTGCCGAGGTAGTTCTGGGACGCCAGGGCCGGCTTGACGACCCGCAAATACTCGCCCGACTGGGCATCGCGCTCCACCTTGACGAACTGCTTGCGCGACGACATCGCGGCCTGCTCATCCGCATCGAGCGCAGGCTGGCTTCGGTTGCCCGAACCAAACTGGCTGGAAACGGCGTCGCCACGGATCACCTGCAGCTCGCGGATCACGCTCAGCTGCTTGATCTGATCGAGGAACACCTCCCGTTGGCCGACGGTGCCGGTGATCATCATCCCGGTGAGCCCGGCCATCGTCATTTCGTGGATCGAGTGGGCGAAATCCTCGGCCTGATCGATGGCTGTTTCACGATTGACCTGCGTTTCCCACGCGATCATGCCACCCCAGGCAACGACCAGCATGAGCCAGATGGCTCCGGTCAACCGCAACCAGATTGGCGTATCCGACAGCTTGCGCATGTGCACATCCCTTCCCTCGAACGGACACAGCGGGTGTCCATCCCCTTGATGGGCGGGTCTACGGCGGCTCGACGACAAGCTTTAAGCCGATACGAAATTTATCGCAGATTACGGCTGACGTATCGGTTTGGGTGCAGCGGGACGGGTGTTGAGGCGCTGGGTCGCAGCATTCCAGTCGGCCTTGGCCATCAGCGGCCAGGCGAGAAGCGCGCGATCGAGGGATTCGTCGATGAGTTCGGACTCCTCGCGCCGGGGCGGCTTGAGGACGAAGTTGACCACTTCGTTGCGGTCGCCCGGATGGCCGATGCCGACCCGCAGACGCCAGTAGTCCTGGGTGCCCAGGTGGGCGGTGATGTCCTTGAGGCCGTTGTGGCCGCCGAGGCCACCACCGAACTTGAGGCGCAGTTGACCCGGAGGAATGTCGAGTTCGTCGTGGACGACGAGGATCTCGGCCGGATTGATCCGGTAGAAACGAGCAAGCGCCGCGACCGACTGACCGGAGCGGTTCATGAAGGTCTGGGGCATCAGCAGCCACACGCCGTCATGACGGGCGTTGGCGGCGAGGCCGTGGAAGCGTGCTTCCTTGCTGTAGGAGACGCCCAGCTCGCGGGCCAGGCGCTCACAAAACCAAAACCCGGCGTTATGCCGGGTTTCAGCGTACTCCGCGCCGGGGTTGCCAAGGCCGACGATGAGCTTCGGTGCAAGCTGGCTCATGGCGTCAGTGGCCCTGCAACCTCGAGGAGCGATCAGGCAGCTGGGGTTTCCTCGGCGGCTTCGTCGCCACCGCGGATCGCCAGGATGGTGGCCACGACCGGGTCTTCACCATGGGTCAGGGCCTTCACGCCGGCCGGCAGGTTCAGGTTGGAGACGTGGATGGAGGCGCCGCTCTTCAAGTCCTTCAGGTCCACTTCGATGAATTCCGGCAGGGCGCCCGGCAGGCACTCGACGGTCAGTTCGGTGTACGGGTGGGAGACCATGCCGCCTTCGAGCTTGACGCCCGGCGCGATGTCGGCGTTCACGAAGTGCAGCGGCACCTTCACGTGGATCTTGTGGGTGGCGTCAACCCGTTGGAAGTCCAGGTGCAGCACTTGCTGCTTGTACGGGTGCCACTGGGTGTCCTTGAGGATCACGGACTGCACGGCGCCATCCAGGTTCATGGACAGCACGGACGAGTGGAAAGCCTCGTTGCGCAGGGCGTGGTAGATCTCGTTGTGATCAACGGAGACCTGGACCGGCTCACCGGAACCGAAGACGATGGCGGGGACGCTGCCGGCACGACGCAGGCGGCGGCTCGCACTCGAACCCTGCACTTCGCGCTTCTTGGCGTTGAATTGAATGGTCATTACAACTACTCCAGGTTGAATCGCCCGACCGCGACCAGACGGGCGTTGGAAAAAAGCCGGCGGGCTTGCACCCACCGGCTCGAATGCTTGCGGCTTACTCGTTGAAGAGCGAGCTGACGGATTCTTCGTTGCTGATCCGCAGGATGGTGTCGGCCAGCAGTTCGCCGATCGAGACGGTGCGGATGCGCTTGCAGCCGCGGGCTTCGTCCGACAGCGGAATGGTGTCGGTGACGACCAGCTCATCGAGATCCGATTCGTTGATCCGGCTGATCGCGGGGCCCGACAGCACAGCGTGGGTGGCGTAGGCCATCACGCGCTTGGCGCCATTTTCCTTGAGGGCCTGCGCGGCCTTGCACAGGGTGCCAGCGGTATCGACGATGTCGTCCATGATCACGCAGGTGCGGCCTTCGACTTCGCCGATGATGTTCATCACCTCGGAGACGTTGGCCTTCGGGCGACGCTTGTCGATGATCGCCAGGTCGCATTCGAGACGCTTGGCGAAGGCACGGGCGCGGACCACGCCGCCCACGTCGGGCGACACGACCATCAGGTCTTCGATCTTCTGCTTCTCGAGGTCATCGAGGAGCACCGGTGCGGCGTAGATGTTGTCGACCGGGATATCGAAGAAGCCCTGGATCTGGTCGGCGTGGAGATCAACGGTGAGGACGCGCTGCACACCGGCGGCCTGCAGCATGTTGGCCACGACCTTGGCGGTGATGGGCACGCGGGCCGAACGGGGACGGCGGTCCTGACGGGCGTAGCCGAAGTAGGGAATCGCTGCGGTGATGCGGCCGGCAGATGCCCGCTTGAGCGCATCCACCATGATCAGCAACTCCATGATGTTGTCGTTGGTGGGAACGCAGGTCGGCTGGAGGACGAAGACGTCCTTGCCCCGCACGTTTTCCAGCAGTTCTACATTGACCTCGCCGTCCGAGAAACGCCCGACAGTGGCGGAACCCAGAGACTTGCCCAGGCGGCGCACGACATCTGCGGCCAGCTTGGGGTTGGCGTTGCCGGTGAAAACCATCAGGCTGCCCGAAGCCATGATCACCTCACGTTGCGGCTATCAAAAGATGCAAAAAACAAAACGGGCAGGCTTTCGGCCTGCCCGCTGAGTTTGGCTGAGGAGGAAGGATTCGAACCTTCGAATGCCGGAATCAAAATCCGGTGCCTTGACCAACTTGGCGACTCCCCAAGAAATCGTTCTCACGCCTGCGCAACCCACCCTTTGAGCGGATGACTGTCGAGCCCTTCGGCAATCCAGACATTCCACGCTTTCGGGGCCTTGGCCTTGACCTGCTCTGCCACATCCTTCGAATCGAAGGGTGCGAAGATGCAGGCACCCGAACCGCTCATGATCGCTGCCCCATACTGCGACAACCACCCTAGCGCCTCTGCCACTTCGGGAAACAATTTGCAGACCGTTGCCTGCATGTCGTTTCGCGTTGCGTGTGCTGCGAAGCCCCGCATTATTAAGGGTTCGCTATTCCGTGTCAACCCAGGCTCAGAAAAAATTTGAGCTGTCGGCACCGAGACCTTCGGTGCAACCATCACGTACCACGCAGGTGGCACATCGAGCGGCTGCAATGCCTCGCCCACGCCTTCGGCGAAAGCCGTTTCGCCGAACACAAAAAAGGGCACGTCGGCGCCCAGGGTCAGGCCGATCTCCTGCAGCCGCTGGCGGGACAGCCCGCAGGCCCAGATCCTGTTGAGCGCGATCAGCACACTGGCTGCATCGGAACTGCCGCCCCCCAGCCCGCCGCCCATCGGAATGCGCTTCTCCACGCCGATGTCGGCGCCGTAGGGCGTTCCGCTGGCAGATTTCAGAGCCAGCGCGGCACGCACGACGAGATCGGCATCGGCCGGCACGCCCGGCACGTCGGTGGTGCGGACGATCTGTCCGTCGTCACGCCGGCGCAGGGTGATCTCGTCACCCCAGTCGATCATGCGGAAGGCAGTCTGGAGTAGATGGTAGCCATCGGGGCGACGCCCGATGATGTGCAGGAACAGGTTGATCTTGGCCGGCGCGGGTACGCGCACGGACGCAGCAGGATCGAAGATTTCGGCGGTCGTCATGTCAGCGGTTCCAGGCATCCACGATCAGGCGCAGTCGGGTGTCGCCGCGGTGGACGTCGATCTTGCGCGGCAGGGCGTCGAACGCCTCGCCGGTGTAGTCGGCGTAATCGATGGTCCAGCCCTGGTCCACCAGCGTGCGCGGCCGCCCCTGGACATCGACGGTGCGCACCTCGGCACCGGCGCCGGGCCTGGCGGTGATCCAGCGCGACAGACTGGCGAAGGGCGCCTCGACGCCCAGGAGCGAGGCGGCCAGCTCGGCGGCCGTGGCTGCCTCGAAGCGGCGTCCGTCGGAGAGCGTCATGCGGGCGCCGCCTGCATCGGACTCGATCCTCGCCAGCCCTTGCCCCAGGGGGCCGGTGAACAACCATTCGTCCCGCGGGCCGTCGTGCTGCCAGTCGAAACCCACGGCGGCGGTGCGCTCGGCGTCGCGCACCTGCAGGCGCCCCTCCACGGCGAAGCGGGCGATCTCGGCAGCCGGCGTCACGTCGGGCGGTGGCGTACGGGTGAGCGGCGCTGCGCAGCCAACAAGGCCGAGCGCCAGAATCAGGGCAATGGATCTCAAGGCTTGAATTTTTTGATGACGTCGGCGAGCACCGAGTTTTCCGGGTGGGCCTTGGCGGCGTCACGCCAGGTCTTGGCGGCCTCATCCTTGCGACCGAGCATCCACAGCACCTCGCCAAGATGGGCTGCGATCTCGGGATCGGCGCGCAGGCCGAAAGCCTTCCGCAAGGTTTCGAGGGCGTCGTTGAGTTTGCCGCGACGGTACTGGGCCCAGCCCAGGCTGTCGATGATGAAAGGGTCGTTGGGCGCGAGGGCAAGACCCTTGCGGATCAGCCTCTCGGCTTCCTCGAGGCGCAGGTTGCGATCCACCAGCGAGTAGCCAAGGGCGTTGTAGGCGTGGGCGTGGTCCGGCTTGAGGGCGATGAGCTTGCGCAGCCGGCCCTCCATGACCTCCACTCGCCCGACCCGCTCGGCCATCAGCGCCGATTCGTAAAGCAGCTCGGGGTTCTCGGGCGCCTGCCGGAGCGCCGCGTCGAGCACGGCGAAGGCGTCGTCGTTGCGGTTGGCGTCACGAAGCAACTGGGACTCGAGAAGCACGTACTGCACCTGATCGGCGGGCACGGCCTCGCGCGCAAGCGCCTGAAGATGCGCTCGGGCATCGCCAAGCCTGCCGCGGCTGACCAGCACCTGGGCGATGCGCCCCTGGGCCGCCACATACTGGGCGCCCGGTTCGACCGCCTTGTACCAGGTGATCGCTTCGTCCGGTCGCTTGGACTCCTCGGCGATCTGACCGAGATAGAGGCGCACGGTGTCGGGCTCTGCATAACCCAGATCGAGGAGGCGCCGGAAGTGTCGCTCGGCTGCAGCACGGTCACCCTGCTGCATGGCCAGCAGGGCAGACGCATGTACCACGTCGCGGTCGTCCGGCGAACGCTTGAGGAGTTCGTCGAAGTGCTCCCGCGCCGGGCCGAACTCCTTGGCGGCCACCAGCAAGCGGGCCAGGGTGATGCGCGGCTCGCGGGCTTCGGGGTGAGCTGCGACGTAGGCCCGAAGTGATTCGATGCCCTTGCCGGGCGAGATTTCCTGGAGGAGCTGAGCCTCCAGCACCACCGCCTGCTCCCAATCGGGACGCAGGCGCAGGGCGCCTTCGAGGGCCTGGGCCGCGCCGGCTGCATCGCCGGCGGTGTAGGCCGCGTTGGCGCGGGCGAAGTGCGCCTCGGGCTGGTCGAGATACGGCTGGGTCAGGTCATTCACCAGCCGGCGGATCAGCGCCTTGTCGGGGATGCGGGCGAGACCACGGTTGAGTCCCATCAGCGCCGGACCAATCTTGTCACCCTGCCGGGCCAACGCTGCCGCGAGATGGGTTTCCAGCTCCTCGATGCGGGCGCTGCTGGCAGCAGTGCCGGAAGCGAGCTGCTGGGCCTGCAACGACGTCGGGTCGAGTTCCAACCACAGGCGCGAGGCGTCAGTGGCCAGATCGGTCTGACGGGCAAACACGGCCATTTCGGCAGCCCGCCGGGCAACCCGGGCATCGCGGGTCCGGCGGGCGAGGTCGAGGTACGACTGGGCCGCCATCACGCCCTGACCACGGGCACCGGCAATCTCGGCGAGCATCAGCTGATAAAGGATCTGCGGCGTCAGCTCCTGGCCCGGATAGACGGCCTGACCCTCCGCCACATCGCCGCTTCCGGTATCCGGCGGCTGCTGGGCATGGGCCGGACTGGTCAGCAGACCACCCGCCACAAACAGGGTGGCGAGCAGACGGGCCGGACGCGCGAGGCGAGAATAGGGCTTCATGAACGGTGACTCGGACTGGACTGTCGGAACGGTGCCCGATGGCGTCGGACAACGGCTGCGTGAGCTTGGATCGCGCCGCTACAATAGGGTTCGCCCGATGTTAGGCGCTTTCCCGAAGGCCAGCAAGCAAGCGCCCCTCGACCATTTTTGCCCTGCTCCCACAAAGCCCTTCGCCATGCCCGAACTCCCCGAAGTCGAGACAACCCGCCGCGGCATCGCCCCGGAACTCACCGGTCTCGTTGCCACCGGCGTGGTGATTCGCAACGGCCGTCTGCGTCATCCGGTGCCTGCCGATCTGGCCGACCTTCTTGCCGGCCAGCCCCTCGTCACGGTCGAGCGGCGCGCCAAGTACTTGCTGCTGCGCTTTCCCGCCGGCAGCCTGGTGATGCACCTGGGGATGTCTGGCAGCCTGCGCATCGTGCCCGCCGACCTGCCGCCCGAAAAGCACGACCACCTGGACATCGTCTTCGGTCCACGCGCCCTGCGCCTGCGCGACCCGCGGCGCTTCGGGATGGTGGTATGGCAGCCGGGCGAGTCACCCCACCCGCTCCTCGCCCGCCTTGGCATCGAGCCCCTGGACGACGCCTTCGACGGCCCATGGCTGCACACGGCGAGCCGTGGACGACGCACGCCGGTGAAGCTCTTCATCATGGACGGCAGCGTGGTGGTTGGGATCGGCAACATCTACGCGTCCGAGAGCCTGTTCCGCGCCGGCATCGACCCGACCACGCCGGTGGGCGAACTGGGCCCGAAACGCTGTGCCCGCCTCGTCGCCTGCATTCGCGAGACCCTCGCCGACGCCCTGGCGGCGGGCGGCAGCACGCTGCGGGACTTCGTCGGCAGCAACGGCGCACCGGGCTACTTCCAGCAGCAGTATTTCGCGTACGGCCGCGACGGTAAGCCATGCCGACAATGCGCCACACCGATCCGCAAACGGATCATGGGGCAACGCGCCACCTTCTATTGCCCGCGCTGCCAGCGCTGAAAGCCATTCCGGTGCGACGCGATCCCGTTTATGCTATCAGTTCGCAAAATTTTGCCGGTCAAGCGGCGCGTGGCCAGGAATCAAGCTCGTGAAAGACGCACAAATGCTTGCTGAACATTTCTCCGCCTACACCCAGTGGCGCGGAGACGTCGCCTCGGGAATCGGGGAACTCCGCAAGTGGCTGCAGGAAAACGAGATCGGCGATGCCCAGTCCGATCTGCGCCTGCAGTATCTGCTCGACCGCCTGCGCGAAGACAAGCTGATCGTCGCCTTCGTGGCCGAGTTCTCGCGGGGTAAGTCCGAGCTCATCAACGCCGTGTTCTTCGCCGGCTACGGCAACCGCATCCTGCCCTCGAGCGCCGGGCGCACCACCATGTGCCCCACCGAGCTGCAATGGAAGGAAGGCGATCAGCCCGAGATCCGCCTGCTGCCCATCGAAAGCCGCAAGACCAACGCCAGCATCACCGAACTCAAGCGCTACCCCGAGGAATGGCAGATCCGCCCCCTTGATACCAGCTCGGCCGAAAGCCTCCAGCAGGCGCTGGCCCAGGTCGGCGAGACGCGCATGGCGACCGTGGCCGAAGCCGAGACGCTGGGCTTCCCGATCGACGAGAGCGGCGACAAGGGCATCCGCCCCGACGCCGAGGGCAAGGTCGAGATTCCCCTGTGGCGCCACGCCATCATCCAGTTTCAGCACCCGCTGCTCGAACAGGGCCTGGTGATCCTCGACACGCCGGGTCTCAACGCCATCGGTGCCGAACCCGAGCTCACCCTCAACCTGCTGCCCAACGCCCACGCGGTGCTGTTCATCCTGGCCGCCGACACCGGCGTCACCCAGAGCGATCTGGCCGTGTGGCGCGAGCACGTCAATGCCGGGCGCCGTCAGCGCGGCCGCATCGTCGCCCTCAACAAGATCGATGGCCTGTGGGACGGCCTGCGCACCGATGCCGAGATCGAGCGCGAGATCACCGGCCAGGTGGCGAGCGTCGCCAGCACCCTCGAGATCGACCCATCGCAGGTCTTCCCGGTGTCGGCCCAGAAGGGTCTGGTTGCCAAGGTGAGCGACGACGCCGAACTGCTTGAGCGCAGCCGCCTCGTAGAGCTGGAGCGGGCCCTGTCCACCGAACTCCTGCCCACCAAGCGCGACATCGTCCGCGACAACACCCACGGCGACGTGACCGACATCGTCAGCCGTACGCGCGAACTCCTCAACGCGCGCCTCACCGGTCTGCGCGAGCAGCTCCAGGAACTCACCGACCTGCGCGGCAAGAACCAGAACGTCATCGAATACATGATGCGCAAGGTGCGCTCCGAGAAGGACGAGTTCGAGGAAGGCCTGCAGAAGTACTACGCCGTGCGCAGCGTGTTCTCCAACCTCTCCAACAACCTCTTCGGCCACCTGGGCCTCGATGCCCTGCGCGACGAAACCCGCCGCACCCGCGAGGCGATGCTCGACGCCGCCTTCTCCCGTGGCCTGCGCGAAGCCATGAAGGGTTTCTTCCAGCACCTGCGCGGCAACCTCAAGAAGTCCACCGACGAAATCGGCGAGATTTCCAAGATGCTCGACGCGATGTACAAACGCTTGACCGTCGAGCACGGGCTCAAGCTCGCCGCGCCCACCGCCTTCTCGACGCTGCGCTACGAGAAGGAGATCGAGCGCCTCGAGGAAGCCTTCAACAGCCAGTTCAACACGGTGCTGACCATCGTCACCACCGAGAAGCACACCCTCACCCAGAAGTTCTTCGAGACCGTCGCGGTGCAGGCGCGGCGTACCTTCGAGATCGCCAACCGGGACGCAGAGCAGTGGCTGCGAGCGGTGATGGCGCCCCTTGAAACCCAGGTGCGCGAATATCAGCTCCAGCTCAAGCGCCGCCTCGAGAGCGTCAAGCGCATCCACCAGGCCACCGACACCCTCGAAGACCGGGTGCGCGAACTTGAGCAGGCCGAGGAAACCCTCGTCACGCAGCTCCGCGAACTCGACAAGCTCGCCAACAAGATCGAAAAGGCTCTAGGCGTGCCCGACGCGCCCACCACGCATTCCGCCCTGGCCGCCTGACACGCGCGCTCAAAAAACGCAAAAAAGCCGGCGCACCCGCAGGTGCAGCCGGCTTTTTGCCGCCTGGCGCGACGAATTACTTGTCGGCGGTCAGGCGGAGGAACTTCTCCATCAGATCGTCCTTGCTTTCCGGGTGCTCCGGATTGAAGGGGATGCAATCCACCGGGCAGACCTGCTGGCACTGGGGCTCGTCGAAGTGGCCGACGCACTCGGTGCACTTGTTCGGGTCGATCACATAGATTTCATCACCTTGGGAGATGGCGCCATTCGGGCACTCCGGCTCGCAGACGTCGCAGTTGATGCACTCGTCGGTAATCATCAAGGCCATTTTGTTTGTTTCCTTCGTTACTTACTGTTTGTTGATCTTGCTGAGCAGCCGCGCATTGACGCCCGGCTGCACAAATTTGCTGACATCACCGCCGAGCCGTGCGATCTCGCGCACCATGGTGGCTGAGATGAACATGTACTCGTCGGCAGGCGTCAGGAATACCGTCTCGACGTCCGGGTAAAGCTTGCGGTTCATGCCGGCCATCTGGAATTCATACTCGAAATCCGACACGGCCCTAAGCCCACGCAGGATGACCCGAGCGTTGTTCCGGTGCAGGAAGTCCATCAGCAGACAGGAGAACCCCTGCACCTCGACGTTCGGGTACGGCGCCAGTACATCCTTGGCGATCTCCACACGCTCCTCGAGGGAGAAGATCGGCCCTTTTCCCCCGCTCGTCGCCACACCGATGATGAGCTTCTCGAACAGACGGGAGGCCCGGCGAACCAGATCCTCGTGTCCGCGGGTGAATGGATCGAAGGTGCCCGGATAAACCGCGATACCGTCTCTCATGCAAAGCCCCTCCCGGCCGGCGAGATCAACGTCGATCAGTCGGCGCGGGCGAAGAGGTGGTAATACACCTGTCCGGCCGAGCCATGCTTGATTCGCGTCAATCGGTCGATGTTGTCGATGTTGTATTCCGCTTCCACATAGACCAGCCCTTCGTCGGCGAGGAGTTTCGGCAGGAGCGGCGCGATGCGATCGATCCAGCCGGCCCGGTAGGGCGGGTCGACGAACACGACGTCAAAAGGCTGGTTCGTGGAACGGGCGAAGTTTAGCGCATCGCCCCTCACAATCTGTACACGCGACGTTTGTAGGGTTTTTGCGTTGGACTGCAGCGCGGCCAGCGCTGTCGGATCCTGCTCGATCATCGTGACGCTCGCTGCCCCCCGCGACGCTGCCTCAAAGCCCAACGCACCGCTCCCGGCGAAGAGGTCGAGGCACTGCAGGCCGTCCATGTCCTGACCAAGCCAGTTGAAGAGCGTCTCGCGCACCCTGTCGGGCGTAGGGCGCAGGCCCTTCACGGTGCGCACGTCGATCAGGCGCGAACGCCACTCGCCGCCGATGATGCGGATGCGACTCAACGAGCGGCTCCGTTCTTCGGCGCTGCGGTCTTGTCGCCATCACCGCCGACGACAACCGTCACCAGCTTGTCCTGGGACACATGGCGGCGGAAGGCATCGCGGATCTGCGCTGCGGTAACCGCACGCACCTTGTCGCGCCAGGTGTCGAGGTAATCCAGCGGCAGCCCGAAGCTGCCGATGGCGGCCACCTGGTCGAGCATCTTGCGGTTGGAATCGAGGCGCAGCGCAAAACCGTTGATGAGGTTGTCCTTGGCGGCCTTGAGTTCGGCTTCGGTCGGGCCCTTGGCGAGGAACTCGTCGAGGGTCGTGCCAACCACCTTGAGGGCGTCGTCGGTCTGGCTGCCCTTGGTCTGCAGGCCGATCTGGAACGGGCCGACATCGCGCTGGGGGGCAAAGTAGCTGTACACGCTGTAGGCGTAGCCGCGCTTCTCGCGCACCTCGCCGGTAAGGCGCGACACGAAACCGCCGCCGCCCAGGATGTAGTTGCCGACGAACAGCGGGAAGAAATCCGGATCGCCCCGGCGGATGCCCGGCTGACCGACAGCGATGTGCGCCTGGGCCGACGGGTGTGGCACGCGGATCACCTGACGCGCCGGCACCGTGGTGTTGACGGTCGCGGCCGGCGCCTCGCCCACAGGGAGGTCCGCCACCAGCCGGTTGGCGATGGCTTCGGCCTCGGCGCGGGACACGTCGCCGACGATGCTCACCGTAGCCCGGGCCGAGGTGTAGTTGCGGCGATGGAAATCCGCCAGATCATCGCGGCTGATGGTCGTCACGGTGTCGACGGTGGGCGCGCGGCCGTACGGGTGATCCGGGAAGATCGCCGCGGCAAAGCGCCGGGCGAGGATCGAATCAGGCTGGGTTTCGGCCTCCTTCAGGCCGGCGATGAGGCGAGACTTCTCGCGCTCGACCGCGGCGGCCGGGAAGGTCGGCTTGCCGATCAGGGTGGCGAGGAGTTCCACCGCGCCGTCGCGTTCGGGGGCGCTGCTGAGGGTGCGCAGCGACAGCGACGCGCGGTCCATGTCGGCGCCGCCGCCGATCTGGGCGCCCAGATCGGCGACACGGTTGGCGATGGCCTCTTCATCCAGCGCACCGGCGCCAGCGTCGAGGAGACCGCGGGTCAGCCCGGCGAGCCCGGCCTTGCCGGCGGGAACTTCAGTGCCGGCGGCACGGAAATCCACCTGCACGTCGACGATGGGCAGGGCCCGGCTCTCGACGAAGAACACCCGGGTACCACCGGGAGTGGTCCAGTTCTGGATGGCCAGCCCGGCGCGGGCCGGGGAGGAAAGCAGCGTGGCGACGGTCAGCACGAGGGCCAGACCGAAGCGTTGGCGATGGGAGATCATCGATCGATTCACCTGAAAAGCAGAGCGTCAGTGGTGATGGCCGCCGGCCGCCTGCGCCTTGGCGCGGGCCTGCGGGTCCACCGGCAGGGGATCAAGCTGTGCGACGGTGAGGCTGTCGTCGCTGAAATACTTGCGGGCCACGGCCTGCACCTCGGCCGGGGTCACGGCGCGGATGCGCTCGAGCATCTCGGCGTCGTTCTTCCAGGACAGGCCGACCATCTCGGCCATGCCGATTTCCATGGCCTGGCCCATCAGCGAGTCGCGCTTGTAAACCTGGCCGGAGACGGCCTGGGCCTTCACCCGGCGCAGCTCGTCGTCGGAGACGCCGTCGGTCTGGATGCGGGTGAGCTCGGCGCGCAGGGCGGCCTCCACGTCGGCGACCGTATTGCCGGCAGCGGGCGCTCCATCCAGTACGAAGAGGGATTCGCCCCGGGCGGTGCCGTCGTAGCCGGCGCCAGCAGTCACCGCCACGCGGCTACCGCGCACGATGTTCTTGGCGAGCCGGGCGCCGTCGTAGCCATCGAGCACGGCAGCGAGCACCTGCAGGGCGTAGTAGTCGCCATCCTTCTTGATGTCACGCAACGTGGGCACGCGCCACGCAAGGGCCACGTATGGCAGCTCGGCCGGCGCCTTCACCACGGTGCGGCGCGGGCCGGCCTGCTCGGGCTCCGACAGCGGCTTGCGCACCGGCAAGGCGCGGGCCCTGGCGTGGCCGTAGGTGCGCTCGGCTTCCTTGAACACCGCGGCGTGATCCACGTCGCCCACCACCACCAGGGTGGCGTTGTTGGGCACGTACCAGCGCTGGTGCCAGTCGCGGGCATCCTGGGCGGTCATGTTGTCCAGGTCCGACATCCAGCCGATCACGGGGCGGCGATACGGGTGGGCCTGAAAGGCTGTGGCCATCAGTTGCTCGACGACCAGCGAGCGGGGCTTGTCGTCGGTGCGCAGGCGGCGCTCTTCCTTGACCACCTCGATCTCCTTGCGGAAACCGTCCTCGGTGATCTGCAGGTTGCTCATCCGGTCGGCCTCCAGCGTCATCATCTTGCCGAGGGCTTCCTTGGGCACCTGCTGGAAGTAGGCGGTGTAGTCGTAGCTGGTGAAGGCGTTGTCGCGCCCGCCGGCGGCGGCCACCTGCTTGTTGAACTCGCCGGGGCCGACCTTTCTGGTGCCCTTGAACATCATGTGCTCCAGCAGATGGGCCACACCCGAGGTGCCGTCCACCTCGTCCATCGCGCCCACTTTGTACCAGACCATGTGCACCACCGACGGCGCCCGCCGGTCTTCCTTGACGATCAGCTTCATTCCGTTGGGAAGGGTGTGCTCGAAGGGATTGGCCCAGGCCGGCATGGCAAAGGCCACTGCCAGGGCGCCGGCAACGATGCCGGAGCGCAAACTGCGATTCATCATAGGCTTTTGAAGCATCTGGTAAAATTTGAAGATGCAGGCTGTCGGAAGCTTTCCACTCAACGCATTGCCCGCTGCGCCCCACGTGTTCGCGCGGCATCATAGCGGCATCCGACACCCCGGCCAACCGGCTTTGGCACGCGGCTTCGCGCGCTGACCGCCAAGATTCGACCCACACTCAGACCCGGCTCCTCATGTTTGGTTTCCTGAAGAAAACCCTCAAGGGCGGCGATACGCCTCCCGAAACGCCCACGCCGGAAACGGCCGCGGCCCCTGTCCAGGCACCGGCTCCCACGCCCGCCGCCGCGCCGGCGCCTGCCCCCGAACCCGAGAAGAAGCGTTCGTGGATGGACCGTCTGCGCTCCGGCCTGTCGCGCACCCGCGAGCAGATCGGCGGCGGCCTCGGCGGCATCACCAGCCTGTTCTCGAGGCGCAAGATCGACGAGGAGTTCCTCGAAGAACTCGAGACCACCCTGCTGATGGCCGACTGCGGCGTCGAGGCGACCCAGCACCTGCTCAAGGAGCTGCGCCTGCGCTGGAAGCGCGACAAGCTCGAGACCGCCGACCAGCTCCAGGGCGCGCTGCAGGAGGGCCTCCTGTCCATCCTCCAGCCGCTGGAAAAGCCCCTCGAGATCACCGGCCACAAACCCTACATCATCATGATCGCGGGGGTGAATGGCTCGGGCAAGACGACCTCCATCGGCAAGCTCGCCAAGCACTTCCAGAACCAGGGCAAGAGCGTGCTGCTGGCCGCCGGCGACACTTTCCGCGCCGCCGCCCGCGAGCAGCTGATGACCTGGGGCGAGCGCAACGGCGTGGCCGTCATCGCCCAGGAATCCGGCGACCCGGCTGCGGTGGTGTTCGACGCGATCAGCGCAGCCCGCGCCCGCAACATCGATATCGTCCTGGCCGACACCGCCGGCCGCCTGCCCACCCAGCTGCACCTGATGGAAGAGATCGCCAAGGTGCGCCGGGTGATCCAGAAGGCCGAGCCTTCCGGCCCCCACGAAGTCCTGCTGGTGCTTGACGCCAACATCGGCCAGAACGCCCTGCAGCAGGTCAAAGCCTTCGACGCCGCCATCGGCGTCACCGGCCTGGTGCTCACCAAGCTCGACGGCACCGCCAAGGGCGGCGTGGTGGCCGCCATCGCCCGCCAGAGCCCAAAGCCCCTGCGCTTCATCGGCGTGGGCGAGCAGATCGACGACCTGCAGGCCTTCCGTGCCAAGGAGTTCGTCGACGCGCTGTTCACCCCGGTGGGCGGCAACGCCGACAGCCAGGGCTGACCCCCCCGCCATCCAGCGTGGGGCGCGACCCTGCGCTGGATCGCGCCCCAAGGCCCCGCCCACGCGATTGCCGCGTGCGCGGCCGCTCTCATTGGCCTATGCTGGCCCCAGAAGGGGCGGCAGCGATCTTCCAGGCATCCCGCCCCTGCCCAGGAGTGCTGCGGATGTCACCCCACGCCAGCCAGCCAGCGACACCGTCGGCTGCAAACCGGTTGCCCCTCGCCCGCTGGCTACGCATCGGCATTCTGCTGTTCATCGCCCAGGCCCTGGCCCTCGGCCTGCAGGCCCTGCTGCTGATCCACAAGGAAGGCGAGCTCCTCACCGGCCTCACCGCCTCGCGCATCGGCATTGCCGCCGACGAGATCCGCGCGACCTTCACCCGCAGCGCAGCCAATGGCCTGACCCTCGCCGAAGCCCGCGGCATCGGCCGGATGCTGCCCCGGCTGGTGGCCGACGATGCCGACATCACCGCGATCCACGTCTTCGACAGCCAGCGCCAGCTGCGCTTTGCCGTAGGCCCGGGCGAGCCGCCCGCCAGCGCCGCCGACGCCGTCCTGCACCGCGCTGGCCTGTGGTCGCACTGCGCGCCGGGCCAGCCGCTACTCGTCGGCCAGTCGCTGCGCGATGCACAAGATCAGCTGGCGGGCGGCGTGTTGTTCTCGGTGCGCAGTGACGCACTGGAAGCCCGACAGCAGGCCGGGCGGGACGCCACCTTCCAGCGACTCGGGCTGACCCTGGCCGGCGTCGCCCTCGCCCTGCCACTGCTGCTGGCGGCAGCCGCCCACGTCGGCTTGCGCTTTGCGCTGCGCCTGCGGCTACTGGCCGCCGCCCTGCTCCTCGCGTGCGCCAGCAGCCTTACCTTCAGCCTGCAGGCACTGCCGGGTTTTTCGGAGCAGCTCGCCCCGGCCCTCGACGCCAAGGCCGCGGCACTGGGCCGGCTGCTGGCCGGGCGCATCGACAACGCCCTCGACCTGGGCATTCCCTTCGAACACCTCTCCGGCGTCTCCGACTACTTCAAGGACACACTCGACCGACACCCCGAGATCCTCGCCTTCCGTCTGGACGGCCCCGGTCGGGACGACCTCGCAAGTCGCGCCGGCAAGACCGGCAGCGAGGTCGCCACGGCCCTCGGTGCCCAGCCCGGCGCGCAGATCCGCGTCGTCACCGACGGCGACGTGGTGGCGCGGGAGCTGCGCAGCCTCGCGGTCGATCTCGCCATCGTCTTCGTGGTGGCGGTGGTGCTCTTCAACGAAACCCTCGGCGCGATCCTGGCCCGCGACGAGCTCGCCCCGGCGGCCAGCCGCGCCCGCCTGGGTCTCGCCCGGCTGTCGGTGTTCCTGCTGATATTGTCGGAGGAGCTTACCCGCGCCTTCCTGCCGCTCCACATCGCCAGCCTCGCCCCGACCGACGGGGCCGCCATTGGACTGCCGATCTCGGCGTACATGCTCAGTTTTGCACTGTTCACCCCCTTTGCCGGGCGCTGGGCCCCGCGCTACGGCATGGCCCGCACCTTCGCCGTCGGCGCGCTGATGTCGGCAGCTGGCTTCGGCTGGGCGATGGCCGGTGGCGGCTACTGGGCCTTCGTGGCCGCCCGCTGCCTGTGCGCCGCCGGCTACGCGGTGGGCACGATGGCCATGCAGCAGCATTTCCTGAACGCAGCCGCGGCCGGTGAGCGCACCCGCGCCCTGGCCCTTTACGTCGGTGCGCTGCAGACCGCGGCGATCTGCGGCTCGGCCATCGGCGGGCTGATCGCCGAGCGCTTCGGCGCGGCCGTGGTGTTTGCCGGCGCCGCGGTGCTGGGCGTGCTGGCGCTGGTCGTCCAGCGAGCCGACCCGAGCCCCGGCCCGGCGGCTACGCCGCGCCCGTCGGACCCGCTGCTGCCGGTGCTGGCCCGCCGGCGGGTGTGGGTGCCGCTCGTCACTGCGGCCCTGCCCGCCAAGCTGGCCCTGGCGGGCTTCCTGTTCTACCTGGTGCCGCTGGCCCTGCGCCAGGAGGGCTACGGCAGCGGCGCCACCGGGCGGGCGCTGATGCTCTACTTCCTCCTCGCCGCGCTCGCCAATCCGCTGGGCTCGTGGCTGTCCGACCGCTACGGCTGGAACCGTCGGCTCGTCACCGTGGGTGGCCTCATCATCGGCGCTGGCGGACTGGCCGGGCTGATGCCGGGGCCGGGCGCGCTGGTGGCAGGCATCGCCGCCCTCGGCATCGGCACCGGGCTGGGCGCCGCCGCGCTGCAGTCGATGATCGGCCGCGACGGCCCGCCAGCCCTGGTGCTGCTGCGTACCGGCGAACGCCTCGGCGCGGTGGCCGGACCCATCTTCGCCGGCAGCCTGTTCGGGCTGATGGCATATGGCGGTACGATGGCGGCAATCGGTGCCGTGGTGCTCACGGCGATCCTGGTTTTTGCCCTGTCGTCCGACGGCAAGGAACCCACCTCATGAAACGATTGACCGATCGCCTGCGGCGCGTGCTGCTTGTGCTGGCTGCAGCGGGCCTGCTGCCGGCCGTCGCCGAGGCCGCAGAAGCCGCCCCCTATCGGGTGGCGATGCTCCTCTTCCGGGGCTGCGAGGAAGCCTGCCGGGGCTTTCAGGGCTACTTCCGCCAGCATGGCATCGCCGCCGAGTTCATCCTGCGCGACGCCGCCCAGGACAAACGGCGCATCCCCGCGATGGTCGACGAAATCCGCCGCCTGAAGCCCGATCTGGTGGTCACCTGGGGATCGACGGTCACGCTGGAAACCGTCGGCCCCTGGAAGGGTGCTGACCCGCGCCGCCACATCACCGAGCTGCCAGTGGTCTTCATGATCGTCTCCGACCCCGTGGCGCTGGGCGTCATCGAGGCACCGGACAAGCCCCGCAGCAATGTCACCGGCACGCTCTACCTGCTGCCGATGGAAACCCAGATCAAGGCCGCCCGCAGCTATCTGGATTTCAAACGGGTCGGCTACATCATTAACGAAACCGAGAACAACTCGATCACCGCCCGGGACGACCTGCGGGCGCTCGCCAAGACCCACGGCTTCACGCTGGTGGAGCACAGCCTGCCGGTGTCGCCCGCCGGCGCGCCGGACGCCCGGGCGATCCCCGCCATCCTCGACGCCTTCCGGCAGGAGAAGGTGGACCTCATCTACCAGGGCCCCGACACCTTCCTCAACAGCCGCCGCGAGCAGCTCACCGACGGCGCGCTGGCCCTCGGCATCCCGGTCTTCGCGGCCGCCGAGAACCCGGTGCAGAACGCCCGCGCGCTGCTGGGCGTGGTGAACAAATACGAGGACGTGGGCCGCTTCACCGCCGCCCAGGCCCTGCGCGTGCTGCGCGACCACACCCCGCCGGCGCGCATCCCGGTCGAGCTGCCGCGCAACTTCTCCTACCTCATCAACCTGCCTGTGGCCCTGCAGCTGGGCCGCTACCCGCCCCTCAAGCTGCTCGACGTGGCCGAGATCGTCGGCATCCAGGCGGAGGACCGCTGATGCGCATTTTGGTGTGCACCAAGCTCGATCTGCACGGCGCCCACTTCGCCAACCGGCTGCTGCCCGCGCTGGCAGGGCACGAGATCGTCGGCCTGTGGCTGGCCGACAAGAACCGCCCGGCCGAAGACCACGTGCCCGAGCTCGCCCAGCTGCGCTTCCTCGAACGCCTGCTGCCCATCGATCTGCTCTTTCCGCTGATCGACGCCCTGCCCGCCGCTCAGGCCGACCTCGCCCCGGACGCGACCTTCACCACCCTCGGCCGCCGCCACGCCACACCGGTGGAGATCATCACCGCCCTCGACGCGCCCACCCGCAGCCGCCTCGCCACGCTTGCGCCAGACGTCATCATCGTCGCCCGCTTCAGCCACCTCTTCGAGGCCGCCAGCATCGACGTGCCGCGCCACGGCATCCTCAACATCCATCCTGGCCGCCTGCCCGGCTACGCGGGGCTGCACGCGCCGCTGCGGGCCGTCACCGATGGCGCTGGCGCCTTCGGCTGCAGCGTGCACTGGATCACCCCGGGCATCGACGACGGCCCGCTCCTCAACATCATCGACCAGCCCATCGACCTGACGGGCAACCTGCTCGACCAGACCGCCGCCCTCTACCCGCTGGCCATCCCCACCGTGCTCGCCGCCATCGAGGCCTGCGCCGCCGGCCGCCGCCCGGCCGGCACGCCCCAGGATCTGCGCCTGCGCCGCTACCACTCGATGCCCGACGCCGCGCCCTTCGCCACCCTCGCCCGCCTCGGCATGAAGCTGTGGCAGCCGGACGCCCTCGCCGTATGGCTCGGCCGCTACCTGCCCCCGGGCGTCGCCCTGCCTCCCATGCCTGGAGGCCCGCGATGAATTTCGCCCGGCAGATCTTCATCAGCTACGCCCACCTGGACAACCAGCCCCTCAGCGCGGATCAGGCGGGCTGGGTCAGCCTCTTTCATTCCACCCTGCAGACGCTCCTCAGCCAGCGCCTCGGCGCCCCCGCCGACATCTGGCGCGACGACAAGCTCCACGGCAACGACGACTTCTCCGACGAGATCCTCGACCAGCTCGCCAGCACCGCGGTGTTCGTCTCCATCCTCACCCCGCGCTACCTCAAGTCCGACTGGTGCCGGAAGGAGATCCGCAGCTTCTGCCAGCGCGCCGAAGCCGAGCAGAGCCTCGTGCTGGACAACAAGGCCCGCGTCATCAAGGTGCTCAAGCTGCCGGTCGAGGCTGGCGACGCAGGTGACCAGCTCCCGTCGGTGCTCGGGCGCCTGCTCGGTTACGACTTCTACGAGATCGATGACGAGCACGTCCCCCACGAGCTCGACCCTGCCTACGGCGAAAAGCCGCGCCAGGCCTTCCTGCGCAAGACCAACAAGCTCGCCTGGGACCTGGCCGCCCAGCTCACCGAACTCCAGCGTCGCCCGCAGGTCACCGAAACTGCCGCCAACGATTCCGCGCCCAAGCCGACCGTTTACCTCGCCGAATGCAGCCGCGACCGCCGCGAGGCTCGCGACTGCATCGCCAGCGAGCTGGCCTGCTGCGGCTTCACGGTGCTGCCCGCCGAGCGCCTGCCCGACGACGAGGACGAATACCTCGCCGCGGTGGATGCCCTGCTCGAACGCTGCGTGCTGTCGGTGCATCTGGTGGGCAGTGGCTACGGCCGCGTCCCCGATGGCGACCGCCAGCAGTCGGTGGTGGTGCTGCAGAACGAACTCGCCGCCGCCCGCAGCCGCAGCCACGGCCTGCGCCGGGTGATCTGGCTGCCTGCTGGCGTCACCTCGCCCCAGCCCGCCCAGCAGGCCTTCATCGACGCCCTGCAGACCGACGCCGCACTGCAGTTCGGCGCCGATCTGGTGAGCGGCGACCTGGAAACCACCAAGTCCGCCGTCCACGCGGCCCTCAAGCCGCCAGGGCCGCCCGCCGCCCAGCCGGTGGTCGGCGCCGCCCGGGTGCATCTGGTGTGCGATGCTGCCGACCGCAAGGCCGTCGTGCCGCTCATCAAGCGGCTCCGCGCCCGCGGGCTGGAGGTGAGCCTGCCGGCCTTCGTGGGCGACGCCGCCCAGGTGCGCGAGACCAACCGCCAGCTCGCCCTCGACTGCGACGCCATCCTGCTCTACTACGGCGCCGGCGACGAGGCGTGGAAGTTCCACCAGCAGAACGACCTGCGCAAGCTCCTCGGCAGCCCCCGCGAGCGCCCCCTCAAGGCCAGCCTGATGCTCATCGCCGAGCCCGCCAGCGACGACAAGGAGGTGCTCCAGGCCCTCGCCGAACCCGGCGTGCTCGACGGCCTCGGGGGCATCGACGAAGCCACCCTCGCCCCGCTCCTCGCTGCGCTGGGCGTGGAGGGGACGCCATGAGCGCCGCCGCCCGGCCGCCCGAAGGAGGCGCTCATTCCTCCCTTGGGGAGGATGCCGCAAAGCGGCAGGAGGGCCGTGCCATCTCCGCCGCCGCCCGGCCGCCCGAAGGAGGCACTCATTCCTCCCCGGGGGAGGATGCCACAACGCGGCGGGAGGGCCGTCCAACCTCACCTTACCCCGGCATCCGCCCCTTCCGGGAGGACGAGGAATACCTCTTCTTCGGCCGCGAATCCCAGGTGGACGCGATGGTCGACACCCTCGCCCGCGGGCGCTTCCTGGCGGTGATCGGCAGCTCCGGCTGCGGCAAGTCGTCGCTGGTCAATTGCGGCCTGCGCCCTGCCCTGCACCGCGGCCTCCTCACGCGCGCCGGGAGCGCCTGGCGGATGGCCAGCTGCCGCCCCGGCGGCCACCCGCTGCGGGCGCTGGCACAGGCCCTCGCCGCCCCCGGCGCCCTGCATCGGAACATGGACGCCGGGCCCTTCAGCCTCGCCGAGTTCATCGAGACCACCCTCGCCATGAGCCGCCGGGGGCTGGTCGAGGCATGGCAGCAGGCCCGCCTGCCCGAAGGCACCAACCTGCTGGTGATCGTGGACCAGTTCGAGGAACTGTTCCGCTACCGCCAGCTGGGCGACGCCGGCCCCGCCGACGAAGACCCGGCCACCGCCTTCGTCAATCTGCTGCTCCAGGCCCGCGCCGAGGACGTACCGATCCACGTGGTGCTCACCATGCGCTCGGATTTCCTGGGCGACTGCGCCCGCTTCGCCGGCCTGCCCGAGGCCATCAACGGCGGGCAATACCTGGTGCCGCGGATGAGCCGCGACGACCGCCGTGCCGCCATCCTCGGCCCGGCGCGGGTGTGCGGCGCCGACATCGAGCCCACCCTCCTCACCCGCCTGGTCAACGATGTGGGCGACGATCCGGATCAGCTCTCCCTGCTCCAGCACGCGCTGGCCCGCTGCTGGGCCCACTGGCAGGCCAGCGGCGAGCTCAGCCCCGTCGACGCCCGCCACTACGACGCAGTGGGCACCCTCGCCCACGCCCTCAACCAGCACGCCGAGGAGATCTTCGCCACCCTGCTGCCGCCCCACCAGCTGCGCTGTGCGGCGGCCTTCCAGGCACTCACCGATACCAGCACCGACACCCGCGGCATCCGCCGGCCAACGCGCCTCGCGACGCTCGAAGCCATCACTGCCGGCGACCGCGAAGCCGCCGCCGCGCCGCTGGCCGATGTCCTTGCCCCCTTCCGCGCCCCCGGCGCCGCCTTCCTGATGCCGCCGGCCGGCGAGCCGCTCGAAGCCGACACGGTGATCGACCTCGCCCACGAGAGCCTGATGCGCATCTGGGACCGCCTGCGCGGATGGGGCGAGCGCGAGGCCGACGCTGCCCGCATGCTGCGCCGGCTGGCCGACGCCGCCGATCTCCACGCCGCCGGCGAGGCCAGCCTGTGGCGCGACCCGGAGCTGCAGTTCGCCCTCGACTGGCGTAGCCGCAACCACCCCACCGAAGCCTGGGCCCGCCAGTACGGCCGCCCCCTCGCCCCGGCGCTGGCCTTCCTCGACGCCAGCCGCGAGGCCCGCGACGCGGCCATCGCCGCCGAAGCAGCCCGGCGCGACGCCGAGCAGCGGGCCGACGCCGAACGCCGCCGCAACCGCCGGGTGTGGCGCGCCACCCTGGGCGCCATCGTCGCCGCCACGCTGGTGGCCGGCGTCACCGGCGTGCTGTGGCAGCGGGCCGAGCGGGCCTCGGAAGTCGCCATCTCCCGCCAGCTCGCCGCCCAGTCGGCGGCCGAACTCACCACGGGCAACCTCAGCCGCGCGCTGCAGCTTGCCGTCGCCGGCTACGCCCACCAGCCCAGCTTCGAGGCCCGTGACAGCCTCCTCGCCGCGCTGGCCGACGCGCCCCTCGACTGGCGTCACGCCGGCCAGCAGGGCGTGCTGGCGCTGGCCCGCAGCCCGGACGGCACCCTCGCCAGCGGCGGGCGCGATGGCAGCATCCGCTTCTTTCCCGGCAACGCACCGCCCCTCGCCGCCCACCAGGATCAGGTGCTCGCCCTCGCCTTCAGCCCCGATGGCACGCTGCTGGCTTCGGCCGGCATCGACCACCGGGTCGTCCTGTGGCGGACGGCGGACCACAAACCCGTCGCCACCCTCGACGACCACGACGGCCCGGTGCTGGCGCTGGCCTGGAGCCCCGACGGACGCATCCTCGCCAGCGCTGGCGCCGACCGCCGCATCGTGCTGCGCGACGGCGCCAGCGGTGCCCCCCTCGGCCCGGCGATCACCGATCACGCCGACACCGTCACCGGCCTCGCCTTCAGTCCCGACGGCAGGACGCTGGCCTCCACCGGCTACGACGGCAGCCTCATCCTTCACCCCCTGGGCGACAACCCGGCGCCCCGGCGCAGCGCCAGCCACCCGGCCGTGCTCCACGGCCTCGCCTGGTCGCCGGACGGCCGGCAGATCGCCACCGCCGGTGCCGACGGCCATGCGGTGCTATGGCAGGCAGACCGCCTCCTCCAGATCGGCGAGCCCCTGCCGGGCCGCGACGCAGCGCTGCGCAAGCTGGCTTTCAGTGTGGATGGGCGACGCCTGGTGACGGTTGGCGAAGACCGCCAGGTACGCATCCACGACCTCGCCCACCCTGGCCGCCGGTCAGTGGAAGAAACCGTGCACCGGGGTAACGTGCTGGCGCTGGTCTTCCAGCCCGATGGCAGCTTCGTCACCGCCGGCAGCGACGACCTGCTGGTCACCCACGGCCGCAACGGCCACGGCCCGCTTACCGCGCCCCTGCCCGGCGCCGACGATACCGCCTGGGCGCTGGTCTGGCGCCCGGACGGCAAGGTGATCGCCAGCGCCGCCGGGGCCCGCATCGAACTGCGCGATGCCACCACCGGCAAACCTGTCGCGCCGCCCCTTTCCGGCCACACGGCGATCGTCGCCAGCCTCGCCTGGAGCCCCGATGGGCGGCTGCTGGCCGGCGCGGGGCAGGACGGCCGCCTCCTGGTCTGGAACACCGCCAGCCCGGCCAGCCCGCCCCTGCGCCTGGCGGAAGGCGGGCCGCCCCTGCGCCGGGTCACCATCCGCGCCGACGGCCAGCAGCTTGCCGCCGCGGGGCTAGACGGGCGCATCCGTCTGTGGCGACTGCCCGACGGCGCACCGCTCGCCGCCATTGCCGACCACGGCGGGCCGGTGTCCGATCTCGCCTGGCGCCGCGACGGCAGCCAGCTCGCCAGCAGCGGACTCGACGGCCACCTGCGCCTGTGGCGCGGCAGCGATCTGCAACCCGCCGGCGACTTTGCCCCGGCGGGCGCCGGCGCCCTCTACCGCCTCGCCTGGACGCGCGATGGCGCGGCGCTGGCCCTGGCCACCCAGCGCCAGGGCCTGATCCTGTGGCCCGCGAACGGCGGCCCGGCCCGGCCGCTGGGCCGGGACGGCACCCCGCTCCTCGACCTGACCCTGTCCCCCGACGGGCAGACCCTCGCCAGCACCGACAAGGATGGCCGTGTCGTGCTGTGGGACATGGCCGGCGGCCAGCCCCTCCACGCGCCGCTGCTGCGCCACACCGGGCCCGGGCTGGCCCTGGCCTGGGCCCCCGACAGCGCCCGGCTCGCCACCGCCGGGTGGGGCCAGGGCGTGCTGATCTCGCGCATCGCCGCCGATGACTGGAAGGCGGGCGCCTGCGCCCTCGTCCGCCTCAACCCGCCCGAGAGCGCCGACACCACTGCATGCAGCCAAACGCCAATACGGCCTTGACATCGGCACACCGCGATCTAGGCTGATTAGGCAGGCTGCGTTCCGCGGAGCAAAATCAAGCCTGACGTCATAAATCCTTCGTACTCGCGAAGCGGCCCTTCGCCATCGCTCAACGTCTGATCGGGAGGCCCCCATGACCCTCATCATCCCCGGCGTCGAAGTCACCGTCGTCAAGGAAGTCCTGGCACCCCAGCTGGCCCCGTCGGGCGTGCTCGGTCTGGTGGGCATCGTCGAGAACGCCGACGAGGGCGTGGGCCGCGCCGCCAGCTGGCGCAGCTTCCTGAACGCCTACGGCGGCGCCAGCACCTTCAGCCTGCCCGAAGCCGCCCAGGCGCTGGCCAACGGTGTATTCGAGCTGGTGGTGTGCCCGGTGGCCGGAGGCAGCAGTGCCAGCATCAAGATCCCGCCCGCCACGGGCAGCGGAACGGCCTTCACCCTGTCGGCCCGGGCGCCCGGCCCCTGGGGTAACGCCATCACCGCCAGCATCGCCAGCCGCCAGGTGCCTACCGGCAGGAAGACCGCCGAGGGCGAGGATGAAACCCGCGGCGTCTTCGACCTCACCCTCCGCTACAAGGGCACGGCCTACACCGAGGTACACCGTAACCTGTCCGTGGATACCGGCGACCAGATCCGCAACGCCCGCGACGTGCTGGCCGCCCAGTCGCAGCTGGTGCGCATCGACGAAGCCCGCGACAAGCTCAAACCGCCCAAGGACAGCGCTGACACCACTCCTGCCGCTGGCGCCGCCTACGCCCTGGCCGGCGGCGCCGATGCGACGCCCGACGCCTACCGCGCCGCCGTGGCCTTGCTCGAAAACGAAGCCGACGTGGACATGGTGCTCGTCTCGATTCAGGACACCGCCGACACCACTCGCGTGGGCCGCATCTACGCCGACGTGATCAGCCACTGCGACCGCATGAGCGCCCTCAGCCAGGGCCGCATCGGCTTTGGCGAGGTGCCCGGCAGCACGGCCAAGGAAATCGCCACCGCCGCCGACAAGCTCACCGGCACGCTGGTTTCCGACCGCTTCGTGCTCGTCGCCCCGGCCGGCGTGGTGGGCGCGGTGGCCGGGATGACCGGCAGCCTCGCCTACTTCCAGTCGCCCACCTTCAAGCGCCTGTCGGGCTTGGGCGAGCCCGCCCCGGCGCTGGGCGTCGAGGCCCAGCAGGAACTCCTGCGCAAGAACGTCGTGCCCATCGTTGCCCAGCGCGGCCGCGGCGTGATCGTGGTGCGCGGGCTCACCACCGACAACGACCAGATCAGCGTGCGCCGGGTGGCCGACCATGCGGTGCGCGGCGTCAAGACCATCGGCGAGCTGTTCATCGGCCGGCTCAACAACGAGGAAGGCCGCGGCGCCCTCAAGCAGAAACTGGTGGAGTTCCTGGTCCAGATGCAGAAGGAAGGCGCCGTCGTGCCCTCCACCGACGGCACCGACCCGGCCTTCAAGGTGAGCGTGTATTCCAGCCAGCAGGATTTCGCCCAGGGCATCGTGCGGGTCGATCTGGCCGTGCGCCCGGTACGCGCCATCGACTACATCTACGCCACGGTGCTGGTCCAGGTGTAAGCCCCGGCCGACTGCCTCCTCCCACCCCTGACTCACCGGAGAACCCGCCATGCCGACCGTCTTTTCCGCCAACCGCTCCAGCGTGCTGGTCGATGGCGAAGCCATCGAAGGGCTGCAATCGCTGGCCTTCCGGGTCGTCACCGAGCGCGAGGACATCCGCGCCGTGGGCAGCGACGAACGGGTCGCCGTGAGCTTCGGCCTGCGCACCGTGCAGGGCGAGCTCACCGTGCGCTCGGCCAACTTCAAGCTCGACGGCCACCTGGACAAACAAGCCAAGTTCCAGCTCGTCGCCAACCTCAAGAAGGACGACGCCGCCGACTCGCCCAAGCGCACCCTGTCCTTCGACGACTGCTACATCGAGGACAAGGCCTTCAGCCTCGGCGCCGGCGGCACGGTGGTGACCGCCTACACCTTCAGCGCCACCCGCGTGCGCGAGGAGTAGAACCATGAGCAGGCTGGCGCTGGACCTCTCCGGCATGCCCTGCCTGCTCGATTTCGAGGGCTTTCACCGGCCCCTCGGCATCAGCGTCAGCGACCTCGCCGTGACCCTGGCGCCCTGGACCTACCGCCGCCACATCGACACCCTGCGCGTCAGCACCCGAGCCGCCGGCACAGACCTGCGACTCGACACCCGACACCTCACCGCCGCCGTGCTGGCCGGCCTCGATCTGCCCGACGACCTCGTCCGCGCCCTCGAACCTCTCGCCCTGTGGTGGGCCGCCGGAGGCGACGAAGCGCTGCCCGCCCCGCCGTCCGATGGTGACGGGCTGGACCTGGGCTCCGCCGGCCGCGCCCGCCTGCGCCCCTGGAGCGAACGCCAGCGCTTCGCCGCGCTCTCTGCCGCCCTCGAAGGCGACGGAGACGACACCTGGTTCGACCCGGTCGCCTACCTCGACGCGATGGTCCGCGCCAGCCTGCTCGTGCTTGACGGCCCCACGCCGCTCGACGAACTCGATGCCCGCGCCACCGCCGTGCTGCTCCACGCCACCGTCGCCCTCAACGTGGCCGGCGACGAAGACGAAACCCTGCTCGAAGGCGGCCCCGCCGCCCGCGAGTGGGCCGTCCGCACCCTGCGCCTGTGCCAGGCCCTGGGCTGGACACCGGCCCGCGTGTGGGCCACCCCCGCCGCCGAGATCGACCGCCTGCTGCGCCTGCTCGATCTGGTCCACCCACAAGCCCGGCCAGCCCGCGCCCAGCGCCTCGCCGATCACCCGGACGCCACGGTGATCCGCATCGACGACGACCCCCCGAGGGACGCAGGATGATCTCCGCCCTCACCAACCCGGCCGACCTCGTCGCCCGCATCCTCCAGCCGCTCGCCCGCAGCCTCGAGGAAGCTCGCCAGCATCTGGCGCTGGAGGACGTGGACGACGGGCGGGCCGAGGAAGAACCGGGCCCGGCAGCGGAGGACGGCACCGCAGTCGTCCGCCTCACCCCTCACCCGCAACCCGCACCGGAGAGCCGGCAGCATGCTGCACCGACCTCCGGCATCGCGCTTTCCGGGCATAGGACGACGCCCGCGGTCAGCCCAGCCACAGCGGAAGTCACCGGAAGCATGGCGCACACGACTGCACGCACGGCAGGGCTGAACCGTCACCCCGAGGCTGCGCCGGTAGCCGAAGGTCGCCGTCCGCCCTCGTCCGTTACCCTGCGGATGCCCGACGCCGATCCCGGCACGGCGCCCACCTTCGAGCCCCTCCCACGCACCGCGCCGGCAACATCAGCGCCCTTGCCGCCCCGTAACGACACCGCCTTGCCCCCGGTCAGCGCCCCAGCCAGCCTGGGCACCGACAACCCCAGCCAGCCCGTCGGACCGGCCCGCCCGGCCACGGTGCCGGCGGCAATCCGCCTCATCCGCCCCGACGAAACCACCGGCCTGATGCCTGCCCTCGAAACGGACGCGAACCGCCCGCCTCCAGTCGCGCCGGATTTCCACGCTGCCGGCACGCGCTCCGCCGACGCCCCGCCGATGTCCACGCACCGCTTAGCCACCCAGCCGGCGACGCCCCTTCCCCATTCCGCAAGCACCGCGCCCACGCCGACGCCGCACCACTGGCGTCTGCGCCCAGCCCCTGCCAACGAGGCCCGACCCCTTGCGCCAACCCCGGCCGATGCCGAGGCTGCCGCGCCCCCCGCCCTCACCCGCGGCACCGCCGCCCCCAGCCTGCTCCCACGCAACCCGGCCCTCACCCGGGTGATGCAGGCGATGGACCCGGTGCTCGACAAGGCCTGGCAGCTCACCGACGCGGCCCTGCCCGCCGGCCGGGACGCGCCCTCCGATGTCTCCGCCGACGCCCCGCGGGTCACCAACCAGTTCAACGTGACCGTCGCCCTCGGCGGCGAGGCCACCGACACCGCCGGCCGCGACCCGCGCCAGCTGGAAGACGCCCTCGTGGCGCTGCTCCGCGACGCCGCCCGGCGCCAGGGGCTCGACGTATGAAATCCGCCACCCCGCGCACCGCCTTCCGCATCCAGGTGGGCAGCGCCACCGCCAGCAGCACGGCCAGCGAATCCACCCGCCAGCTGCTGCAGCTGCGCGTCGAGCTGGACATGGACGGACCCGCCGCCCACTGCTTCATTGAACTGGCCGACGGCCTGCCGCCAGCCTCCGGCGACCCGGTGGAGGTGAAGCTCGACGTGGGCAGCGGCATGGTGGCGGTGTTCGCCGGCACGGTGGCCGCGGTGGAGGCCGGCACCACCGGCCAGCGCATCGTCGCCCACGGCGCCTTTACCCGCCTGGGTCAGACCGAGGTGGAGGGCGCCTACGAGAGCGTGTCGGCCGACTTCATCATCAAGGACCTGATCGGCAAGGCCGGCGCCACCGCCGGCACCATCGCCAAGGGGCCGGAGCTCGCCGCCTGGGCGTTGCACCGGGGCCCCACCGCCCTGGGCCACCTGCGCGGGCTGGCCACCCTGTGCGGCGCCGCGCTGTTTGCCGACGGCGCCGGCAAGATCAACTGCGCCACACCCAAATCGGGCAGCGCCGATCACCAGTTCACCTTCGGCGAGACCGTCACCCGGCTGGCCGTGCAGCAGGTGCCGCCGGCCTTCGACAGCGTGGAGGTGTGGGGTGAAGGGGCCGCCAGTGCCAAGGGCGCCGACAAGGCCCACTGGCTCAGCACCGATCTGTCCGGCGTCAGCGCCAAGGCCTGCGTGACCCCCGACGGGCAGGTGCAGGCCGGCAAGCTGGGCGAGCGCCCGCTGCGCCTGCGCGAAGGCGCGCTGCGCTCCGGCGAGGCGGTCGAGGCCGTCGCCAAGGCCTGGGCCGCCGGGTTGGCGGCGCGGCTGCTGCGGGGCAGCGTCGAGGTATTCGCCGCGCCCACCGTGCTGCCGGGCGACCTGGTGGAGATCGCCGGCCTGCCCGACGGCCACCCCGCCGCCGGGCTCCTCGGCCAGGGCCGGCTGCTCCACGTGCGCGCAGTGCGCCACGTGCTCGACCGCCAGCGGGGTGCTTTGACCCGCCTGGGCTTCTGAGCGGGGTTTGCCATGACGGTGCGCATCGGCAAGATCGAACTCAGCGGCGTGCAGGATCTGCACACCGAAGAGGCGCGCACTCTCGTCGAACAGCGGGTGCCCGAGCAGCAGGGCAGTGTGTTCCAGGATCTGGGCCGCGAGCCGGTGACGATCCTGATCGACGGCCTGTTGTTCGGCGACGAATCCCTGTCGGCCCTCGAAACCCTGCGCCAGGCCCACGCCAAGGCCGAGCCCCAGTCCTTCGCCGCCGATCTAGTGGTGGGCACCGATCTCACCGAAGTCATCATCGAGGACTTCCGGGTACGTCAGGTGGCCGGCTACAAGGACCGCTACCGTTTCAGCCTGCGTCTGCGCGAACACATCGAGCCGCCCCAGGCCAGCGACGCCGCCATCGCCGACGTGAATGCCGGCGTGGCCGCCGACGGTGCCGCGTGGGGCGATACCAGCCTGGCCGCCGCTGGCGTGCTCCAGGACCCAGCCTCGCTCTCCGCAGCCCTCGCGGCCAACCCGGCCCTGCTCGAAAGCCTGGACATGGACGCCCTGGGCGATGCCGTCGCCAACAACCTGGACAACCTCGACGCCGGCCAGCTCAACGGCATGCTAGACACCCTCGCCGCGGCCGATCCCACCAAGGCCGGCGGCTTCTTCGAGGCGCTGGGCAAGGCCGGCGCGCTGGGCAGCATGCTCGCCAAGTACGCCCAGGAGGGTGCCGCCTTCCTCAAGCAGCTCGACCCGTCCAAGCTCAGCTCGCTGATGAAGGCCTTCTCCGGCGGGCTGGATTTCCTCAAACAGCTCAAAGAGGTGGCCGACAGCGCCACCCGCCTCGCGGGCACCATCAAGGATCTCAAGCTGCCGCCCGAGCTTGACCGCATCGTCAAGGGAGGGCTGAAGTGAGCACGCCCGCCGATGTGGTCCGCGATCTGGCCGGGCTGGTGAAGAGCCTTGCCGCGCTGCTGGAAACCCAGACCGCCAGGGAGATCCCCAACATCGCCCGCGACCTGGGCGCCCAGCCTCAGCTGGCCCAGGGCGTGGATGCCCTCGGGCGGGTGCTCTCCGAGATCCGCGGCGGCGCCGTGCCGCTGCGCCGCGCCGCCATCGACGCCGACGCCCTGGTGGCGCTGCTGGGCTGCGTGCCGGGCTTCGTGGCCGGCGTGGGCGACGCGGCGGATGCCGGCGGCGGCTGGCTCGCCGAGATGGGCATCGGCCTCGCCGACGCGGCCCAGTCGGCCCGCACGGTGTCCGACCCACTGCGCCAGGTCTCCGGCGTGCTCGACATGGGCGTCGACGTGGCCGAAGGCGCCGTGGCCATGCTTGCCCCCGCCGAGTGGCGCGGCCTCATCGCTGCGCTTGATCGACTGTCCGCCGCCCTGCTCGCGCTCAAGACGCCCGCCACCCCGACCACCCCGACGACGCCTTCTACCCCCGGCGCCGCCCTTTCTGGAGGATGAACATCATGGCCGACAACCTTCCCGCCACCGCCGACGCCGGTCGTGCCGACAACCCCTTCCGCACCGTCGCCATCCTGCTCGACGGCGTGCGCGTGGCCCTCGAGAGCAGCAAGCGCCAGGACCAGGCACCCCGCTGGGTGCGCGTGGTGCGGGTGCGCGAGTTCCGCGACGACGCCATCGCCAAGGGCGTGATGAAGGCGATGGACGTGCTCACCCTGGCCATCGCCTACCTGCAGCGCTTCACCCTCGACGCCAACGACCTGCTGATCCAGGGCGACGCCGCCAAGGCGCTGGTCGAGGTGTCGGCCGAGTTCGTCAAGACCGCCACCAGCAAGGAATTCATCAACGCACTGGAAGTGGCCGTGGGCCAGGACCCGAGCCCGGATTCGCCGATCCCCGACGTGGGCAACATCATGGACAAGATCGTCCAGATCGCCGACAAGGTGCCCGAACCCGACGACCTCAAGGTGATCGGCGCAGCCCTCTACAAACTCCTCGGCATCGAGCAGGCGCCGCTGGACGAAGCCAAGCTGGGCGCGGCCACCGAGAGCCACGTCGTGGTGGAGCGCACCGGCAAGCTGCGCCTGGTGCAATTCGCCTTCGACCAGAACTTCCGGCTGCAGAACTTCGGCAAGGGCGCCAGCCAGTCATCGCTGGACGTGAACCGGCTGGGCGCGCGCCGCCTGTGGGAAGCCACCGACGACAAGCTGCCCGCCAAGTCCGTGGGCAAGTTTGGCGAGGCGCCGGACGTGGAGACCATCTGGGAGCAGGATTTCTCCACCGACAAGAAGGGCATCGACGTGCAGGAACTCAACAGCGTCCTCGAAGCCCTGGGCTACACCGAGCCCGCCGTGGACGACCGTAAGAAGTTCAGCGCAGCGCTCACCGGCCGGCTGCGCACCTTCCAGCAGCTCAACGAGATCCCGCTCTCCGGCGCGCTGGACAACGCCACCCTCAACCGCCTGTTCCACCTGGATTTCGATACCAAGAACCTCAAACGCGCCAAGCGCTACAAGGCCGACGCGCTGCCCAAGGGCTTCGACCCGATGAAGAAGTGAGGCCCGCGGCCAGCCGGTAGCGACACGCCATGAGCGACCCGATCGACATCATCCGCGCGGTGGTCCGCGACGAGCTACGCAGCCTGCGCCTGGGCGAGCTGGCGGTGGTGACCAGCGTCTTTCCCCACACCGGGGCGGACGACGGCAACAACCTGGAGTGCACCGTGCAGCTGCGCGAAGGTGGGCTGGAGCTGCGCAAGGTGCCCATCGCCACGCCCCACGTGGGCATGGCGAGCGCACCCCAGGTGGGCGATCTGGTGCTGCTCAACTATGTGGGCGGCGACCCGAACCGGGCGGTGGTGATCGGCCGGCTGTACTCCGAGAAGATCAACCCGCCGCTCCACAAGGAGAAGGAGTGGCACGTGTTCGCCACCGCCGACGGGGTGAGCAGTTTCGCCATCGACGCGGACGAGTCCTGCATCGTCACCGCCGGCAAGACGGTGGTGACGGTGAAGAAGGACGGTAACGTGGAGGTGCTGGGCGAGGCGGACCTGGCCATCGAGACCAAGGGCAAGGTGACGATCAAATGCACCGATTTCACGCTGGATGCCTCGGGCAACGTGGATCTGGGCAAGGACGGGGCCGGCGTGATCACCGAGAAATCCCACAAGTGCTATTTCACCGGCAAGGCGCTGGTGCCCTCCGGTACCGTCAAGGCGAAAGGCTAGGCGACCCATGCCCGCTCCGAGTCCATCCCAGATCGAATCGCCGACCAAGGGTTTCCTGAGCGCCGCCGGCTTGCAGGGCGAGGACGTGCCAGGCCTCGCCGCGGCCATCGCCAACACCACCGGGCAGGCGCTCACGATGTTCCTGTCCCAGGCCATGACGATGCCCGGCATCCCGGTGGCGGCCGACCCGATCAGCGGCAGCGGCGCCACCGCCGGCCCCGGCAAGCTGATGCCGCCGCCGGCGGGCGGGCCCGGCGCATCGCAGCTGGAAGGCCTCGCCAGCGGCCAGTGCCAGGCCCAGGGTCTGCGCGGCGAAGACGCCGACGGACTCGCCAAGGCCATCGCCGGCACCGTCGCCCAGGGCATCGCGCTGTTCTGCGCCCAGAGCATGGTGATGCCCGGCATCCCGGTGGCGGGCTTCGTGAGCAGCGGGCCGGGCATGCTCCAGCCAGTGCCCCTGGCGTCGACACTGGAAGGCATCGCCAACGGCCTGCTCAGCCAGAACGGCATCCGCGGCGAGGCCGCGCCCGATCTGGCCAAGGCGCTGGCCCAGGGCGTCGATCTGGGCCTGACGATGTTCGCCGGGCAGGCCATGGTGTCGCCGGGCATTCCCTGCCCGCCGGGCGCCAGCGCCGGCCCCGGCCGGCTGATGTGAGGACGCGCTGATGGCCCTCGATCCCTTCGGCACCGATCTGCGCCTCGTCTTTGCCCGCGGCAGCGAGGGGGCCGATCTCTCCGTCGGCCTGCAGGATCTCGAAACCGTGAGCGGCGTGGAGAACCTCGTCCAGGCCCTCACGCTGCGCCTGCTGGTGGATCGGGGCGAACTCGACGGCCTTGGCCACCCGCGTTACGGCAGCCGCATTCGCGACCTGATCGGCGAGCCCCTCGACCGGGCCAACCTCGAACTGCTGCGCCGCTACGTGCGCCAGGAGCTCCTCCGCGACCCGCGGGTGGAGGAAGTCCTGCAGGTGCGCGTCACCCCCCACGAGCCCACCCGCGACGGGGTGGACGTGGAAGCCCGGGTGCGCGCGGTAAGCGGCCTGGAAACCAGCCTGGAGGTACGCATCGATGCCACTTGAGCGGGTTTATCTCAAGAAGGGCTTCTCGGACGTGGTGGACGCCCTGCTGGCCGACATCGCCTCCGGGTTGGGCGGCCGGCTGGCGCTCACCGACGCCAACGAGGGCAGCGTGGTGCGCACCCTCGCCGAGGCCTTCGCCCGGGAGCTGGCGGTGTGCTACGAGCAGCTCGACAGCGTCTATCGCAACGCCTATCTCGATTCGGCCAGCGGCCCGGCCCTCGACAACGTGGTAGCCCTGCTGGGGCTGGAACGCCAGCGGGGCGGCCACCTGGAAGGCACGGCCGTGTTCAGCCGCGGCCAGCCGGCGCCAGAGGACATCCACATCCCGCTGGGCACCCTGGTGGCCGGGCGCGACGTGCCGCTCTTCGCCACCACCGCCAACGCGGTACTCGACAAGGGCGAGCGGCTGGTGGTGGTGGGCGTGCGCGCGGTGGAGCCGGGCGGGGCCACGGTCAAGGCCGGCGGCCTGGCCAGCCTGCCGCGGCCCATCGCCGGCATCGACGTGGTGAGCAACCCGGGCGATCTGGTGCTGCGCCAGCGCGAGGAGACCGACGACGAGCTGCGCGCCCGCGCCCGCCGGCTGGTGCTGTCGTCCAACACCGGCACCGTGGCCGCGCTGGAAGAGGCCGCCCGCAGCCTGGGCATCCGCGAGGTGCAGGTGATCGAGAACCCCGACGGCCGCCCGGGCGAGGTGGAGGTGGTGCTGGGCGACCGGGACATCGCGCCCCAGCTCCTCGAAGAGGTGAAGAACCGGCTGGAAAACGTACGCCCCGCCGGCATCGTGCTGCGCTGCGGGCCGGCGACGCCGGTGTTCGTGCAGGTCACCGCCACGCTCACCCTCAACGCGGCGATGTCCGAGCGGGAACAGGCCGAGATCCAGAAACGCCTCACCGGCGTGCTCACCGACTACTTCGGCGCCCTCAAGGTGGGCGAAGCGGTGCGCGACGCCAAGATCCGCGCCCTGCTGCTGGGCCACGAGGCGGTGGTGGGCTGCGAGCGCAGCGGCCAGCGCCCGCTGCTGGAGCCCTTCGTGTGGAAGGACGGCAGCGGGCTCGAATCCGTCGCCTACCGGGCGCTGATGGGCAACGGCGACGTGCTGGCCGGCCCCGGCGAGCGCATCGGCCTCTACCCCGAAGCCCTGCCCCTGCGCCTGAGCCTCGAACCGCCCAAACTCGACCTGTGGGTGGACACCACCCTCACCGTGGCCGCCGGTACGCCCACCGCCGGGGTGCAGGCGCGCATCACCGGCGCCATCAAGGATGTCTTCGACAAGGCCGCCAACCGGGCCACCGCCGACACCCCGGCAAGCATCGCTTACGCCGCGGCGCGCGAGGCCGTCACCAACATCATCCCGCCCGAAGCCATCGTGCGTCTGCGCGTCACCGTCACCCACGCACGGGACGGACTGGTGGAAGAACTCGACGACGACAGCGACCAGGCGACCATCGGCCCCCGCGAGCAGCCCATGCCGCGCAACCTCAACCTGCATGTCGACGGCAGCGATGGCTGACCTGCGGGCGCGTCGCGAGCGCCTCCTCGCCCTCCTGCCGCGCATCTTCACAGCCCAGCCTTCGTCGAGCGCGGTAGGTGCCCTGATCGACAGCATGGCAGCCAACCTCGGGCGGGTGGACGACACCCTCACCCGCATCCAGTACGACCGCTGGGTCGGCCTCGCCAGCGCCCAGCTGCCCGAGCCGGACGAAGCCAGCGCCCTCGAAGGCCTGGGCCGGCTGCTGCAGGTATCGCGCCTGCCGCCGCGGGTCCGCCACACCGGCTACACCCGCAGCCCGGCCGAGATCAACGTGCGCTTCGACCACGCCGCGCCCCTGGCCGATGCCCTCGACGAGCTGGTGGGCAGCGGCTGGCGGCGCGGCCAGGGTGGCCAGCCGCCCGACGACCCGGCCGATCTCCTCGCCGCCCGCTTCGACGGCCTGCATTTTGTGCTCGCCGGCGACGGCCAGGGCCTCGCGGCATCCCCCGACCCCGCCGCCCCGCCCGAAACCGCCCCCGCCGCCCTCGCCCGCTTCCAGGGCGTGCTGGATCCAGAGCCCGGCGAGACCTTCCGCCAGCGCCTGCTGATTACCGCCCGGGTGCGCACCGGCGGCCTCACCACGCCTCGCGCCCTGCTCTCGCTGGCCATCGCCGATCTGGGCGCCGAGCCCTGCCCGCAGCTCGAACGCCGCCAGGACGCCACCCTCGCCTTCGGCATGCCGCCGGGCACCCGCAAGCGCTGCGCCAGCTGCCAGGGCGGCAGCGCGCCCTGCCCCAGCCGCGCCCAGGCGGTGGTGGAAGCGTGGATCACCGAGAACCCGACCCTCGCCGCCCGCCACCTCGAACCATCGCCGCGCCTGCGCCGGGTGTTCACCGTGACCAGCGCCAGCCTGCACGCCGACCGCCCGGTGGTCACCCTCGGCGTGCGCGACCAGCCCGCCCCCTACCCGGCACTGCGCAGCCTCGACAGCGGCGAGATCACCCTCTACGCCGGCACCCTTCAGCCCGGCGACACCCTGGTGTTGTACCCCGCCGTCACCGCCGCGGAGACCGCCCCCTTCGACGGCTTCGACGCCCCCGGCCACCACGGCTGGGCGGCGGCGCACCCCGCCGGCCGGGCCGTGCTCATCAACAGCGAGGGGCACGAGCGCGATGTGAGCAACTCGATCTTCTACCTGTGGGGCAACCGCCTCGACGACCGGGGCGCCGCTTTCGGCAGCCTGCGCTGCGGGGTGCTGGAGCAGCGTGTGCTCACCCCGCGCCTCGCCCCCGGCGCCAACGGCTGGATGCTGCTCACCTTCGCCCAGCCCGACGCCGCCTTCGCCGGGCCGGACGACACCGTGCACGCCTCACGCTTTGCCGGCCACGACGACCTGGACGGCACGCGCTTCGCGCTCCTCGACGGCACCATCGGCGAGGGCGACGCCCGCTACGCCTCGGTGCTGCTCGAATCCTTCAACAAGACCGACACCGGCGGCACCACCGAGACCGACACCGCCCACGCGCCGCGCCTCAGCCTGCGCCTCGACTGGATGACCCGCCCTCCGGCCAGCATCCGGCTGCGCATCCCGCGCAACGAATGGGTCGCCGCGGCCGCCGCCCGGGGCGCCCTGCCGCTGCTGCGGGACGACATCGCCCGGGCCACCGCTGCCGGCGTGCGGGCCAGCATCGACTTCCCCGAACCGACCCGCCGCGATGCCCACGACGGCGCCGAGCGCCTGGGCCTCGCCGCCACCCAGCGCTGGACCGAAGACGCCGGCCCTGCCGACGGCCCGCTGCGATTCACCCTCTCCGCCACCCTGCGGGACGTGCACGACAGCGCCGACGGGGCGTTCTCCGTCGGCGGCATTTTCGACACCACCCGCCTGGACTGGAGCCACCGCCAATGAGCGACCCTGACGGCTCCCGCCCCGCCACCTCGAAGGAGTGACCCATGCCGATCCATGAATCCCACGGTCTCGCCGGACGCCTGTCCATCGAATTGCGCGACGCCGACGGCCGGCTGGTGGACGCCCGCCGGGTGAACAACCTCATCACCAGCGCCGGCCGCGCCCTGCTGGCCCGGCTGTTCACCGGCACCGCCCAGAGCCCCGACCTGCAGATCGCGGTTGGCCGCTCGGCCACCCCGGCGCAGATCACCGATACCGCCCTGGGCGACTTCGTCGTCGCCGCACCGGCCACCATCCCCAGCGTCGCGGGCGGCGATTTCGAGGGCCAGCCGCGCATCATCGCCCGGGTGGTGGCGACCTTGGCGCCTACCGGCAGCGCCGATCCGCAGCCGCTGCAGGAGGCCGGCATCCTGATCGGCGTCACTGGCGCCGAGCCGGTGCTCTACAACCGCGTCACGTTTCCGGTGGTCAATCGCGCCGGCAACCTCGAGATGACGCTCAGCTGGGAGGTGATCTTCTGATGGCCGAAACCCCCACCCCCTACATCCGGAAGGCGCCCGGCGACATCATGCTCGCCGCCGACTGGAACGAGATCCAGGTGCGCGCCCGCACCGAGCTGCGCTCCCACGACCACACCGGCGACGCCACCCGCATCCCCCGCGACGGCATCGCCGACAAGGCCATCGACGGCAGCAAGGTCGACCCGGACAGCAAGCTCGCGGTCAAGAACCTCACCGTCGCCGGCCCCCTCAAGGTCACCGGCACCAGCCAGCTGGCCGACATCCAGGCCACCCTCGCCAGCCTCGCCGGCGATCTGGCCGTGGGCACCGACACCCCCGAGAACGCCGAAGGCTGGAACCGGGTGGTGGACATCGTGGGCGCTGCCCACGCCAAGCTGTCGATTCGCGCAGGCGCGGTGGATGGCCGGGTGATGAGCCACACCGGCAGCATCTACGGCGCCGAGCCCGGCCTCATCGTCGGCACCCGCAGCAACCACTCCACCAGCCTGATCGCCGGCGGCGAACTGCGCCTACGCCTCGCCAGCGAAAAAGCCGAAGCCGTGTCCTCCACACCGGTGGCCGATTTCTTCCCCTCCGGCAATCCGCTACGCCTGTCCGCCGCCTACACCGGCCGCGCCGACAAGGGCGCCGCCGAGATCTGCAACGACACCACCTCCTACAAGACCCTGATGCTCCTCGGCAACAGCAGCGCCGGCCTGGGCCGCCGGGTATCGGTGTGGGACCGCCTGGACGTGAACGGCAGCCTGGTGCTGGCCAGCGATTCGAACCTGCCCAAGGGCAGCGCCTGCGCCCTGTGGACCAAGGGCGGCCAGGCCTACCTGGGCTTCACCCGCACCCTCAATGTGATGGACACCGAGAAGGGCCAGGTACGCTTCCAGTTCAATGTGGACGACGGCGTGCTGCAGACCGACGTGCTGCGCCTGGGCAAGAAGTGGCGCATGTCGGCCATCGGCGACGCCCACGGCAACGACGGCTGGCTGCGCCTCTTCAACGTGGACAACACCGGCTACTACGGCGGCTTCGCGGCGGGGGAGATGTGGTGCACCAAGGGCGCCTTCACCGGATCGGACCTGGGCCTGAAGGACAACGTCCGCCCGCTCGAAAACGCCACGGCCGCCCTCGGCAAACTGCGCGGCGTGCATTTCGACTGGCGCAGCGGCGGCCGCTCGGTCGGCCTGATCGCCCAGGAAGTGGAAGCCGTGCTGCCCGACGCCGTAACCGTGGGCCCCGACGGCTGGAAGGGCATCAACCCGACCGGCGTCATCGCCCTGCTGGTCGAGGCGGTCAAGGCCCAGCAGACCATGATCGACGAACTGCGCGCCGCCCTGCCGGCCCGCCCCTGAGGAAGAACGCCATGGCCGACCGCCCCGCCCCCTACGTCAAGCGCACCGCCGGCGACATCATCCGCGCCGACGAATGGAACGAAGTCCAGGTCCGTGCCCGGGAAGACATCGCCGCCCACGACCACGCCGGCGGCTTCGGCGCCCCGCTGCCCCGTGACGCGATCCAGAACAAGGCCATCGACGGCAGCAAGCTCGACCCGGATGGCAAATACACGATGAAGGACCTCACCGTCGGCGGCCCGCTCAAGGTCACCGGCACCACCCAGCTCGCCGAGATCCGCGCTGCGCTGGCGAGCTTCTCGGGCGCCAAGCTCACCACCAGCGGGGACGTGGGCGTGGGCACGGCAACGCCCACCGCCCGGCTCGAAGTGAGCACCCAGAACGAACGGGGCTGGGACGGCAACAAACCCGCCCTGCGCATCGCTTCGCCCGACTCCCGCTACTTCCTCGACGTGAAATCCTTCGTCGTCGCCAGCGGCAACGTGGGCTACCAGTTCTCGCCCACCGGCGAAACCGGCACCGCCACCGGGCTCAGCCTCGACACCGGCGGCAACCTGGGCATCGGCATCGTTCGCCCGGGCGCCCGGCTCGACGTGGAAGGCGGCGCCCTGCTGGGCTACGCCAACGCCCTCAACGCCGGCGGCCTGCCGGGTGATCTGGGCCTGCCGCTCAAGTCCGGTTTCTACCAGAACGGCGGCACCCGCCTCAACGGCGACCAGCCCGACACCGCCCACGGCTGGACCCACCTGATCGTCTGCCGCCACAGCAGCACCGCCAACAACCACCAACTGCAGATTGGCGCCAGCTACGCCGAGAACGACCGCCTGTTCTTCCGCAAGATGGCCTCGGGCAGCCTCACCGTGGCCCAGAACACCGCCTGGAACGAGCTCGCCACCCGCGGCCCCAACACCTTCGCCGGCAGCCAGACCATCTCCGGCGACGTGACCATCACCGGCAACCTGGGCACCCACGGCTTTCCGCCGCAGCCCAAGACCCGCGGCTGGAGCGGCGGCATCCACACCTGGGACGTGGAAGCCGAAGGCACGGTCTGGTCGAAGGCCAACGTGCAGACCGGCAACCGCGATCTGGCCGAAAACTTCGACACCCTGGAAACCCTCGAGCCGGGCGACGTGGTGAGCCTGGCCGCCGACGGCAGCGGCGTCGAGCGCTGCCGCCAGCCCCTCGACCCGCTGGTGCTGGGCGTCGTCTCCACCGCCCCCGGCATGCTGCTGGGCGCCGCGGCGATCCAGTTCGAGCGCAACCCCGGCGAGCAACCCATCGCCCTGGCCGGCCGCGTGCCGTGCAAGGTGTGCGCCGAGAACGGCCCGATCCGCAAGGGCAACCTGCTGGTGCCGGCGTCGCTCCCCGGCCACGCCATGCGCGCCGGCGACAACCCCACCGGCTGTACCATCGGCAAGGCCCTCGCCGACTTCGACGGCGACACCGGCCTCATCGACGTGTTCGTCTTCCTCCGCTGACCGCTGACCGGAACCCCCACCATGAAAGCCCAACTCGAAGCCCGCCTGGCCGAACTACGCAGCGAATACGACGCCGGTCTCGGCGTGATGGCCGACCTGCAAAAGAAGGAGGACGACCTGCGCACCACCCTCATGCGCATCAGCGGCGCCATCCAGGTACTCGAAGAGCTCATCGCCGCCGAAGCGTCGTCGGCCGAAACCGGCGACGGCGCCGGCCCGCGGCTGGTCGCCCGCTAGGCCGCACCCCACCGTGGCCGACGCCGCCACCCTCCTCGCCCCGGACGGCAAGCCCGCCACGGGGCGGGATTTCAACGCCGCCGCCGGGCTCGACTGCCGCGTCGCGGTGCCCGCCGGGCGCCGGCTGGCCACGGCCCGGCTGGTGCTCGCCGCCGCCGACAGCGCGGAGCTGGCGCTGGAGTATCCGGCGATCACCGCCGACGTCGGCCCCATGGCCGGCAAGACCGACGCCCTGTGGCTGTGGGCCAGCGCCGACTGGGGCGAGACCCGCGCCCTCGTCGGCATTCACCTCGACGCCTCGCCCCCCGCCGCCGGCGCCCTCACGCCGCCACGCAAGAGCGGTGCCCGCCTGCGGGTATTCAGCCGCGGCACCTGGCTGCCGCTCCAGCCCCTCGACACCCTGCCCGCCGGGCTCGAGCAGCGCTTCCCTGCGCAGTGCGCGTCGCGCCTGATGGCCGAGATGCTGATCGAGGGCGACGCCGCCGAAAAGCGCACCGGCGTGCTCATCCCCGGCGCGCTCACCGGCCGGCGCATCGGCCTGCGCTTCACCAAGCAGCCCTGCCTCGTCAGCGTCGCAGTGGGCGACGATCCGCCGTTCTTCAGCCCGGACGGCCCGGTGCCCGCCTCCGGGCTGGCGGTGGATGGCCTGGTCCGCGCCATCAACCGCCATCTGACCGACCACCCGACCGCCACCTTCGTGCCGCTTCGCATCGCCACCGCCAACGCCCAGGCGCTGCGGATCACCTTCAGCGCCGACCTGGAAGCGCCGCCCAAGCCCACCACCCCGCCGGCACCCCAGCCCGAACCGCCCGACCAGCCCCGGCCCGGCGAGCGCGACCTCCTCGCCCCCGCCACCGGCAGCGCCCGGCTCGCCCGCCTGTGCGATGGGCAGCACACCGCGGGGCAGCGCTTCGGTGCGCTCCCGGTGGGGGCGCGGCTATCGAGCGTTCGCCTGCATCTGCGCAACCCCGGTGATGCCGCCAGCGGCGAACTGAGCCTTCACGCCGACGACCACGGCAGCCCCGCCGAGGCCGCCCTCCTGCGCTGGCCCTTCGCCCTCGCCGCCGACGACACGTCCGAACCCCGCTGGGCCACCAGCCGCCTGCCAGCCCCGCAGCCGATCGCGGAAAAATCCTGGTGGCTCGTGTTTCGGATCACCCAGGGCAGCCTGCTTTGGTATGCCGACACTCACCGCCCAGCCGGCGTGGACGGCGCCTTTCACCGTTGCGGCGGCGGGCCGTGGCTCCCCCTTGATCTGCCCGCACCCGAGCCCTGGCTGCAGCTCCAGGCCGGCGTGCTCGACCCGGAACCCTGAACCATGCTCGGCCCTCTCGAACAACTGCTCAAGCCCGCCCTCGCCGCCGCGCTCCCGCCGGGGCAGGACGTGCAGACCGGCCCGGCCGGCGCGCCCACCGGCGCCACCGGCCGCGTCGCCATCCACGCCCTGCGGCTTGACTTCGACCCGCCCTCCGCCCCGGACGACACGCCGATCCACGATCCGGCTTTCCTGGGCTGGCAAGGTGCGCTCACCGCCACACCCGGCCACCCGCTCGACTTCACCCTGCCCGACGACGCGCCCGGCGAACTGGCCGAGGTGCATTGCCCGCCGGGCCGCATCGTGGCCGGCGGCGACGCCTGGCTGCTGGACGGCCGCACCCTGCGCTTCTTCCGCGAGCCGCCCGGCCCGGTGCTGGCGCGCACCCGCGGTGCGCCCTGCGCCGGCTACCGGGAACGCCGCAGCGGCGGGATCGAGCTGGAACTGCGGGCCTGGGCGAAGGACATCGCCAGCGCCGACGCGCTCCTCGCCAGCAGTCTGGCGGCCGTGCTGGCGAGCTTCGCGGAGATCAACGTGATCGAGCTCGAAGGCGCTGCGCCGCGCCTCGCCCTGCGCCTCACCAAGCCGCGGGTGAGCCTCGTCGGGATCACCCGCTGCCTTGACCCGGCCGCCCCCGGGTGGCAACTGGGCGTGGCCCGCTGCGCCGTGCGGGGCGAACTGGAGCTGGGCCTCACCCTCGGCGCACCGGAGCCCGAAGGGCGCATCGGCAAGGTGGACGTGACCCTGCACCTGCCGCTCGCAGGCAGCGATGAGTGAGGCGTGAGGAGGCGCGGCGGAGACGCCGTTCGCTCGGGACGAGCCCCGGAAGCAGAAACGGTGGATGTTGCTTTTGCAACATCCACCGTTTCAAATACAACAGCCCGAGATGGGGGTGAAGAAGCTCAGGGCAGCAGGCGATCCAGATCCGCGACGATCCGCTCCGCGGCCTTGCCGTCCCACAAGGCCGGGCGGCAGCCCTGCTTGCCCTGACCGGCCAGCACCTTGGCGGCTTCTTCGAGGATGCGCGAAGGATTGGTGCCCACCAGCACGTTGCTGCCTTCGTCGATGGTCACCGGGCGCTCGGTGTTCTCGCGCAGGGTGAGGCAGGGAATGCCCAGGGCGGTGGTTTCTTCCTGCAGGCCGCCGCTGTCGGTCATGATGAGCGCGGCGTCCTTCCACAGGTTGAGGAACTCCATGTACGACTGGGGCTTGGTGAGCACCACGTTGGGGCCGAGATCCAGCCCGAATTTTTCGAGGTTGCCGCGGGTGCGCGGGTGCACCGGGAAGATCAGCGGCAAGTCGGCCGCGATCTGACGCAGGGCGCCGGCGATGCCGCGCAGGTTGGCTTCGTCGTCCACGTTGGACGGACGGTGCAGCGTGACCACCCCGTACTTGGGGTACTTGGCCTTGATGGCCTCGGTGTCCATGCCGGACTTGTCGGATGCGTCGAGCTTGTCGCGCTGGAAGAGCAGGTTGTCGACCATCACATGGCCCACGTGGAAGACCACGTCCTTGCCCTTGCCTTCGCGCAGCAGGTTGTCCACGCCAGCGGGTTCGGTGCAGAAGAACCAGTCGGAGATGCTGTCGGTGACAAGGCGGTTGATCTCCTCGGGCATGCGCATGTCGCCGCTACGCAGGCCGGCCTCCACGTGGGCCACCGGAATGTCGAGCTTCTTGGCGTCGATGGAGCAGGCCAGAGTCGAATTGACGTCGCCCACCACCAGCACGCAGTCGGGGCGGGCCTTCTGGCAGATGTCCTCGAAGGCCACCATGATCTTGGCGGTCTGCGTGGCGTGGCTGCCACCGCCGGCTTCCAGGTGGTAATCCGGCTTGGGAATGCCCAGCTCGTCGAAGAAGACGTCGCTCATCTCCCGGTCGTAGTGCTGGCCGGTGTGGATGATCTTGAACTCGAAGCGGTCGGCCCGGGCCTGCAGGGCGCGCACGATCGGGGCAATCTTCATGAAATTGGGACGCGCGCCGGCAACGAGGTAGATCAGCGAACGGGACATGCGGGGCTCCACGGATAGAATGATAGGCGCGCATTATCGCGCGCCCGTCCGGGGCATTACGAAGAAATAGTTGTCAGATCGTCACCGACCCGCGCTCAGGCAAAGGTCTCGCACTCGGCCAGCACCTTGCCGGCCACGTCCTTGGCCGACAGCAGCGGCTCGCCGTCCAGCAGGTGCAGCGGCCACTCGACGCCGACCGTCGGGTCGTTCCAGGCCAGGCTGCGCTCGAACTGCGGGGCGTAGTAGTCGGTGGTCTTGTAGAGGAAGTCCGCCGAGTCGCTGGTGACCAGAAAGCCGTGGGCAAAGCCCGGCGGAATCCAGAACTGGCGGTTGTTCTCTTCACTCAGTTCCCCGCCAACCCATTTGCCAAAGGTGGGCGAGGCCTTGCGCAGGTCCACCGCCACGTCGAAGACGCTGCCGCGGGTGACGCGCACGAGCTTTCCCTGGGCCTGTTCGATCTGGTAGTGCAGGCCGCGCAGCACGCCCTTGGCGGAGCGGGAGTGGTTGTCCTGCACGAAGTTCACGGCGAGCCCGGTGGCGGCCTGGAAGGCCTTGGCGTTGAAGCTCTCCATGAAGAAGCCGCGGGCGTCGCCAAAGACCTTGGGTTCGAGGATCAGCAGGTCGGGGATGGCCGTTTGAATGACGTTCATCGGAACACCCTCCGTTAAAAGACTTTTTCGTCAAGGATGCGCAGCAGGTACTGGCCGTAGCCGTTCTTGGCCAGCGGCGCGGCGAGCTTCTGGAGCTGCTCGGCGCCAATCCAGCCGGCGCGCCAGGCGATCTCTTCGGGGCAGGCGATCTTGAGGCCCTGGCGTTTCTCGATGGTCTGGATGAAGAGGCTGGCTTCGAGCAGGCTTTCGTGGGTGCCGGTGTCGAGCCAGGCGTGGCCGCGGCCCATGACCTGCACGTCGAGCGCGCCCCAGTCGAGGTACTGGCGGTTCACGTCGGTGATCTCCAGCTCGCCCCGGTCGCTGGGCTTGATGTTGCGGGCCACATCCACCACGCGGTTGTCGTAGAAGTACAGGCCGGTGACGGCGTAGCGGCTCTTGGGTGCCTTGGGCTTCTCTTCGAGGCTGATGGCCTGGCCCTTGGCGTCGAACTCGACCACGCCGTAACGCTCGGGGTCGAACACCGGGTAGGCGAAGACGGTGGCGCCGTCGGCCCTGCTGCTTGCCGCACGCAGGTCGCCGGCGAAGTCGTGGCCGTAGAAGAGGTTGTCGCCGAGCACCAGGGCGCTGGGGTTGTTGCCCACGAAGTCGGCGCCGATGATGAAGGCCTGGGCGAGGCCGTCCGGGCTGGGCTGGACGGCGTAGCTGAGGTTGAGGCCCCACTGGCTGCCGTCGCCCAGGAGCTGCTCGAAGCGCGGGGTGTCCTGCGGGGTGGAGATGATGAGGATGTCGCGGATGCCCGCCAGCATGAGGGTGCTGAGGGGGTAGTAGATCATCGGTTTGTCGTAGACCGGGATCAGCTGCTTGCTGACTGCGATCGTGGCCGGGTGCAGCCGGGTGCCGGAGCCGCCGGCGAGGATGATGCCTTTGCGTTGCATGACGGGCTTTCTCAGTTCGGAATTCAGTTCGAAACAATCTCGTTGAGCATCCGCTCGACGCCGCTTTGCCAGGCGGGCAGCACGAGGCCGAAGGCTTGCTGGAGCTTGCGGGTGTCGAGGCGGGAGTTGGCCGGGCGCCTGGCGGGGGTCGGGAAGGCGCTGGTGGGCACCGGGCGGATGGCGTCCGGGGCGACCTTGATCGGCTGGCCTTTGGCCCGGGCGAATTCGATGACGTGGCGGGCGTAGCCGTGCCAGGTGGTCTCGCCACCGGCGGCGAGGTGATAGGTGCCGGCGAGATCGGGATTCGCGAGGGTCATCCGGGCGGCGTGGGCGGTGACGTCGGCGAGCAGTTCGGCGCCGGTGGGGGCGCCGTGCTGGTCGTCGATGATGGTGAGGGCGTCGCGCTCGGCGGCGAGCCGGAGCATGGTCTTGGCGAAGTTGCCGCCGCGGGCGGCATACACCCAGCAGGTGCGGAAGATGAGGTGGCGGCAGCCGCTGGCGCGGATCGCTTCTTCGCCTTCGTGCTTGGTGGCGCCATACACCGACAGGGGGCCGATGGGGGCATCTTCGATCCACGGGGTGCTGCCGCTGCCGTCGAAGACGTAGTCGGTGGAGTAATGCACGAGCAGCGCGCCCAGGGCGGCGGCTTCGCGGGCGAGCACGCCGGGGGCGAGGGCGTTGATGGCGCGGGCGAGTTCGGGTTCGCTCTCGGCTTTGTCGACGGCGGTGTGGGCGGCGGCGTTGACGATGAGGTCGGGGGCGAGGGCGCGCACGGTTGCGGCGAGGCTTTCCGGGTGGGCGAAGTCGCCGGAGAGGCCGGGGGCGCCGTCGTGGTCGAGGGCGATGACGTCACCGAGGGGGGCGAGGCTGCGCTGGAGCTCCCAGCCGACCTGGCCGTTCTTGCCGAGGAGGAGGATCTTCATGGGGCGTCGGGGAGTGGGCTATGGGCGTTGGAATCGAGGGGTGGGGCGCGACGGGCTTGCCCGTCACGCGGGCGCGGTTCAGCTGCGGCTGTCGTAGTTCTTCTCGACCCATTCGCGGTAGGCGCCGCTTTGAACGTGGGCGACCCATTCCTGGTTGGCGAGATACCACTCGACGGTCTTGCGGATGCCGGTCTCGAAGGTTTCGGCGGGGCGCCAGCCAAGCTCGCGTTCGATCTTGCGGGCGTCGATGGCGTAGCGGCGGTCGTGGCCGGGGCGGTCGGTGACGTAGGTGATGAGGCGGGCGTAGCTGCCGGCGGCGTCGGGCTTGAGTTCGTCGAGGAGCGCGCACAGGGTGTGGACGATCTCGATGTTGGGCTTCTCGTTCCAGCCGCCCACGTTGTAGACCTCACCCGGCTTGCCGGTTTCGAGGATGGCGCGGATGGCGCTGCAGTGGTCGGTGACGTACAGCCAGTCGCGGATCTGCTGGCCGTCGCCATACACGGGCAGCGGCTTGCCGGCCAGCGCGTTGGCGATCATCAGCGGGATGAGCTTTTCCGGGAAGTGGTAGGGGCCGTAGTTGTTGGAGCAGTTGCTGGTGGTGACCGGCAGGCCGTAGGTG
>JAYRYA010000019.1:0-86419 GCA_041917255.1 Zoogloea sp.
CGTGAAAGTAGGTCATCGTCAGACTCACCATTCAACACCCCCTCAGGCAACACGCCTCAGGGGGTGTTACGCTTTGATAAATTCGGTCGTGAAATACTCAATTCGCCGATTACATCGTTAAGGTGGTCCGCCTGGGGCTGAAGGCGATTTTTGTGCTCTGCGTACTGCTCGGGATGCTCGGGCGGGTGGTCAGTAACGAGGGGCATGGCCGCCGGGTAGGTGGCTGGCAGCCCTGAATTGAATATTTCAGGACCGACTATTGAAACTCGCAAATGACGGAGCAGCGGTGCTGGATAAGCGGCCGATTTAAGCAAGTTGAATTTTTCGAGGCTGGCTATATAGTGTTTTGGCGGTCGCCGTAGCTTCGGACGGTTGAACGGTAAATGTCTCTTCGCTCCGTACGCACTTTGATGTTGGACTGGCTGGACAAGGAATGAGTTTGCGAATTGCGATCAATGGTTATGGGCGTATCGGTCGATGCTTTTTGAGGGCATTGATGGTGTCGCCGCTGCGCGAGCACTTTTCGGTGGTGGCGATCAACGAGCCGTCTGACCTGGAGAGCATGGCTTATCTCACGCGATTCGATTCTACCCACGGGTGTTTCCCGGGGGACGTTGAAGTGGTGGGTAACGGCCTGCGAATCAATGGCGTCGATATTCCAGTCTTCCACGCCAGCACTCCGGATGGCGTGGATTGGCGTTCGCTGGGCGTGGATCTGCTAGTGGAGTCATCCGGACGCTACGCCCATCGACATGAGCTGGAGGCTTTTCTGGAGTCCGGCTGCAAGCACCTGCTGCTGTCGCATCCGGGGCACAGCGTAGTGGATGTGGATAAGACGATCGTGTTCGGTCACAACGAGGGATTGATCGTTGGTGACGAGCGGATCGTCTCGGCGGCCTCTTGTACCACCAACGCCATCGTGCCGGTGCTGGCGCTGCTGGATGAAGTCTACGGGATTGACCACGCGCTGATGACGACGCTGCATTCGGTGATGAACGACCAGCCGCTCATCGATGGCTACCACCATGCAGACCTTCACCGCACGCGCTCAGCGATGCAGTCGATGATCCCCGTTTCAACGGGCCTTGCGCGTGGGGTGGTGCGGCTGTTGCCAGATCTGGCCGGACGTGTGGAGACAAAGGCGATCCGTGTGCCGGTCGTCAATGTGTCGGCGATTGATCTGGTGCTGACCTTGCAACGCCCGGCAAGCGTTAGCGATGTGAACGCGCTGCTTCGATCCGCTGCGGCGGGGCAGGAGTCGGGCCGGATGGCTTATACCGCCGAACCCCATGCATCGATCGACTTCAACCACAGCCCGCATTCGGCAATTGTCGATGGGGGCCAGACCCGGATGAGTGGGGCGCACTTGCTCAACCTGCTGGTGTGGTTCGACAACGAATGGGGTTTTGCCAACCGAATGCTCGACGTGGCGGCGTGTTGGGCGGACAGAATGCCTGGACTGCAGTTTGGCGGATAGGCTTATGCCTTTGGTTTTGGCGGACTGAGCGCCGCGCTTACAAGGCGTAGGGCCGGTGCAACCAGTTGCGGACGACGTCCACATCCCGCTGGGGCAGGTAGGCGAATCCGGCCATCGTGTCTTCGATCACCACTTGGGCAACCCAGTGAGGAACCGCCTTGGTGCCGAGCATGTGGAAGTACCACGCCATCGGGTAGCCGATCTCCCGGTCGAAGTACGTCAGCGCCTCGTTGAGCGCGAGGCCACTCGTTCCAGGGGGCGCTTCGAATTCGGGCGGCGTGCCTGCCAGGGTGGCGATGGGTTGGGCGCGGAAGACCGGCTGGTGGTAGCGGTCGAGGTGCTCACGTGTGGCGACCACCCACTGGTTCGAGAAGGTGCTGCTGATGCCGGCGCTGCTCGCGCTCCAATCGTCGATCATCCGGTGGATGGCGTCGGGTTCGGGGCGCTGGGCACGCATGCGCTGAAGAAAGCTGCCGATGTGCTGGATTCGCCGGAACGCGTAGTGGGGCAGGCTCACCGGCAGGGCCTGCTCGTTTCCGGTGCGCGGATCGATGAGATCCTCAACGGAGGTCGGGTCATTGGCAAAAAGCCGGTGGGCGCGGATTTCCTGGAGATCCTCGATCTCGAGTTGCAGGAAGTCGGCGTGACCCGCACCCGAATGGGACACAAGATAGTGCGTTTGCCCGACGAGGCGTGTGGCGTACAGCGTCTGGCCGGCGAAATCTTCAATCAGATGCGCGATGTCGCCGTCACGTTCGTCCAGCTGGGTTTCGACCCATCTCTCCAGGTTATCGCTGATTCGCTCTCCATTGGCTGTGATGATGCCTCCCAGGCGATACCAGCCACCGCGGCTCATGGCGTGGCGGAACTTCCAGTCGGGCAGCGCCTGCTCCAGGGCCTTGATGAGGGCGCCCGGGCCGCTGCTGACCGGAACCTTGGCGGACGCTTCGACGATGGCGGGGGCGAGGGATTTGCAGTACTCCGACCAAGCGTGATTCTCTTTCATGGTTGTGTCCTTGGGATCAGGCTGCATTGGCCTCAGCCAGTCGGGCTTTGGCTGCGTCACGGATTTCCGGTTCCGGGTCGGAGAGGAGGGGCTCGAGAAATTCCAGCGGGGCGTTGCTGACTGCGGCGAGGCGAACCCACCACTCCGGGTCTTGCAGCAAGGCCGCGGCGAGACCGGGCAGCGCACGTTCGGCCACCACGGCGCGGACTTCCGGCTCGGGGTCGTTGGCGAGCATGTGCAGGGCGAAGGGGGGCAGGCGAGTGGCAACCACCTTGCGCACTTCCCGTTCGGGATCCTTGGCGAGCCGGGCGAGCTGACCGTGGGGCAGGCGTCGAGCGACGGTGGCGCGGATCATGTAGTCGGGATCGCCGATCAGGGTGGCGAGCTGGGCCTCGGGAAGGCGTGACGCCACCGACAGGCGCACCTCCCGGTCTGGATCGCGGCTCATGGCGGTGAGCTGGTCGAGGGGGAGGCGAGAGGCGACCACCCGGCGGACAACTTCGTCGCCATCGCGCTTGAGTGATGTGATCAGCTCTTCAGGCGCGTAGCGGGCTGCGATGGCGCGGCGTTCCCAGAAGATGTCGGCCAGGTAGAGGCGGGCCTCGTCGGGGTTTGAGCGCAGGAAGCGGTCGATCTGCCGGCCGCTGTGGGCGCGGATGCAGGCGTCACCGGGCGTGCAGCGGTGGCTGTTCAGGTAGTCGGGAAAATACCCGCAGCCCGAGCACAGGCCCAGCTTGCCGTAGCCGGCGTCGGCCCTGGTCTTGTCACTCATCGGCCACCTGTTCGGCGATCACGATGCCGGTGGCGCTGTCCAGGTCGCTGGTGAATTCGAGGCAGTGACCCGAGGCGCCGCTCACCAGATACAGGTCGTAGCCGGTCACGCTGAGGGCGACCTTGTAGCGGGGCGAGATGTCGTCGGCGCTGCATTCAGTGAAATGCACGCCGGGGAAAGCCTTGCGCAAGGTGTCGGCGGTGCCGGAAGAGGTCACGGCGGCGCCGATGGCGGCGAGTTGGTCGGCGGTCATTACAGCGCCTCCCCGGTCTCGATGTCCTCCTCGAAGCGGGCGAGGGAGGCGGCGCGTACGCCCATGATCTGGGCCAGCCACGGCGGCGGGCTGGCGAGACGACCCTGGAGTTCGACCAGCGCCTCGCGGGCCGGGCCGCCCGTGGGTTTCTTGACCGGATGCACGCCGGCGCGCACCACCTTGGCCGCCGCCGGGCCGCCGATGGACTGCACATACACCAGCTGGCAGTCGTTGATGAGGGCTGAGCGGGAGGCGTTCTTGTCTTCCGCGCCGTCGGCTTCGGCTGTGCTGCGCACGTCGATGAGGCGGATCGCCTCCTGTCCGACCTGGTAGATCAGGAAGCGGTCGCAGGAGCCGAAGTGGCCGTCGAGGTTTTCGCCCCGGTTGGCGGCGACGGCCACGCGGATCGAGCCGGGCATGTCGCCATCGGTGTAGGCCTCGACCACCGGGAAGTCGGCGTGCTCGACCCCCTGACCCCAAAGCAAGCGGATCGCGTCCTTGAGCGTCTCGTTATCGACGCCCACGTGGCAGCCCTGTTCGGCAAAGTCGCCGGCCAGGATGGCGCGCAGATCCTCGACGGTGAGCTTGGAGAGCTTGGCCTCGGTGAGTGGGGGCTCGAGCTTTTCCAGCAGGGCGCCGACGAGGGCCTTGACGTCGAGGCCGTCAAGGGCGCGGGCAGCCAGCGCGATGCGCAGGGCGGCTTCCCGGGATGCAATAGGCGAGGCGGACATGATGGGCTCCAGGATCCAGGACGGGTCTTCAGTGGAGCGCCGGACATCCCGCGGGGAAGACCGGCGCTCGGCTCAAGGCTCGTGCTTGCGGGGCGCGAACCTCAGGCCGGGCTGATGCAGCCGGACGGGCAGACGTCCACGCACAGGGGCGAGTCGTTGTGACCGTCGCATTCGGTGCAGGTGGCGGCGTCGATCTTGTAGAAGACCTTGCCGGAACTGATCGATTTGGTGGGGCACACCGGCTTGCAGTCGCCGCAGGCGGTGCACATGTCGGGATCGATCTTCATTGCCATGATGATTCTCCTTCAGTCTTCAGCCGCGCCAAGGCGCTTGGCGCGCAGGGAAATGGGCAGACGGGGGGGCTTCGCGATCGGGTCGATGTAGTAGGAGCCGCCGTTGTCCAGTTTCAGTTCGCCGCCCCATTTTTCCGGGGTGTCAAATTCGATGGACTCGATGGAGGCTTCCAGGTCGCGCTTCGGAAGGTAGAAGGTCAGGCCGCCGCTTTCGGCTTGCCGGATCATGATGTTGGCCATGTCAGTCTCCTGCGGACCGGCGGGGGCCGGGCGTCGCCCCCGCCGGTAGTCCGGATCAGCGCACCAGGTCGAAGTTGTAGTCGGTGGTGCCCATGCCGATGGTTTCCTTGTCGAGCTGCTCAAGGACCGCGTTCGTCAGTTGGGTGACCACAGACATCATCCCTTCGTAGCCGAGGGTGGTGGCGCGGTGCATGTGGTGACGGTCGAAGATCGGGAAGCCGATGCGGATCAGCGGAACTTCGAACTCTTCACCCTTGTAGCGGGTGTCGCGCTGGATGTACTTGCCGTAGGAGTTGCCGATCAGGAAATCCGGCTTGTCGGTGAAGCACAGGCTGCGCATGTGCCACAGATCGTTGCCGACATACACCTTGCCATTCACGCCGAAGGGGCTGGCGGCGAGGAGCTTCTCGACCTGCTTGCCCCAGCGCTTGTTGGCGTTGTGGGACAGGATGTGGGTCGGTTCGGCGCCCACTTCCAGCAGGATCTTGACCATGCCCATCACGAAGTCCGGGTCGCCGTAGAGGGCGAACTTCTTGCCGTGCAGCCAGGCGTGGCTGTCCGAGACGAGGTCCATGCAGCGGCCGCGCTCGAGTTCCAGGGAGGCGGGGATCGGCTTGCCGGTGACTTCCGAGACCTTCATCAGGAACTCGTCGGTCCATTCCACGCCCATCGGGATGTTGAGTTTCGGGATGTCGTGCTTCCAGGTGTTCTCGACGAACTTCTTGGTCTTCTCGAGCTGGGCCGGCTGCAGCAGCAGGGTGGTGATGCCGTTCGGCGCATCACGAACTTCGTCCATCGTCGTGCCGCCGGAGTACATGCGGAATTCGCCGTCGGCCGGGGTATCGAAGACTTCGCTCGGGTCGGAGAGCATCGTGTAGCTGACGCCCATCTCGGTGAGCATGCGCTTAACGACACGGTAGTTGCCCAGGTAGGTTTCGAAGCCCGGCACGATGTTGACCTTGCCGTTGCTGCCGACGACCTTGCCTTCCATGTTGTTGAGCGTGAAGTAGCGGAGGATGCCTTCTTCCATGTTGTCCCAGCCGGTGGTGTGGGAGCCGACGAAGGACGGGGTGTGGGCGAAGGGAACCGGGTAGTCCTGGGGAATGTGACCGGCCTTCTTCGAGTTGTTGATGAAGGCGTTCAGGTCGTCACCGATGACTTCGGCCATGCAGGTGGTGGAGACGGCGATCATGTCCGGCTTGTAGATGGCCTTGGCGTTTTCCAGGCCGTCGAACATGTTCTTCTGGCCGCCGAACACGGCTGCGTCTTCGGTCATCGAATCCGACACGCAGGAGCACGGCTCCTTGAAGTGACGGTTGAAGTAGGTGCGGAAGTAGGCGACGCAGCCTTGCGAGCCATGCACGTAGGGCAGGGTCTTGTGGAAGCCGGAGGCGCACAGCACGGCGCCCAGGGGCTGGCAGGCCTTGGCCGGATCGACGGTCAGGGCTTCGCGCTTGAAGTTGAGATCCTGGTACTCCTGGGTGGTCGTCCACATGAAGGTTTCGAACACCTTGTCGGGGGCGTGACCTTCCTCGAACTGCTGGCGCTTTTCGGCGAGGTTCTTCTTGTAGTCATCGTCCCGGAAGAGGGGGTAGCAGGGCTTGATGTTGTCTGCGGTTTGCATTTGCATTCTCCTTGCCTGGCCCGCACATCCGCGGGTCCCGGCACAAGCTTGAGAGGGGGTGGGGCCGGCTGGCCGGGGTCGGATGAAGGACTCTGCGTCCGCAATCACCCGCCGCCGGTCGGCCTTTCCCGGGTTCCTGGAAACTCAGGCAGCCTTTTTCTCGGCTTCGGCCTCGACCTTCTTCCACGGGGGCGTCAGGTTCTTGAAGGTCGGGTTGGACAGGGCGATGTCCATGTCGCGAGCGAAGATCGCGAAGCCGTCGTAGCCGTGGTAGGGGCCGGAGTAGTCCCAGGAGTGCATCTGGCGCAGCGGGATGCCCATCTTCTGGAAGATGTACTTTTCCTTGATGCCGGAGCCGACCATGTCGGGCTTCAGGCGCTTGACGAACTCTTCCAGTTCGAAGCCGGTCACGTCGTCGTAGAGCAGGGTGGCGTCGCCCATCTCCTTGATCGTGCGGTCGTAGTCGTCGTTGTGGGCGAACTCGTAGCCGGTACCGATGACTTCCATGCCGAGGTCTTCGTAGGCGCCGATCACGTGGCGCGGACGCAGGCCGCCGACGTAGAGCATCACCTTCTTGCCCTGCAGGCGCGGTTTGTACTTGGCGATGATCTCGTCCATCATCGGCTGGTAGCGGGCGATGACGGCTTCGGTCTTTTCCTTGATGGAATCGTCGAAGAAGGCCGCGATCTTGCGCAGGGATTCGATGATCTTGGTCGGGCCGAAGAAGTTGTATTCCAGGTAGGGAATGCCGTACTTCTCTTCCATGTGCCGGCTGATGTAGTTCATCGAGCGGTAGCAGTGGAGCAGGTTCAGCTTGACCTTCGGGGTGTTCATCATCTCGGCCAGGGTGCCGTCACCGGACCACTGAGCCACGACGCGCAGACCCATCTCTTCCAGCAGGATACGGGTCGCCCAGGCATCGCCGCCGATGTTGTAGTCGCCGATGATCGCCACGTCATAGGGCGTGCCTTCGTAGGCGGCGCCATCGCGCTTGTCGAGCACCCAGTCACGGATCGCGTCGTTGGCGATGTGGTGGCCGAGCGATTGGGACACGCCGCGGAAGCCTTCGCAACGCACCGGAACGACGGGCTTCTCGAGGACGGCAGCCGCTTTCTTGGAGACCGACTCGATGTCGTCGCCGATCAGGCCGATCGGGCATTCGGACTGAACCGAGATGCCGCGGTGCAGCGGGAAGAGTTGCTCGATTTCCTCGATCAGCTTGGCGAGCTTCTTGTCGCCGCCGAAGACGATGTCCTTCTCCTGGAAGTCGGAGGTGAAGTTCATCGTGCCGAAGGAATCAACGCCCGTGGTGCCGACGTAGTAGTTGCGGCGACCGGCGCGGGAGTACTGGCCGCAGCCGACGGGGCCGTGGGAGATATGGATCATGTCCTTGATCGGACCCCACACCACACCCTTGGAACCGGCGTAGGCACAGCCGCGGATGGTCATCACGCCGGGCAGCGACTTGCGGTTCGAGGTGATGCACTTCTTGGACTGCTCGATGGTCTGGTCGTTGACCGCCAGGTGCTTCTTGCGGTCCTTCTGGGCTTTTTCCGGATAAACCTCAAGCACCTCGGCGATGAGGGCATCGGTTTCTTCGCGAGACAGAGTCGTCATTTTTTCCTCCTGACGCCGCCACCAATCTGTAGCCGACGTACTGGTTGAAGTGGGCGGGCGCCGCAGCACCCGCCGGTCTTGCGATGCTTAGGCGGCGGCAGCGGCGTCGGCGGCCAGCTCGGCAGCGGTCTTGCCGACGATCGACTCGTCTTCCGCTTCCATGATGCCGAACTCCATCAGCAGGTCTTCCAGCTCTTCCATCTCGATCGGGGTCGGGATGACGAAGTTGGTGTTGTTGTTGATCTTCATCGCCAGCTGACGGTACTCGTCGGCCTGCTTGTGCTTCGGGTCGTATTCGATGACGGTCATACGACGGATCTCGGCGTGCTGCACGGCGTTGTCACGGGGCACGAAGTGGATCATGGTGGTGCCGAGGCGGGCGGCCAGGGCCATGATCAGTTCGTCTTCGCGGTCGGTGTTACGGCTGTTGCAGATCAGGCCGGCCAGACGCACGCCACCGGAGTTGGCGTACTTCACGATGCCCTTGGAGATGTTGTTGGCCGCGTACATGGCCATCATCTCGCCGGAGCAGACGATGTAGATTTCCTGAGCCTTGTTCTCGCGGATCGGCATGGCGAAGCCACCGCAGACCACGTCGCCCAGCACGTCGTAGAACACGAAGTCGAGGTCTTCGTCGTAGGCGCCTTCTTCTTCAAGGAAGTTGATGGCGGTGATGACGCCGCGGCCAGCGCAGCCGACGCCGGGTTCCGGGCCACCGGACTCAACGCACTTGACGCCGCCAAAACCGACGGACAAGACGTCTTCGAGTTCGAGATCCTCGACGGAACCGGCTTCGGCAGCCAGGTGCATCACGGTGGTCTGGGCCTTGCTGTGCAGGATCAGACGGGTGGAGTCAGCCTTCGGGTCGCAGCCGACGATCATCACCTTCTTGCCGGATTCGGCCAGCGCGGCGACGAGGTTCTGGGTGGTGGTGGACTTGCCGATCCCGCCCTTGCCGTAGATGGCGCATTGACGCAGTTTTGCCATGGTGTAATCTCCTTGATCTGTCAGTCGATTTGAAAATGAAGCAGTGAGAGTCGCACCTCCACTTCAGCATGTTGCGTGCCAGGTCGACTGACAGAATCCAAGTGTTTGATAAATCAAAACAAAGCCAAAAAAGCCCGGGTGTGGGTGGCATGTACGGATGCGACAAATCCCCCACGTCTTGTAGGGGTGATGACAAGGCGACACTCCCCCGCGAGGCCCGCCTCCCCATCAACCGCTGCAACCTCCCGGCGGTCATCCTCGGCAGCCTCGCTTATCAGCGCCATCCGGCGCCGTTGCTGCTTGATGGCATTGCCGAACTCCACTCCGATCTCTTCCGGCGCCTTGAAGCCGCCTCCGACGCCAATCGTCCGGCGGTCTTCCGCGATTACATGACGGTGCGCTTTCGGCTCGAATGGCCGGAGGAGGTGGGACTGACCCGACGCAACAAGGCGCGGGCCAAGGCCAACTACATCAAGGTGATCCGGGGCTGGAGCTTTGATTCGGACAGCGGCGAAGGGGCTGTGCTGAAAGGCTGGGTCGAATCCCGTTTCGGGCTCACGCCGCGCTACCACCGGGAAGCCCTCCGCGACCACTCCGGCGACGCCTACCTGCGCTATGCCGAGATGCGCGCCCAGGGCCTGTATGGCACCAACGCCCTGGAGGCCCAGCTCGACCTGCTGTACACGTATTGCCAGTTCGAGCTGGCGCGGCGCCACGGCACCAGCCGCCACGTCACCCTGTACCGGGGTGTCAATCGACTGGCCGACCACGAAGTGCTGGAGCAAGGCGGCAGCGGCGAGCACGTGGTGCTGCTCAACAATCTCAACTCCTTCACCTGCAGTCGGGAGCGCGCCTGCGAGTTTGGCGACTACATCCTGTCGGTGGAGGTCCCGCTCACCAAGGTGTTGTTCTTCTGCGGGCTGCTGCCCGGTGCGCTCCAGGGCGAGGATGAATTCCTGGTGATCGGCGGTGTGTCTTCGGTGGGGCTGTCCACCTTCTAGCTGTTTGCCTGCGGCTGCCGTTCACTCAGCAGCACCAGCTCGCCCATGCCGTATAGAAAGGGAAACGGAAACGCCGGCAGCGAATAGCCGATGCAGGTATCGCCGTTGCAGCTGCCCAGCACGTTGATGTTGAGGAAGGCCCACAAGAGCCCCAGCCAGAACGGAAAGGCCCAGTAGAAGAAGCGCGCCGCCCTGCGCCGGCCGGCATCCGACACCCCCAGCCGGCGGCCCAGCGTGCCGCGCAAGGCCTGTACCACCCGGATCGGCTCGGCCATGCAGCCCACGAAGAGGGCGAGGGTGATGACGAGCCCGGTGGCATGGATGTCGGGGATGAAGGGCATGACGAGCGAGCTGGGTGGTAGGCCGTGGCGCGATGATCCCCGGCCGGGCGGACCCTGTCAAAGCGTGCTCGCGCTCGGGTAAGACCCGACAGGGCAGCTGACAAAGCCGCCTGTCGCAAAGTCGACAATGGCGTTTTTCGCCGCAGGGACGGCCCCGCGAATACTGGATGCGCGAGCGGGCGTGGAAATTGCAGTGAGGACTGCATACCCCACTTGCGAGCCCAACCATGACCCCCGAACTCCGCGCCAAGCTGATCGCTGGCCTCACCGACGGTAGCATCGTTCCCTATATTGGCCCCGGCGTGCTGGCCGACGTGAAGAACGCCGCCACCGGCGCCCCCATCCCCGCCGACAGCGATTCGCTGATCTACGCCATGAACGACGGCAAACCCATGGCGCCCAAGCTCATGTATGAGTTTCCCCGCGCGGCGATGAACGTGGAGCTCAAGCGCGGCCGCACGGCCGTCACCAAGTTCCTCACCCGCACCTACGGCGAGACCGCCTGGACCCGCGGCGCCTTCCACGACTGGCTGAAGGACATCGCCCCGCCCTACGTCATCGACATCAACCGCGACACCCAGCTGCAGGATTCCTACGCCGACGCGCCCCACACCCTGATCGTCGGCATCGCCCGCATCGGCGGCACCGACTACCGCTACAAGCTTTATCGCTGGGATGGCAGCGCCTACAGCCGGGTCGAATCCATCGACACCGCGCTGCCGGTGCTCTTCAAGCCCATGGGTTCGCCGCGCCCCGAGCCGGTGTACATCGCCTCCGACGCCGACTACGTGGATTTCATCACCGAGCTGATGGGCGGCTTCTCCATCCCGCCCGAGATCAAGCAGCTGCGCCAGGGCAAGCAGTACCTGCTGATGGGCATGCGCCTCAACCGCGACACCGAGCGCATGGTGATGGCCGACATGATCTTCTCGGCGGGCAAGCCGGCCGGCTGGGTGTTCATTGCCGAACCCACTGCCAAGGAGCGCCGCTTCTGTGCCCGCATCGGTCTCGAGATCATCGAGGCCGATGTCTTCGAATTCATCGGCGCGGCCCAGCCCGCCTGACCTGTTTTACTTGCATCCATCCGGAGAAAACCACCATGCTGCTCGACCGTTACGAACCCTACTTCTTCAACTCCAATTTCCGCGAAGCGGCCAGCGATGCCGCCTGGGAAGCCTACCGGGGCGAGCTGATCGTGATCGAAGGCGAAGTGGCCGATGAACAGGGGCGTCGCAAACCGCCGGTCGCGCTGTTCAAGCAGGCCATCGTGCTGGGCCAGGGCGATGAGCTGAAGCTGCTCTCCGGCTCGCTGGAGGAGCTGCAGCACTGGCCGTCCCTGATGGAGAAGTTCGGCAGCGGCCTGAACCCCAGCGCCGTGGTGGTGATGTTCACCGTCAACATCCCCAAGCCCTTCGTCTCGGTGGTCAATGGCGCCACCGTGGCCTTCATTCCCCTCACCGAAGGCCTGTGCTGGAACGAGCTGATCGATCTGGTGGCCCTTGAAAAGGGCGACTTCAAGGGGCAGGGTGCCGCCGACAAGGTGCTGACCGTGTTCAACGCCTTCAAGGGTCACAAGTTCAAGTACCCCGAGATGAGCGTCGACGAGGCCCTCAAGACCACCAATAACGCCAAGCGCGAAACCCACGGGGCAGTCTGATGCCCTGGGCCGACAGGCACGCCCTGGGGGTGGCCGAGATGGACGCCACCCACCAGGAGTTCCTCGCCATGGCCGAGGCCCTGCTGACCGCATCGGACCTCGACTTCCCGGCGCTCTTTGCCCAGCTGCACGTGCACACCCGGCAGCACTTCGAGAACGAGGAGCGGCTGATGAAAGCCAGCCGCTTCCCCGCCATCGGTGAGCACAACAGCGAACACCTGCGGGTGCTGGGCGAACTCGCCCACTTTGCCCGCGGGGTCGCGGCCGGGCGGCTGGGCTTGGCGCGGCTCTATGTACAAGGCCTGCCCGCGTGGTTCGACACCCATCTGGCCACGATGGACGCGGCGCTGGCGGGCTGCGTCAAGCGCGCTCAGGGTTGATGCGGTCTTGCCGCGGTGGCGGTGCGGTCGCCGGGCGTCGGTCCGGTGGGCCCTGCACCACCGGGCGCACCACACCTTCGTAGAACCCTTCGCAGACCAGGACCTGGCAGCGTCGTGGGGCGTTCGCGTCCCACACGCCAACACGGCCCGCCCGATCCACTGGTCAGCCCAGTTTCATCAGCGCCACGGCCTGCAGTTCGACGCGTTGGCGGACTTCGGCGTCGACCGCCTTGCGCCAGCGCGCAGGAATCGCCTCGGGCCCGTAGCAGGCGCCCGCGAGCATGCCGGCGATGGCGCCGGTGGTGTCGGCATCGCCGCCGCGATTGACCACATCCACCAGACAGGCTTCGAAGCCGTGGGTGGCGAACAGCGCCTGGAACACCGCCTGCAGCGTCTCGACCACATAGCCGCTGGGATTGTCGCGGCGCTTGCCCTGCCAGGCGAACACGGGATGCCGGGCGGCCAGTCCGTCGGCGTGCTGGCGGGCGACGTCGAGCCCATGTCCGGCGAGGAAGTCGTGGACCATCGCCACCAGGGTGTCGCAGGCCGCATCCGACAGCAGGTTGTGGTGAGTCACATGGCCCTGGGCGCGACAGGCGGCAGCGATCACATCCGGCGGCTGGCCGAAGGTGGCCAGGGCCACCGGCAGCACGCGCATCGCCGCGCCATTGCCGGCGTCGTGCTCGGAAGGCGGTGCCTCGGGGGTGCCGGTCTTGCGGTAAGTGATGAGGTTGCGCCGCACGGTGTTGCCGATATCCACCGGCTTGGCGCGCATCCAGGCGTCGAAGGCGTCGGCAGCGGCGCGGGCGTCAGTGGGGCCGGCGGCGAGGATGGCCTCGCCCAGGGCCAGGGACATGGTGGTGTCGTCCGTCACCTGACCGGGCTTGAGGCGCAGCCAGCCGCCGCCGCAGATATCCTGATGCACGCCGTGGATATGCAGGATCTCGCGGGGGGTGAGGAACTCGACGGTGGCGCCGAGGGCATCGCCGATGGCGAGCCCCTCATAGGCTGCAACCGCCCGGTCTTCGGGGCTGAGGGTGCTTGTGGGTGCGCTTACTGCTCGGGTCCAAAGCACTTGGCGTAGTCCTTGCACACGCCGCAGGACGGCGCGGGGCACACGTAAATGCCTTCGGCGGCGCAGAACTGGCGGTAGAGGAACTTCTTCCACTTCATGTCGCCGGTGTTGGCGGCCGCCAGCGCCGGGAAGTTCACCACCATCAGGCGGCTGAGTTCGTCGCGACTGGCGAGGCCCAGATCCTGCCACAGGTGATCGGCGCCAGTGCAGGCGGTGGCGATGATGTCGGCCACCCACTGTTCCGAGGTGTGCTGCCCGGCGCGGTGGTCGAGGAGCAGCTTTTGCAGGTCGCTCCACTCCGGCACCTTCTCGGTGATGCGCTGGAAGGGCGTCATGGTGAATCCGGCAAAATACTCGCCGATCAGCTGGCGGCAGGTGTGCTCGCCAAGGCCGAGGTCCGGGGGCAGGCAGCCTTCGCCGAGGCTTTGGCCGGCCAGCAGGCTGGCCAGCAGCGGCCGGCTTGGGTCGAAGCGTGCGTGGTCGTGACAGGGCATGGCCAGCAGGCCGGCGACGGCCAGGGCGTGATGCGCGTTGCGGTCCAGTGCGTTCATGGCGGCCTCCCCCCGGTGGGGCTTACTTGCTGGGATATTCGACCAGGATGTCCTCGTCGCGGATGATCATCTGGCAGGCCAGACGCCATTGGGTCGGAGGAATGTCGTCCACGTACATCTGCTCGATCTGGGCCTTGGTGATGTGGCCCATCTCGGTGAGGGCGGCGACTTCGCGCACGTTGAGCGGGCCGCCCATCGGACGACGCTTGCCATCGACGGACGAGACCTTGACGAGACAGGTGCCGCAGTTGCCTTCCTGGCAACCGAAGTCGATGGGGATGTGGTGTTCCTTGGCAAGGGCGAGGATGGTCTGGGTGTGGCTACCGGCCACGGCATAGACCGTTTTGTCCTTGTGCATGGGGCTGCTGAAGGTGATCAGGGCCATTTGAAGTTCTCCTGGAATGACGGGTTCACGAATTTCTCTGTGGTTGCGGGACGTGCTTTTAGTCTTATGCGGGCTTGACGACGATTTCGCCGCCGATGATCTGGGCCTGGCAGGCCAGGCGATGGCCCCGGGGGGCAAGGTTGTCCTTGAGCACCTGATCCTCGAGGATGCTAGGCGGCGCGAGGTTGTCGCCGCCGGAGACGATCTTGGTGAGGCAGGTGCAGCACTCGCCTTCGCGGCAGCCGTAGGTGATGCCGGCGCCGACCTTCTCCGACACCTCGATGAGCCGGGTGCCGGCCGGGACGGTGACGGAGACGCCGATGTCTTCAAAGGTGACTTTGGCTTTGGGCATGGTTGGGTTTCCTGGTTGTTCTGGATGGGTTCAGGCGGAGCTGACCTGCAGCGCGTTGAATTCGATTTCCCGATGCTCGACCTGCCCGGTGAGGTGGCGGGCCAGGGTCTCGCCCAGCTCACGGCATTGCGTGAGCTCGCTGGCGTCGGGCACCAGCTTGATCCGCAGGCCATCCACGGGCACCCGCAGCTTCAGGCCGCGCAGGCGGTCTTCGATCAGCCGCACCGCCTCGCCGCTCCAGCCGTAGCTGCCGAAGGCCGCGCCGAGCTTGCCCTTGACGTTGACGGTGGTGAGGGACGACAGCACGTCCCAGATGGGCTTGACCGCGTCGGCGTTGATGGTCGGGCTGCCAAAGGCGAGGCCGTCGGCCTCCTCGATGAGATCGGTGAAGATGCCGGATTCGCCGCCTTCCAGGTCGTACAGCGACACCCGTACGCCACCGATGGCCTCGGCGCCGGCGGCGAGGGATTCGGCCATCCGCCGGGTGTTGCCGTAGGCCGAGATGTAGAAGATCACCAGGGTCTTCTCGCTGCGGGCCTCGTTGAACAGGCGTGGCATGGCCAGCTCGCGGTAGCGCTGCACGTAGTCCCGCGGCATGTGGCGCAGGATGGGGCCGTGGGCGGGGGCGATCAGGCGCAGGTTGAGGGGCTCGATGAGGGCCAGCGCGTCCAGCACGTTCTCGCGGAACGGCCGCATGATGTGGGCGTAGTAGTACTCGAACGAGAAGCGGAAATCGCCCACCGCGTCGTTGTAAAGCCGGGCGTCGCAGAAGTGGCAGCCGAACACGTCGCCCGAGAACAGCATGCCTTCCTCGACGAGGTAGGTGCATTGGGTGTCGGGCCAGTGCAGGTAGGGCGTGTGGAGGAAGTTGAGGGTGCGCCCGCCCAGGTCGATGGTGTCGCCGGTGGTTACCGGGATGTACTCGGGCGGGGCTTCGCCGCTGGGCTTGAGCAGCGCCTTCAGCATCATCTGGGCGCGGCGCGAGAGGTAAACCTTGGCCTGGGGGGCGCGCTTCAGCAGCTCCGGCAGGGCGCCGCTGTGGTCCGGCTCCAGGTGGTTGAGGACGATGGTGGTAATCTCGTCGTAGCGGGCGACGGATTCGAGCCGCCGGAAGAAATCGTCGGCAAAGCTCTCCTTCACCGTGTCGATCACCGCCACGCCGGTCTCGCCGCGCACGACGTAGGCGTTGTAGGTGGTGCCGTTGGCGGTGCGCAGGATGATGTCGAAGTTGCGCAGATGCGGGTCGAGGGCGCCCACCCAGTGGACGCCCGGGGCGAGTTCGACCGCGCCTTCAGTGATTCCCGGTGCGCGCATGGTCGTCTCCGTGACCTGCGGAACCACAACTGCCGTGGCCGGTGGGGCCGTGCACGCAGGCTTCGACGTTGCCTTCGGGCAGTTCCACCCCGCGCAGGCCGATCCAGGCGTCCACGGCAGCGGTATCAAAGCCCACCATGCGTTCGTCGCCCACCTGCATCAGCGGGCGGCGGATCAGCAGCGGGTTCTCCAGCAACAGCGACAGGGCCTGGCGCACGTCCAGCGCGTCCGGGTCGATGTGGCCCAGCTTGATGGCCGGGGCGCTGCGGTTGAACCACTCGGGCACCGGCAGCCGGCCCAGAAAGGCGAGCAGCCCTTCGGCCGTCCACGTCTCGGTCTTCAGACTACGGGCGTGGACGGTGTGGCCCGCCGCGGCAAGCAGCGTCTTCTGGCGCTGATTGCCCTGACAGCCGGGCTTCTCGAAGAAGATAACCTGGGCCATCAGGCCACCTCCCGGTACAAGCCGTACTCCTTGAGCTTCTCGATCGGGATGCCGGTCAGCGATCCGGGCGGATTGAGGAACTCGCCCAGCTCGTCGACGATGGCCATCTCGATGGGGCAGATCGCGGCGCACTGGGGCGTGGCGTGATCGCCGAGGCACTCGGTGCACTTCATGTCGTCGATGAGGAAGTGGGGCTTGTCGGCGTAGATCGCGTCGTTGGGGCAGACGTCCACGCAGGCCCAGCAATTGACGCAGGATTGAGTGATCTGAAGTGCCATGTCAGGGCTCCCGAAAGGCCCGCCGGAGGCATCCCCGGCGGGCGTGACGAAGGGTGTGGATGAAGTGGGCGCTCAGGCGACCTTGAGGCTGTCGGTGCTCGGGAGCAGCCGGCCGGTGGCGGCGATCTCCTTGTACACCGTCATCACCGCCTCTTCGATCGGCTCCATCGCGTGCTCGCCGTTGGGGGCGATGCCGGCTGCTTCGAGCTTGCCCCACGGTTCAAAACCGATCTTGGAGCACAGCACGACCTCGCAGCCTTCGAGCACCTTGATGTTGCGGTCGAGGAGGGAATCCGGTTCCTCGTCGCCGTCGCCGCAGCTGTCCATCCCGCCGCAGTACAGCTCGGTCTTGCGGTGGCTGATGAAGCGCACACCGTCGGGCGACGCCTCGTAGATCAGGAACTCCTTGGCGTGACCGAAGTGCTCGGCGACGAGGCCGTTCTTGCCGGCGACCGCCATCAGCACCGGGCGCGAGCCTTCGGGAATCCCCTGGGGCTTGGGCTTGGTGTGGCCGCGCTGGGCTTCGAGCTTCTCGATGATCGAGTCGTGGACTTCCTTGCGGCGCACCATCGCGGCCTCGTAATCCACGTCCATCACGTCGATCTTGTCCATCGTGAACTCGTCGCCGCGATCCTCGCCCAACAGGCCCACCGCGTCGGCGCGGCACTGGCGGCAGTGGCGCATCATCGCCATGTCGCCGGCACAGGCGTCCTGCAGGTCCTGCAGCTGCTCGGGGGTCGGCTCCGGCTGCTCCATGATCCCGTAGTAGGTGCCGTGCTCGGGCTCGGCGATCAGCGGCATCACGTTGTGCAGGAAGGCGCCCTTGGCCTTGACGATCTTCGAGACCTCCTTGAGGTGCTCGTCATTCACGCCGGGGATCAGCACCGAGTTCACCTTTACGAGGATGCCCCGTGAGGTGAGCATCTCGAGACCCTTCTGCTGCTGCTCGATGAGGATCTTCGCGCCCTCGATGCCGAAGATGCGCTTGTTGTTCCAGTAGATCCACGGATAGATCTTGGCGCCCACTTCCGGATCGACACAGTTGATGGTGATCGTCACGTGGTCGATGTTGTGCTTGGCGATCTCGTCCACGTATTGGGGGAGCGAGAGACCATTGGTGGACACGCACAGCTTGATGTCCGGCGCCTTCTCCGAGAGCTGCTCGAAGGTCTCGAAGGTGCGGGCCGGGTTGGCAAGGGGGTCTCCTGGCCCCGCGATGCCCAGTACCGTCATCTGCGGGATCTCGGCGGCCACCGCGAGCACCTTCTTGATGGCCTGATCCGGCGTCAGCAGCTCCGAGACGACGCCCGGGCGCGACTCGTTGGAGCAGTCGTACTTGCGGTTGCAGTAGTTGCACTGGATGTTGCAGGCCGGGGCGACGGCCACGTGCATCCGCGCAAAGTAGTGGTGGGCCTCTTCCGAATAACAGGGATGGTCCTGCACCTTGGCGCGAATGTGGTCGGGCAGATGCGACAGCGCATCGGGCGCAGTGCCGCAGCCACTTGAAGAACAACCGCCGCCGGATGCTTCTTCGGGCGCGGCATTGCTGATGACGGGCAGTTCCACGTTGGGCTCCTCTGGATCTGGGGGTACGCAGGTCTATTCAGCAATCGCTGTGCCAGAGGAGAAAACAGCAGAAAAACAGAGGTTTATTGTTTTTGCGCGGGCGCGCTTGTCAGCCCTTTGTCGCAAAGGTGACAGTGACCTTTGTGCGTAAACGCCTGATTTGAGGCGGTTTGGGTTGTGGCACCGGTCTTGCGTGGCGGATGGGCATGAAAACCTATCTCGACTGGTCGGCCTACGACACCTACGGCGTGGGCGACGCCTACGCGGGCATTCCCGCCACCGGTGGCAACTACGCCAAGGCGGTGGCGGTGTGCATGAACAACCACCAGTGCCAGCGGGACGGCAAGGGGGTGATGTGCCCGAGCTACCGGATCACCCACGACCCGAAGCACTCCACCGGCGCTCGGGTGAAGGCCTTCAAGGCCGCGCTCAACGGCGAGCTTGGCGAAGATCCCTTCGCCCACCCCGATCTCGCCGCGGCGATGGACCTCTGCGTGTCCTGCAAGGGCTGCAAGAAGGAATGCCCCAGCGCGGTGGACATGACCCTCATCAAGACCGAATACCTCGCCCAGCGGAATGCCCGGCTCGGCCCATCGCGGCGGGTGCGGCTGTTTGCCGGGCTGCCGCGCTGGCTGCACGGGCAGCGTTCGCTCCTCAAGCGCCTGGTGCGCCTGCGCAACGCCTCGCCGTGGCTGGCAGGCGTGGCGGAGCGCTGGCTGGGCATCTCGGCGCGGCGGCCGATCCCCGAGATCGTCGCCGATGGCTTTACCGCGCAGGCGCTTGAAGCCACCGGCACCCGGGGCAAGGTCATGCTCTTCGTGGATACCTTCACCCACTACTACACGCCCGAGGTGGCCGAGGCGGCGCTGAAGGTGCTGCGCGCCGGCGGCTACGCCGTGGAAGTGCTGCAGCCGGTCGCTACCGACGCCGAGCCGACGCGCCCCCTGTGCTGCGGGCGAACCTATCTCTCCCAGGGCTTGGTGGACGAGGCGAAGGTGGAGGCCCAGCGGGTGATGGCCGCGCTCGCCCCGGCGCTGGCCGAGGGCACGCCCATCGTCGGGCTGGAGCCGTCGTGCCTGCTGGCGCTGCGGGATGAGTTCTACAGCCTGTCCCTGGGCCCGGCGGTGGGGCAGCTCTCGAAGCAGGCCTTCCTGTTCGAGGAGTTCCTGATGCGCGAGGGCAACAAGGGGCTCAAGCTCGACCTCAAGCCCATCCCCGGCGGTCGGGCCGTGGTGCACGGGCACTGCCACCAGAAGGCCTTCGGCGCGATGAAGTCGGTGAAGAAGGTGCTCGGCTGGATTCCCGGCTTCGAGTTCGACATCGTGGATGCCAGCTGCTGCGGCATGTCCGGCAGCTTCGGGCTGGAGGCCGAGCATTACGAAGCGTCGCAGGCGATGGGCGAGCTGGCGCTGCTACCGGCGGTGCGCGCCGCCGCCGACGACGCCCTCATCATCGCCGACGGCTTCTCGTGCCGGCATCAGATCAAGGACGGCGCCGGCCGCGAGGCGATGCATGTGGCGGTGCTGCTGGCCAAGGCGCTGGGGTAGCGGCGGCATTTGACCCAGATCGAATTGACGTTTCCTCGTCAGCAATACAATGAATCTGACATTGTGTCGATGAGGAGATGGTCATGGATGCCGATAGTCTGCAGCTGGTGCTGTACCTGCTCATGGGGTGCGCGGCGCTTGGTTTTACTGCGTGGCGTAAGCGTCGGGAGAAGGCCAACCTCGCCCTGTATCAGAGCTTGCGCGAAATCTTTTACACCGCAGCCCCCGAGGACATGCTCGGCAGCGCGCCCCGCCAGCCCGGTGCCGTGATTGGTGTTGCCATGGACTGGCCCATCAAGGACACGCAGGCGACGGTGATCGCCTGCGCCGACGGTACTGGGAGCATCTACATGAAGAAGCAGGGTTCCGCCATTGCTGGCGGATACGGGGCCGCTGATCTGGCCCGGGCGTTCGTCGCCGAAGCCGCCAACTGGATTGCCAAGGCCGAGAAGGTGGACGCACATCCCGAACCTGACGCGGCGTCCGTCTATTTCTATATCCGGACCGCTGATGCGCTTTACCGCGTCCGTGATTCAGTGAGCGCCTTGCTGACCGGTGAGGGTGCCATCGAGCCCTTGTTTGTTTCCGGCAACGACTTGATGACGGCGCTCTTCAAGCTGGCGGATGCCGCCGGAAAGGCGCCGCCCCAGGCCTGACGGCTTCCGCTTACTCCGTATCGAAGCCCAGCAGCCGGCCCTGGATGATCTTCTCGGCGACGCCCGGCGGCACGTCGTCCATCCACGCGCCGCGGCCGCGGCGCAGGCCGGTGAGCACTTCGGCCACGTCGATGTGCAGGTGGCTGTCGTCGTGGGGTTCGACGGCCAGAAGCTTCTGGTTCTCTTTCAGGTGGGTGAGCAGGTGGCGCAGGTTGGCCGGCACTTCCACGTTGTCGAGGGTTACCAGCGTCGTCTCGCCGTCCCGTTGAAGGCGGCTGGGGTAGACGTACACATGGGTGTTGTCCGGGAAGAGCTTGCCGAAGGCTTCCAGGATGCCGCCCTCCAGGCCCTCGTAATACTTCTCGTCGAACAGGTAGTTGAAGTCGCGCACCGACAGCACGATGCCGATGGGCTTCTGGGTGTAGCGGCGCAGGTAGGCGCGCAGCCGGAAGTAGCGCACGTAGTCCGAGATCATCACCGTGTAGCCCAGGGAGGCCAGCAGATCGATGCGGGCGAGGAAATCCGCGCCATCCACGTTGTCACCGCTGATGAGCGAGTTCATGGTGATCTCGGCGAGGGACAGGATCTCCCCCTCATCCACCGCCGCCAGCTGGCTGAACTGCTTGAGGCCGGCGCACATCATGTCCTGGTTCACCAGCGTCACCGGCTTGAAGCTGCCGCGCATCACCATCACCGGCTTGCGGTAGAACAGCTCGCCCGGCACCACCACGTCGCCGGTGGGGGAGAACACCACCGCGCGGGTCAGCCAACTGCGGATGAGGTGCAGATTCATCAGGCGGTTTTCCACTTCCTCGAAGTAAGGGCCCGAGAAGTGGATCAGGTCCACCTCGATGCGCTCCGAGCCCAGGCCATCGGCCAGACCCTCGACCACCCACGCCGGGTGGTGAAAGTGGTGGAAGGCCCCGTGGATCAGATTGACCCCGAGGATGCCCAGCGCTTCGGACTGCTGGGCGTTATCGTTGTCGAGCATGCGCACGTGCAGGATCACGTCTGAGGGCTCGGCGCCCGGGTGCAGCTGCAGGCGGATGCCCACCCAACCGTGGCATTCGTTCTTCTGCTTGAAGCTGCGCGCGGTGACGGTGGCCGCGTAGGCGAAGAAGGTGGTGTTCTTGGGCCGCACGTGGGCGAGGCGCTGCACCACCAGCGAGAACTCCTTGTCCAGCATCTGCAGCAGCCGGGACCGGCTGACGTAGCGATCCGCGTGGCCGTAGATGTCGTCGCTCACCGCCATGTCGTAGGCCGACATGGTCTTGGCGATGGTGCCCGCCGCCGCGCCCACCGAGAAGAAACGCCGCGCTACCTCCTGCCCGGCGCCGATCTCGACGATGGAGCCGTACTTGAACTTGTCGAGATTGATCGCCAGCGCTTTCTGGTCGGTGCTGAGCGTGGTGTCGCGCTTGTGCATGGTCTTCCTCCCTTTTGTTGTGTGCATGATCGAAGCCCGGCTCCGCTTCCGGGCAACGCAACCGGCCCGCCGGGCCGTGTTGCCGATGGGCATATCTTCCACTGCTTCCGGCGGCGCGTCGACCGCTCGAAATGAAGCTCAGCGGCCGCCAGACAGCTTTCGCTTGGCGGCCATCCAAGCGTCGAGTTCAGTCAGCAGCGCCGCGCGTTCGGCTGGGGGCAGTGCGTGCAGCGGGACAACCCAGGCGTGATAGAAGGGTTGGAGCAGAAAGACGTGCCGGGGCGTCGTGGATACGTCGACGAAGGCCCACCCGACGTCCTGCTTTCCGGCCAGGATCAACAGGCTGTTGTCGCCGCACCCATTGCCGGTCGGGACGTTGCCGTGGCGGGTCAAGGTGAGGCCGTCTTCATTGATGCTGAGCGTCAGACGACCTGTGGGAATGGAGTCCGGGACGTTCCATTTCGCGAGCTCCTCAGCCCATTTGACCCGGCTTCGATCACGCAGGGCAGGGCCGATGAGGATGGCGGCTGGAATGGCGCCGCAGACAAGGCCCACAGCCGGTATGCCGCTTTGCCACCAAGACACAAGGGCCACGGAGATCCCGACCAGAAAGCCGAAGCCGCCGCCAATCCACAAGGCGTTACGGCGCGCCCGTTTAAAGGAGTAGTCAAGATAAGCGTCGACATCTTCAGATGTCACGGTGAAGTCGATTGAGATCATGGCAGCGGCTCTCCTCGATCACAAAGCAGGGGGGATTGATCCTATCGGCAAGATGGCATACCGGGCGATGGGTGGGCCGAAGTCGAGTGAGGTGCAAGCAACGCCGTGAATGGCCTTCATCGTCTTTCGAGATGTAAACCTGAAGGCGTTCCTGCCGCGCTTGCGGCCATGTGACCGACCAGAGCGTATTGCCGACGAGCATATTTTCCGCTGCATCCTTCGCGGCGTCGATTCATTCCCGCTTTGTGTTCTCTGCCGGAATGCGGTGGGCTTGAGCGTCGTCAACGGCGCAGGACTCGGGAGGCATATGCTGCGTTGCCGCCGCCGGCACGCCGTCGCTTTCGATCAATGACCTTTCAATGGGATCTCACCATGCAGAACATCCTCATCATCGTCCATGCGCCCCCTTACGGCAGCGAGCGTTGCCTGTCGGCCCTGCGCCTCGCCACGGCGCTGGCCGGGCGGGATGGCGACAGGCCCGAGCTGCGCCTCTTTCTGATGTCCGACGCCATCCACGCGGCCCTGCCCAATCAGCAGGACGGGGCCGGCAACGGGCTGCAGGGGATGATCGAGCAGCTGGTGGAACTGGGCGTGCCGGTGAAGCTGTGCCGCACCTGCGCGCTGGCCCGGGGGCTGGTGGAACTGCCGCTGATCGCCGGCTGCACCATCGGCACCCTGCCGGAGCTGGCCGAATGGACGCTGGCGGCGGACAAGGTGATCTCCTTCTAGCCATTTGCAGCGTTTCAGGCCAAAAAGCACCGTTTCTTCACAAGAATATCGATTCTCGCGGCTGGAAACGTCGTTGCAGCCCGAGAAAGAAGGATTCAGCGCCTGAAACGATCTTTCCGGCGCGCGCAACGCAGTTTCAGGGCGCGTGGGTGCAGTTTCAGGCGCTGAAACGATCATTCAGCCGCTGAAACAATGATTCAGGGCGCGAAACCTCGATGCGGGGGCGGGCAAGCCGATTTCAGCGCACGAAACGATGCTCGCCCACCTGCAGGCGTGTTTCGCTGCCGGATGACCCGGTTCTGCGGGCGTCGATGGCTGGTCTCCACGGGTTCACCGCCTCGTCCTGCCTGCGGGCGGTGCAGGGCATCGGCCGGGCCGGCCGGGCTTTAGTGGCGCGAGAACAGATCCCGCAGCTTGCACAGGGTGGTGGTGATGTCGAAGCGCTGGTCGGGCAGGGGCTGGCCGGAGACGATGCGGGTGATGACTTCGGCGGGGTCGGTCTCGCCGGTGAGCATCACATCGGTGCCGCGGGTGCGCATGTGACGCACGAAGCCGTCGCCGGCGCTGGTGGCGACCACCAGATCCACCCCGTCGAGGGGATGGGGGGTGTCGTCCTTGAATACGTGCAGCACCTGCTCGGGGGCCAGGTCGATCTGCCGCGGGGCAGGCAGCAGCTGGCCGGGGGCATAGCGGGCGAGGTCGTAGAGCAGCCAGTGGCGGGCCTGGCCGGCGTGGCTGCCGACGGTGGCGAAATCCCGGGTGGCGATGGCGATCTTCATGGTCGGGGGCTGGGCAAGTGGGTTGGGTTCAGGGGGCGGGCCGCAGGGTGACGGCCACGTCGCGGGGCGGGGCGAAGTAGGGGCTGCTGGTGACGAGCACCCCGGCGCCGGCGCGGGCGAAGTCTTCGGCGTTGCCGGCATTCACCCCACCGGCGGCGGCGATCAGTGGCGGGCGGGGCATGCGCGCGGCGATGGCAGCGATGCGGCCGACGGCGGCGACGGGGAGTTTCTCGAGCTGCAGTACATCCGCGCCGGCATCGAGCCACAGGGCGGCCTCGGCTTCGTCGCTCACCTCGACCACGGTGCGCCGTTCGGGCCACGCCGCACGCAGGCGGGCGAGGGTGGCCGTGGCGGATTCATCGAGAAAGGCCCGGTGCTCGGCAAACACCAGCAGGGTTTCGGAGAGGCTCAGGCGGTGGGGCGTGGCGCCGCCGCAGAGGATGGCCTTGATGGCGGCGGCCTTGGTACCGGGAAAATTCTTGCGGGTGCACGCTACCGATGTGGCCGGGTTGCCCTGCCGGGCTGCGGCGACGATGGCGGCGGTGGCACTGGCGATGCCCGAGAGGGATTCCATCAGGGTCTGGCTGGTCTTCCAGACGGCGTGGAGATCCGCCGCCCGGCCTTCGAGGCGCAGGATCAGCGCGCCCGCGTCGAGGGCGCTGCCGCTGGCTGCGACCGGGCTGGCAACGCACAGCCGGCGCAGCTCGCCCATGCGGGCGGCTTCCTCGCTGCCGCACAGGGTCATCGGTACGCGGGCGCGGTATTCGAGCACGCCGCGGGCATCGCCAATACCGAGGGCAAAGGTCGTGGCGTCGCCCTGGGGGGTGTCTTCCGCCAGGATGGCTTCGAGGCTGGCGTCGGGCAGGCGGTAGGGTGACGGGGGTGACATGGTGCGGGGGGCGCCTACACCGGGCAGGTGGGCGAGAAGCTGTAGAAGCCGCGGCTCACGCTGCCGTCGCTGCCGCATACGGTGCGCCGCCACGTCAGCCAGCGGTCGTCCCGCAGGCGCCAGGCGCGCAGGGTCTCGCCGCGGGTGACGACGGTGTAGAAATCCTCGTCGTTGTCGGAGCGGGTTTCGGTGAGCACATAGCTGTGGTGGTAGAAGCAGCGCAGGTCGTAGGCGTCGTAGCCGAAGGTGCGGCTGGCGGCCAGTTCGTATTCCCGGTGCACCGAGAAGCTGATCGGGGCCACCACCATGTCGCGCCAGGCGGGGGGCAGGTCGTCGAGCCAGCGGGCGTCGTCGCGCTGCTCGCTGCGGGCGGTGGCGAGGTTGAGACGGGGTGGCGGGAAGAACATGGCGGAGCGACCTCCTCAGGCGTCGAAGTGCATCCTGAGCCCGTCGAGCACGCGGGCCAGGGGCTGGTTCTCGATGCTGCTGGGCGTGTCGGGCAGCGGGTTGGGGTATTCGTAATACACCCCGTAGGTGCCGGGGCGCTGGCCGTGCAGGAAGACGTGGGCGCGCAGGCGGTCGAGCTCGGGGTGGCGCAGGGTGACGATGGCGGGGTCGGCGCCACTGTCGGGTTCGATGTCGCAGGCTTCGCCCAGGGCCGGGTCGAAGGAGACGAGCAGACGGCGCAGGGCGCGGTCTTTGGGCAGGGCCCAGGCGTTGGTGTTCATGGGAGCAACTCCGGTCGGATCTGGGCGAGCCAGGTGTCGATGCGCGCTTCGGTGAGCACCGGCTGATTCACCTGGTCGAGGGCGAGGCCCAGGAAGTTTTCGCCCTCCAGCGCGCGGGAGGCGTTGAAGTCGTAGCCGGCGGCGGGCCACTGGCCGACAAGCCGCGCGCCCCGGTCGGCAAGGGCGTCGTGGAGGATGCCGATGGCGTCCACAAACACCGCCGGGTATTTCTTCTGGTCACCGAGGCCGTACAGGGCGATCACCTTGCCGGAGAGGTCGACCCCGGCCAGCTGGGGCAGGAACTCTTCCCAGCTCGGCTGGAGGCCCACCGACTCGCCCGGCAACTCGCCGTCGCCGTAGGTGGGGCAGCCGAGGATCAGCGCGTCGTGGGCAAGGAAGTCGTCCAGCGTGGCGCGGCCGATGTTCGCCGGTGCCGCCGCCACGTCGCCGAGCTTCTTGGCGATCTGCTTGGCGATGAGGCGGGTGCGACCGGTGTCGGTGCCGAAGAAGATGCCGATGGTGGTCATGGCGCGCGGGCTCGAAGGTCAGTGGCTGGGGGGCGGGTCTTGGGTGAGCTCGTCGGGCAGGCAGCCGACCGGGTTGCCGAGGCTGCCGTCGGCGCCGGTCTCGAAACGCACGAGATAGATCTCGCGGCTCGGGTCCACCTCCGAATGGCCGTAGTGCACCACCACGCCGCGGGCGCCGGCGGGGGCGATCAGGCCTTCCGCTTCATCGACGCCGGGCATGCCGCCATCGTTGAGGATGTCTTCGGTGGCGAAGACCATGTCGCCGATGTCGTACTGGATTGCGCTCATGGGGTCAGCTCCAGATGTCGGCCGGGGCCAGCAGGCGTTCGACCGGTGCGTCGAGGAGCAGGTGTTCCTCGATGATGGTGGCCACGTCGGTGGGCTTGATCCCGGTGTACATCACGCCTTCGGGATAGACGATGGCGGTGGGGCCGGCCTGACAGGGGCCGAGGCAGCCGGTGTTGGTGAGCTGGAAGCCCGAGGCCCACAGGTTGCGGGTGGTGAATTCGTCCGAGAAGGCCTGCCAGACCTGGCCGCAGCCCTTGTCCTGGCAGGAACCGCGGGGGTGGCCCTGGGGTCGGCCCTGGACGCAGACGAGAACGTGTTTCTTGGGTTTTGGCATGGCGTGGCTCCTGAGGGGCGATTACTGGGTTCAGGAAGCCACGCGTGCAAGTTGAGTGCCAGCTATTTTTGCCTGTGAATCAGCGGCTTGGCGGTAGCTGGCGATGTCGCAAAGCCGACAGGCTGGTCAGAATTGCTTCACTTCGATGTTGAGGGTCTGGATGCGGTAGGCGATCTGGCGGGGCGTCATGCCGAGGAGGCGCGCAGCCTTGGCCTGCACCCAGCCGGCTTGCTCCAGCGCGGCGACGACCCGCTCCTTCTCGGAGATGCCGGGGTCGTTGAGATCCACCTCGACGGGCGGCCGGGAGGGGGCGGGGCTGCTCATGCCCATGTCCCTGGGAGGGCGGGCCGGCTGGCGTTCGCGGCTGCTCGGGAAGCGGATCAGGTCCACGTCGATCACGCCGTCCTCCGACAGCACGGCGGCCCGTTCCAGACAGTTTTCCAGCTCGCGCACGTTGCCCGGCCACTCGTGGCTGGCAAGGCGGCGCTGGGCCATGTCGGTGAGGGTGAGCTTGCGCTTCTGTTCGCCGCCGATCTTGGTGAGCAGGTGGCGGGCGATCTCGGGGATGTCCTCGATGCGGTCGCGCAGCGGCGGGAGGAACAGCGGCATCACGTTGAGGCGGTAGAACAGATCCTCGCGGAAGTCGCCGAAATCCACCGCGGCTTCCAGGTCGCGGTGGGTGGCGGCGACGATGCGCACGTCCACCTTCACGGTGCGGCTGCCGCCCACGCGCTCGAACTCGCCTTCCTGCAGCACCCGCAGCAGCTTGGCCTGGAAGGAGGGCGAGATTTCGCCGATCTCGTCGAGGAACAGGGTGCCGCCGTTGGCCTGCTCGAAGCGCCCCTTGCGGGCCTCGACGGCGCCCGTGAAGGCGCCGCGCTCGTGGCCGAAGAGTTCGGATTCCAGCAGGTTCTCGGGCAGCGCCGCGCAGTTGAGCTTGACCATCGCGTTGCGCGCGCGGGGCGAGTTGTAGTGGATGGCGTTGGCGATGAGTTCCTTGCCGGTGCCGGTCTCGCCGCGGATCAGCACGGTGGTGTTCCACTTGGCCACCAGCCGCGCCTGGTCGAACACCCGGCGCATCACCGCCGAGCGACCCACCATGCTGTCGAAGCCGAACTGGTGGCGCACCGTGCGGCGCAGCAGGTCACGCTCTTCGACGAGGCTGGATTTCTCCTGCTCCACCTCCAGGGACAGGCGCAGGGCCTGGCCGATGAGGTTGGCGACCATCTCGACGAACTGGCTGCGCTCCTCGATGAGGCCGTCTTCGGGAGCTTCGGGCTGTACCGCCAGAATGCCCTGAAGGTTGCCGCCGACCTTGATGGGTACCGCGATGAAGGGCAGCGTCTGCTGGTAGATGCCCTGACGGTTGAGGAAGCGGGGCTCGTCCGCGACCCGGGTGAGCATCACGGTGCGGGGCTTCTCGAGCATCAGGCCGAGGATGCCTTCGCCGGGCTGGTACTGCACGCCGGTGGGGCCTGAGGGGTGGTGGAGGGTGTGGGTGATGAGATTGCCGCTCTGGGCATCGACGACGCCGATCATGCCGGCGGTGAGCCCGGCTTCCTCTTCCAGCACGCGCAGCACGTCGCGCAGGGTTTCCTCGAACACCAGCGAGCGACTGAGCACCCGACTGACCGCGTAGAGGGCGGCGAGCAGCTGGATGTTCAGCTCGTGGGTGCGGCAGTAGCCACCAGGCGGCGGACAGTCGGCGGAGTGGATCACATGTTCGTGCATTGCGCGCTCGTCGTTATGTCTCAGATCGGGTCGCCGTCGAGGCGGAATTCGACCACCACATGGCAACCGCCGCTCGGGTTCTGGTCCAGGTCGATGATGCCGCCGTGGTCCGACACGATCTGCTGGGCCCGCGACAGGCCGGTGCCCAGATGCCGGCCGGCACCGGCCTTGGCCGAGAAGAAGGGCTCGAAGGCCCGGTGGCGCAGCTCGGCCGGAATGCCGGGGCCGCTGTCGGTGACGGTGACCACCATGCAACCACGCTCCACCGCGGTGGCGAGGGTCAGCTCGCGGCGTTTCCAGCCCTTGGCGTCCATGGCCTCGATGGCGTTATCCACCAGCGCCTTGAAGAGCATCCGGAGCTGCAGCGGCCGGCCCAGCAGGGGCGGCAGGGTGGCCGCAGGGTGCCAGTCCACCACCACGCCGGCACGCAGGAGGCGTGGCGTGCACACCTCCAGCACGTCGCGCAGCAGTTCGTTGAGATTGACGCTGAACACCATTTCCGGGGCGCTGGGCGGGATCACCTGGCGCAGGGATTCCATGTGCTCGCGGCCGGCGGAGAGGGCGTGCTTGAGCAGGTCGGCGCTGGACGGGTCGCGCCGCTGCAGGATCGAGACCGCCGAGGCCATCACGTTCATGGGTTCCTCGAGCCGGAAGATCGCCGCCGACAGGCCCTCGCGCAGCGCCGCGGTGCGCTCTTCCTCGGCCATGGCGGCCTGCAGGGCGGCGGTGCGGGCGCGCTCCTGCTCGGCGCGCAGGCTGGTGACATCGGAGATCACCAGCAGCAGGCCGGGCTGGTCGGACGAGACGAAGTAGTTGTCGGCGTTGTCGCTGTGGATCTGGAGCATCGAGGTGGTCACCGACAGCCAGCGGGGCCGGCCGTTGCGGTGGTCCACTCGGGCTTCGCGGTTCTCGAAGATGCAGGTCGCGATGTCGTCCGAGAGGCTGGTACGCCAGTTGCCGATCACGCTGTCGAGCAGGGTGTGGGCGGGTTCGTTCACCCGCAGGTCGGTCACGAGCTTCTTGTAGGCCTGGTTGTCCAGCAGCACGCGGCCCTTCTGGTCGAGGAGGGCGATGGCGATGGGGGCGGCATCCACCACCGATTCGATCAGCGCCTTCTGGTTGCGGACCATCTGTTCGAGCTGGTGGATCTCGGTGATGTCCCGGTGCATGCCCAGGTAGTGGGTGGTCGTGCCCGAGGCGTCGACCACCGGCGAGATGGTCAATTCGGCCAGATACAGCTGGCCACTTTTCTTGCGGTTGAGGACCTTGCCCGACCAGGGCCGCTGCTCCATCAGCGCAGTCCACATGGATTGGTAGATCTCCCGCGGGGTGGTGCGGTTGGAGAGCATCGACTCGTTGTTGCCCACCACTTCGCCCGGCGTGTAGCCGGTGACGCGGGTGAAGCTCTCGTTGGCGAAGAGGATGTTCGCAGCAAGATCGGTGATCGAGATGGCCAGATCGGCCTGGTCCACGGCCTGTAGATAAACGTCTGACGGAAGCTTCGGGCTGGGCTGCGCGTGTTGAGCCGCGAGGCATTTGGCGGACTGCATGAATTTGGCTCCTCGAGTGTGCGTTTCTCGGATCGGACGCTTCTCCGATCTGTCGGAGCATCTTCCGTGCCGTGGTGCACAAAAAACGCGCATCCCGCGGCTGGCGCGGCACACGGCGGGTTTTCGGGGTAAATGCGACATAAACGTCTGTCGGTTTTGTGACATCCCGGCCCCCAAAATCCGCCCTGCTTTGGTGCGTGCCGCACAATTCCGCGCGCCGCGCGGTATTTGCGGCACCGCAGCGAGACTGGCATGGCTTATGCGTTGGGGTCGCTAAACCCGAACAGAGGCGCAATGCCATGAAGGACTTCCTGCTACTGTTGCTGTCGACCGCGTTGGTGAACAACGTGGTGCTGATCAAGTTTCTCGGCCTGTGCCCGGTGATGGGTGTGTCCAAGAGCGTGGACAGCGCCCTCGGCATGGGCCTGGCGACCACCTTCGTCATCACCCTCGCGGCCGGCGCGTCGTGGATGCTCGACAACTGGCTGCTTCAGCCCCTGGGCCTGGGCTATCTGCGCATCCTCACCTTCATCCTGGTGATCGCGGCGGTGGTGCAATTCACCGAGATGTTCATCAAGAAATCGAGCCCCGGCCTGTACCAGTCGCTGGGCATCTACCTGCCGCTGATCACCACCAACTGTGCGGTGCTGGGCGTGGCGCTGCTCAACGTGCAGCAGGGCTTCAGCCTGTTCAAGAGCCTGGTATATGGCTTCGGTTCGGCCCTGGGTTTCACCATCGTGCTGTTGATCTTTGCCGGGCTGCGCGAGCGCGTGGCCCTGGCCCGGGTGCCGGCGGCGTTTGCCGGCGCCCCCATCGCCTTCGTCACCATCAGCCTGCTTGCCCTGGCCTTCATGGGTTTCTCAGGGATGAACGTGTAAGGGAGCGCCACAAAATGTTGATCGCCATCTTCAGTCTCACCGTGCTTGGCGCCGTGCTCGGCGTCGTGCTGGGTATCGCCAACAAGGTCCTGCGGGTTGAAGGTAATCCGGTGGTGGACGAACTCATCGCCATGATGCCGGGTTCGAACTGCGGCCAGTGCGGCTTTCCGGGGTGCTCGGGTGCCGCCACCGCCATCGTCGATGGCACCGCGCCGCCCACCTGCTGTCCGCCCGGCGGCAAGAGCCTGGCGGCCGCCATTGCGGCCAAGCTGGGGCTCACGGTGGATCTGTCGGGCATGTCCGATGACGGGCCGAAGATCGCCACGGTGGCCGAGGAGCTGTGCATCGGCTGCTGCCGCTGCAGCAAGGTGTGCCCGACCGACGCCATCGTCGGCGCGGCCAAGCAGATTCATAACGTGCTGCGGGAAGCCTGTACCGGTTGCAGCAGCTGCGTCGAGAAGTGCCCCACCGAAGCCTTGGTCATGAGGCCGGTGCCGGTCACCGTCCAGCATTGGGTGATGCCCAAGCCGCTGGCGGCGTGAGGATCGCGATGATGACCACCCGCGATTGCCATCTGCCGGCTGCGGCGCAACGGGTAACGGGAGCCTAAGGAGCAACCATGGACTTCAGCAGTCTTTTCAAGAAACTGACGGGCAAGCACTGGGGCGTGCATCCGGCCGACCACAAGCGGCCCGCGGCCGACCAGCAAGTCCATGCGGTGCCGCTGCCGCAGCGTCTGCATCTGATGCTGTCGCAGCATGTGGGCGCGGCCGCCCGACCGGTGGTCCTGGTGGGCCAGAAGGTCAGGAAAGGCGAGCTGATCGCGGCCGCCCAGGGGAACATCTCGGCCCCGCTGCATGCACCCACGTCGGGTGTCATCAGCGCCATCGGCGAGATCACCGCGCCCCACGCCTCGGGCCTGCCGGCGATGGCGATCACCCTCACGGTGGACGGTGACGACCGCTGGATCGAACCCGACAACCTGCCCGCCGACCCTTACGCCCTGGCCGCGGCCGATGTGGCCTCGCGGGTGGCCGCTGCCGGCGTGGTGGGGATGGGCGGGGCGACCTTCCCGTCTTCGGTCAAGCTCAACCTGGGGCGCCGCTCCGACATCGACACCCTCATCATCAACGGCAGCGAGTGCGAGCCCTATCTCTCGTGTGACGACCGGCTGATGCGCGACAAGGCCGCCGAGATCGTCTCGGGTATCCGCCTGATGCTGATCGCCACGGGCGCTGGCGTTGCCAAGGTGGGCATCGAGGACAACAAGCCCGAGGCCATCGCCGCCATGGGCGAGGCTGCCAAGGATTTCGACAACATCACCATCGTGCCGGTGCCGGCGCGCTATCCGATGGGTTCCGACCGCCAGCTGATCGTCGAGCTGACCGGCCGCGAAGTACCGTCGGACGCCCGCGCTGCCGACGTGGGGGTGATCGTCCATAACGTGGGCACTGCCCGTGCCGTGCATGACGCGGTGGTGCTGGGTCGGCCGTTGGTGAGTCGCCTCGTGACGGTCAACGGCGCCGCCGCGGCCATGCCCGGAAACTACGAGGTGCCACTGGGCATGCTGGTGAGCGATCTCATCGCCTTCACCGGCGGGGCCAAGGGCGAGGTGGCCCGGCTGGTGATGGGTGGCCCGATGATGGGCACTTTGCTGCCCCATGCCCGGGTGCCGGTGGTCAAGGGCACCAGCGGCATCCTGCTGCTCGACGCGAAGGAGGCCGAGGCGATGGAGCCGGAGGCCTGCATCCGCTGCAGCAGCTGCGTGAAGGCCTGCCCGATGGGGCTGCTGCCCCTCGAGATGAGCGCCCGCATCCGCAACGACGACCTGGAAGGCGCGATGGACCTGGGCCTCGCCGACTGCATCGCCTGCGGCTGCTGCGCCTACGTGTGCCCGTCGCACATCCCGCTGGTGCAGTACTTCTACCACGCCAAGGGTGATCTCTCGGCTCGGGAGCGCGCCAAGCTGCGCACCGAATCCACCAAGAAGCTCGGCATTGCCCGGCAGGAGCGCCTGGAGCGCGAAGCGCGTGAGAAGGCCGAAGCCGCGGCGAAGCGCAAGGCCGAGCGGGCCGCCCAGCAGGCAGCCGCCGCGGCAGCGACCGAACAGAAGGGAGAAATCGCATGAACATCGCCGCCCTCAACGGGGAAGCGGTTGCCTCGCCTCACGCCCACGGCGGCAACACCGTCGGGCGGACGATGGTCCGCGTTCAGCTGGCGCTGGTGCCGGCCACCCTCTACGGCTTCTGGCTGTTCGGTTGGCCGTCGTTCTTCCTGTGGCTGCTGACGGTGGTGTCGTGCCTCGTCTTCGAGGCCATGGCCTTGCGCATGACCGGATCGAAGCGCATCGGCAAGACATTGTTCGACGGCTCGGCGCTGCTCACCGGCTGGCTGCTGGCGATGACCCTGCCGCCGTGGGCGCCCTGGTGGGTGGCGGTGGTGGGCGCATTCATTGCCATCGTGATCGGCAAGCAGGTGTTCGGCGGCGTGGGGCAGAACGTCTTCAACCCGGCGATGGTCGCCCGGGTGGCGCTGCTGGTGTCCTTCCCGGTGCCGCTCACCCAGTGGGTGCTGCCCATGAGCCTCGCCAGCGTGCCGGCGCCGGATTTTCTGCAGGGGCTGCACATCTTCGTGACCAGCGCGCCGCCGCTCGACGGCATCGCCAGCGCCTCGCTGCTGGGCCATACCAAAACCGAGATGTCCCGTGGCATCGACCTGTTGCATTCCCTCGCGGCGCCCAACGCGCCTGCGCTGTCGTGGTTCGGCACCCGTGCCGGCAGCCTGGGCGAATCGGCCTCGCTGCTGATCCTGGCGGGCGGACTCTACCTGCTGGCCACCGGCGTCATCACCTGGCACACGCCGGTGGCGGTGCTCGCGGGGCTGGCGATCCCGGCGGCCATCGTGCATGGGATGGACCCGACGCACTACCTGGGCGCCAGCGAGCACCTGCTCTCGGGCGCGGCGATGCTGGGTGCCTTCTTCATCGCCACAGACTACGTGACATCCCCCAACACCGGCCTGGGGCAGATCGTCTTCGGGCTGTGCATCGGACTCATCACCTGGATCATCCGCACCTGGGGGGGCTACCCCGAGGGCATGGCCTTTGCGGTGCTGATGATGAACGCCCTCACGCCGGTGATCGACCGGCTGGTCAAGCCGCGCATTCTCGGCCGTGACCGCAAGGGCAAGCCGCTGGAACTTCCGGCCAAGTAAAGGGAGCAGCTGACCCATGAAACTGGACGAAATCCGCGAGCACATCGGCTACCAGCCGGTGCTGCTGGGCATCGTGGCCCTGATGGCGAGCGCCACGCTGGCGATGGCTGCCAGTGCCACCGGCGAAGCCATCGCCGCCGCCGAAGCCAAGGATCTGCGGGATTCCCTCTCCGAGGTGCTGCCCGCCGGGCTGGCCGACAACGATTTCCTGAAGGACACCCTGGCCATCGACAAAGGCGGCCAGCCGGTGACGATCTACCGCGCCCGCCACGCCGGGGCGGTGAAGGCCGCGGTCTTTCAGGTGGCCGAGCGCGGCTATGCCGGCGAGATCAACATCCTGATGGCCGTCGATGCCGAAGGCCGAACCCTGGGCGTGCGCGTGCTCAAGCACGCCGAGACCCCGGGCCTGGGCGACAAGATCGAGGTGAAGAAAGACCCGTGGGTGAAGAGCTTCGACGGCAAGTCGCTGGGCGATCCCACCCCGCAGCGTTGGGGCGTGAAAAAGGACGGCGGCGTGTTCGACCAGTTCGCCGGCGCCACCATCACCCCGCGGGCGGTGGTCAAGGCGGTGAAGGGCGGGCTGGATTTTTATGCCGAGCACCGCACGGAAATCACGGGAGGCTGACATGAGCAACGACTACCGCAGCATCATCAAGGAAGGCCTGTGGGACCAGAACGTGGTGTTCTCCCAGCTGTTGGCCATGTGTCCGACCATGGCGGTCACCACCAGCGGCACCAATGGCCTGGGCATGGGCCTGGCGACCACCGCGGTGCTGGTGGTCTCCAACGTGCTGGTGTCGATGATCCGCCACACCGTCAGCTCCCAGGTGCGCATTCCGGTGTTCGTGGTGCTCATCGCCACCCTCGTCACCGTGGTGGACATGGCCATGAACGCCTGGCTGCACGATCTGTACAAGGTGCTTGGCTTGTTCATTGCGCTGATCGTGGTGAATTGCGCCATCCTCGGCCGGGCCGAAGCCTTTGCGGTCAAGAACGGCGTTGCCGCCTCGGCAGTGGATGGGCTGGCGATGGGGCTGGGCTTTACCGGCGCGCTGACGGTGATGGGGCTGTTGCGGGAGTTCCTCGGCGCCGGCACCCTGTTCGCCCAGGCATCCAACCTGCTGGGGCCTTCCTTCGCCTTTCTCGAAATGAAACTGCCCGGCTATGGCGGCGCGCTGCTGATGATCCTGCCGCCCGGCGGGTTTGCCCTGCTGGGCTTTCTGCTCGCCGGCAAGCGGGCCATGGAGCGGCGCGCCGAAGCCGGTGCGTCTGCGCAGGATGGCGGACTGGCCACGCCGTCGGCAGCTTGAGGAGATACAAAATGCAGATTGGCGTTGCCTATTCCGAGCCCGGAAACCAGATCTGGGTGACCATCGAGGTGCCCGAGACGGCCACGGTGACGGATGCCATCAAGCGCTCGGGCATCCTCGACCAGTTTCCCCACATCGACCTTGCCAAGCAGAAGGTCGGTGTTTTCGGGCGGCTGGTGAAGCCCGATGCGGCCCTGCGCCCTGGCGACCGGGTGGAGATCTACCGGGGCATCATCGCCGACCCGGAGACCGTGCCCCGGCGCGATCTTGCCGACGACTGACCCGCCTTGTCCGGCCGGCCCTTCCGGCCGGTTTCACGTCGGCTCCCCGATTTTTCATTTGCTTTCGAGAACGCCCATGTCCGCTCATTCTTCGCACCCACCCTCAACGGGCCGGGCGCTGTTCGCCCTCGGCCTGCTGCTTCCCGTGTCGGCCTTCGCGGCAGGCAGCCTGCCGTCCGTTGGCGGCATTCCCCTCGACTTCATCCTCTTCGCGCTCACGCTGCTGGGGGTGGCGCTGTTCCACAATGCCACCCTTTACGTGGCCCTTGTCGGCCTCGTCACCATCAGTGCCTACAAGGTACTCATCACCGGCTTCAAGACGGGCGTCGGCGTCGCGGGCCTGGTCGGTCACCTGGGTCACGAGTGGGTGACCATCGCCAACCTGTTCTGCCTGCTCACCGGCTTTGCGCTGCTCGCCCGGCATTTCGAGAAGAGCCACGTTCCGGTGATCCTCCCGCGCTTCCTGCCGGATGACTGGAAGGGGGGCTTCCTGCTGCTGGTGATGGTCTTCGTGATTTCCAGCTTCCTCGACAACATCGCCGCGGCGCTGATTGGCGGCGCGATGGCTCACCAGCTCTTCAAGGCCAAGGTGCACGTGGGCTACCTGGCGGCCATCGTCGCGGCGTCCAACGCCGGCGGATCGGGCAGCGTGGTGGGCGACACCACCACCACGATGATGTGGATCGACGGGGTGAGTCCGCTGATTGTGGTCGATGCCTATGTGGCGGCGGCGGTGGCGCTGCTCATCATCGGCTACTTCGGCGCCCGCCAGCAGCACGCCTACTCGCCCATCCTGCGCCATGCCCACCAGCACACCCACGTGGACTGGGGCCGAATTGCGGTCGTGCTCACCATGCTGGTGTTCGCGGTGGCCACCAACATCACCATCAACGTCAAGTTTCCCGAACTGGCCGAGGCCTTCCCCTTCATCGGTGTGGCGGTGTGGGCCGCGATCCTGCTGACCATCCCGCTGCGCCGTCACGACTGGGAAGTGCTGCCGGACACCATCAAGGGCTCGGTCTTCCTGCTGTCACTGGTGCTGTGCGCCTCGATGATGCCGGTGGAGGAGCTGCCCGCCGCCTCGTGGCAGTCGGCCCTCGCGCTGGGCTTCGTGTCGGCGGTGTTCGACAACATCCCGCTCACCGCGCTGGCCCTGCGCCAGGGCGGCTATGACTGGGGATTCCTGGCTTACGCGGTGGGCTTTGGCGGCTCGATGCTGTGGTTCGGCTCGTCAGCCGGCGTCGCCCTGTCGAGCATGTTCCCCGAGGCCCGCTCGGCGGCCCAGTGGTTGCGCCATGGCTGGCATGTGCCGGTGGCCTACGTGACGGGCTTCTTCATCATGCTCACGGTGCTGGGCTGGCACCCGGATGCCGACCACAACGCGCCCGCGCCGGTGGCGCTGGAGGCGCCCTTGGCATCTCCAGCCGGCCACTGAGCACAGCCGCGCTTCTGCCCGAAGGCCGCCGCTCTGGCGGCCTTTGTCATTGGTGAGGTGCTGTTGGGTTTGTACCGGCGGTGGGCTTTTGTCGGCTTTGCGACACGGCGTTGGCCCCGTTCAGGCCTTTAAAAACAGGGGTTTGGAGCTGGCACTCAAATTGCAGAAGGGTGACTGAACCCTTGGAGAGGCCAGCATGAAAGCCAGCGAAATCCAGGCCCTGCTCGACGAGCCGGCCTGCAGCCACAACAAGAAGGAAAAATCCGGGTGCGCCAAGCCCAAGCCCGGCGCCACCGCCGGTGGGTGTTCCTTCGATGGCGCGCAGATCGCGCTCCTGCCAATCGCCGACGTGGCCCACATCGTCCACGGCCCCATCGCCTGCGCGGGCTCGTCGTGGGACAACCGGGGCACCCGCTCGTCCGGCCCCACGCTGTACCGCATCGGAATGACCACCGATCTGTCCGAGACCGACGTGGTGATGGGCCGCGGCGAGAAGCGCCTGTTCCATGCCATCAAGCAGGCCATCGACAGCTACTCACCGGCCGCGGTGTTCATCTACAACACCTGCGTCACCGCGCTGATCGGCGACGACGTGGAGGCGGTGTGCAAGGCCGCCACCGAGCGCTGGGGCACCCCGGTGGTGCCGGTGGATGCGGCCGGCTTCTATGGCACCAAGAACCTGGGCAACCGGTTGGCCGGCGAGGCGATGTTCAAGCACGTGATCGGCACCCGCGAGCCCGAGCCCGCCGCGCCCCGCGCCGACGGCCTGCCCACCTACGACGTGAATCTGATCGGCGAATACAACATTGCCGGCGAGTTCTGGCATGTGCTGCCGCTGTTCGACGAGCTGGGCCTGCGCATCCTGTGCACGCTATCGGGCGATGCACGCTTCCACGAGGTGCAGACCATGCACCGGGCGAAGGTAAACATGGTGGTGTGCGCCAAGGCGCTGCTCAACGTGGCCCGCAAGATGGAAGACAACTTCGGGATTCCGTTCTTCGAGGGCAGCTTCTATGGCGTGCAGGACATGAACAACGCCCTGCGTGACTTCGCCCGGATCATCGGTGACGCCGACCTGATCGCCCGCACCGAGGCGGTCATCGCCCGGGAGGAGGCCAAGTCCCGCGCGGCGCTCGACCCCTGGCGCGAGCGCCTCACCGGCAAGCGGGTGCTGCTTTACACCGGCGGCGTGAAGTCGTGGTCCATCGTCTCGGCCCTGCAGGACCTGGGCATGAAGGTGGTCGCCACCGGCACCAAGAAGTCGACTGAAGAAGACAAGGCCCGCATCCGCGAGCTGATGGGCGACGACACCAAAATGATCGACGACGGCAGCCCCAAGGCGCTGCTCTCCACGTATCACGAGTACAAGGCCGACATCCTCATCGCCGGCGGACGCAACCTCTACACGGCCCTCAAGGCGCGCATCCCCTTCCTCGACATCAACCAGGAGCGGGAATTCGGCTATGCGGGCTATGCCGGCATGGAAGAGCTGGCCCGCCAGCTGGCCCTCTCGATGGGCAGCCCGGTGTGGGCGTCGGTGCGCAAGCCGGCCCCGTGGGCCGCCAAGCAGGGCCCCGGCACCGTGCTCGCCGCCTAAGGAGATCAAGATGGCTGAAGTCGTCCAATCCAAGAAGGCGCTGGCGGTCAATCCGCTCAAGGTGAGCCAGCCGGTGGGGGCCTCGCTGGCGTTCCTCGGCCTGGGCCGGAGCCTGCCGCTGATGCATGGCTCGCAGGGCTGCACGGCCTTTGGCAAGGTGTTCTTCGTGCGCCACTTCCGCGAGCCGATCCCGCTGCAGACCACCGCGATGGATCAGGTGGCTTCGATCATGGGCGCCGACGACAACGTGGTCGAAGGCCTGCGGGTGCTCTCCGAGAAGAGCAAGCCCGACGTGATCGGGCTGGTGACCACCGGTCTGTCCGAAACCCAGGGCACCGACATCCGCCGCACGGTGCGGATCTTCCGCGAGAAGCACCCGGAATACGCCGGCGTGGCGGTGGTGCCGGTGAACACGCCTGACTACGTGGGCTGCCTGGAAAGCGGCTACGCCCTGGCGGTGGAATCGATGATCGACGTGCTGGTGCCCGAAGGCCGCAGCGCTGGCCGTCGGCCGAAGCAGGTGAACGTGCTCGCCTCAGGCATGCTCACCCCGGGCGACATCGAGGCGATCCGCGAGTGGATCGAAGCCTTCGGCCTGCGCGCGGTGGTGCTGCCGGACATCGGCGACTCCCTCGACGGCCACCTCACCGACGCGGAGTTCTCGTCCCTCACCATCGGCGGCACGCCCCGGGCGGAGATCGAGATCATGGGCGAATCCGCCGCCACGCTGGTGGTCGGCCCGTCGCTCTACAAGGCGGCCGATCTGCTCCATACCCGCACCGGCGTGCCCGACTACCGCTTTGCCGGGCTGATGGGGCTGGACGATTGCGACGCCTTCACCCAGGCCCTCGCCGACATCTCCGGCCAGCCGGTGCCGGCGCGCATCGACCGCTGGCGCGCCCAGCTGCAGGACGCGATGGTCGATTGCCACTTCATGCTGGGTTTTGCCCGCGTGGCCCTGGCGGCCGACCCGGACCTGCTGGGCATGCAGGCCACCTTCCTCACCGGCATGGGCGCCGAGATCGTCGCCGCGGTGAGCCCGGCCAAGCACGAAAGCCTTGCGGCGCTGCCGGTGCCGAAGATCGTCATCGGCGATCTGGAAGACCTGGAGAAGGATGCCCGCGCGGGCGGCGCCCAGGTGATCGTCGCCAACTCCCATGCCGCGGGTACCGCCGAGCGGCTGGGCCTGCCGCTGATGCGGGCCGGCTTTCCCCAATACGACCAGGTGGGCGGCTACGCGCGCACCTGGGTGGGCTACCGCGGCACGCGGCAGGCCTTGTTCGATTTTGCCAACCTGATGCTGAGGCAACACCATGAACTCGAACCCTATCAATCAATCTACCGGGCCGAGTCCGGCCTCGGCGACTCCCATGGCACCCCGTCGTCTGCAGCTGGTCTGGTCCATTAAAGAGGAGCCCGCCGCCGTGCTCAGGGTCGCTTTTGCATCCACCGACCGCAATCGGGTCAATCAGCACTTCGGCGCTGCCGAAGGTTTTGCGATCTACGAAGTGGTGCCCGACAAGGCCACCCTCGTGGGCGTCGCCGACTTCCCCGAAGAGGCGATGGACGGCAACGAGAACAAGCTCGCCGCCAAGGTGGAATTTCTCGCCGGCTGCCACGCGGTGTACGTGATGGCCATCGGCGCCTCGGCGATCAAGCAGCTCATGGCCAAGGGCATCCAGCCGATCCGCACCGACGAGGTGGACGCCATCCCCGATCTGCTGGCCGAGATCAGCCGCGCGATGAAGGAGGGCGGCGTGCAGTGGATCGACCGCGCCGTCGCTGCCCAGACCAAATCGGAAGACCGCTTCTCGGCGATGGAAGATGAGGGTTGGCAGGGATGAGCGCGCCCTACATCGAACATCGCGGTGTGGTGCGCCGCATCGAAGGTGGCAAGGCCATCGTCGCCATGGAGACCGGCGGCTGTTCGTCCTGCGGCCACGTGAGCGCCTGCGGCGTGGGCAAGATGGCCGGCGAGCGCCCGTCCACCCTGCTCAGCGTGCCCCTCGAGGCCGGCGTGGCGGTGGGTGATGTGGTCGCGGTGGGGCTGCCTGCCGCGGGCCTTTCGGCCAGCGCCGTGCTCGGCTATCTCTTCCCGGCCATCGCCATGCTGCTGGGGGCGGCACTCGCGGCCGCCTTTGACGGGCGCGACGGCGTCACCGCATTGGGGGCGATGGGAGGCTTTCTCGCTGCCCTGATCCTCGCCCGCCTTGCGGTGGGCCTTGCTCCCCGCCTGATGCCTGCTCCCCGGCTCATGCCGATCCCGACTTCCTCACCCGTTTCCATCCAGGAGTTTCATCATGACTGACACCGTCGTCGAACGCGATCCCATCCTCGACACCGATTTCATCAAGGAGATGGCCCGCCAGATGCGCGCCCTCGACACCTACGGCACCTACCAGGGCTGGACGGTGGAGAAGATCCTCGATCCCTACATCCTCACCAAGGAGCGCAAGGCGGAGATTCCGCTGATCGGCGACCCGGACGATGTGACGATCTCCCGCGTCAAGGCTTTCTACAACGCCATCGCCGTACTCATCGAGAAGGAGTGCAAGCAGCTGGCCGTGCCGCTGGTGCACCTGACCCACGAAGGCTTTGGCCGCGCGCTGATCACCGTGGGCAAGCTGGTGGCCGTCGATCGCACCCTGCGCGATGTGCATCGCTTTGGCTTCGCCAGCCTCTCCAAGATGAAGGACGAGGCCGACAAGATCCTCTCCGTCGCCCTCGAACGCATCGGCGAGTACCCGGCTGTCGCCGGGATGTGAGCAGGGAGGCTGTCATGAGCACCGTCGATGAGATCGCGGCCCTCGACAAGGAAGTGAAGAAACTCAAGCGTATCGCTTCCGAATGGGCCTCCCAGCTCCACGACCTCGTGGAAGACCGCCTGCCGGCGGGCTACCACGAGATTCCGGGCATTTCCCAATCCACCTACGACGCCTGTCAGGCCTGGGCCGAGGCCAACGCCCGCCTGTCGGCGGCACAGAAAGGTTGAACCATCATGGCGCAGATCACTGGCCTGACCCGCGGGGGCGTGGAATGGACGCCCGAATTCGTCACCAATCTGGATCAGGCCAAATGCATCGGCTGTGGCCGTTGCTACAAGGTCTGTCCGCGCAACGTGCTCGATCTGGTCGAGCGCGAGCTGGAGGATGACGACGACTCCGACGACGACAACATGATGGTGATGTCCATCGCCAACGGCGCCGACTGCATCGGCTGCGGCTCCTGCGGCCGGGTGTGCCCGAAGGACTGCTACACCTACTCGCCGGCGAGCGTGTGATGGCCGGGGCTGCCGCTGCGCTGTCCGATCCCGCCGTCGGGGCCGCCGTGTGTGCGGCCCTGCGGCAGCAGGTGGAGCGCCTGGGTCTATCCATCGGCGACGAGCCGGACTGGTCGCTGCTGACCTTCGAGGAGAAGACCGACCCCTTCTCGCAGGAGATCAGCGTGGTGGGTACCTGGCGTGGCCAGGCCCGCTACGGCAACGTCACGCTGTTTCCGGATGGGCGCGTGTTTGCCGAATACCAGGTGCTGCTGCCCCATCCCGACAAGCCCGAAAGCTATGTGGAATCCGTGCAGGTGTGGGGCAAGCCCGACCAGCTTCGCGGTGAGGCTGTGATCGCCGGCTTCATGACCTGACGATGGACGCGCAGCCGCGGCTGATCCTGCTGCACAAACACAAGACCAGCGGGCGGGTGCGGTTCCTGTGCCTGCCGCACGGCGTCGTTGCCTTCAAGTCCCTGCCGGCGCTGGCGGCGCTGCGGGACGAGGATTACTCGCCGGTCGTTCAGATCCACCCTGCGGCGGTGGTGCGCGAAGCCGAGACGCGCCTCGGACTGCCGGAGGATGCCATCGAGCCCGAAGGCGATTTCCAGGCCTGGGTGGATACGCCCGGCGGCGACGTGCCGGTGCTGCTGGGCATCTTCACCGGTATCGAACCCCCTTTTGCGGCGGTGGAGCGGGTCGGCGGGCGATTCATCGCCATCACCGAATCCCGCGCCCTCACCGACGTGGAGCGTCAACTCCTGCGCCGGGCCTACGAGCACGTGCTGGGCTGATCCGCTGCGTTCAAACGCCAGGCATCGGCACGAAGCCGGGCAGCGCCTTGACCCGCTCGATCCACGCCTGAATGTGGGGGAAGTCGTTCAGCGTCACGCCGCCCTCCGGCGCCAGCGCCACATAAGGGAGCACCGCGCAGTCGGCGATGGTCGGCCGGTCCAGCGCCAGCCAGTCGTGATCGGCCAGCCGGGCGTCGATCAGCGGCAGGATGCGCGCCGCCCGGCGCAGGGTGTCGGTCTTGTCGATGGCGTAGCCGAACTTGTCCACCAGCCGCGCGGCGCCGGGGCCGTTCTGCACTTCGTTGGCGGCGGTGGAGAGCCACTGCACCACCTCGGCCATCGCCGCCGGATCGCTGGGTAGCCACGCTTCGCCGGCATAGCGCCGGGCGAGATAGACGAGGATCGCCTGGGAATCCCGCAGCACCACCTTGCCATCGACGAGGATGGGAATCTCGCCCCACGGGTTGAGCGTGATGAGGGGCGGGCGCTTGTGCTCGCCGGCCAGGAAATCCACCGGCACGATGTCCACGGGGATGCCGGCCAGGGCGGCAAATAGCCGCACCTTGTAGCAGTTGCCGGAGAGGGTGAGGTCGTACAGTTTCATGGGTGTCTCCTTCTTGGTCGGGGTGTCAGGGGTGGGGCGGGATGTCCCGCGCGGCCAGCTCGGCGGCGGAAAAGCGCGGGGTGATGTGCTGGGAGCAGTTCCAGTCGAAGGCTGCCACGTGCAGCACCATCACCCGTTCGGTGGGCGGCGCGCCGGGCAGGGTGACGGCGGCGACGAGATCCGGATCGGCGTCGTCAGCGGGCAGCACCTGCACCTCGGCCAGCAGCTTGAGCCGCCGCCGGTTGGGGTAGTCCATCAGGATCAGCGCCGCCCTGGGCTGGCCGCTCAGGTTGCCGACGCTCACGAACTGGCGGTTGCCGCCATAGTCGGCAAAGGCCAGCGTGCGCGCGTCGATCACCCGCAGAAAGCCCGCCGGGCCGCCCCGGTGCTGCACATGGGGCCAGCCGGTCTCGCTCACGGTGGCCAGGTAGGCGCTGTCGCGGCCAGCGATGAAGCTGCGCTCGCGCTCGCCCAGCGCCGCTTCGGGGTTGCCGCCGGGCGTCGGTAGCGGGGCGCCCAGATAGTGCTGCTGGGTGGCGCGAACGCCGGGCGTGCAGGTGATGTCGGCAAAGTGGCGGGACATGACAGGTTCTCCAGACCGTTTTGGCTATCGTGATCCTTTCGGCTGAAGCAATAAATGGGGGTGAGAGAATTTCATTGATGCAGCAACCGGTTTAATCTTGCCCCATGGACAAGTTCAAGGCGATGAACACCTTTGTCGGCATCGTCGAGGCCGGCAGCCTGACGGCCGCCGCGGAGCGGCTCGGGATGTCGCTGGCGGCGGTGGTGCGCAGCCTCGCGGCGCTGGAGGAGTCCCTCGGCCTGCGCCTGCTCAACCGCAGCACCCGGCGCATCGCGCTGACCGACGAGGGCCGCGACTACCTGGAGCGCAGCCGCCGCCTGCTGGCCGATCTGGCTGACCTGGAGAACGCCGTCACTGCCCGGCGGGTGCGGCCTTCGGGGCGGCTGGTGATTACCGCGCCGGTGATGTTCGGGCGGCTGCACGTGGCGCCGGTGGTCACCGACTTTCTCGCCGAGCATCCCGAGATGCGCGTCGAGCTGACCCTGGCGGACCGGATGCTCGATCTGCTCGACGAGAGCATCGATCTGGCGCTGCGCATCGGCGCGTTGCCGGATTCCGGGCTGGTGGCGGTGCCTGTCGGCAGCACCCGCCGGGTGCTGTGCGCGAGCCCCGATTACCTGGCCCGTCTTGGCCGGCCGGCACATCCGGCCGACCTGCGCGGCCACACGGTGATCCGTTTCACCGGGCTGGACGATGGGCATGACTGGCACTTCGAGCGGGCCGGCGAGCACCTGCGGGTGCCGGTGCGCAGCAACTTCGCCACCAATCAGGTGGATGTGGCGCTGGATGCCTGCTGCAAAGGCGTGGGTTGCGGGCGTTTCCTCGCCTATCAGCTGCGCGCGCTGGAAGCGGCTGGCGAACTGGAGCGCCTGCTCGACGACTGGGCGCCGCCGACGGTGCCGGTGAGTCTGCTGTATCCCCACGGGCGGCTGCTGCCGTCGCGGGTGCGGGCCTTCATCGATTGGGCGGTGCCGCGCCTGCGCGAACGTCTCGCCAGCTGATCGAAAACCCCGGGCTGCGGCGCGAATCCCCCATTGTCGTAAACGCGACACGCTTACGACAGTCTTTCGAAAGCGAACTTTCATATCAAAAACAACGGCTTGCCAGTTTGGTGGGGTGTGGCACGTCCCTTGCAGAGAGGAGGTATAGCCCCCCAAATCGGAGAACCGAAATGATCAATCTCACCCCCGCTGCCGTCAAAGCCGTCCAACGCTTCATCCGCGGCTCCGAAACCCCCGTTGCCGGCCTGCGCCTGGTGGTGTCGGGCGGTGGCTGCTCCGGCCTGCAGTACGGCATGAAGCTCGAAGCCGAGAAGGCCGAGGACGACTGGGAACTGGAAGTCGACGGCGTCAAGCTGCTGGTGGACCCGATGACCATGCCGATGATCGACAACGTCACCGTGGACTTCGTGGATACCCTCACCCACACCGGTTTCAAGTTCGACAATCCCAACGCCAGCGCCAAGTGCGCCTGCGGTTCTTCGTTCTCGGTTTAAGGAGCCGCCGCCATGTGGGAATACTCAGACAAGGTCCGCGAGCACTTCTTCAACCCGCGCAACTCCGGTCCGCTGGAAGAAGCCAACGGCATCGGCGATGTGGGCTCCATCCAGTGCGGCGATGCGCTGCGCCTGATGCTCAAGGTCGAACCCGAGACCGAGGTCATCCAGGACGCGCACTTCCAGACCTTCGGCTGCGGCTCGGCGATCGCCTCGTCGTCGGCCCTCACCGAGATCATCAAGGGCATGACCCTCGACGAAGCCCTCAAGGTGAGCAATCAGGACATCGCCGACTACCTGGATGGCCTGCCCCCCGAGAAGATGCACTGCTCGGTGATGGGCCGCGAAGCCCTGCAGGCTGCCATCGCCAACTACCGTGGCGAGGAGTGGAGCGACGACCACGAGGAAGGTGCGCTGATCTGCAAGTGCTTCGCCGTGGATGCGGTGATGATCGAAGACGTGGTAAAGGCCAACAACCTCAACACCGTCGAGGAAGTCACCTTCTATACCAAGGCCGGCGGCGGCTGCGCGGCCTGCCACGAGGGCATCGAGGAGATCCTCGCCAAGGTGATGGCCGAGCGCGCCGGTCCCGGCGAAGTGTCACCCCCGCCCGCCTGCCCGGCCACGCCGGAAGCGCCCAAGCCGCCCGCATCCAAGCTCACCCTGGTGCAGAAGATCAAGAAGATCGAGGAAGTCCTCGAATCCGTCCGTCCGATGCTCCAGCGCGACCACGGCGACGTGGAGCTGGCCGACGTGCAGGGCAAGAAGATCTACGTGCACCTCAAGGGCGCGTGCTCCGGCTGCATGATGGAAGCGGCCACCCTTGGCGGCATCCAGCAGAAGATGATCGAGGCGCTGGGCGAGCTGGTTCAAGTATTGCCGTCGTCCCACATGCCCGTCGAAGCGTAATCCCCCGATACGCCAGCACCCGCGATCCGGCCGGAGGCCGGATCGCCGCGACACCCCAACAGAACATAGAGAGGCCCGTGCCATGAAACCCGTCTATCTCGACAACAACGCCACGACGCGGGTCGATCCTGCGGTGGTGGAGGCCATGCTCCCGTTCTTCACCGAGCATTTCGGCAACGCCTCGTCCATCCACGCCTTCGGCAGCGAAGTGGGCAAGGCCCTCAAGAAGGCGCGCGGCCAGGTGCAGGCGCTGCTGGGCGCCGAGCACGACTCGGAAATCATCTTCACCTCCTGCGGTACCGAGTCCGATTCCACCGCCATCCTCTCGGCCCTCAAGGCCCAGCCGGAGCGCAACACGGTGATCACCACCGTCGTCGAGCACCCGGCCATCCTGACCCTGTGCGAATGGCTCGAGAAGGAGGGCTACATCGTCCACAAGCTCAAGGTGGATAAAAAAGGCCGCCTCGACATTGACGAATACAAATCGCTCCTCAACGACCGTGTGGCCGCGGTGTCGGTGATGTGGGCCAATAACGAGACGGGCACCATCTTCCCGGTGGCCGAGATGGCCGAGCTGGCAGCGGCCAAGGGCATCATGTTCCACACCGACGCCGTGCAGGCGGTGGGCAAGATCCCCATTGACCTGAAGAACACCAAGATCGACATGTTGTCGCTTTCCGGCCACAAGCTGCACGCGCCCAAGGGTATCGGTGTGCTCTACCTGCGCCGCGGCTGCCGCTTTCGTCCGCTCCTGCGCGGTGGCCACCAGGAGCGCGGCCGTCGTGCCGGCACCGAGAACTCGGCGTCCATCGTCGGCCTCGGCATGGCCTGCGAGCTGGCGATGAAGCACATGGAAACCGAGAACACCACCGTGCGCGCCCTGCGCGACAAGCTGGAAAAAGGCATCCTCAGTCAGATCAGCCACTGCTTCCCCACCGGCGACGTGGCCAACCGGCTGCCCAATACCAGCAACATCGCTTTCGAATACATCGAGGGCGAGGCCATCCTGCTGCTGCTCAACAAGCTGGGCATCGCCGCCAGTTCGGGCTCGGCCTGCACTTCGGGTTCGCTGGAGCCTTCCCATGTGATGCGGGCGATGGGGATTCCCTACACCGCCGCTCATGGCACCATCCGCTTCTCCCTGTCGGTGTACAACACCGAAGAAGAGGTGGACCGCGTGATCGCCGCTGTGCCGCCGATCATCGAACAGCTACGCAAGCTCTCGCCCTACTGGGGCGAAAAAGGCCCCGCGGCCAACCCCGAAGCCAGCTTCGCCCCCACCTACGCGTAGGCATGCGCTGAACGTAACTCCTCGAGCAGCAATCAAGGCTTGGCCCCGGAAGCGATTCCGGGGCGCATTTTTTGCCGGCCGGCCGGGCGGGAGAGAATAGCTGCAAGTATGGGGCCAGGGCGCCCGATGTTCGGGCCCGGCGCCGCATGGAAAAAATACCGGCGGGGATCGCCCCGCCGGCGTTTCTGTGGCGATCAGTTCACCTTCAGCTGACCGCCGCGGCCGAGGCCGCCCTTCACTTCCTGCGCCTTGTAGTTGCGCAGGGCGACGACCATCTTGTTGTAGGCATCCGTGAAGGCGGCGACGGTGGCCTTGCCCTCGGGGGTCTGGGAGAAGCCGCCCAGGCCGCCGGCCGCGCCGGGGCCGAAGGCGCCCAGCGCGGCGCCGAAGTTGGTGGCGGTGGCGTTGCCTTCGGAGATCGCCAGTTGCACGCCGGAGCGGATGTCGAACAGGGTCATGGTGACTACCGAGACCTTGCTCTCGAGGCCCGCGGCAAGCAGCGCGCCGCCGGCCCCGAGAAGGCCACCCACGGCGCCGGCCATGCGCCCGGTGGAAGAGTTGTCGATGATGATCGACGGCTCCATGAAGTAGTCGGCGGCGACGCGCTGACCCTTCTGCTGCTTGGAGCCGGCGCGGAACTCGCCGGAGTTGCGCTGTTTGTCGGTAATCGCCGACAGCTTGCTCTCGGTGCGCGCGTTGCCGACCGAGGTGATCACGAAACAGTTGGACTGCTGCACCGCCAGGCGGATCAGCGGCTCGATGGTGGTGACCTTGGTGGCTGCGCCGAAGCTGGCGAACCATTCCTTGCCGCGTCCGTCGTCCACAGCCAGGGTGCCCAGCGGGGCGGGGCAGCGCTCGAGGCTGGCGTTGGCGCCGGCGCTGGTGCCGCCGCCGGCCGCGCCGCTCACCGCGGTGGCATCGGACGAGCCGGTGCTGATGGAGCCTCCGGCCAGCGGGTTGTTGGCGCAGCCGCCGAGGGCCACGGAGGCGGCGATGACGCCAGCGAGGGAAGTGAGTTTGGTGTTCAGCATCGGGCTCGTCCTATGGAAGAAGATCAATCGGTGTTCCGGTGCGGCCCCTGGGGCACGCTGCCAGGGGGGTCAGTAGCGGGGGTGGCCGTAGGCGCGGTAGTCGTACCAGCCGCCGTTGCGCCATTGCCATTCGTATTGGTAGCGGTCCATCCAGTAGCTGTTCCAGATGACCCGCTGGGAATCGACCCAGCGTCGGTACGCCACTTCGTTCTGCTTGGCGCGGGTGGCCTGGGCCAGCAGGGATTTGGCCTCCTTGTCGCCGCGGCCGGCGGCGATGGAGAGCCACTTCTCCGCTTCGGCAGGGTCGGAGCCCATCTCCTCGAGGCCCATCAGGTAGAGCCGGCCGACGGCCGTCTGGGCCTTCAGGTGGCCCCGCTCGGCAGCGTCGCGCATCCACTTGAGGGCCTGGTAGCTGTCCTGGCGCACGCCGTCGCCTCGGAAATAGCGCAGGCCCAGGTCGTAGGCGGCGCGGGGGTCCTTCTCGGCCAGCGCGACGAGCTTGGCGGCCTGCTGCTCGGCGGCCGTGTCGCCGGTGGCGTTGGGGTTGAAGGTGACGGCGTCGCGCGGGCGCTCCTCGCAGCCGCGGTCATCACAGATTCGCACGGTGGGCGAGGGGGTCTGCGCCAGCACGGTGGTGGACAGCAGCAACAACAGCAGGGCCGGGTATCTCTTCATGATCATGGCGCTCCTACAAATCCACCGGGTCGCGCAGCGACGCCAGCGGCAGGACCACTGCCGCGCCAGCGTCCCGGTGAAACTGGAAACTAGGCGTTTCATCATTCAAGGATAGACGCCGATCCGGGGTGCAGCCGGTCTTGTGGACGTGCCGCGGGGATTGGCGTCGTGGGTAAGGCTGCTGGATTATCCTGCCGCAGCCGGTCCAGTACAACCGGGTTTTGCAGTCGGCATGGCAGGATTTGGCAGTGCGGCGCCGATGACCGGTGGCATGCCTGCCTGGGCGTGGGGGGCGCCCGGGGGACGAGGCGGCTGCGGCGACTCAGCGCGGCACGCCGAGGCCCTTGATCCAGTCCCGCTGGGCAGTCTGGCGGCGCTTGTCGGCGAGGCGTTCGATGATGCGGTCGCAGACTTCGTCGAAAGGGGGGATGCCGAAGGGCAGGATCTCCTCGCACAGGATGAGGTGCAGGCCGATGGGTGATTCGAGCACCGCGCTGATCTCGCCGGTCTCCAGGGTGAAGGCAGCGGGCTCCAGCTCCGGGAAGAGCTGGCCGCGCTTGACAGTGCCGAGCTTGCCGCCTTCCATGGCTGTGGGGCATTGGGAGTGGCGCAGGGCGACTTTGCCGAAGGCATCGGCGTCCTTCACGGTGTGGCGCAGGGTTTCAAGGCGGGAGGTGGCGTCGGCCTTGTCCTTGCGGCTGTCGAAGGTGATGAGGATGTGGCGCAGGCGGCGGGCTTCGGGGCGGTCGAAGGCTTCGGGGTGCATGCGGTAGAAGATCTCGGCATCCACCGCGGTGACGTCCGGTACGGCGGCGGCGACGCGTTCGAGGACGGCCTCGATGCGCAGATCGCGGGAGACGGCTTCTTCGAGGCCGGCTTCGTCGAGCCCGCTGCGGGCGAGATCCTGGGCCATCGCGTCCGGATCGCTGTAGCGCTGGCGGATCTCGTGGAGGCGCGCGGCGAGGGTGGCAGCGGGCACGACCACCTGGGCGGCCTCATCGCTGCTGAGGATGCGCTGCTCGATACCGTACTGGCGGCTGAGCACTTCGGTCACCCGGTTCATCTGGGCGTCGTCCAGTTCGCCCGGTGCGGTCTGGAAGAGTTCCCAGGCGAGCTTGAGCTGGAGGTAGGCGTCGTGCATCGTTCAGGCTCCGTCGTCCTCGGCGGTGTTGCGGCCGGCACCCTCGAGGATGCTCTCTGGAATCTGCAGCACCCGGCCTGGCAGGTCGTCGAAGTGGATGTGGTAAGCCACGCCGCCGGGGGCGTCGCGGATGACCTTCATCACCTCGCCGATGGCGCCCACGGTGACGAGCACCTCGCCGCCCACGGCGAGCTGGCGGGTGGCCTTTACCTTGTCGCGGAACTCGAAGCGCGAGGGCGTCCAGGCTTCCTCTGCGCCGATGAGCTCCTCCTCGCGGCAGCCGACGATCTTGCCTTCGTCGAGGAAGTTCACCGAGTAGATGACCTGATCCTGCAGGAAGGTGCCCACGTCCACCACGTATCCGATGCTGCCCCGGCGCACCAGCGGGGCGCCGGGGTCGAGGCCGGGGTAGGTGCCGTCATTGCGCACGTTGCGCGTGAGGCGCACGGCCTCGCCGTATTCCCAGCGGGCGTTCATCATGGCGCTGTCTCCTGGCGTTGGCAGGGGCTCGTTACTGGACGAAGACCTTGTCGATGGACACGAAGGATTCCATGCCGCCGTCGGGCTTGGAGACCGTCTGGAACACCGCGAAGACCTTCTCGGTGAGGGAGTTGGAGACCACGAAATCCTGGTAGGCGCGTTCCAGCCACAGGCGGTAGATGCCGCGCTGCTGGTCTTCTTCGGGTGGCATGTTGGGCACCTGGCGGGCCAGGTAGTCGTGGAAGCGCTGCAGGATGTGCAGGCGGTTTACATGGACCACCGAAGCCTCGTAGGGCACTTCGAAGTAGTCGAGAAAGTCTTCGGCGGAAACCAGTTCTTCCATGGCTTCGGAGAGGGTCAGCGTGTCTTCCATGGCAGCCTCCTCAGGCTAGGGCAAGGGTGTCGGTTGAGGGTGTTTCTTCATCGGTGGCCGGCGATTCGTAGATGGCCACCACTTCCAGCAGGCGGGCGGTGCCGAGCTGGTCGCGGCTGTCGAGGGACGACATTTTTTCGAGCCGCCGGCGCGAATCTTCGATCCGCCCCAGGCGCAGCAGCACCACGCTGGCGGCCTTCAGGGCCAGCAGGTAGAAGCGCAGCAGGCCAAATGATTTGGCCGCAGCGTGGGCCAGCCAGGCCTCGTCGAGTTTCTCCCAGTTGTCGGGCAGGTCGAGGTGATGGCCGGAGAGCTGCATGGCGCGCTCGGCTACCTGCAGGGCGTCGTCGAGCCGGTGCTGGTAGAAGTAATAGCGATACAGGCCGACCAGCACCGTGAGGTTCTCGGGCGCCAGCAGGTGGGCGCGGAGCAGGGCCGTCTCGGCCGATGGGTCGCCGTATTCGGCGGAGGCCTGGGCGAGCAGGTGCTCGGCCGCGGCCGGCATCGGTACGTCGAAATACAGTTCGCAGTCGGAGAAGTCGAGCAGGTCCATGGCGTTTCAGTGGATCTCCGTGTTTTCGCAGCACAGGTCGCCGGCGGAGCAGACGGCGCACTGGCCGCCGTGGTCAGGCGGGGGGGCATCGTGCCGGAGTTCGGCCAGTTCGCGCTCCAGCTGGTCAATGCGCTCGACGAGGCAGGAGATGGATTTGGCGACCGGATCGGGCAGCACGTTGTGATCGAGGTTGATGCCGTCGTCGCTGCGATTGCCGGCGGCGCGGGTATTGACGATGCGGCCAGGCACGCCGACCACGGTGCGGTCGGCCGGCACGTCGCGCACCACCACCGAGTTGGCGCCCACGCGGACGCGCTCGCCGATGGTGATGGGGCCGAGGATCTTGGCGCCGGCACCCACCACCACGCCGCTCGACAGCGTCGGGTGGCGCTTGCCGCGGTTCCACGAGGTGCCGCCGAGGGTGACGCCGTGGTAGAGCGTGACGTCGTCACCCACCTCGGCGGTCTCGCCGATCACCACGCAGGCGCCGTGGTCGATGAAGAAGCGCCGGCCGATGGTGGCGCCGGGGTGGATGTCCACGTTGGTGACGAGCCGCCCGACGAAGGACAGGAAGCGCGCCGGATAGCGCCAGCCGGCCTGCCACAGGCGATTGGAGATGCGGTGGGCAAGGATGGCGTGGACGCCCGGGTAGGTGGTCAGCACCTCGATGGTGGAGCGGGCCGCCGGATCGCGCTGGAACACGCAGGCGAGGTCTTCCTTCAGCAAGGTCCACAGGGCGGGCTGGGCGGCGAGGGTGGGCGAGGTCATGGTGAGGATGTCAGACATGGCGGTGGCTCCGGGCCGAGGCGAGCAGGGCGTGCAGGTCGGCCACGTCGGGCGAATGCTTGTGGGCGGCGACGAAGAGCCGGATGTGGCCGAGGAGGGCATTGGCTTCGGCCTCGCCCAGGCTGATCCCGAGCCCTGCATAGACCACCTGCACGGCGCGGGGGCCGGAGTGCTTGCCGAGCACGATGCGGTGGCTACGGCCCACGTCCACCGGGTCGAAGCCCTGGTAGTTGTCCGGGTGCTTGAGCAGGCCATCGATGTGGATGCCGGCTTCGTGGGTGAAGGCGCCGGGGCCGACCACGCTCTTTTGCCAGGGCACATCGCGGCCCGAAGCGTGGGCGACGCTGCTCGACAGGGCCAGGAAGCCCTTCAGGTCGATGTCGGTGCGGATGCCGTGGAGCTTTTCGAGGCCCACCACGACTTCTTCCAGCGGGGCATTGCCGGCCCGCTCGCCGAGGCCATTGACGGTGGTGTTTGCGTGGGTGGCGCCGGCCTTGCACGCGGCCAGGGTGTTGGCGGTGGCGAGACCCAGGTCGTCGTGGGCGTGCATTTCGATCTCGAGGCCGGTGCGTGCCCGCAGGTGGGCGATGCGCTCGAAGGTGCCGAAGGGCTCCAGTACGCCCAGGGTGTCGGCAAAGCGCAGGCGGCGGGCGCCGGCGCGTTCGGCCGTTTCGGCCAGCTGGGCGAGGAAGTCAGGTTCGGCGCGGGAGGCGTCCTCGCAGCCGATGCCTACATCGAGCCCCAGGTCGAGGCCCATCGCCACGTAGCGGGGCAGTTCGTCCAGCAGCCACTGGCGCGGGCGGCGCAGCTTGTGGGCGAGGTGCTGGTCGGAGGCCGGCACCGAGATGTCGATGAGGTCGGCGCCCAGGTTGGCGCAGGCGTCGATGTCGGCGGCGTGCATCCGGCTCCACACCATCAGTTGGGCGTCTAGGCCGAGACTGGCCACGGCGCGGATCGACTCTCGCTCCTCGGCGCCCATGGCCGGGATGCCCACCTCCAGCTCGGGCACGCCGATGGCGTCGAGCTGGCGGGCGATGTGCAGCTTTTCGTCGAGGGAGAACGCCACGCCCGCCGACTGCTCGCCGTCGCGCAGGGTCGTATCGTTGATGGTGACAAAGGACTGCTTCATGGCGTTCGGCCTCCTTGACGGAGATGTAGCAAGGCCGATGCCAGGCGCTAAGTCACTGTTTTGTATGTGAGTGGTTTTGGGGCGTCGGGTTCGTGTCGCGAACCCGACAAGGCTTTGGCGGGCTCAGGTGAGGCGCACCGGGCGGGCGGCGAGGGCGGCTTCGAGCGTGGCGAAACGCCGCCGGGGATCGGCGGTGAGGCGGTAGTAGCGGCAGTTGTCCTCTGCGCGGCCGCAGTAGCTTTGCACCGTGACGCGCTGGATGCCGGGAAAGCCGGGGTTGTCCTCGATGCTGCGGATGGCGCCGGTGCCGGTGTCGTACACGCCGGGTTTGTCGCACAGCCAGTCGGGCTTGAGGGGGAAGGCGTTGTTCATGGCGGGCCTCGCTGAGAACGGTTCGCAATCGGGGAAAAGCATAGCACCGGCGCCCTCGGGCCGCTGACGACGCATTGCGAAAGCGCGTGCTGCGTGCTTCGCCTCTACAATTCCATCTTTGCGCCCGGCGGTCTGCCGGGCGGCGCAGCGGGCGCGTGTCTGGCCCGGGGACAGGGAATCATGCAGGGAATGGTGTTCGACCACGCCTTCTGGATCGCGCTGATCCAGATCGTGGGCATTGATATCGTGCTGTCGGGCGACAACGCGGTAGTGATCGCGCTGGCGGCCCGCGGCCTCAACCCCGTCGACCGCAAGCGCGCGGTGATGTGGGGCAGCACGGCGGCGGTGGCGATGCGCGTCACCCTCACCGTCGTGGCTGCGGAGTTGCTTCGGTTGCCGCTGCTCAAGGCGGCGGGGGCGCTGCTGCTCCTGTGGATCGCGGTGCAGCTGCTGGTGCCGGAGGACGAGGACGACGGCGAGGGCGGCGCCGTGGTGTCGGGCATGGCGGCGGCGATCAAGACGATCATGCTGGCCGATCTGGTGATGAGCATGGACAACGTGGTGGCCATCGCCGGGGCCTCCAAGGGCAACATCGCGCTGCTGATCTTCGGCCTGGGCCTGTCGATCCCGCTGGTGGTGTTCTCGAGCACCTTCCTGATGAAGCTGATGGAGCGCTTCCCGGTCGTGGTGACGGGCGGCGCGGCGCTGCTGGGTTTCGTGGCGGGCGAGATGATCGTCACCGACCTGATGCTGGGCCCGTGGATCGACGCCCACGCGCCGTGGCTGCACCGGGTGCTGCCCGTGGCCGGTGCGGTGCTGGTGGTGCTGGTGGGCCGGCTGCTCGCCGCTCGCGCCACCGAAGTCGAACGCGATACCCTCGAACTCGATCTGGGCGACGCTGCCGAGCCTGCCTCGAAAGGAAAGCCATGACCCGCATCCTGCTGCCCATCGACGGCTCTGCCGTGTCGCGCCGCGTGGCCGACGCGCTGCTGGCCCGGATCGACGCGGGCGTGGCGGCGCCCGAGATCCACCTCATCAACATCCAGCGGCCGGTGAGCCAGGACGTGGGGCAGTTCGTGAACCACGACGCCCTGCGCGAATTCCACCGGGAAGAGGGCCTCAAGGCCCTGGCCGACGTGCGCGCCGTGCTGACGGGCGCTGGCCTTGCGCCGGTGCCCCATGTGGTGGTGGACGACCAGCCCGCCGCGGCCATCGTCCGCTTTGCGCGCGAGCAGGCGGTCGACGAGATCCTGATGGGCAGCCATGGCCGCGGTACGGTGGCGGCGATGCTGCTCGGCTCGGTGGCGCGGGAGGTCTCCCGGATCGCCGGCATTCCGGTCACCCTGGTCAAATGACGCGCCGGCCCAGGCTGGCAATCCCCGCTCGAAAAGGACTGTTCAAGTGAAAACCATCCTCGTGCTCAACGGCATCAACCTCAACATGTTCGGCAAGCGCGACCCGGCCCAGTACGGCACGGCGACGCTGGCCGAGATCGACGCCGCGGTGGTGGCCCTGGGCGCCGAGCTGGGCGTGCAGGTGGAGTGCTTCCAGACCAACCACGAGGGCGAGATGGTGGAGCGTATCCACCGGGCCTTTGAAGAGGGCGTGGCGGCGGTGGTCATCAACGCCGGGGCGTGGACCCACTACAGCTACGGCCTGCGCGACGCGCTGGCGATCCTCAAGGCGCCCATCGTCGAGGTGCACATGTCCAACATCCACGCCCGCGAGGCCTTCCGCCACCAGTCGGTGCTGGCCGAGATCGCCAAGGGGCAGATCTGCGGCTTCGGGCCCGACAGCTATCTGCTGGGCCTGCGGGCAGCGGTCAATCTGATCGGCTGATCCGACTCAGCGCTGGCTGGCGAAGGCCTCGACCCGCAGCCAGTCGGACAGCAGCCGAACCTCCGGCCGCGGATCGCCGGAGGCCGCCACCAGAAAATACGCCCGCTGCGAGACGTGCCGGTAGCCGCAGGCCATCGGCAGCAGGCGCCCGTTGGCCAGGTGCTCGGCCAGCAGCACGCTGCGCCCCAGGGCCACGCCCTGACCGGCCACGGCGGCGGCGATCAGCTGATCGTAGTGGTTGAAGTGCAGCACGGCCTTGGGCTTCACGTCGGCAAACCCGAGCTTCTTCAACCAGAGCGCCCAGTCCAGCCAGGGTTCGGGCGTGGAATCGTCGTAGTTGAGCAAGGTCAGCCGCGCCATGTCTTCAGCGCAGACCTGGCGACCAACCAGTTCGCCCAATACGGCCGCCGTCGCGACCGGAAAGATGTCCTCGCCAAACAGCAGGTGGCTGGCCGGCGGCGGCGGATCGGCCATCACGTAGCGCAGGGCCAGGTCGATGCCTTCGCGCTGAATATCAACCAGCCGGTTGTTGGCCGAGATGCGCACGTCGATCTCCGGGTGCTCGGCCAGAAAGCGTGACAGCCGCGGCACCAGCCACAGGGCGGCGATGCCGATGGTGGTGGACAGCGTTACCGGCCGGCGCTGCCCCACGCGGATCGACTCGACGGTGCGAGTGAGGTTGCGGAACACCTCCTGCACGCTCGCCAGCATCGCCTCGCCGGCCGGGGTGAGGGTGAGCTTGCGATGGCCGCGTACGAACAGCGGTACGCCCAGCTGCTCCTCCAGCGTCTGCACCTGACGGCTGATCGCCGACTGGGTGAGGCACAGTTCGGTTGCAGCGAGGGTGAAGCTGAGGTGGCGGGCGGTGGCCTCGAAGCCCTGCAGCGGAGCCAGGCAGGTGAGCTGACGGATCGGGTTCTGCATGCGGATTTCGCATTCGTTGGATGAACATTCAGCGTTTGCTTGTATGCCTTCTGCCAACAATAATCAAGCTGAAACGGTGCGCTCCCGACGCAGGAACGCATGCCACTGGCGCATGCACCGTCGCGCCCCCAGCCTTACCGGAGACAAAATCATGAACGACGAAGACCGCCAGCGGCTGAAAGTCCTCACGGCCGGCATCCTCGGCCTGCTGTTGTTCCTGGGCATCGCCCGCTTCTCGTACACCCCGCTGCTGCCGCTGATGCGCGAGCAGGCCGGGCTGGGCGTGGCAGCCGGCGGCTGGCTGGCGGCCATCAACTACGCCGGCTACCTGTCGGGCGCGCTGCTGGCGATGACCATCAGCAGCCTGGCCCTGAAGGATCGCCTGTACCGGGCGAGCATGGTGCTGGCGGTGGCGAGCACGGTGCTGATGGGTCTGTCGACCAGCGAAGCGGTGTGGGCGTTGTCGCGCTTTGCGGCGGGGCTGTCCACTGCCGGCGGCATGCTGCTGGGCTCCGGCCTCATCATGAACTGGCTCATGCGCAATCGGCATCGCAGCGAGCTGGGCATCCATTTTTCGGGCATCGGCCTTGGCATTGCGGGCGTGTCGGCGGTGGTGGCGCTGCTGAGCCTGTGGCTCGACTGGCGTACCCAGTGGTTCGCGCTGGCGGCGCTGGGCGCACTGGTGGCGATCCCCGCCTGGCGCTGGCTGCCGCGGCCCGACGTGACCCCGCTGGCCGGTAGCGGTGCCCACATGCAGGACAACCCGCCGGGGCGCGTCTTCCTGCTGCTGATGATGGCCGCCTACTTCTGTGCCGGCGCGGGTTTCGTGGTGAGCGCGACCTTCATGGTGGCCCAGGTGGGCAGCCTGCCGGGCATGGCCGGCAAGGGCGCGCTGGTGTTCCTGGTGGCGGGCGTGGCGGCGGCGCCGGCCTGCATCGTGTGGGATCTGATCGCCCGGCGCATCGGCCAGTTGCAGGCGCTCACCCTGGCGAGCGGCCTGCAGGCCTTCGGCATCCTGCTGCCGGTGGTCGGGGACGGGCTGCTGGCGGCGCTGGCCGGCGCGGTGCTGTTCGGCGGCACCTTTGCCGGCATCGTGAGCCTGGTGATGGCGATGGCCGGGCGCTTCTACCCGACCCGCCCGGCCAAGCTGATGAGCAAGCTCACTGCCGCCTACGGTGTGGCGCAGATCGCCGCGCCGGCCATCACCGGCCTGCTGGCGCGGCAGCAGGGCAGCTACGCGGCGGGCTTCTATCTGGCCTCCGGCGTGATGGTGGTGGGCACGCTGCTGTTCGGCGTGCTGCGGCTGGTGGAGCGGGCTGGCGGTGCAGCGCCCGTGGCTGCGGCGCGCACTGCTTAGCGCTGTGCATTGCGGGGGCGCTCGGGGTAACCTGTTGCGCCTTGAACTAATGAAAGCTTCATCCCGCGATGTTTGTGTCTCTGTTCCGGCCTCTGCAGGTGCGCCCGCTGCGCATCCGCCAGGGGCTGATGGCCGCCCTGATGGCGGCGTCCGGCCTGGCCTGCGCGGCCAACGGCGAGGCGGGGTTGCAGTGGTTTGATGCCGGCCGGCCCCGCAACACTGCCTGGACGGCGGTCGATCTCCTCCTCAAGGCGCCTGACGACGGGCTCGACGCCGACGACTACGATGCCGGCGGCCTGCGTCAGGTGCTTACCGCGCTGGAGGGCGGCAGCAGTCTGCCCGACGCCGACCTGGCCTCGCTCGACAGTGCGCTGACCAACGCGCTGCAGCGTTTCCTCTCCGATCTGCACTTCGGGCGCCTGCCGCCCAAGGCGGTGCGCGCCAATGGCGGCGGTGCCAGCCTTGATCGCTTCGACCCCGCCGTCACCCTGCGTGCGGCGCTGGCCGCCAATCGGCTGGCCGATGTGGTGACCGAAGCCGCGCCGGCCCAGCAGCCCTACACCAGCCTGCGCGATGCCCTGCGCCGCTACCGCGAACTGGCCGACGATCCGGCCCGCAGCAAGGCCTGGAAGACGCCGCTCCCGGCGCTTTCTGCCCGCAAGCTCGAGCCCGGCCACCCGTGGGCAGGCGTGCCCACGCTGGCGGCCCGGCTGGCGGCCCTGGGCGACATGCCCGCCACCACGCCCGGCGCCCGCTACGACGGCGCGGTGGTGGACGGTGTGAAGGCTTTCCAGGCCCGCCATGGCCTGCTCGCCGACGGCGTGATCGGCCGCGACACCCTGGCCCAGCTGGCGGTGAGCCCCGCCGAGCGGGTGCGCCAGATCGGCGTGAACCTGGAGCGCCTGCGCTGGACGCCCCAGACCCGGGCGGCGCGGATGATCGTGGTGAATGTGCCGGAGTTTGCCCTGCGTGGCTACGCCCAGGAGGATGGCCAGCCCAAGGCCAAGGTGCAGATGAAGGTGATCGTCGGCAAGTCGCTCGACACACGCACGCCGCTGTTCGCCGAGGACATGCGCTTCATCGAGTTCAGCCCCTACTGGAACGTGCCGCCATCCATCGCCCAGGCCGAGCTGGTGCCGCGGCTGCGACGCGACCCGGCGCATTTCGCCGATCAGGGTTTCGAGTTCGTGGCGGGGGACGGGCGGGTGATCACCACGCTGTCGGACGAGAACCTCGAGGCGGTGATGCGCGGACAGCTGCGCATCCGTCAGCGCCCGGGGCCGAAGAACGCGCTGGGTGACATCAAGTTCGTGTTTCCCAACAACGACAACATCTATCTGCACCACACGCCGTCCACCCAGCTGTTCGCCCGGGCGCGGCGGGATCTGAGCCATGGCTGCATCCGCGTGGAGGCGCCGGTGGAACTGGCGAAGTTCGTGTTGCAGGATCAGCCCGAATGGGGCGAGACGCGCATCCGCGAGGCGATGGAGCGGGGCAAGTCGGCGACGTTGCGGCTGAAGGAGCCGCTGCCGGTGGTGATCACCTATCGCACGGCGGTGGCAAAGGGCGGCAAGGTGTATTTCTTTCCCGACATCTACGGACACGACGCCGAACTGAGCGAAGCGCTGCGCACGGTGGCGGGGCCGCTGCCCCGCGCCGCGGAGAAGACGCGCGGGCTGGGTTTGCGACCAAGACCAAGGGCGTGATGCGGTCGGCGCGGCGCTGAGTCGTCAGTTGCAGCGGATTGCAGGGTGTGCCGGCTGGCCGTGCGCTTCCCCGTGACCCTAACGGAACAGACGGGCTGGCCAACTGTCACGGCGGGCTGCTTCCAGTTGGGGTAGGGCTTCGTGGCTAAAGAGCCGGCCGGGAAATCGGCTTTCAAGTTGGTGCAGACGCAAGCCTTGGCCGAGGAACTGGCCCAGCGCTCCGAAATACACAAAGAACGACACCGCGTGCATTGCGATTACCGCGATGGCGATGCGCTCGGGCAGATCGAAACAGCTCTTGAGCCCGCCGTATAGCAGCACCGATCCTACGCCGGCGGCCAGCGCGCCGGGCAGGCCGGACGATTCGCGATGCTGCGCCGACAGCGTGCGCTGGCGCAGGTTGATCCGCGTTCCCGGCCATTCGAGATGCTTGGCTTGTGCGTCGACGGCGGGCAACGGGGCGAAGCGCGCATGCCAGAGCGCTGCAGCGATCAGGCTGCCGGCGTGAAGTGCGAGGGTGAAGAGGTCGATGCCCGCGATCTGCGCGCCCGTCACTCCCAGGAAGGCCGGAGTAAGCGCCTGGCTGGCTGGCCACAGCAGGATGGCGGTGAGCGCCCAAGGCGCCAACAGGTTGTGGGCCGAGCCGAAGCGCGACCACACCGCGACGTAGCTGAACCACGCGGCTGAAAGCAGCGCCGCCGCGCTGGCGACGCCCCACGCCCAGCCGCGTTCGTCAAAGCGCAGCGCTGCCCAGCAGCCCCACACCAGGGCCGACAGCAGCGGGCTACTCCACAGTGCGGCGTAAAGCTGGTCTAAGCGTGAGGGTGGATTCAGCATCAGTCGAGCCATCCCTTGACAAGGTCGGCGCTGGCGTCGTCGCCGCCGAAATAGCCCCACGCCGCCTGCGCAACGATGCCGACGCCGAGCCCGACGAGGATCACCGGCGCGCCGGTGATGCCGATTGCGGTGACGGCTACGCCTGCGGCCAGTCCGGCGCCGAAGCCGATGGCATTGCCGCTCTGGCTCTTGGCCGAGCGAATCGCGAAATCAGTGGCGAAGCCGGCGCCGGATGGCGCGGTGTAGCTGTCGTAAAGATCGATGGCGGCGCTCGGGCCGAAGGCTAGCACGCTGCCCTTGCCGTAGCCGGCGTAACGCAGTACCCGGGAAGCCTGGGCGCGCGCTCCGGCGACCGAGGTCGCGGCCTGCTCGATGCGCTGTACGTCGCGCGCGCCGATCCGTACCGTGGCCGTGCTGCCGCTGGGTCTGACGACGAAGGGCTGCTCCAGCTTCTGCAGGACGGTGGTGGGCAGGCCCTTGACGTGCACGACGAGCCGCGCGCCCTTGCGCAATTCGCCGCCCTTGCCGATCCGCGAGGCGGTGATGGTGATGTAGGGGCTGACGCGGATGCTCGGCGCGTCGCCGGCGAGCAGCGTCTTGAAGCCGGCGGCGGCCTGCCTGCGCCACGCGGCACGAAGGCTGGCCTCGACGCTGGCGCTGAGGTTGCCGCCGATGTTGCCGCCGCCGATAAGGGCGTCCTGCAGCGATTTCAGCATTTTGTCGAGCCAGCGGTCGGCTGCGGCCGGTGGGAGGGATTGCTCGGGCGGAAAGGTCGCGGAGAGCAGTATGGCGGTGCCGTCGGGGTCGGTCTGGGCGAGCTGCGGCAGCAGCGCCGCGAAAACGGGAAGGTCGAGCCCGAAATCCTGGTCGAGGGTGCTGCCGTAGGTGTCGAGATAGCCGAGCGGGGCGCTGACTCCGGGGGTGCGCTGGGCGGTGTAGCTGGGCGCCGCGCAGAAATTGCGCAGGTCGTCGGTGCGAGAGAAGTTGATCTTCTCCGCGCGGGTGTGCGTCGCGTTCGATGCCATGGATACACCCTCTGTATGTCTCTGTGCTGAGGACGATTATCCACGCAGAACGCGTGTGGCGGAAGGCGCCGCGCAGGAGGTCGCGCGGCGCCGGGCAGGCTTACTGCTTGATCGCTTCGATCGGCAGGGTGATGGTCACTTCGTCGCCGACGTAGGGGGCGTACTTGCCCATGTTGAAGTCGGTGCGCTTGACCTTGGTGGTGGCGGTGGCGCCACAGGCGTCCTTCTTCAGCATCGGGTGCGGCATGCACTGGAAGGACACCACGGTCAGGGTCACCGGCTTGGTGACGCCCTTCAGCGTGAGGTTGCCCTCGACGGAGGCCACCTTGTCGCCATCGAAGACCACCTTGGTGGACTTGTAGGTGGCGGTCGGGTACTTGGCGGTGTTGAGGAAGTCCTCGCCCTGGATGTGCTGGTTGAACAGCGCGTAGCCGGTATTCACCGAGGTGGTGTCGATGGTCACGTCCACCGAACCGGTCTTGGCGGCACGGTCGATGGTGACGCTGCCGGTGGTCTTGTCGAAGCGCGACAGCTGCTGCGAGTAGCCCATGTGGTTGTATTCGAAGCGCGGCAGGGTGTGGGTGCCGTCGATCACGAAGGTTTCCGGGGCGGCCAGGGCAGAGGTGGAGATGGCGGCGGTGGCAAGGGCGAGGGTGATGAGCTTCTTCATGCTGTTTTCCTTCAGGTCTTGAGTTGGGGTTGGGTTTTTACTTCTTGGCCGGGGCCGAATTGGCCACGACGTGGAACTTGATGTCGATCTCGTTGGCAACAGCGGACACATCCGCCCACGGGCCTTCGCCGATGCCGTAGTCCATCCGCTTGAGCACGAAGCCGCCGTCGAACACGCCACTGGCGCCTTCCTGCTTGAAGGTGAAGGGAGCGACCACGTCGCGGGTCTGGCCCTTGATGGTCATCTTGCCCAGCGCCTCGTACTTGTTGCCGCCCACGGCGCGCACGCCGGTGGACACGAACCTGGCGGTGGGGAAAGCCTTGACGTTGAACCACTGCTTGCCGACCACCTCGTCGTTGGCGTCCTTCGAGCCGGCGTCGATGCTGGCGAGGTCGATCTCGAGGGTGGTGCTGGCGGCGGTGGGCTTGGCCGGATCGAAGCGGATCTGGCTGGTGAAGCGCTTGAAGCTACCCGGCACCGGCACGCCCATCTGCTTGGAGCTGAAGGCGAGGGTGCTCTTGCTGGCGTCAACCTGGTTGAATTCGGCGGCCTGGGCGGCGCCGGCGGCCAGCAGCACGGCGGCGGGCAGGGCGATGAAGCGGATGTTCATGGGGTTCTCCTGGGGATTCGTGTTCGTTATTTGCCGAAGGGCAGCATGCGGCGCAGGGTGGCGTCGCGGTCGATGATGTGGTGCTTGAGGGCGCCGGCAATGTGCAGGCCGACAAGCAGCAGCAGGCCGAAGTTGAGGGCTTCGTGGACTTCCTTCAGCAGGTCGCCGAGTTCCTCGTTCTTGGCCACCAGATCGGGCAGCGGCAGCACGCCGAAATACACCACCTGAAAGCCCTTGGCCGAGCTCATCAGCCAGCCCGACAGGGGCACCAGCACCATCAGCAGATAGAGCAGGTGATGGGTGCCTTCGGCGATCTTGTGCTGCCACGCGGGCATCGGCAGCGCAGCCGGCGGGCGGTGGGTGATCCGCCACAGGATGCGCGGCACGAAGAGCAGCAGCACGGTGATGCCGATCCACTTGTGGTACGAGTAGAGCTTGAGCTTGGTGGGCGACAGGGGGAGTTCGTGCATGTATGCACCCAGCGGCCAGGCGGCGAGGATCAGGATCGCGATGATCCAGTGGGCGGCGATGGCGGGGCCGGAGTAGCGTTGGGTTGCGATGTTCATCGGGGGGAGTGCTCCGGATTGAAGGGGGTCGGGCTGGCGTCCTGCCAGAGGTAGGCGTCCATGGCCAGACCGCCGTAAGTGGTCTCGGGTTCCAGGCGCAGGGGCTTTTCACCCAGGTTGGCAGCGCCCAGGGCGGCGAACAGGGGCAGCAGGTGCTCCTCGCTGGGATGGGCCTCGGCGCCGTAGGGCGCAAGGCGGCGGTAGTCGAGCAGGGCCGGGCGGTCGTCCCGCGCTAGGGCGTCGCCCACCCAGTCGGCAAAGGCCACCGACTTGGCCAGCGGGGCGCTGTTGGTGCCCCAGGTGAGCCAGCCGAAGTTGTGGGTGACCGCACCGGACGCGAGGATCAGCACGCCCTCGTCGCGCAGCGGGCGCAGCGCGGTGCCGATGCGACGGTGCCAGTCGGGCCCGGCGAAGGGCTGCAGGGCGAGCTGCACCACCGGCACGTCGGCGGCCGGGTACATGGCCTTGAGGGGAATCCACGCGCCGTGGTCGAGGCCGCGGTCGGGCACCTCGGTGCTGGGCAGGCTGGCGGCGGTGAGCAGTTCGCGCACCCGGGCGGCGAGCGCAGGCGCGCCGGGAGCCGGGTAGCTCATCGCGTAGAGCGCCGGCGGAAAGCCGCCGAAGTCATGGACGGTGTCCGGCGTGGCGGCGGTGCTGACGGTGGGCTCCCGCGCGGCCCAGTGGGCAGAAATCACCAGGATCGCCTTCGGGCGGGGCAGGTCGGCGCCCAGCTGCGCCCAGGCGGCCACGGTGGCGGTGGCGTTCAGCAGCACGTCGGGTGCGCCGTGGGAAACGAAGAGAACGGGGTGTCGGCTCATTTGGGGCTCCTGGTGGGCAGCTCGTCGTCTGCCTGCATTGATGCAGACGAACTTTAGGCTTTTGATTCGTTCAAAAATAGACTTTAATCGAGACATCTTTGTTGCTGAAATTGAAACAATGGACCGACTGAACGCAATGGACGTCTTCGTCCGGGTGGCCGAAACCGGCAGCTTCACCGCGGTGGCCGAGCATCTGGGCCTTGCCCGCTCGATGGTGACGCGCCAGATCAGCGGGCTGGAGGCCCATCTGGGCGTCAAGCTGATCGCCCGCAGCACCCGCAGCCTCAAGCTCACCGCCGAGGGTGAGGTGTACCTGGAGCGCTGCCGCGAGATCCTCGGGCTGGTGGGCGCCGCCGAGGGTGATCTCTCCGGCGGCGGGCAGGCGCCGCGCGGTCCGATACGGATCAGCGTGCCGGTGAGCTTCGGGGTGTGTCATCTCGCGCCGCTGGTGGCGGATTTCGTGAATCGATACCCCGATGTCACGCTGGACGTGGATTACAACGACCGCCAGGTGAATCTCATCGAGAGTGGCATCGACATGGCGGTGCGCATCACCGGCCAGCTCGATGAGACGCTGGTGGCGCGGCGGCTGAGTTCGTCGCGGATGCTCACCCTGGCCTCGCCGGATTACCTCGCCCGGCACGGCATCCCCGAGCGCCCGGAAGACCTGGGCCAGCACCACTGCCTGGGCTATACCGGCTCGTCCCGTTCGAGCTGGCCTTTCCGGGTGGAGGGCGAGACGTTGTGGGTGCCGGTCAAGAGCCGGCTCCAGTCCAACAACGGCGAGGCACTGCTGGATGCCTGCGAGCGCGGGTTGGGCATCTGCCGCCAGCCGAGCTTCATCGCCGCGCCGGCGGTGCGGGCGGGCCGGCTGGCGGTGATCCTGGAAAACTACCCGGGGCCGGAGGTGGGCATCAACGCCGTGTTTCCCAGCAACCGTTACCTGCCCACCCGGGTGCGGGCGCTGGCCGACTACCTGGCCGATAGGCTTGGCCCGGTGCCGGCGTGGGATCAGTTGTGAAATTCACGCGGCGGGCTGACATAAAGCCATGTTGCATTGCGATGGTCATGATCTTTGCTATAACACGATCATGACCGGCCCCGACAGAGGGCCCCGCAACCGACCGACGGAACCTTGATTCCCAGGCGGCGGGGATAGGCGCCGGGCTGCACGCTTCGGAAGGGGATGCAACCATGAAACGCACCTATCTGGCGGCGCTTGCCTTGGCCGTTGCCGCAATCGCTTTCTGGTCCTTCCGTCCTGAGGCCGACGTCTCTGGCGTGGCGGAAGCACTGGCGCAGAACACCCCCGCGGTGCAGCCCGCACCACCCCACGCCCGAGTGCCCGAAACCGGCGTGCAGGATCAGAACCAGCCCTACTTTGAAGCCTGTGCCCGCGAGGGGCTGGGCGAATCGGAGTGCGTCGGCCGGCTGATCTGGTTCAAGGCCACCGGCGGCAACGAGCGCTTCCACACCTACACCTTCCAGCAGCGCGTGGGCGTGCTGGTGGATTGGTACCGGGTACTGCGCACCGACCAGCGGGACGACCGCTTCTGGGCCTGGGGCATCATCAACGATCCGTCCTGCTGCAAGCCCGGCGATGCCAACTGCCCCGCCAAGACGCCCGACGAAACCTTCGGACTCGACTGGTGCCCCGGGGATGACGTGCTCCTCAAGTACGTGGGCAAGCAGGGCTACATCGACCCGGCCTGTGGCCTCAAGGACTCAGCCCTCGATCCGGACGACCCCCACAGCCAGGGCGGCAAGCTCGACCAGCGTCACTCGGCGTGCGATCTGCGCTTCGGCACCTCGACCGGTGCGCTGGGCATCCGCAAGTTTCCCAACCCGCGCTTCGACGCCGAAAAGTGGCGGGCCCTCAACGGCGGCACCGCCAGCTGGGCCGGCTTCGACGGCAAGCTCGATGCGCGCACCGGCATCGAATCCGACAGCCGGGTGAGCAAGCTGGCCGACGGCTCCATCGAGCCGCCTTTCCTGATCGGCACCAGCTGCGGCTCGTGCCACATCGCCTTCGACCCGCTCAACCCGCCGGCCGATCCGGCCCACCCCAAGTGGGAGAACATCAAGGGCCTGGTGGGCAACCAGTACACGCGGATGTCCGAGCTGCTCGGCTCGGGCATGCCCAAGTCGGCGCTGGAATGGCAGATGTTCGCCCACGCCCGGCCTGGCGTGACCGACACCTCTGCGATCTCCCATGACCAAGTGAACAACCCCGGTACCATCAACGCGCTGGTCAACGTGGCCCAGCGCCCGGTGTTCAAGGGCGAGTCGGTGAGCAAGTGGCGCAAGGTGGCCGACTGCGGTGCCGAGAAGGACGAGGCCAAGTGCTGGTGCGAGCCGAACCGTCAGGGCAAGTGCTGGCAGTTCTCGACTCGCACCGATGATGTGACGCCGGTCTTCCTGGGCGGCACCAAGGTCAGTCTGCCGGGCATCCACCACATCCTGAAGGGCGGCGAGGATTCCACCGGTGCCCTTGAGGCGATCCAGCGGGTGTATTTCAACATTGGCTCGTGCTCCGAGCAGTGCTGGGTCAATCACTTCACCGACATGCGCCAGGTGGACCCGGAACAGCGTGGCTTCGGCCAGACGGCGTTCAACGTTGGCCAGTGCCGCCGCGATTGCCCCAACTTCCGGGCGGTGGAGGACAGGCTGCAGAACCTCCTCGATTTCTTCGCCTCGGCCGAATCCGACGAGACCGACCTGTCTGCCGCCCGCGCCAACGGCCGGAAGGCGAAGGGCATGGCCGGCAGCTACGGCCGCGCCGAGCTGATCGCCGACCTGGACAAGGAATTCGGCAAGGGCGCCGTGGCCCGCGGTCAGGCGGTGTTTGCCGAGAACTGTGCGCGCTGCCATTCGAGCATCCCCGAAGCCGAAGGCGGGCCCTTCAAGAGCCGCGACTATGCCGCGCCGAACGACGCCCATCCGCGCAAGGTCAGGGCGGATTTCCTCGGCAACGACCAGGCCACGCCGGTCACCGAGGTGGGCACTTTCCGCTGCCGCGCGCTGCACTCCAACCACATGGCCGGCCACCTCTACATGGAATATGGCAACGAAACGATGCGTGCCCGCCCGGTCGTGGCCGACATCCCCGAGTCCGACGCCAGGAAGAACGGCGGCCGCGGCTACTACCGCAACATCTCGTTGGTGAACGTGTGGGCCACGGCCCCCTTCATGCACAACAACGCCATCGGCCCCGAGGTGTGCGGCAAGCCAGCCAACAAGGAGAACGACTTCCACCGCGCCCGCTACGCCGACGAGAACAACGCCCTGCTGCCCAACCAGCCCGAATGCGTGCGCTACGACCCGAGCGTGGAGGGCCGCTTCGAACTCTACAAGCGCTCGATGGCCGAACTGCTCCACCCCGCGTCCCGCGGTCGCAAGATCACCCTGACCAACGCCGACCTGCTCATCGACATGGGCATCCGTCCGCTGGAGGGCAAGGTCGAGAAGCCCCTCAAGGACTTCGGGCAAGTGAAGATTCCGATGGGCACCAGCGCCGGTTACCTCAACGGCCTGCAGCACAAGCAGCTGGTCGGCGATCTCTTCCTGGCCAAGCGCGACCCGGCCCGGCTGGAAGCTGCCGGCAAGAAGGCCCTGGTGCCAACCCTCCAGGTCATCGTCGAAGAAGTGCTGAAGAACCCCTCGCGCTTCGTGGAGGTGCTGCGCCAGCACCACGACTTCATCGCGGCCAACTACCAGAGCTGCGACCAGCTGGTGGAAAACGAGGGTCACCGCTTCGGCGAGGATCTGTCCGAGGCCGACAAGAAGGCTGTCACCGCCTTCCTCGCCACCCTGTAGGGAGCGCCGCCATGAAAGCCCTTCACGCCATCTGTGCCCTGTGTGCCACGGCGGGCCTCGTTGCCTGCGGGCCCGACAAGACCGCCCAGCCCAACATCCCCTTCGCGCCCTACGACAAGACCTACGCCTCCAAGCCCGATCTCGCCCAGGTGGATCACGCCTACCCGATCCCCACCGCCGAGATCGCGAAGATCACGCCCGACTACCTGGCGAGCCTGGACCAGGAGCAGCTCGACCAGATCTACGCCCGCCTCACTGCCGGCCCGATCCCCGATGGTGCCTTCGACGGCCGCATCCTGCTGCCCAAGGGGAGCAGCGGCAAGCTGCGGCTGGCCGAGATCGTCGGTGGCTTTGCCGGCACCGCGCTGCAACTCAAGGGCCTGGTGCTGGAAGACGTGGGCGAGACCTTGTGGCGGGGCAAGGTGTTCTATCGGGACGAGCGCGTGCTGCGCAACCGGATCGAGGATCTCGAGCTGCTGCGCAAGGCCGGGCTGGTGAAGGGCGAGCCCCAGACGATGGACTTCAACGGCAAGCAGACCTGGCTGCTCTTCCCGGCCAAGCTGTACTGCGGCCAGAGCCTCCTCGACGCCCGGCGCGAGTCGATCATCATCGACTACTTCTTTACCGACGAGATCGCCGGCTACCAGGAATACCCCGACTTCCTCGCCGGGCGTCGCGGGCTGCGGGTGCGCGACGAGATCCGCATGATCCGTCCGGGGCTCTACCTGGGCCGCGCCTATCTCGACAAGGGCTTCGCCCTCAACTTCACGCTTTACAACAAGGCGATGGACGATCAGGGGCGCGACGCCTTCATCAAGGCCGGCCCGGCCCAGGAAGACTGCTGGCCGGGTACCCAGGTGCGCAAGCTGCTGGCCGCGGCGGGCTGACCGGCGGCCGGCGCAACCCGGGTGGCGCGCCGTGACGATCCGCCGGGCCCTGCAGTCGATGCTGCTGGCGGCCTTCGTGCTGGCCCCGGTAGCGGCCGTGGCGCCCGCGCGGGCGGCGGCCTGGGTCGTCGATCCCGCTGCGCCAGGGGCGCATCTGCCGCCGGTGGGCATGTCGCTCTTCGACCAACTCTTTGCCGACGACCGGGGTGGTCATTCCGTGCCCTTTCCCTTCGAAAAGCTCCTCGCCCGACTCGACCCGCTGCTGGCCCATGACGCGGCCGACGCGCTGCCGGCGGTCAAGCCGGTGCTGATCCCCCTCGGCCGCTCGCTCCAGCGTACCGCCGCGGCGCCGGATTACTTCCGCTTCCCCCGCGTGGTGGTGGCCGTCGATTCACCTCCGGCGCCGGGCGCGCCGTTGCTCAAGGATAGGCTCTACATTGGCTACGCCGAGAAGTCGGCGGTGCTGGAGGTCATCAGCTACAACGAGGCTGCCGGCCGCTTCGAGTTCCAGCTGGTCAAGGATTACCGGGCCGGTGCCCGACCGCGGGTGTTCTACGCCAACCGCAACATCTGCTTCGCCTGCCACCAGAACGGCGCACCCATCTTCTCCCGCGCCCTGTGGGACGAGACCAACGCCAACCCGGCCATCGCGGCGCGGCTGGGCGCGGCGGGCCGCAGTTTCTACGGCATCCCGCCCGGGCGCGGCGTGGATCTGCCCTACGCCATCGACAAGGCCGTGCGGCGGGCCAACCTGTTTGCCCTTGCCCAGCGTCTGTGGCGCGAGGGCTGCGGGCCCGGCGAGGCCGGTGCGGCGTGTCGGGCCGGGCTGTTTGCGGCGGCCGTCCGCCTGCGTCTGGCCGACGGCCGGGCAGGGCGCCCGGATGCCGTCTTCGAGGACACCGTCGCCGGCCCGCTGCGCTACCGGGCGGGCGAGCGCTGGCCCGACGGGCTCGCCATCGGCCGCTCTGACCTGCCCAACCGCAATCCGCTCCAGGCCGTCACCCGCTGGCCGGATGCCGCGCCGGCGCAGATTGCGTTCTCTCACGTGCCGGCCCGCTTCGAGCCGCTGGCGCCGCGCCCGCCGGATGCGTGGTGGCGGGCCAATGCGCCAGAAGCGCTGGCCGACGCGGTGGCGGGCGTGGCCGAGTTTGTTGCCGAAGGGCGCTGGCCGCGCCTCGAGGCCGCCCTGGCGCGTCGGGCCGCCCGTCTGCCGCACCGGGTGCTGACGCTGGATTGCGCGCCGCTGCCGGCATCCCGGGCATCCCGCTGCCGCAGCGCCGATGGCGCCACCACGCTGGATCTGTCAGACGGGGGGATCAGTCGTTTGTCCCTGGCCGGCGAACCGCCGCAGCCGGCCTTCGCCGCCCAGGAACCGGTGCGTCTCGCCGGTGGCGACTGGCTGGCACAGGTCGACGCGGGCGCCCTGAAGGCCGGCGCCGGCCCACTCAAGTTGCAGCTGCGCGCCGACAGCCGGGCGCTGGCCGAGGCGATGGCAACCCTGGCCGCCGGCCCCGACAGCGCGGCGCTGCTGGGAGACCGGCCAATCCCCGCCACGGCCCTGATCGACGCCTTGCTGGCGGCGCTTGGCGATACTCCGGCGAAAGCGTCCCGGCCCGCGCCGCCCGTGCCACGCCTCGAAACCCCCGACACACCGCCCGGCAATGCGCCGATGGGGTCGCCGCTGCCTGCGCCGCTCGCCGCCTTTCACGCCTGGTGCGCCGCCTGTCACCTGAGCGCCGAGCAGTTTCCGCCCAATTTCCTGCAAGGCCCGCGGAGCGAGCTGGAGGCGCGCGTCCGCCAGTGCGCCCCGCGCATCTTCGTGCGCCTGGCCATGGCGCGCCGAATGCCCACTGCCCGGGAGAAGACACCGATGCCGCCCGAAACCATGCTGCCGGCCTTCGGCATTCGCTCGGCCGAGTGGGCGACAAGCCCCGACCGCGCTGCGCTGGAGTCCGTCGTCGCTGCCATGCTGCGGATGGAAACCGGCCGCGACCCCGACCTCGACGCGCTGCTGGCGGGTGGCTACGAAGCCCTGCGCCCCTGCCTCGCCGCCGGGGCGCATTGAGAACGAACGGAGGCCATCATGCCCCACCGCGCCGTGCCACCCACCCACCGTTGGAAGCGTCGTTTCCTGATCCTCTTCGCGATCACCGTGGTGTTTCCGGCCACCATCGTGCTGTGGCTTCTGGGGCGCTTCGGCGCCGATTCGCCGGTGGATTACGCCGACCCGGTGGAGCACTTCAAGTACGGCTCCACCGGCGGCGAGCACGAGATGGGCTTTCCGTACTGGATCTGGCGGGCGCTGCCCGAGGTGTGCGGTCACCTGCTGCCGGGCAAGGGTTACGCGTCGCTGGGCATGCTCTACGAGAAGAACCCGGATGGCAGCGCGAAGGATCTGCCGGTGGGCACCTCGAAGCGCCGCTATCAGGGCGTGGACCGGGTCTTTGTCAATTGCGCGGTGTGCCACACCAGCACCGTGCGCGCCGCGCCCGGCCAGCCGCCGCTGCTGGTGGCGGGCATGCCGGCGGCGCTGTTCAACATGCATGCCTTCGAGACCTTCTTCTTCAACTGCGCGGCCGACCCCAAGTTTGCCAAGGAATACGTGATCCCCGAGATCCAGCGCCAGGGAGCCGATCTAGACCTGCTCGACCGCTACGTGGTCTATCCCCTCGCCATCGGCATCATGCGCGACCGGGTGCTGGCCCTGAAGGGGCGTTTCGACTGGGTGTATCGCCAGAAACCCTGGGGGCCGGGGCGGGTGGATACCTTCAACTCGGCCAAGGTGATCTTCAACTTCCCGATGGATCACCTGCCGCCCGAGGAGTTCGACGCCCCGGCGGACTTTCCGTCGATCTGGCTGCAGCGCCCGCGCCGCGAACCCCGCGCAATGGAACTGCACTGGGACGGCAACAACACCGACATGACCGAGCGCAACAAGAGCGCCGCCTTTGGCACCGGCACCACGCCGCCTACCCTCGACGTGGCCCGCATCCGGCGGGTGGAAGACTGGATCCTCGACGCCGAGCCGCCGCCCTTCACCAAACTGTTCCCGGTCGATGCAGCGCTGGCGGCCCGCGGCGCGCCGATCTACAAGGAATACTGCGCCGACTGCCACGGTGCCTCCGGGCGGGATTTCAGTGGCGGGCAGGTGGGGCGGGTCACGCCGCTGGCGCAGATCGGCACGGACCGTCGGCGGCTGGACTCCTACACCTACACCCTGGCAGTCAATCAGGCGACGCTCTACGCCGACTACCCGTGGCGCTTCACCCAGTTCCGCAAGACCCACGGCTACGCCAACATGCCGCTGGACGGCATCTGGCTGCGCGCGCCCTACCTGCACAACGGTTCGGTGCCCAGCCTGCGCGACCTGCTGGAACCCGCGTCCCGGCGCCCGACGGTGTTCTGGCGCGGCAACGATGTGTTCGACCCGGTGAAGGTGGGCTTCGTGTCCGATCTGCACGAAGCGGGCGGCAAGGGCTTCTTCCGCTTCGACACCGCCCTGCCCGGCAATGGCAACGGCGGCCACGAGGGGCGGGCCTACGGCACCGAACTCACCGCCGAAGACAAGGCCGCCCTCGTCGAATTCCTCAAGACTTTCTGAACGGGAGGACACCATGAATTCCCGATCCCTGGAAATCCGCCGTGCAGCCCTGCGCACCGCGCTGCTGGGCCTGGCGCTGCTGGTGGTCGCGGGCATCTACCTGGGCTGGAGCCGCGGCTTCCGCGAGGAGCCGCAGCCCGCCTGGGTGTTCGAATCCGCCGACAGCCGTTTCAAGTATGGCTCCATCGGCGCCGAGCACGATGCCGGCGTGCCTTACTGGATCTTCTATGTGCTGCCCCGGGTGTTCCCCGAGAAGTTCCGCCAGGACGGCAAGGTCGCGCCGGGCGGCTACGCAGCGCTGGGCGTGGCCTGGGAGCAGGGCCAGGAGCTGCCCGTCGGCTTCACCCGCAAGACCATCGGCTTTGCCCGCGTCGCCAACAATTGCGCCGCCTGCCACACCACCAGCTACCGCGCGAGCCCGGATTCCAACCCGGTGTTTGTGGTCGGCGGCCCCGGCCACACGGTGAATATCGAAAACTTCTTCCGCCTGCTCATCGACTGCGCCCGCGATCCACGCTTCAACGCCGACATCCTGATGGCCGAGATCGACCGGGTGACCGATCTGGACTTCATCGACCGGCTGCTCTATCGCTTCGTGATCATCCCGATCACCAAGAAGCGCCTGCTGGAGCGCGAGGCCCAGTTTGCGTGGATCTACCGCAGCGACTTTCCCGACTGGGGCCGTGGGCGGGACGACGGGATGAATCTGACCCGCTATTTCATGATCCGCGCCCCGATGGACGACGCCTTCGGCCCGGCCGACATCCCGGCGATCTGGAACCTCGGCAAATACCATCCCGAAACCGGCCAGCTGCCCAACTACGCCGGCGACACCCACGACGTGCATTCGGTGGTGATCGACTCCGCCCTTGGCGTGCTCGGCGCCGCGCCGGCCAGCAAGGCGGATTTTGCGGCCCAGGTGACGTGGCTGGAAGACTACCTCTCGAAACTGCCGCCGCCCAAGTATCCCTTCCCCGTCGACGCCGCCCGCGCCGCCGCCGGCAAGGCAGTGTTCGACGCCCAATGCGCCACCTGTCACGCCAGCCCGCGCACCGGCACGCGGCTTCCGCTGGCCGATGTCGGTACCGACCGCGGGCGTCTCGATACGTGGAACAAGGGCGCCGCCATCCAGGCGAATCGTATCGTTGCCGGCATGGGCATCCAGCGTCGCGGGCTGGTCGAGGAAGACCTGCCCGGCTACAAGATTCCCTTCCTCGACGGCATCTGGCTGCGCGCGCCCTATCTGCACAACGGCTCGGTGCCCACTTTGCGTGATCTGCTGGAACCCGCCGCCGAGCGGCCCAAGGCTTTCTGGCGGGGCTACGACGTGTTCGATCCGGTCAAGGTGGGTTTTGTGACCGAAGGCGACGGGGCGAAACAGGTGGGTACCTGGATGGACACCACCCAGCGCGGCAGCGGCAACCAGGGACACGAGTTCGGCACCGGCCTTGGCCGTGCCGACAAGGACGCGCTGGTGGAATACCTGAAGACGCTGTAGCGGCTAGCGCAGCAGATAGGCCACGCCGACTCCGATCGCCACGATTGTGGCCACCAGCACGGCACCGGCGGCCACATCCTTGGCGACGCCGATCTCCGGGTGCTGGCCGGGGTGAAGGAGATCGGCGAGGGTTTCGATGGCCGTGTTGGCCATCTCGGCCACCAGCACCAGCCCGACCGCCAGCCCCACCAGCGCCCACCACAGCGCCGGCGCGCCGGTGATGGCCAGAAAGAGCATCACCGCCACCACGGCCGCGCCGTGGGTGCGCATGCTCCGTTCGCGACGGAAAGCCACGACGATGCCGTTTCGGGCGTAGCCGAAGCGGCGCAGGAGTCCTTGTCCTTTCATAATTCCAACTCTACGCCAAGGCCGGCCGTGCGGCCAGCACCGAGAGCCCCTCCGGAAAGCGGGTCGTGATACGAAATTTCTTGATTCTGAGGCTAAAGAAATCAGATTCATCTGTCGTTAAATGAAGGACTCCTCCATACCCGTATCGGGTTTGCGCTGACCGCCGGGGAGGCCTCCAGGCAGCAACCCTCTTCCGGCGGTCGCACTTTTCTTCTTTCCCCGTCTTTATCGCGCACATCGTGCCGTGTCACAGGGCGATCCGGCGCCGGATATCCAGTTTTGACACTTGATCTGCATGGCCCCGTGTCGTGGCGCACCCGGCGGTCGGCGAGACTCTGCTACAGTGCGCCGTCGCTGGCGCAGGCCGGCGTGAAGATCAACCGATCCGCATGAAAAAGACGCTCAAACTCTCTCTGCTGTGGCTCGCGCGCGCGCTGGGCCTGTTCGGCCTCTCCCGTCGCCTCACCCGCTCGAAGCTGCGCATCCTGTGCTACCACGGGGGCAACATCGGCGACGAACGCCGCTTCAACCCGCTGCTGTTCTGCTCGGCCGACCATCTGGATGCCCGCGTGCGCTGGCTGAAGGACAAGGGCTTCACCGTGGTGCCGCTGGACGCGGCGGTGGATGGACTCGCCACGCCCCAGGCTCGCCCGACGCTGCCGGTGGTGCTGACCTTCGACGACGGCTGGTATTCCACCTACTCGACGCTGCTGCCGGTGCTGGCCCGCCACGGCGTGCCTTCCACGCTTTACCTGTGCACCGAGCACTTCGAGCAGGGCAATCCGATCCCGCCGGTGGTGCTCAACTACATCCTCTGGAAATCCGGCAAATCGGAGATCGATCTGGCCGGTTTCGGCCCCGGCGTCGATGGCCATCACGTGCAGCCTGACAAGCCGCTCGGCGCGTTGGTCGAACAGCTCGAAGCCGTCGCCGACCCTGTTGCAAACAGGGCGCTCATCGAACGCTTTGCTGCTGCGGTCGGCGTAAGCGCTGCCGAGCTGGATCTGGGCTCTCGCCGCTTCGACTACGTGACCCCCGAAGAGCTCGTCCGCATCCCCGGATTGGACTGTGCCGTCGAACTCCACGGGCACGTGCACCGGTATCCGGTGGGCGTGCCCCAGCGCCTGAAGGATGACCTCGCTGCCTGCGCGAGCGCGATCCGTGCCCAGGGCCTGCCTGAGCCGCGCCACTACTGCTACCCCAGTGGCAACTACGACCACAACGCCCACACCGCGCTGCAGGAGATCGGCATCAAATCCGCCACCACCTGCCTGCCCGGGCTGATCGATACGGCCACCGGCCGGGATGTCTCCTACCTGCCGCGCTTCCTGGACGGCGAGCGCATCCACGCGCTGGAGTTCGAGGCCGAGATGAGCGGTTTTTCGGATTTCCTCAAGGGGCTCACGGGGCGAGGCTGAGCGCCCGCGGGCGCGCCAATGCAGGGCGATCACCCGTACTCGTCATCCCTCTCCCCACCTCCCCACCCAATAGTCGTCCGCAGCTGACGCTGGAAGTGCAATGTGGTCTGGCGCCGGGATTTCATGACGAAGCTGCCGGGCATGTGACATCCCTGAGTGACACCCCTGTAACACCCGGTTAGCGCATGAGGGTGGTTCCGAACGTGGGTTCGGAACGTAAAAAAGCCGCTGAACCTTGCGATCCAGCGGCTTAGTGTTCTGTGGTGGTGATGGGCGGAGTCGAACCGCCGACCTACGGGTTATGAATCCAAAAGTCGACGTGTTTTTCGGCGTTGAACGGCATTGCTGAAACTCTACAACTTGTTGTAATTGCATTGTTTTATCGTTTGTGGGCGTTGATCCAAGTTGAGCTATGTTCTAAAATCTGCTTACACGGTGCTTACATGAAGCGCTTGCAAAGGGGGTCCAGAGCATGGCACGCAACAAACTTACCGCCGGTCGCATTCGCGATTTCGAGTGTCCGACCGGCACCGCTCAGGCCTTCATGTGGGACTCCGAAGTACCCGGCCTGGCCGTGCGTGCAACGCCGGGCAGTGCAGCGCGCGGGTTCATCTTCCAGGGTCGCCTGAACGGCAAGGCGCTGCGTATGACAATTGGCGATGTTCGCACCTGGGGCATCGACGCCGCACGGGCGGAAGCTCGCCGTCTGCAAATCCTGATTGACCAGGGGACAGACCCGCGCCAAGAGAAGGCCGACAAGCGCGCCGCCGTTGAGGCCAAGCGGGAAGAGGAAAGGCGCGTTGAGGCGCTGGCCCTCGAAGCCTGGAACACCTACATCGAAGCCCGCAAAGCGAGATGGAGCGAGCCGCACATCCGGGACCACGAGAATGTCAGCAAGGAAGGGGGCGAGCCGCGCACCAGAGGCCGCAGGAAGGGCGAAAGCGATGTGACTCTGCCGGGAGCACTCCGGCCGCTCCTGTTGCTTCCCTTGGCTCGGATTGACGCCGACCGGGTGCGCGTGTGGCTGGAGGAAGAAGCCGCCCGCCGCCCGACCCATGCCCGGCTTGCCTTCGGCCTGCTGCGTGCCTTCCTGAACTGGTGTTCCGACCGCCCCGAGTACCGCGACCAGATTCACGCTGACGCCTGCACGCCCCGCGTAGCGCGTGAGTCATTGCCGAAGAAGGCTGCGAAGGACGATTGCCTGCAGCGGGAGCAGTTGGCGACTTGGTTCGAGCAGGTTCGCCAGATTCCTAATCCCGTCATCTCCGCCTACCTACAATCCCTGTTGCTGACCGGCCCGCGCCGCGAGGAACTATCTGGCCTGCGCTGGCAGGACGTGGACTTTCAGTGGAAGAGCCTCACGATCCGGGACAAGGTGGAAGGGCTGCGGACGATTCCGCTGACGCCCTATGTTGCCGCCTTGCTGGCCGCTCTTCCGCGTCGCAACGAGTGGGTGTTCTCAAGCCCCACCGCAGCCGATGGCAGGCTTCAGGAGCCGCGCATTGCCCACAACAAGGCACTGACCGCCGCCGGCCTCCCGGCGCTGTCCCTGCACGGCCTGCGCCGCTCCTTCGGCACCCTGTCCGAGTGGGTTGAATGCCCCGTTGGCGTGGTGGCTCAGATCCAGGGCCACAAACCGAGCGCGACGGCAGAGAAGCACTACCGGCGTCGGCCGCTCGACCTGCTGCGCATGTGGCACGTGAAGATCGAGGGCTGGATTCTTGAGCAGGCTGGCATCGAGCAGCCGAGTGAAGAACAAGGCGCAGGCCTGAGAGTGGTAAAAGCCTGAGTGTTGAATCCCGAAACGCTACGCTATACACTAAGCCATGATTAAGAGCTTTGAGCACAAGGGACTGAAGGCCTTTTTTGAATCAGGTAGCAAGGCAGGCATCCAGCCGCACCACGCCGCAAAGCTCGCCCGGCAACTGGCAAGGCTTCACGTCGCCCGTGCGCCGGAAGACATGAATCTGCCTGGCTGGCGTCTGCATCCGCTTGAGGGGGATTTGGCGGAGCATTTCGCCGTGACCGTGAATGGCGACTGGCGTCTGACCTTTCGCTTCGAGGGCGATGATGCCGTACTGGTTGATTACCAGGACTACCACTGAGAGGAATTTGAGATGACCACGATGCACAACCCGCCACACCCCGGCGAAACCCTGCGGGAGGACGTGCTACCGGCCCTGAGGCTGACTGTCACCGAAGCCGCCGTTCAGCTTGGCGTGACCCGTGCTGCGCTGTCCCGCGTGCTCAACGGCCGAGCTGCAATCTCGCCGGAGATGGCCTTGCGCCTGGAAGGTTGGCTTGGCGTGGAAAACGGCGGCCGGGCCGATGGATGGCTCTCGCAGCAAGCCGCCTTTGATCTCTGGAAAGCGCGCATGGCTGGCATGCCTGCGGTGAAGCGGGCGCCGGAAATTCTCGCAGCCTGACCAAGTACCGCTGCCGCTTTGTCGCGCAGGCGGGTGAGGGGCACCAGAGCTGCGGGTGGTGCAAGCCTGACTTGATATCTATACAAGAATTTATATACTCACTCCATGAAGCCGATTTCCTTCCGTGGCAACTCGCTGGACGATCTGCGGCAATTTCCACTGAATGCGCGCCGTGAGGTTGGCTATCAGATTGACCGTGTGCAGAACGGGCTTGAGCCGTCCGACTGGAAGCCGATGAACAGCGTCGGGCAGGGCGTGAAGGAAATCCGGATTCGTGATGCTGACGGAGCCTTTCGGGTCATCTATCTGGCGAAGCTGGCGGACGCTGTGCATGTCCTGCATTGCTTCCAGAAGAAAACCGAGAAAACTACCGAAGCCGACATTGAACTGGCCCGGAAGCGATTCAGGGCACTGATGGGAGAACAGCGATGAGCGAACAGACTTTCAGCAGCGTGTGGGATGCCATTGAGGACACCCCTCAGCAGGCCGCAAGCATGCGCGCCAAGTCCGAATTGATGAAGGCGCTTGAACAGACCATCCGCCAGCGGGGCATGACGCAGCAGGATGCGGCCGCCCTGTTCGGGGTGACTCAGCCGCGTATCTCCGACCTGATGCGCGGCAAGATCGGCCTGTTTTCGCTGGATGCACTGATGGACATGGCTTCCACCGCTGGCCTGCAGCCGCACATCGTCATTGAACGCGAGCCGATGGCCGCCTGACCGAGCACCAACGCCGCGCCTACTCCGACGGGAGGAAAACCGGGTTCCCTTGCCCGGCTGGCGCGGCACCTTCTTCAAGGGCAAGCGCAAAGGGGCGCATATGCAAATAATTGTCCACATTCATGGGCGTGAAGCGTTGCCCGTTCGTGCTTTACCGTTCGCCGGTCGCTGGGGGTGGATGACTTCTCCCGATGGAATCGCCTTTGCCTGCTCACAACAGCCCACCAAGTCTTTCCAAACAAACAACCAATTCGGAACAACGACCATTCCCGTTCGGAATACGGAAGCCCTTCCGTCGTTTGTGATGGAAAATGGTCTTGTCCGTGAGATGCTCCCCAGCGAGTGGTCGTTCTGCACTGACGAGCTTGAATGTCTGAAGCTGAAGAAAAAGGGCGAAGAACATTCAGAGGGTGAGAATTTCGCTGTATGGAGGCGTCAGGCTATCGAGAAGCTACCGGCCGGCGTATTCGTTTGGCTTGATGACTTTGTTAGGTGGTTTTCGCTGACCAGACCGGACGCACTGAACATTGAAGAGAGCGAGCACCCTGCAATTACGGTTCGGCCATCGGTTTCCTTAGACCTAGAGGCTGTGGTGATGGAGGGTTTTGATGAGGACGCATTGCGCAAGGTGTTCGCGAAGCCGCCTTATCAGCCGCTTGAATCTGCGCTTGATGAGAAGGACTACGATAGCAATCTCAATGACCTTCCCGCATCGATTCAGAACCGCATATCGTTCCCTTGGGATGCGATTAACCCTGCGCAACGTAGAGATGCAGTGAAGCAGCGTGATTATCTTGACGACCCGAACACCGAAAATGAACGTGGTCGGGATTGGGATCTGCGCTGTCGGCGATTCAGCCTAGAACGAGATATTCGTAGCTGGGAAATTCTGAAGCCGCAGAGCATCACAGAAAAAATTGCGCAATCCGACCGACTGCATGCCCTGCGCGGTCAAGCACGGCTTCTTCAGGCACAGCTATCCGGCGATGCCGTAGTGTCACTCCAGGAAGAACAAGCGCAGGCGCCGAGCGAAGCGGAAGCTGCCATTGCCGAGTCGGCAGTGCCGCAATCAGCAAAGCGCAAGCCTGGTAGAAAGCCGAGCAATGCTCCTATCCTGTTAGAGGGCATCCTCAATGCCTTAAAGGATTTCGCCACCAGCATTAATGAGCCATTTGACCGTAACGCTATGCCCGGACCGCTGGGCGAGAATTGTCAGGAGGACGGTTCATTTCATTGGCTGTGCGGCTCTCTGTACAGCGAGTTCGTAAGAACAAAAAAGCATTTTGCGACGCAACGCAACGGCAAATCAGGAGTGGGCAAGTGTGCCCTTGCTCCGTGGGCGGGAAAGAACCCATCCAATTTTTACCGCAGAGCTTTGCCCGTGATTGCCTCGAAATTAAAAGAAAAACAGACCGAACCTTATAGCAAGAAAAATAAGAATAAACCTCATTGATTCAAACAATTACAAAACCCATCATTGCCTCTTAAATTGATTAATAGGGCACTGTAGGGTAATTACATAGCTAAATATCGCCAAATAGACTGGCGCCATCACTTTGATGAGGCGCCAGCAATGCAAACTACACACAGTCAGATCACTAAGCGCACGGACATCGCGTCCATCCTGCGCATCTACAGTACAGACCGGGCCGCCGCCATGCTCGGCGTCCGCCCCCAGACGCTGCGCGCCGCAATCTGCCGAGACGGCGCCTACTACGGGGTCCGCCCGACCAAGCGCCCTAACCGGTTTTTGGGTTGGCCGGCCGATCAGATAGACGCACTGGCACGTGGCGAGGTGGCGAAATGACCGCCTCCAGACGTGACAACGCCCGCGGCCAGGCGGGCGAAGTCGGTGAAGCTAACGGCTATCAGCGCCAAGATTCTACCGCCAGGGATATCGTCCTGGAAATCCTCCCCGAACCTGTAGCAGCCCATCACCCGCACGTCAGCACCGCCGGCGAAGCCCAGCGTCAGCGAATTGTAGAGATGCTGCAGACAGGCCCGAAGCACACACTCGACTTCCGGCGTGCCGGCATCATGCAATCGCAAACTCGCATCTTTGAGTTGCGGGCGCTGGGCTACGACATTCCGACCGTTTCGCGGGTGACGATTTACGACGATCAGGGCTATCCGCACCGCGGCGTCGCCGTCTATGAGCTGATCGCCGAGCCGGCGCAGGAGGTGGATTGATGGTCGCCAATCGCACCTCGCCGGCATACCAGGAGTACGTCGCCAATATGATGGCCCGGTTCGAATACCGGACGCTGACCCTCGCCCAGCGGGGGCTGCTGTACTCGATGCGCCTGGAGTGCTGGGTCAATCAGTTCCTGCCCGAATCGGCGGAAGTTCTTGCCCGCATCCTGGGGTTCGACCCCGCAGAAATCGCCGCTGAGCTTCCGTACGTCATGCCGTTCTTCGAGGTCGAAAACGGCCGCATCACGTCGCCCGACCTTGAAGCCTACCGCCAGCGCGTTGAAGGCATCCGCGAGCGCCAAGCGCAGGGAGGAAAGACTGGAGCGGCCAAGACCAACGCCCGCAAAACCCGCGCCGATACTAGCGTTTCGGGCAGTCTGGGTAAGCCGTCGGGTAACTCGACGAGTAACCCGCGAGTATCCCGCCGGGTGTCTGTCGAGTCCTTTAACCCTAGCCCTAGCCCTAGCCCTAGCCAAGGGGGAGATGTTGAGGGCATAGAGTCTGCTGCTGTTTCTGACTTCACCCTAACCCCTGATTGGGAGGTGGAGCGATGAGCACCCAAGCCCAAGCATCCACCCCCTTGGCCGGGGCCGGGGTTATCAGCCTGCGGGACTACCAGACCGGTCTGGTGACGGAGGTCCGCGACTCGCTCAAGGCCGGGCGCCGCCGCGTCCTGGCCTACCTGCCGACCGGTGGGGGCAAGACCCGCGTTGCGACGGCCATCACGCAAATGACCCTGAGCAAGTCCAGGGGCCGCGTTGTCGTGTTGGCGAATCGCAAGCAACTGGTGCACCAGTTCGCCGCCGCGCTGCGGGCCGCCGGGCTGGATGTGGGCATCCTCCAGGGCGAGAACACGCACGGCCTGCACCACCGCGTTGTCGTGGCCTCTATCGACACCATCCACGCCCGCAACTGCCTCTTCGATGACGTGGCCCTGTTCATCATCGACGAGGCACACGCCTGCGCCGGGAGCGAGAAGTACCGCAGCCTGCTGTTCCGCTACAACCGCGCCCCCTGCATCGGCCTGAGCGCAACGCCCTTTGCCCGAGGGCTGGGTAAGCCGTACCCCGAGCTGGCGGATAGGCCGCTGTTCGAGGAGTTGGTGATTGGCGCGACGGTGCAATCGTTGGTGGATGCGGGGCATCTGACAGACCTCGAAATCTACGCACCGAGCTGCCCGGACATGACTGGCGCGAAAACCTCTCGCACCGCCGAGGGCGAGCAGGACTATCGGCAGGCCGACATCGAAGAGGCCGCCGACCGGCCGGAGCTGGTGGGCGACATCCTGCGGCACTGGTTCAAGCTCGCCGGAGGCGTCAAAACCATCTGCTTTGCATCGTCCATCGCGCACTCCCAGCACATCGTCGAGCAGTTCCACGCCGCTGGCGTGACCTCCGAGCACCTCGACTGCTACATGGACGACGAGACCCGCGCCGACATCCTGGGGCGCTTCGAGCGCGGCGACTTCACGCTCCTGTCGAATGTCTCCCTGCTGTCGGAAGGCTTCGACGTGCCCGACACGAGCTGCATGATCCTGGCGAGGCCCACGAAGAGTCTCACCCGGTTCTTGCAGATGGTCGGCCGTGTCCTTCGCCCGGCGCCCGGCAAGATCCGCGCCTTGCTGCTGGATCACTCCGGCAGCGTGGAGCGCATCGGGCACCCCTTCGACGACCTGCCGCTCGAACTGAACGACGGCAACGCCAACAAGTCCGGCGGCCGGAAGGAAGAGCGCAAGAAGTCCGAGCCGAAGCCCTGCCCGAAGTGCAAATTCGTCCGCGATGCTGGTGTGCATGAGTGCCCCAAGTGCGGATTCAAGCCGCAGCGCCAATCAAATGTTGAGGTGGCAGACGGAGAGCTGGTGCGCCTGGATCGCAAGACCAAGAAGCCGGCGACGCCCGACCGCAAGCAGCACGTCTATTCGCAGCTCCTGCACGTAGCCCGCGCCCGCGGGTACTCGCCCGGCTGGGTCTCGCACAAGTACCGGGAGATGTTCGACGTGTGGCCGCGTGGCATGAAAGCCGTTGAGGCCGCACCGACTGCCGAGCTGATGGGCTGGCTCAAGTCCCGCCAGATAGCAGCCGCCAAGGCCCGCGAGAAGGCGCAGGAGGGCCGTCAGCATGGGTGACCGTATCGACGTGCGGACCGCCGCCGCCGGCCGCTGGCGATCCATCCTGACGACGCTGGGCATGGACGAGCGCAGCCTGTCCGGCAAGCACGGCCCTTGCCCTTTGTGTGGTGGCAGGGACCGCTTCCGCTTCGATGACAAGGACGGGCGCGGCACCTACTTCTGCAGCGGCTGCGGTGCCGGTGACGGTGTGAAGCTGGCGATGGGCATCACCGGCCTGTCGTTCAAGGATGCAGCCCGCGAAATCGAAAGGCTGGCGGGTGTGGTGCGGCCGAACGGAACCCGGCCCGAGCACACCGACGAGGACAAGCTCGCCGCCCTGCGCCGGGTGTGGCGGGAATCGAAGCCGATTCAGCGGGGCGACGACGCAGAGCGGTATCTGCTTGGCCGGGGGCTGCGCCTGTACGATCTGCCGGAAGCCGTCCGGGTGCATTCCGGCTTGCGGTATCAGGACGGCGATCACCAGGGCACCTACCCCGCGATGCTTGCCACCGTGACCGCGCCGGACGGTCGCGCCGTATCCCTGCACCGAACATACCTCCAGGACGGCCGTAAGGCGCCCGTGCTGACTCCAAAGAAGCTCATGCAGGGGTTACCCCTCGCGGGCGCGGCAATTCGCCTGACGGCTGTTTCTGAGGTCCTGGGCATTGCCGAAGGTATCGAGACCGCATTGGCCGCGTTCGAACTGTTCGAGGTGCCGGTGTGGTCCTGCATCAGCGCTCAGGGCATCGAGAGCTTCGAGCCACCAGCTGGGGTTCGCGAGGTGATCGTGTTCGCGGACAACGACGCGAACTTTGCCGGGCAGGCCGCGGCGTACCGGGCAGCCCACCGCCTGAAGCTCAAGGGCTTCGATGTGGAGGTGGTCGTCCCCGAAATCATCTGTGACTGGTTGGACGTGCTCAAGGCCCGAGGAAGGGGGTTCGAGGCATAACCCACCCGTACCCCACCACCCACCCACGTAAAACCCAGCCACGGGCCGGTATTCAAGCCGTAGGCGTATTCACGCATCCAGCAGACCGTCCGACAACGGCACAATCCCGGCAATGCCTTGGCGGAGGATATCGTTGCCATCCCCGCGAAATCCCCGCTTGGTCAGTTGGGCGGGTCAATTTTCGGAGTCCATCATCGGCGCGGAAATACGCAAGCCACGACCGATCCGGATTTGACAGCCGGCTCAATCGTAGAATCTATTGGACATTCCTCAAGGACTACGACTAAGTGCCCAGACGGGATCGAAATACCATCAAGCTAAACAATGAAGGTATTTCGACATGGCGACCGTAACAGGCGGCGTAACGCAGCATGAATTTATCAGTTGTGCAGACAGGATTACGGGCCTGCACCTTCAGCACGTCAATAACGCGACGGCTGATCTAAACGCGATCATTTTGTTGCCCTTTTTGTTTAGCTGGGTGCAGTAAATGCCGCGACTGGAACCAGCCCTATACGACGCCATCCGCGCATGCGTTCGAGAGTTCTTGCTTGCACATCGGGGTGAGTGGTTCGGCACTAAGGAAGTTTGCGCAGCGCTGGACATGAACATGCAGCGCGCATCACGGGCGCTGATGGACATGGCGGAAGATGGCGAAATCTCCGAGAGGTGCCATGAGTTCCAAGATTACAAGTGGCGCCCGCGCACTAGACTGCTGTACCGCTTTGAGCCATGCAGTAGCGTGGGGGTTGAGCTGGCTGCACTGTTCGGGATCGTGGTGCATCAACCGACCGGGGGGCGCATCGTCAGAGGCAAGGCGTTCATTGACGACGAGGACCGGCCACCGCCAATGGTAAGACCGCTTACGAAGCGTGCACAGCCTGCTTAAAGAAGGATTGGGTGCAACCAGTCGCCGCGTAATTTAACGTAACGCCGACGCCAAATCTGAACCAATCATCTGCTCTACTGCCCCTAAAATACCCAGCATATATTTGGCAAAAATTTAACGTAGGTCGCTTTCTTTACACCGACAATGTCAAAAAGCTGTTAATAAATGAAAGTTTACAGATTTTCAATGCAATTAAGTTGATCGACAATAAAATCAAACAAATAACTTTCTGAAACCTGAACCGCAATTGAATGCATCTTAGAGCTGAGACCTGTCGCTCTTTCAAAGACGCGGCACGCCAATAAATTGGGCGCCCCCTCATTGTCCACTCCAGAAAAGAGAAAATCGAGCAATTCTCCATATTCCAAATATCGTGCACGGTATTGAGAAACAGCCTCACCAATAGACTCTCCTGAGTTAAAAAGACTTGAACTTCCTAAAAGTATTTTCACTGCAAACTGATCAAGTATTTTTTCTCGGCCAAGCTGCCTACCTTTAATAAAATAAATGTACGAAATTACTGATGATGCAAAATATACCAACTCCAACTCTCGAATTAGCGCCCCATCAAACCCAATTTCAACAAACATCTGACGCAGCCTAATCCTGCCGGAACTTGCCTGTTCTGCAAGGGACAACACAACAACGCTAGCAGGCCGATGCAAAACCCCGAGAAACCGCACCAGCAGTGGCCCTCGCCATCCGACTTCTCATGACTTCATTCCCGGAATTGGATTCCCAATCCCGTTTTGATGCCCATCGAATGGGCGAGGGAATGG
>JAYRYA010000020.1:0-85531 GCA_041917255.1 Zoogloea sp.
CGGCACATGCAAGTGTGCCGGCGGTTTTGTTTTTGGTGCTGGGGCGGGGTGGGTGGCGAGGGCGTGCCGAGTTTGCGTCCTTGACGGACAACAAAAAACCCGCTTTAGGCGGGTTTTTGTTTTGCGGTGCAACAAGCGGTAATCGCGTGCCGGAAGCAATTACTTGAGTTTCACTTCCTTGTACGGCACGTGCTTGCGGGCAACGGGATCGTACTTGCTGAATTCCAGCTTGTTGGGGGTGGTGCGCTTGTTCTTGGACGTGGTGTAGAAATGCCCGGTCCCTGCGGTGGACTCGAGCTTGATCTTTTCGCGGCCGCCTTTTGCCATTTCGATCTATCTCCTGGTTTTAAAGGGATCAGACCTTTTCGCCGCGAGCGCGAAGCTCAGCGACGACTTCGTCGATGCCTTTTTTGTCAATGGTGCGCAGGGCAGCGTTGGATACGCGCAGGCGCACCCAGCGGTTCTCGGCTTCGCTCCAGAACTTGCGGTTTTGCAGGTTCGGCAGGAAGCGGCGCTTGGTTTTGTTATTCGCGTGGGAAACGTTGTTGCCCACCATCGGTGCTTTTCCGGTCACTTGGCAAACGCGAGCCATTTGTTGCTCCAAACTGGTTTGATTCGGTAAGACCGTCGATTATATAGGACGAAATTCGCTTGAATCAAGAGCTTGCCGCGTTTTTCCTAAGAAAGGACCGCGGAAGCCGTCAAAACCTACAGCAGGCCACGCTCTGCGAAAGATACCGGGCTCGCATTGCCGGCAACGATGAAGTGGTCCAGAACCCGCACGTCCACAAGCGCCAGCGCTTGTTTGAGGGTGTCGGTGAGGAGGCGATCTGCCTGACTGGGCTCGCCAACGCCCGACGGATGGTTGTGGGCCAGGATGACGGCCGCCGCGTTGTGGGCGAGCACCAGCTTGACGACTTCGCGGGGATGGACGGAGGTCTGGGCGAGGGTGCCCTGGAAGAGCTCTTCGCTGCCGATCACCCGGTTCTGGCTGTCAAGCAGGATCACCAGGAAGACTTCGCGTGGGAGTCGGCCGAGCTTGAGGCGCAGCCAGTCGCGCACTGCGGCGGGGGAGTCGAACACGTCGCGCTGGGCCATTTCCTCGCCCAGGGCGCGGCGGGCGAGTTCGAGCACGGCCTGTAATTGGGCGTACTTGGCGAGACCCATTCCGGGAATTGCCGAGAAGGCGCCGGGCGAGGCGCTGCATAGGGCAGTCAGGCTGCCGAATTCGGTGAGCAGGTCGCGAGCGAGATCCACGGCGCTCTTGCCCTTGATGCCGACCCGCAGGAACAGCGCAAGGAGTTCGGCGTCGGAGAGCGCGGTGGCGCCCCGGGCGAGCAGGCGTTCCCGCGGGCGTTCGTCTGCAGGCCAGTCGGTGATTGCCATGGCGTGTACAATTCCAGCTTCCGAAAGATGCGGATCATAACATTGGCATGAGCGAGCTGAAGGGCAGGAAACTGGTGCTGGGCGTGACCGGCGGGGTGGCGGCCTACAAGGCGGCCGAATTGTTACGGCTGTTGGGCAAGGCCGGGGCGGATGTGCATGTGGTGCTCACCGAGGGCGGCGCGCGGTTTGTCACGGCGGTCACCTTTCAGGCCCTGTCGGGCAATCGGGTGTGGTCGGATCTGTGGGATCCGCGCATGGACAACAACATGGCCCACATCGACCTCACACGCGACGCCGACGCGATCCTGATCGCTCCCGCCACTGCCGACGTGATGGCCAAACTGGTGCATGGACTGGCCGATGACCTGCTGACCACCCTGTGTCTTGCCCGCGACTGCCCACTGCTGGTGGCGCCGGCCATGAACCGCCAGATGTGGGAGCACCCGGCCACACGGCGCAACGTGCGTCAGCTGGCCGACGACGGCGTGACGTTGTTTGGCCCGGCCGCCGGAGAGCAGGCCTGTGGTGAAGTGGGCCTCGGGCGGATGCTGGAGCCAGAAGAACTCTGCGAAGCGGTGATCGGCTTCTTCCAGCCCAAGAAGCTGGCGGGCCGGCGCATCGTGATGACGGCTGGACCGACCTTCGAGCCCATCGACCCGGTGCGCGGCATCACCAACTCCAGTTCAGGCAAGATGGCCTACGGGCTGGCCCGGGCCTGCGCCCAGGCGGGTGCCGACGTGACGATCGTGAGCGGCCCGGTGGCACTGCCGGTGCCGGCGGGCTGTGCGCGGGTGAGCGTGAAGAGCGCGCTCGAGATGCGCGAGGCGGTGTTCGCGGCGCTGCCTGGTGCGGATGTCTTCATCGGCGTGGCGGCGGTAGCGGATTACCGGCCGGCGACGTCGGCCGAGCACAAGATCAAGAAATCCGGCGCCGAGATGGCGATCACCCTCACGCCGAACCCGGACATCCTGGCCGATGTGGCTGGCTTGCCGAATCCGCCGTTCTGCGTGGGTTTTGCCGCCGAGAGCCAGAACCTCGACCAGTACGCCGAAGGCAAGCGCAAGGCCAAGAAGCTGCCGCTGATTGTCGGCAACCTGGTGCAGGATGGCCTGGGCGGCGACGACAACCAGGTGGTGCTCTTCGACGACGCCGGCCGTCATCCGCTGCCCAAGGCGCCCAAGCCCGAGGTGGCCCGCGCCATCGTGGCCCATCTGGCGGGCCTGCTGCCCAAGTCCTGAATCCAACCGAACGAGACGACCATGCAAAGCATCGACATCCGCATCCTCGACGACCGCCTCAAGCAGCAGCCCCCGGCCTACGCCACCAGCGGTTCGGCGGGGCTGGATCTGCGCGCCTGCCTCGAGGCCCCGATCAACCTCGCGCCCGGCCACACCACGCTGGTGCCCACCGGCATCGCGATCCATCTCGCCGACCCGGGCCTTGCTGCGATGATCCTGCCGCGCTCGGGGTTGGGTCACAAGCACGGTATCGTGCTGGGCAATCTCGTCGGGTTGATCGACTCGGATTATCAGGGCCAGATCTTCGTGTCCGTCTGGAACCGTGGCCACGACCACTTCACCATTCAGCCGATGGAGCGCGTGGCCCAACTGGTGGTGGTGCCGGTGCTCCAGGTGGGTTTCAACGTGGTTGAGTCCTTTGACGAGAGCGATCGCGGCGAAGGCGGTTTCGGCAGCACGGGTAAGCACTGATGCGCCATGCGGGCATCCCCACCGGCGTGCATGTCCTGCTGGAGCGGGACGGCCGCGTGTTGCTCATGCGCCGCGCTGGCACCGGCTTTTTCGATGGCCTCTACAGCCTGCCCGGCGGGCATGTGGAGGAGGGTGAATCCCTGCGCGCAACCGCCGTGCGCGAGATGCGCGAGGAGCTCGGCATCGCGCTGGCCGAGTCGGCGCTGGCTGTGGTGGGGGCCGTACATCGGCGCTCCGACACCAACCGTATCGATTTCTTCCTAAGGGCCTCAAGCTGGCAGGGCGAGCCCGTGATCGCCGAGCCGGATCGCTGCGACGACCTGCGCTGGTGCGCGCCGGGCGAACTGCCCGAGGCGACCGTGCCCTACATCCGCGACGCGCTGGCTGCCGGGCCTGGGCCGTGGCTGCAGGAGTCTGGCTGGGACTGATCTCCACTCCGGCAGCAAAGCAAAAGCCCCCTTGCTGCCAAGGGGGCTTTTGCTTTGCTGCCGGTGCTCCTGGCGCTGGCGGGTGGCTTACATGCGTTCGATCATCGCGTCGCCGAATTCGGAGCATGACACCTCGGTCGCGCCGTCCATCAGGCGGGCAAAGTCGTAGGTGACGATCTTGTCGCCGATGGCGGCTTCCATCGCCTTGATGACGAGATCGGCGGCTTCCGTCCAGCCCAGATGGCGCAACATCATCTCGGCGGAGAGGATGATCGAGCCCGGATTGACCTTGTCGAGTCCGGCGTACTTGGGCGCGGTACCGTGGGTGGCCTCGAAACAGGCGTATTGGTCGGAGATGTTGGCCCCCGGTGCGATGCCGATGCCGCCCACCTGCGCCGCCAGCGCGTCGGAGATGTAGTCGCCGTTGAGGTTGCAGGTGGCGATCACGTCGTATTCGGCCGGGCGCAGGAGGATCTGCTGCAGGAAGGCATCCGCGATGGCGTCCTTGACGATGATCTCGCGGCCAGTCTTGGGGTTGGTGAACTTGCACCAGGGGCCGCCATCGATCGGTTCCGCGCCGAATTCCTGTTGCGCCACCTTGTAGCCGGTGTCGCGGAACAGGCCTTCGGTGAACTTCATGATGTTGCCCTTGTGTACGATGGTCACCGACTTGCGGTCGTTGTCGATCGCGTACTTGATGGCCGCGCGCACGAGGCGGGTGGTGCCCTCGATGGACACCGGCTTGATGCCGATGCCGGAGGTTTCCGGGAAGCGGATCTTCTTGACGCCCATTTCCTCGGTGAGGAACTTGATGACCTTCTTCACCGCCTCGGATTCGGCCGCCCATTCGACGCCGGCGTAGATGTCCTCGGTGTTCTCGCGGAAGATCACCATGTTCACCAGATCGGGCCGCTTGAGCGGCGACGGCACGCCCTTGAAGTACTGTACCGGGCGCACGCACTGGTAGAGATCCAGCTCCTGGCGCAGTGCGACGTTGAGCGAGCGGATGCCGCCGCCCACCGGGGTCGTCATCGGGCCCTTGATGGACACGGCATATTCCTTGAGGGCGTCGAAGGTTTCTTTCGGGAACCACTCGTCGGGGCCATACAGTTGGGTGGATTTCTCGCCGGCGTAAACCTCCATCCAGTGAATCTTCTTCTTGCCGCCGTAGGCCTTGCTGACAGCGGCGTCGATGACCTTGATCATCACCGGGGTGATGTCGATGCCGATGCCGTCACCCTCGATGTACGGGATGATGGGATTGTCCGGGATAGCCTGGCCAGCCACGATTTTTTGACCGCCTGCCGGCACCTTGATCAGAGAAGAACTCATTCCAATTCCCTCGCGATGTTTCGGATGTGTGGGCGAATCGGCCGGGGCGCGGAGGCTGCGGACGCGCGACTTCTGTTGTTGGCGAAACGTCGTCGAGGGCGGTTTCCTGGCGACAGCCGATTCACTATCTGCTCCCCACCGTACCCTACTCGTAGCGGGATTCGGTGTGAGCAAACCGAGCCGATTATGGCCGAAATGTGTGACCGCTAAAAGCACCCAATAATTCCCGGAAATCCTTGTGCAGTGCGACATCCGGCCTGTCGGACGGCGGCAAAATCGCGGTGCTAGACTTGCAGGCAGAACGCGGTAGGTCATCGCCGGACAACAACACATCGCGCACCGTTCGAGGGGAAGGAAGATGGAAAGCAGCGCCACCGAAAACCCGGTTGCCCAGGCCATTGCCCATGCAATGGTCGAGGGCTTCAACAAGCACTACCGGATCTTTCGCGAGACATCGCGCCGCGCCAAGGAGAGCTACGAGGCGGCCGACTGGCAGGGGCAGCTGTCGGCCGTGCGCGACCGGGTACAGTTTTACGACGACCGGGTAAACGAGGCCGTCCAGCGCCTGCATGAGGAATTCAACGCCGAGTCCATCGACGACGCCACCTGGCAGGCGGCCAAGCTGCATTTCATCGGCCTGCTCATCAACCACAAGCAGCCGGAGCTGGCCGAGACCTTCTTCAATTCGGTGACCACCAAGATCCTGCACCGGGATTACTTCAACAACGCCTATATCTTCACCCGCCCGGCGATCTCGACGGATTACATCGAATCCTTCCCGCCCACCTATTCGAGCTACTACCCCCAGGACGAGGGCCTGCGGGCGACGATCCGCCGGGTCATCGAGGATTTCGACTGGCAGCGCGCCTTTGAGGATCTCGACCGGGACATCGACTATGTGATGCGCACCGTCGAGCGCCACCTGGGCGAGTGGCCGAAGATGGAGGTGAACTGCCAGATTCAGGTGCTGTACTCGGCCTTCTACCGCAACAAGACGGCCTACATCATCGGCAAGGCCATCAACGGCTACCAGGAATATCCCTTCGTGATCGCGGTGCGCCACGGGGCGTCGGGAATGCTCTACCTCGACACCATCCTCCTCGACACCTGGCGGATCTCGCTACTGTTCTCGCTCTCCCGCGCGTACTTTCTGGTGGATATGGAGGTCCCGTCGGGCTATGTGCAGTTTCTGCGCAGCATCATGCCCCACAAGCCGCGCTCCGAGCTTTACACCATGCTGGGCCTGGGCAAGCAGGGCAAGACCATCTTCTTCCGGGATCTCATCGCCCACCTGCGCCATTCCAACGACCAGTTCATCGAGGCGCCGGGCATCCGTGGGTTGGTCATGCTTGTGTTCACGCTGCCGTCGTATCCCTACGTGTTCAAGATCATCAAGGACACCTTCGGCAGCTCGAAGAACATGGACCGCGCCACCGTCAAGCGCAAATACCTGTTGGTGCGCCAGGTGGACCGGGTCGGGCGGATGGCCGACACGCTGGAGTTCTCCAACGTGGCGCTGCCGAGGAGCCGCTTTCACCCCGATCTCCTCGCCCAACTGCGCGAACTGGCGCCATCGGTGATCGAGGAGGACGGCGACACCCTGGTGGTCAAGCACCTCTACATCGAGCGGCGCATGACGCCCCTCAACATCTATCTCGAGAAGGCCAGCGAGGCGCAGGTCGAAGAAGCCGTCAAGGAATACGGCCAGGCCATCAGCGAGCTGGCGATCGCCAACATCTTCCCGGGCGACATGCTGTGGAAGAACTTCGGCGTTACTCGCTACGGCCGTGTCGTGTTCTACGACTACGACGAGATTGAATACATGACCGACTGTAATTTCCGCAAGATCCCGCCGGCGCCCAACGAGGAGATGGAGATGTCCGGCGAGCCCTGGTATTCGGCCGGGCCGATGGACATCTTCCCTGAGGAGTTCGCTACCTTCCTGCTCGGGCAGGCGCGCATCCGCAAGGCCTTCCTCAAGCATCACCGCAACCTGCTCGACCCGCGCTTCTGGCAGGACGCCCAGCAGAAGATTCGGAGTGGCTACGTCGAGGATTTCTACCCCTATCCGCAGGAGCTGCGCTTTTCCAGTCTTTATCCCCGCGACGCGACGCCCGCCGAACGCTGATCCGTCCGGCTCAATTCTTCCCGGTACCGTCGGCGTGACCGACGGATTTCGGGGCGGGTTCAGGTAAACCCCAGTGTCATCCGCTGTCCGCGTGTTCCACCATGCAAGTCGGACGTCGCCCAAGCGACGCCATACCGAAACCATAATCGGAGGAGACCCATGGAACACCGGATTCGCATGCGGGCCATCGCCCTGGCTGTTGGCAGCACCCTGATCCTCGCCGCCTGCGGTGGCAGTGGCAACAGTAACCACAGCGTGAGCGGCATTGCCGCCGAAGGCCTGGCCATCGCCAACGCCGTCGTCACCATCAAGGACGCCAACGGCGCGACCCGTAGCGGCACCACCGACGCCAGCGGCAACTACGTGATCGACACCTCCGGGCTCACTTACCCCTTGATGCTCCAGGTCACGGGCAACAAGGGCGTCTGGCATGCAATCCTTACCGACGAAGACCGGGGCAAGCCGGCCAACATCAACAACGCCACGAACAGCGTCGCATTGCTTGCGCTCGGCGTCGGGACCGCCACCGAACTCCAGGCGGCCTTCTCGGCCGGCAGCTTCAAGTCTGTGAGCGGCGCGGCCGTATCCAACGCAGACGCCAAGCTCCTGGACGCCCTCGAAGCCGAACTCGGCAAGCGCCCCGAAAGCCTGCGCAGCGCGCGCTTCACGCCGGGCACTGCCGAGGCGGAAGGCGACGAGACCGACCGCCTGCTCACCCTGGTCGATGCGCGCCCCAGCGGCAGTGGCTTCGGCACCTACAACGTGATGCCCGAGCACGTCTGGGCCGACACCTACACCACCAAGACCTACGACGGTGTCTCCGACGACCTGCTCACCGCCGGCTACGGCAAGAGCGGCCTCTCCGCCGCCACCACCGCGATCTTCGGCAGCGCTGCCGAACTGCGCCGCTACGCCATCCACACCAACTACCGGGCGCTGGTCGATGCCAACAAGGCCGCCGGTGGTTTCGGCACGCTGTACGGTCCCAACATCGACGTGAACGGCAACAACACCTTGGGCGAAGGCAAGGTCCCGGGGCTTGAGGCCATCGCCTATTCGGGCGATTCCAGCGGCAAGCGCAAGGTCACGCTGATGGTCCAGGTGCCTGACAGCTTCGACCAGACAAAGCCCTGCATCGTCACCGCCACGTCGTCCGGGTCCCGCGGCATCTACGGCGCCATCGGCACCTCGGGCGAATGGGGCCTGAAGCACGGCTGCGCGGTGGCCTACACCGACAAGGGCAGCGGCAACGGCGTGCACGACCTGGCCCGCGATACGGTGAACATGATCGACGGCACGGTCTCGACCGCGTCGGCGGCTGGCAAGAGGGCGCATTTTGCGGCCGACATCACCAAGAGCCAACTCGACGCCTTCAACGTCGCCACGCCCAACCGCATCGCCTACAAGCACGCCCATTCCCAGCAGAACCCCGAAAAGGACTGGGGGCGCAATACGCTGGACGCCGTCGCCTTCGCCTTTTACGTGCTCAACGAGAAGTACTCGACGACCGACGACAGCGGCAAGAAGCCGCGCGTGATCCGCCCCGCCAACACCGTGGTGATCGCCTCTTCGGTCTCCAACGGCGCCGGCGCCGCGCTGATGGCCGCCGAGCAGGACAGCCTCGGCCTGATCGATGGCGTGGCGGTGAGTGAGCCCCAGATCCAGCCGAAGGACGTCTCCGGCATCACCATCAAGCAGGGCAGCGCCACGGTGGCGACCATCGGAAAGCCGCTGCTGGATTACTTCACCTACGCCAACCTCTACCAGCCCTGCGCCGCGCTATCGGCCGCAGCGGCTGGCGGGCCGGCGGGCGCAGCGCTGGCCTTCTACGCGACCGACCGCTGCACCTCGCTCAAGGAAAAGGGTCTGCTCACCGCCACTACCCTCTCCGGCCAGGCCGACGAGGCGTTGCAGAAGCTCCACAGCTACGGCTGGGCGGCCGAGCACGACGTGCTCCACGCCACCCACCACGCCTTCGCCACCCCGTCCATCGTCGTCACCTACCTCAACACCCTCGGGCGCTTCAGCGTGCTCGATAACGCCTGTGGCTTCAGCTTTGCCACCACTGCTGGCACGGGTGCAGTGGCGGCCGCGTCGGCCCTCGTCCAGTCGATGATCTTCTCGGTGGGTAACGGCGTGCCGCCCACCAGCGGCATCAACCTGGTCTACAACGACGCGGTGGGCGGCCCGACCCGCGACATCAACGCCAAGTCGCCCTCCACCAACAGGGCCGACGGTGCGCTGGATGGGGCCCTGTGCGCCCGGGCCATGGTGACGGGCCTTGATCCGGTAACGGGCGCCAAACTCACCGGCACCCAGCTGGCCATGTCCGAAAAGGTGCAGAAGGGCATTCGGGAAGTGCAGGTCGAGGCGAAGCTCGGCACCAAGCCGACGATCATCGTGGCCGGACGCTCCGACACCCTGATCCCGGTCAATCACGCCGCCCGGGCGTATTACGGCGCCAGCCAGAAGGCTGGCAGCAGCCGGCTGCGTTACTATGAGGTGACCAACGCCCAGCACTTCGACAGCTTCATCGACCTCTTGCCGGGCTACGACAGCCGGATTGTGCCGCTGCATACCTACTTCAATCAGGCGCTCGACCTGATGTATGCGCACCTCAAGACCGGTGCCCCACTGCCGGCTTCCCAGGTTGTGCGCACCACGCCGCGGGGCGGCACGGCCGGCAGCGCCCCGGCAATCAGCGTCAGCAACGTGCCGCCGATTGCCACCAACCCGGCGGCAGGCGACGTCATCAGCTACGCCGCTGGCACCGTGAGCGTGCCGGACTGATCAGCCGAAAGCATGAAGCCCGGCGCGGGCCGGGCTTCATGAACGAGCGTGGTGGAAAAAAACGGGGGTGGGCCGTTGCCGGCGCACCCCCGTTTCTACTGGCCCCTGCGGTGGCGAGCCAGATTTTCCTTACACCCGGGCAGCCTTCAAGGCTGCGTTCAGGGTCGGGCTCGGACGCATTACGGCCTTGCACTTGTCGGAATCGGCCTTGTAGTAGCCGCCGATATCCACGGCCTTGCCCTGGACGGTCTTCAGCTCGGCAACGATCTGCGCTTCGCTGTCGGTGAGGGCCTTGGCCAGCTTGCTGAAGTGGGCAGCCAGTTCGGTGTCCTCGGTCTGGGTCGCCAGTTCCTGGGCCCAGAACATGGCCAGGTAGAACTGGGAGCCGCGATTGTCGAGCTCACCGGTCTTCGGCGACGGCGACTTGCGGTTGTCGAGGAGCTTGCCGGTGGCCGCATCGAGGGTCTTGGCCAGCAGCACGGCGCGCTTGTTGCCTTCCTTCAGGCCCAGATCTTCAAGCGACACGGCCAGCGCCAGGAACTCGCCCAGCGAATCCCAGCGCAGGTGGTTTTCTTCGGTGAGCTGCTGAACGTGCTTCGGCGCAGAGCCGCCCGCACCGGTCTCGTACATGCCGCCACCGGCCATCAGCGGGACGATGGACAGCATCTTGGCGGAGGTGCCCAGTTCCATGATCGGGAACAGGTCGGTGAGGTAGTCGCGCAGGATGTTGCCGGTGACGGAGATGGTGTCGAGGCCGCGGATCACGCGCTCCAGGCTGAAGCGCATGGCGCGGACCTGGGACATGACGTAGATCTCGAGGCCGCTGGTGTCGTGATCCTTGAGGTAGGTCTGGACCTTCTTGATCAGCTCGGCTTCGTGGGGACGATAGGAGTCGAGCCAGAAGACCGCCGGGGTGTTGGAGTTGCGGGCACGGGTGACGGCCAGCTTGACCCAGTCACGGATCGGGGCGTCCTTCACCTGGCACATGCGCCAGATGTCGCCAGCTTCGACGTTCTGGGTGAGCAGCACTTCGCCGGAGTCGATGTCGACGATGTTGGCGATGCCGTCTTCGAGGATCTCGAAGGTCTTGTCGTGGGAGCCGTATTCTTCGGCCTTCTGGGCCATCAGGCCGACGTTCGGCACGGTGCCCATGGTCTTCGGGTCGAAGTTGCCGTTGGTCTTGCAGAAGTTGATCATCTCCTGGTAGATGCGGGCAAAGGTGGATTCAGGCATCACGGCCTTGCAGTCGGCCGGCTTGCCATCGGCGCCCCACATCTTGCCGCCCTGGCGGATCATCGCCGGCATGGAGGCATCGACGATCACGTCGTTGGGAGAGTGGAAGTTGGTGATGCCCTTGGCGGAGTCCACCATCGCCAGCTTCGGACGGTGCTCCTGGCAGGCGTGCAGGTCGCGGATGATCTCGTCGCGCTTGGATTCCGGCAGGGTCTTGATCTTCTCGTACAGATCAACCATGCCGTTATTAACGTTGATGCCCAGCTCGTTGAACAGTTCGCCGTGCTTCTCGAAGGCTTCCTTGTAGAAGATCTTGACGCAATGGCCAAACACGATGGGGTGCGAGACCTTCATCATCGTGGCCTTGACGTGCAGCGAGAAAAGGATGCCCGATTCGCGGCAGTCTTCCAGTTCCTTCTCGTAGAAGTCGCACAGCGCCTTCTTGCTCATGAACATGGAGTCGATGATTTCGCCGTCCTGCAGCGCGACCTTCGGCTTCAGCACGGTGATCTTGCCACCTTTGCTGATGAGTTCCATGCGCACGTTGCGGGCCTTGTCCAGGGTCATGGACTTTTCGCCGTGGTAGAAATCGCCGTGGTGCATGTGCGAGACGTGGGTCTGGGACCACTGCTTCCATTCGCCCATGGAGTGCGGGTTCTTGCGGGCGTAGTTCTTGACGGCGAGGGGCGCGCGACGGTCGGAATTGCCTTCGCGCAGCACCGGATTCACGGCCGAGCCCAGGCACTTGCCGTAACGGGTGACGATGGCCTTCTCTTCGTCGGTGGTCGGGGCTTCTGGGTAGTCGGGAATCGGGTAGCCCTTGGCCTGAAGTTCCTTAACGCAGGCTTTGAGCTGGGCGACGGAGGCGCTGATGTTCGGCAGTTTGATGATGTTGGCGTCCGCTTCGAGGGTCTTCTTGCCCAGGGCGGCGAGGGTGTCAGGAACCTTTTGCTCGTCGCTCAGGCATTCGGAGAACTCGGCCAGCACGCGGGCAGACACGGAGATGTCAGCCTTCTCGATCTCGATGCCGGCCGGGCCGGTGAAGGTCCGGATGATCGGAAGGAATGCACACGTCGCGAGCAGCGGGGCTTCGTCAGTGAGCGTGTAGATGATCTTCGATTTCCCAGTAGCCATTAGTCTTCCCTCAGTATTGGATTATTTTGACGACAGCCCTGCGCAAGCCACGATGGTCCGGCGCGCTTGCGAAATACGCTTCCTGAAATGCGATTTCACAACCTGAGAAAAATATCACGTATCCCGCCGCTCTGCATCCATGCCGTGATACCTGTCAGCGAAATTGACACGCCAGGCAGCAACGGTGGACGTAAAAAAGCCCGCGCTGCCGAAGCAGGGCGGGCTTTCTTTTGCCTGTCAGGCAGACGCGCGAGGCATCTGCTTCCAGTCAGCTGGCCAGATTAGGCAGCCTTCTTGGAGGACTTGGCGGGAGCGGTGGTGCTGACGGCCTTGACAGTGGCGTTGGTCGCGGCGGCCACGTTGGCTTCGGCGATCTCGGCAACTTGCTTGGCGGCCTTGGTCACGCTGTCGTAGGCGGAGTTGGCGGCGGCGATGGCGGACTTGACAGCAGCCACGGCGACGTCGGAACCGGCGGGAGCGGACTTGGCAGCCTTGTCGAGGGCGGCGGCGAAGGTCTTGTTGGCTTCAGCCACTTGAGCTTCGAACAGCTTGGAAACTTCTTCCTGGGTCTGGGAAGCGATTTCGTAGATGCTGCGGGAGTAGGCGACGGCCTTCTCGACAACCGGCTGGGCCAGGGACGTTTGCAGGGCCAGCAGCTCTTGGGCATCCTTGGCGCCCAGCAGGGTCTTGGCGGCGGCAACGGAGTCTTCCAGAACAGCGCGGGCGGTGTTCAGGTTCAGGGCGGCGATGCGCTCAGCGCTGGCGAAGGCGGTGTTGGCCAGGGTCAGCAGGGTTTCAACGTTAGCCTTGTTGGCAGCAACGATTTGCTCGGGGGTGCTCATATCAATCTCCTTAAGTGAATGTGGATCTATTAACTGCAATCATCCGGCGCCTCTTTGTGCGCCGCAGCAATGGAGTCCATTATATTCAGCGCGGAAGACCTGTCAACAATTTTTTGTTGCAATGCACAACAATCTTATTGGTGGTGCAATCCTTTTGCAATCAAACGTTTGTATTCGATGGGCGAAACTGCCAGGAGATCGTTCAGGGCTGCGGCTTTACGCTGCATCGTGCTAATCATAGGTTGCCGGGGCCGTCCTTTTTCTTGGGCTGGATGGTGACCTGCACGCGGCCCTGCTGGCTGGGCAGGGTGGTGGCATTTGGCCCATTCGTCACGAGGTAGGTTTCGGTGACGCCGTTGAACTGGATGTACTGGCCGCGCACTTCATCCTCGCCGCTCTTGACCCGGGCGCGCAGGAAGAACTGGGACAGCTCGCTGCGGGCGTCATGCTCGATGCGCTCGCCTTCGCCGTCGACCCACTCATTCTTGCCTTCGCGCTTCTGGCGGAAGCGGGCCAGGCCGCCTTCGCCGCCAGTGGCGATGCCACGCTGATAGCCTTCCAGATCCTGGCTTACCACCAGCTTGTCGCTGCGGATGACGAGGGTGCCCTGGGTAAGCACGACGTGGCCTTCGAAGATGTGGATCTTGTTCTTGTCGTCCACCGTCACCTTGTCGGCTTCGATGTTGACCGGTTTGCCCCGGTCGGCCTTCTCGGCGTGGGCGGGGGCGGCCGCCGCGAGGGCGACGACCGCGAGAAGGGGGGCGAGATGGGCGTGGAGCCGGACGAATGGTTTCATGGTTTCGGCGTCGGGGTGTTTCGGTAAATGGTGCCGCGGACCTGGCCCTGCAGGCGGACTTCGCCGACGATGTTGTCGCTTTCCATGCGTTCGGCCTTGATGGTCGTCTTGCCCTGGGTGAGCGTGACGGGCTTGTCGGAACGCATCTTCTCGTCGTCGGGCCAGACGGTCATCTCTTCGGTGCGCAGGGTGGATTCGGGCTTGCTGGCGGTGGCGTCGCGGCGGACGAAGACATTGTCGGAAAGAACCACGGTGTCCCCGTCCTTGCTGACCCGGGCAAAGTTGGATTCGACCCACACGGGCTCGGGGCGGTTGAGGTAATTAAGGCGCGGGCGGACGAGTTCGGTGGTTTCGTCGTCGGCGTAATGGACCATCCGGTCTGCCACCAGGACATACTGGATCTTGCCGGTGAGGTCGAAGCGGCGGACGGTGAGCTTGTCGGCGGAGAAATCGGCCTCGTGGGTTTTTTCTGTCCGCGCAGCGGCGGGCTGCTGGGTGACCCGGTCGAGCCACACCGAAACGCCGGCGAGGAGCGTCAGCACCACGAGGGGGAAGAGGCTGTGGCCCCGGCCGTTCATCGGGGGCTCCGCGTAGTGAGGGTTGCGCTTGCCATCAGATGACCTTGGCGAGCATCAGGTCGTGGTGGTTGAGGGCGCCGATGAGGCGGCCGGTGGCGTCGGTCACCAGCAACTGGCTGATGCGACGCGTCTCCATCATTTCGGCCGCCTCGACGGCGAGGGCTTCGGCGTGAATGGTGCGCGGGCCACGGCTCATCACGTCGGCCACGCGGGCGGTGGTGAAGTTGCAGCCGCTGGCCAGTGAGCGACGCAGGTCGCCGTCGGTGTAGATCCCGACGATGCGCTGGTCGGCATCGACGATGGCGGTCATGCCCATGCCAGCGCGGGTCATTTCCATCAAGGCGTCGGCGAGCAGCGCGTCTTCGGCGACTTTCGGGACTGCGGCGCCGCTGCGCATCACGTCGGACACGTGGGTGAGCAGGCGACGGCCGAGGGCGCCGCCGGGGTGCGAGCGGGCGAAATCGTCGGCGCCAAAGCCGCGGGCGTCGAGCAGCGCCACCGCGAGGGCGTCGGACAGGGCCAGGCTGGCGGTGGTGCTGGCAGTGGGCGCGAGGTTGAGCGGGCAGGCTTCTTCCTTGACCGCGCCGTTGAGATGCACGTCGGCCTCGCGGGCGAGGGGTGAGTCGGGGTTGCCGGTGATGGCAATCAGCCGGGCGCCCTGGCGTTTGACGAGGGGGACGATCTTCAACAACTCTTCGCCGGAGCCGGAGTAGGAGAGGGCGATCAGCACGTCGTTGGCGGTGATCATGCCCAGGTCGCCGTGGGCGGCTTCGGCAGCGTGGACGAAATAGGCGGGGGTGCCGGTGCTGGCCAGGGTGGCTGCGAACTTGCGCCCGATGTGCCCCGATTTGCCGACACCCGACACGATGACCCGCCCGCTGGAGGCGAGAATTAGGTCAACTGCCTTGACCAATTCCGGCCCCAGCTGGTCGGCCAGCGCGCGAACGGCGTCGGCTTCGATCTCGAGGACGTGGCGGGCCAGGGCGAGGACGCGGTCATGCGCAGCGGGATTCGGGGCGGAGCTCATGGGCGGCGTGGGTATAATCGGGCTCAGGAGTATATCAGATCGACTATTCCGCCCGTCCCGGGCGCCCCTGCCATCCATGGTCAATACCCTCGAGCTGGTGCTCGCTCTTCTTGCCGGTGCGGTGCTGGTGGTCGGTATCTTCCGGTCGCTCAACCTGCCGCCGGTGCTCGGCTACCTGATGGTCGGCGCGGCCGTCGGGCCCCACGCGATGAACCTGATGCCGGACACCGGCGGGGCGCGCTACCTCGCCGAGTTCGGGGTGGTGTTCCTGATGTTCACCATCGGGCTGGAGTTCTCGCTGCCGCGGTTGTACAGCATGAAGCGCATCGTGTTCGGGCTGGGCGCGATGCAGGTGCTGGCGTCCGTCGTGCTGGCGATGATCGCGGCGCGTGTCGGTGGGCTGGGTTGGGGCGCGGGGTTTGCGCTGGGTGGAACGCTGGCGATGTCGTCCACCGCGATTCTCTCCAAGTTGCTGTCGGATCGCCTTGAACTGGATTCGAAGCATGGTCGCGAGACCATCGGCGTGCTGCTGTTCCAGGATCTCGCGGTGGTGCCGCTGCTGATCCTGATTCCCGCGCTTTCCGGGCCGGCGGATGCGCTGTTCGATACCCTCGCGCTGGCGACGGCCAAGGCGGTGGGGCTGTTGGCGCTGGTGCTGTTCTTCGGCCAGCGGGTGATGCGCACGTGGTTCTTCCATGTGGCGCGGCAGAAGTCGGCCGAGCTGTTCATGCTCAACGTGCTGCTCATCACGCTGGGGCTGGCGTGGCTCACCGAGATCGTCGGGTTGTCGCTGGCGCTGGGTGCCTTCCTGGCGGGCATGCTGATCTCCGAGACCGAATACCGCTACCACGTGGAGGAGGACATCAAGCCTTTCCGCGATGTGCTGCTGGGACTGTTCTTCGTGACGGTGGGGATGTTCCTCGACGTGGGGCAGATCATCCTCAGCCTGCCAGCGGTGCTGGCGATGCTGGCGGCGTTGCTGGTGGGCAAGTTCCTGATCGCCGGGGCTGCGTCGCGGCTGCTCGGCAGCCCGCAGGGCACGGCGGCGCGCACCGGCCTGTGGTTGTGCGCGGGGGGCGAGTTCGGGTTTGTACTGTTGTCGCAGATCGACGATGCGAAGCTGCTGCCGGCGGCGTTGTCGCAGGTGGTGGTGGCGGCGCTGGTGCTGTCGATGCTGCTGGCGCCGCTGATCGTGCAGGCCAGCGAGAAGATCGTGCTGCGCCTGGTGCCTTCGGAGTGGATGAGCCGCTCGCTGCAGCTCACCAGCATCGCCACCCAGTCGATGTTCGTGGACAAGCACGCGATCCTGTGCGGCTTCGGCCGCAACGGTCAGTACCTTGGCCGTCTGCTGGAGCAGGAGGGGATCACCTACATCGCGCTGGATCTCGACCCGGAGCGGGTGCGCGAGGCCGCCGCGGCGGGCGAGACGGTGGTTTTCGGCGATGCAGCCAAGCGCGAGACGCTGATGGCGGCGGGGATCTCGCGGGCGTCGGTGGTGGTCATCACCTACGCCGACACCGACGCGGCGCTGCGGGCGATGAGCATGGTGCGGGCGTGTCGGCCGGACGTGCCGGTGGTGGTGCGCACCGCCGACGAGATCGACCTGGAGAAGCTCCAGGAGGCCGGTGCTGCCGAGGTGGTACCGGAGTCGGTGGAGTCTTCGCTGATGCTGGCCTCTCATGCGCTGGCGCTGGTGGGGATTCCGCTGCCCCGCATCCTCAAGCGCATCCGAGAGATTCGAGCCGAGCGCTACCACCTGCTGCGCGGCATCTACCGGGGCGGCGAGCACCTGCACGAGGAATCTCTCGAGGAGCGCCAGCAGGTGCGCCTGCACTCGGTGCCGCTGGATGCCGGCGCCTACGGGATCGGCAAGAGCCTGGCCGAGCTGCGCCTGAAGGAGCTGGGCGTGGAGATCACCGCAGTGCGGCGTCAGCGCATCCGGGTCGTTGACCCGGTGCCGGAAACCCGGCTGGAGCTGGAGGACGTGCTGGTGCTGCTCGGCACGCCGTCGCAGATCGGCAACGCCGAGACGCGGCTGCTGAAGGGAATCTGAACTTCAGTTGGCGGCGCACACGGTATAGACCGTGGCGTCGTTGAGGTCCGCCGGTGTGACGGCTGCGCCACCGGACAGGAGGCGCACCGTGCCTGTGTTCGGCAGGCCATCGTCCATCGCGATATCCACCTGCCGGGCAAAGGTGCCCGCGAGGTTCTCCTGGCAGATGAAGAAGCTCCCGCCCCAGCCGGCGAGCGGGCTGGTGCTGGTGACGCCGATGCGCCCGGCGAAGGCGTTGCGGGGCAGCCAGTCGGCGATCGCGACACCGTCGGCGCCCGGGTTGCGGCTGTCGCCGCTGGCCAGGTTGGCGAGACGCACGTGCTGCCAGAAAAGCACGGCTTCGTCAGTGACGGTGGTGGAGTTCCAGGTGCCTTCGATTCGCCCGTTGCCCGAGGTGCCGCCGGTGGTTGCGCGCACCGCGCCGGCCAGCCGGTTGGCGACACCGGCATCGTCGCCGGGCAGGGCACGGAAGCGGTCCTGGTAGGCGTAGATGTAAGTCGCGGTGTTGCGGAAATCGCCGATGACGTTCTTCACCTTGGCGCTGTTGATGAGTTCCTGGCCTTTGAGGATGCCCCCGAGCAGCAGCCCGATGATGACCAGTACGACTGCGATCTCTACCAGAGTGAAGCCTTGCTGCCGAACCTTCATGTCGCCTCCCGTGTGCCGCCAGCACGGATCGTGCATGGCGATGTCTATTGATACAGTACGGGTATTGTAATTCGGATCGGATTTTTGGGGAATGCCATTGGTTTCATGTTGCCCGGGTCGGTTGAATGGCCGGGGTTGCCGGTGTGGCGAAGATTCTCTGTCCTTGCAGGCGATAGACCGGAACGTAACCCTTGCCCTTGAGCATCAGCAGGATCGGTTTGGCAAAGGCGAAGGCACCGTGGAGGCGCTCGAAGGCGCGGCTGTCGCACTGGATGGTGCTGGGGTCGCCCTCGGTGCACAGGCGGAAGGCAAGATTGACGGTGTCGCCCCACAGGTCATAGATGAACTTGGCGCGGCCCACCACGCCCGCCACCACCGGGCCGGAGGCGATGCCGATGCGGACCTCCAGCTCCAGCCCGTCGGTGAAATCATGGTTGCGCAGGGTGGCCTGCATATCGAGGGCCAGGGTTGCCATCGCCGCGTGGGGCTCGATCGGGTGGGCGTGCAGCCCACCGGCCACCATGTAACCGTCGCCAATGGTCTTGATGCGTTCGAGGCCGTGCTGTTCGCACAGCTCGTCAAAGCGGCAGAAGATCCGGTTGAGCATCTCGAACACCGCCTTGGGCGCCATGCCGCTGGCGATGCGGGTGTAGTCGACGATGTCGGCGAACATCACGACGACTTCGGCGTGGCCGTCGGCGATGGTGCCGGTGTTGTCCTTCAGGCGGGCGGCGATGGGGGCCGGCAGGATGTTGAGCAGCAGGCGCTCGGAGCGCTCCTGGGCGAGGTGCAACTGGCGGTGAGCGTCGGCGAGGCGTTCGCGGGTCTTGTTGCGTTGGCCCATCGCAAAGCGTAGCTGGACGTAGATCACGGTCGCCACGGCAGCCACATGGCTTGCCAGGGCGAGCGGTGAGGTGGGCACACCGCCGGGCAGGAAGATACTGGAGGCAAAGGTCAGCAAGATGAATCCCAGGAACCACGGTGCCGATGTCTTGCCGCCGAGGCACAGCAGACTGGTGGTGGGCACGAGGATGGCCCACACGGGTAGCCCGGCGGTGACCGGCGTCGAGCCGAGGAGTGCCAGGGTAGCGAACGGAAATGCCAGCATCAGGCCCAGCTGCAGAGGGCCGTACAGCCCGCCCCTGCGGTGCTGCCGGAAGAACTGCAGGTTGATGCCAGCCAGCGCGGGCACCACGGCGGCGGCGAGGGCGCGGGGGTTTCCCTCGACGAGCAGATTTCCCGCCAGCCAGAGCAGGGCTGCGGTGGCAAAAAGCACGCTGGCCAGATTCAGGCGGATCTTCCTGATGCTGGTTTCGTCGTCGTCGTCGGGGCGCGCGCCGATGTCCAGGATCGCCCTGAGGATGCGGCGGGCTGGATGGCCGGGGGGAAGGTAGTGCCTGGGCTCAGGCATCGGATTACCTGCAGAAGTGAGCCGTGACAAGTTTCACGTCTGTAGGAAACGGGGGTCAAGACGGAGCGGCGGGCTGATTGTCGGGATGTGTGTCGTAGTGCGCAGCGCGCCGCATCGGGACAGGGCGCGACACGTATGCTGACCGTCAGGGCAGCGTGCCGGCGCTGATGAGGCGGTGAGCGAGGAGGTTGGGCGACAGCCAGGTCACACGGTCGTCGAAACGGCCACCGGGGGCGTCCGGGTTGTCGGAGGCGGGCCGGCTGTAGAACAGTCGGCCGTCGGTGCTGGCGTTGCGGGCCTCGTCGCTGCCGTCCGGGGCGGGGGCGAGGAGGTTGCCCTGCTGATCGATGGCACCCATGCCGTTGGCGCCGTGGGAGAGGATCACCGCCGGGGTGCGCCCGCCGCTGGTGGTGAGGAAAAGCTCGGCGCCGTCGAGGTTGCGGGTCTTGATGTCGATGTCGCCATCGGCAAGGTTGGCCTTCTCGCCGGTGACGACATTGCGGATCGGCTGGACGTAAGGAGTGGCGACCGCGTAGCGAAGGCGGCGAGACCAGCCATCAACGCCGGCGATGCCGAGGGTCGCCCACGGGAGCAGGCCGTTGTATGCGCGGCAGGCGGTGGGGCTTGCGCGGTCTTCGGCGCCGTCGGTGGGGCTTCTGGCGGGGCAGGGGAGGTAACCCTTGCGCACCACGAAGCCGATCAGCGCGTCGCGGGCTTCGCCGAGGGCGTCGTCGGTGGCGGCCTCGGCGCGGCGGGCGAGGTGGGTCGATAGTCCGACAGTGAGCCCACCGGCAAGGAGGGTGAGGATGAGCAGCACGACGGCCATCTCGATGAGCGTGAAGCCATGGTGGTGCCGGGGCGTGGCGGAACGAATCAGGGAATGCATAGGGCGACGTCAGCGCTCGCGGGATGGTCGGGCGCGGTGATGGCGAAGGTGGCGGGAAGGCTGCCGAGCGCGCCAGTGGAAAGGGCTGCGAGCGTGTCGGCTTCGAGATAGTTGCGGGTGACGAGACGGTCGGCGGGGTGTTGCCGGCGCTGGCTGGCGTCGGCGCGCTCGCCACCGAAGATCAGGGCGCCGCGGCAACGCCGGCCAATGGCGGCGAGGCAGTCGGTGCCGCCCACGCAGCGGGCGTAGCGCATGGTCTCGGCCCAGTTGGCGACGGCATCGCGCAGGTTTTCGTTTCGGCAGGCGCCGGTGAGTGTGTCGAGCGCTGGCAGACGGCCTAGTTCGAGCGTGCCAACGCGCTCTGGGGCTACCACTGCGGGCAGGCTGACGAGGCAGTCGGCGCTGGCCTGGATCACCTGCTGCAGCCAGCCAGGGTAGCTGGGGCGGCGTTTCTGTAGCCGGTAGATGTCGTCAGTGGTGATTGCCACCAGACGATCATTGCCCGTTGCGGTGCGTACCGGGATGACGCCGTTGCCAGGGGCAGCGTCGAGTGCTTCGACGTATTCGCGTATCTGACGGGCCTCGGTGTCGCCACCGCAGCGGGCGGGGCCGGCGCTGCGGGATTGGCTGGCCAAGGGGGCGCCGGCGGCAATGACGATGGCGGCGGCGCGGCCGGACTGGTCGCCGGCGAGGACGCTTGGATTGCCGGCTTCGTCGGTGAGCTGGAGGCTGCCGATGCTGTCCCAGTTGAGCGTGTCGGGCTTGGGGTTGTTCTTGAAGCTACCGGAGACGGCGTACCACAGGCATTCGCCGTTGCCGTCGCGCAGATCGGGCAGGTTGAGGGTGAGGTAGGGCAGGCGTCCGACGCTGGTCTGGCCCTTGCTCCCGCAGGTTTCCGACGACCCGTCGCCGTCGAGGTCGGGGCAGGGCAGGTAGCCGAAGTCCGCGTTGGGGTGCTCGCGGTTGCGGTAGGTGGTGGCAAAGCCGAGGAGGGCGTCGCGGGCGGTGGTGAGCGCGTCGGCGGTGTGTGCCTCGCGGATGAGCGCCCGGTGGGCTGCACTGTCCTGACGGGACAGCAGCCAGCCGAGACCACCCACGGCCAGGAGGACGAGCAGGGCGGGCAGGAGCATGCCGCGCTGCCGGCGCCAGGCAGTCCCGGAGCGCATCAGGGGACGCCGGTGCTGACGGTGGGGACACCGACCTGCAGTCGATGGCGCCGGCCATCAGGGCCCGTCACGAGGGCGCTGGCTTCGTCCATGCGGATCTGGCGGGCGTCAGCAGGGGTAGCCTGGCCGTCCAGAAAGATCACCGGCTGGCCATCGCTGCGGGTGATGATGCCGTCAAGGCGTGGTGGCGGTGCCGGGGCTGCGACTGGCTGCGGCGGTGGCTGGTCGAGTCGGGCGCGGGCTGCAGGGGTGTGGAATAGTCGGCCGAGGGGTTCGGCCCCGGCATCGAGGCCAGGGAAAAGCGCCAGAAGGAGCAGGGTACTTGCCTGCACAAACGATAGGAATGAGAACATGCGCATATGCGCAGGAATTTAGCATGATTCGTGCAGGAGCGCAGCCTCACGCCGCGCAGGCTTCAGGACGCGGCGAGGACGCGGTTCTTGCCGGATCGTTTGGCGATGTACATGGCCTTGTCGGCGCGGTCCAGCGCCTGCTCGGGCGTTTCCCCCTCGAGCAACTGGGCGACGCCGGCGCTGAAGGTGATGAGCAGCTTTTGCTGCCGGGCCAGGAAGAATCGCTTGGTGAGGGCGCGCTGCAGCCGGACGAGGGCGGCGACGGCGGCTTCGAGACCGGTGTCGGGGAGCAGGATGACGAACTCCTCGCCGCCGTAGCGGGCGACGGAATCCTGCGGCCGGATGTTTTCCCGGACGACCTCGGTGAGGTGCTGGAGCGCGCCGTCGCCGGCCTGGTGGCCGTGGACGTCGTTGATCTGCTTGAAGTTGTCGATGTCGAGCAGTCCCAGGCACAGCGGCGTGCCGCGGCGTTGGGCGAAGGCGGTCTCGCGGGCCAGGGCGTCGTCGAGGCCTTTGCGGTTGAGCACGCCGGTCAGCGGGTCGTGGCGGAGGAGGTCGCTGGTCTGTTCGAGCTCGTGCTGGAGCCGGGTGATCTCGGTATTGGCGTCGTCCACGCGACTGCGCAGGGCCACCAGTTCGTCCCGCGAGCGGGCCGTGGATTCCTGGACGCTACGGGTTTCGCGCATCACGTCGGCGATCACGTCGGTGAGTTCGGTGATGTCGTGGGCCGCAGCGATGCGTGCCGCGGAGCGTTCAATCTTGGTGTGGTAGTCGCCGGTGGAGTCGGTGAATTCGCCAAGGCGGTCGACGAAGCGGGAAAGCATCTCCTTGAGGCGTAGCTGAGCGTCGGAGAGTTCGAGCTTGATGGCGCTCTGGCGATCGATCACGTCACGCAAGCGGCTTTCGAGTTCACTCAGGACACGAATGTCGAGGGGGTGGGCGAACATCTCGCCCATCAGGGCGATCTGGCCGTGGAGCCAGCGATCATCCACCACCAGTTCGCCGATGTTCTCCAGGATGAGCTGGAGGACGTGCTGGAGGGCATCCCGCAGGGCGTGCTGGTCCTCGCTGGCCCATTCGAGGCCGGCACGAAGCTTGTCGAGGCGCTGCCGGAGCACGTTGGCGGTAAATCGGATCGGCTGCTGACGCAGGGCGGCGGCCAGTTCCCGGGCTTCCGTGGCGAAATCGGAATCGGTGGTCGGAGCCTGGCTGGCGACGCTATCGATCAGGCTGGCCAGCAAGCCGGCGAAGGGCTCTGCCGCGGTGTCGGTGCGCAGCGATTCGCTGGCGTGGGGCATCGACGCAGAGGTGGCCGGAAGCTCGGCAGTGTTTGCCGGCAGCTCGTCGTCGTCGGTGTTGCGGGTCCAGGCCCGCAGCAGCCCCTGAAGTCGTTCGGCGAGGCGGTCCGGGTTGGTGCCGGAGGCGCTCAGCACACGGTCGAGCATCTCGCGCTTGCGGGCCTGGGTGAGGCCTGCCTGGCGCCGGTCCCATTCGGCGATCAGGTCGCGCAGCAGGGTGCCCCAGTTGATGTCCTGGCTGTCCGTGGCGCCTAATGCGTCGGCGATCACCGCACCTAGCTTGGTCCAGTCGGCCTGGGCCACAGCGGCGTCGAAATCCCGGGCGATGCGCAGGGCTTCGTGGTTGTGCCGGGGCAGGGACGCAGCGATCTGCCGGAGGGCACGGTCGGGAAAGGCCTCTTCGACGGGCGTGCCGGCGATCTCGTGATAGAGGGTCTGGTAGTTGTCGGGGGTGGGCGCGATCCGTCGCAGGGCAAGTTGTCGGAAGGCTTCGCGGGCGATGTCCGAGGGACGGTTGGGTTCGTTCATGGCGGGTCTGCGCTGGGCGGTTTGCGAGCTGCCGTCGTCAACTCAAGCCTCGGTGCCGGGCTGGGTTGAGAGACGGCGCTCCTGGTAAGCCCGTTGAATAACGGCCGTGCCCGACATGCCTTGAGGCTGCCGAACACGGCCGTCGCGCAAAAAAAAGAAACCCGCCGGCTACTCGGCCAGCCCGTGCTTGAGCCCGTAATGGGTCAGTTCGGCGTTATTGCGCAGGTTCATCTTCTCGAGAAGACGGGCACGATAGACGCTGACCGTCTTGACGCTGAGGTTGAGCGCCTCGGCGATCTCGGTGGGGGTCTTGCCGGAGGCGATCATGCACAGGGTTTGATACTCGCGATCAGAGAGCTTCTCGTGGGGCGGGCGCTCGCTGTCTTCGCCGATGGCGTTGGCGAGCTCTTCGGCAAGGGACGGGCTGACGTACTTCTTGCCGCTGGCTACCTGGCGGATCGCGGTGACGAGGAGTTCCGGCGCGCTCTGCTTGGTGAGGTAGCCCGCCGCGCCAGCCTTGAGGGCGCGGATCGCGTACTGCTCTTCGGGGTACATGCTGAGGATGAGCACCGGCAGGCGCGGGTATTCCTTCTTGATGATCTTGAGGGCGTCGATGCCGTTGCGGTCGGGCATCGAGACGTCCATCAGCACTACATCCCATTCGCCCGAGCGCACCAGTTGCACTGCCTGGACGCCGTTTTCGGCTTCGCCGGCCACGGTGAGGTCGGCGGTGTCAGAGAGTATCTGGCGCAGGCCCTGGCGGACGATGGCGTGGTCGTCGGCGATAAGTACGCGGATGGGCTTGCTCATGCAAGGCTCCTGAAGGGGTTGGGCTCTTCCGCTGAGGCAGGCAGGAGCGGTGCGCGCAGACAGAGGCGGGTTCCGTGGGGCGGGATGTCTGACAGATCCAGGCGTCCGCCCAGGCTGGCCAGTCGCTCGCGGATGCCGCGCAGGCCAAAGGATCGGGGTTTCTGCAGATCGGTGGCGTCGAGACCGCAGCCGTCGTCGGCAATCTCGAGCACCACCTCGTCACCTTCCTGCATGAGTCTCACGTTCACCTCGCTGGCTCCGGCATGCTTGCTTACGTTGGTCAGCGCTTCCTGAAACACCCGGAAGAAGGCCAGAGCCGTATCGTAGTCCGGGTCGAGGTCGTGGTCAGTACAAAGAATGTTACAGGCGATGCCTGTCCGCTGAGCGAAGTCCTCGCCCTGGGATTCAATCGCCGCAGCGAGACCGAAATCCTTGAGGATGCCTGGGCGCAGCTCCCGCGTGACGCGTCCGACGGTGGCGATGGCGTCGTCCACCATCCGCCCCACATTGCGGGCGCGTTCGCGGGCCTGGGTGAGGTTGACCTCGAGCTTGGCTTCGAGGAGGGACATCTCGAATTTCATGGCAACCAGGGTGCCGCCGAGTACGTCGTGAACATCTCGCGCGATACGCTCACGCTCGTCTTCCTTGATGCGCTGGAGGTGATTCGAGAGAGCCGCCAGCTGGCTGCGGGATTCGCGCAGGTCGGCCTCGACGTGTTTGCTGTGGGTGATGTTCCACATCACGCCTTCCCACACCACCGCACCCATTTCGGACAGACGCGGCGAACTGCGCAGGTTGATCCACTTCTGCTCGCCAGTGGCGAGCTGAATGCGGCCTTCCCAGTTGAGGGTCGAGAGGTTCTCGGCCGACACGCAGGCGGCTTCCATGAAGCCTGGCAGGTCTTCCTTGAGCAGCCAGTTCATCCAGCCCGCCGAGCTGCCGATGAGCGCTTCGGCCGTGTTCCCGAAGAGCATTGCTGCGGCCTCGGAGAGATACTGGAAGCCGAGCATGCCATCCGGCGTGTAGCCCATCTGGAAGACCACGCCAGGGATGTTGTCGGTGAGAGCGCGCAGACGTGCCTCGCTCTGGCGCAGCGTTTGCTCGGCCTGACGCTTCTCGCGCCGATTGACGACTTCGCGCATCTCCCGCTCGACGGCTGGCACCAGGCGATCGAGCTTGTTCTTGCTGAGGTAGTCGTGGGCGCCGGCGCGCATCGCGGCGATGGCCTCGTCCTCCTGCATCACGCCGGAGACGATGATGAAGGGCAGATCGACGCCGAGTTCCTGGGTGCTGCGCAAGGCCGCCTGGGCGTTAAAGCCGGGCAGGTTGTGGTCGCACAGGATGACGTCCCAGCTCTCGCGCTGCAGCGCCTCAAGCAGGCCTTCCTCGGACGCTACCTGCAGGTAGGTCGGCGCGTAGCCTGCGTTGCGGAAACGGTGGAGTAGCAGGATGACGTCGTTTTCGGAGTCTTCGATGAAGAGCAGGCGGATCGGCGGCTTGGCCGGACCGACCGGAGAAAAGCTGGGGGTATCCGGCTTGTGGGCAGTAGGCATGCGCTAAGTACGGGCTGCGTGGTTGTGTCGCTTTATGTTTATAATCCGGCCCTCGCTGGGGCCTGCACCATTCCAAAGGATAGTTCAGGCTGGCCTTTGCAGTCCATGCGTATCGGGATGTTTCCGCGTGGCAGGAAGGCGGCGATCAGCCGGTGTAGCTCAGTTGGTAGAGCAGCGCACTTGTAATGCGAAGGTCGAGGGTTCGATTCCTTTCACCGGCACCAGAAAAATCAACGAGATAGGCCGATCCGTGAGGGTCGGCTTTTTCGTTGGGGTTACGCCGGGGTTACATCTCCGTCAATCCAGGTGCGATCAAAAATGCACGGAATCGTGGGTTACATCATCATCGGCGCATGCGTCGTCGCCGCGCTGGTGGCTGTGGCGTCGTTCGTGATCGACATGCGGCAGAGCCAGCGGGGCGCCGAGAAGCGGCGCCGGCTCTCGTCGCGCCTGACTGGAAAGTGATCCGCCATGAAAACCTACCTGCGCGTACCGTTTGCCGAGAAGGACGAAGCCAAGCGCCTGGGCGCCCGCTGGGATCCGGCAAAGAAGCTGTGGTACGTCCAGAATGCTCCCAATCTCGCGGCCTTCGAGCGCTGGCTGCCGGTTCAGTCTGATCTGGCGGGCGCGGTCACGCAGCCCGCGACGACTGTCAGGATGAAAGCGGCCCAGGTGCAGACGGGGTCGCGCTACTTCGATTTGCACTGCGACTGTTTGCCTTGGGTGGGCTGTGCCGCGTGCGGGCCGGTGGTCGAAGCCCGGGGCTGGCGGGCTCCGGCCTAGCCGGACGGGGTATTGCTCGCGCGGCCGTGATGGCGGCTCGGTGCTAAAGCGAAGTCAGGCGAATCCGCCATCAAGCTCGTACGGACTGGGTCGTTAAACCATGGTCTTCAGTTGTTAGCCGCGACCATGCAGATCCGTATTCATGCCACGCATCCCCGGGACGGTCGGTCGTTCAAGATCACGATGGTGAACTTCCCCGACGACCGCGCCGACGATTTTGCCCGCAGCGTCAAGTCTCTGGCGAAAGTCACCTATGGATCGCTGCTCCAGCAGCTTGTTACCGAGAGGGCGCCGGAGGCTCGCCGTGATGCCTTCTTTGACACCCTCTTCAGCAACATCTGCAGCGAGTTTCAGATGTTCGGAAGTCAGTTCGACTTTACCGACTCGATGGAGCGGCAGCCGGTCGATCTCTTCCGTAACTTCCTGAGCCTCTGCGCGTCGGTCTACGCCGCCCAGACCTTTGGTTGGCTGCCGACAACTGCGCTCTTGCAGGCGCCGGACAAGGCTGCGCCCCGGGGCTGACGCTGCGGTTGTAGGACTGGCGCCAGAAGATCAAGGCTTGCGTCGTGGTTGACGATCATCAGATCGTGAGCGGTTTTGGTGTCGAAAACGGCCGAGTGCACTGCGGCGCCGGTCGTGCGCCTCGCTTTCGACAGAGATGTGGCGTTCGGCTTGCGAGCGCAGCCTCCAGGGCGTCGGCCTGCTGATCATCAGGCCATCAGGCAGGGGCGGCGCCTCGTCAAACAACGCAGCGCTGCACCCGAATTGGCGGATTCGGGCAGGCTTTCATGGCTCCTTCGATACCGGCTGCCGGCCGATTGATTGAGTCCACTCAAAAAAACTTGACGCGGTGTTCTGACTTGTCTAATATGTCGTTTCTCCGACGCGGGGTGGAGCAGTCTGGCAGCTCGTCGGGCTCATAACCCGAAGGTCGCAGGTTCAAATCCTGCCCCCGCAACCAAATTAGTAAAGCAAAAGGCCAATCCGAAAGGGTTGGCCTTTTGCTTTACGTGTCGTTGCATCGTTATTGTTCCCGCCGCTTCAAGGTCGTAGCTCCACTGCTGTCGAGGAAGTCGTTCGCCCCGGTTGGCGGGCGTGCCGCGCCAGCTCGCCGGGCGGCAATAGCGGTGAAACCGGCCGTCTGGTCGTGCAAGGCGGTAAGTTTACGACTGTGGCTACAGTCCTTCACGTCTTGCGACGCCTGCTGAAGTTTGATCTGCAGATCGATTTGCTGCCGGTTTAGCGACGTTTGTCGGTTACGTCCTCAACTTCGGTGAGGAGGGGCGACGGGGTGGTGAGAAGGGCGTCGAGCTGCTTGCGATCCGCGGCGATCACGCTTTCGACGTTCTCCGGGGTGAGCAGGACGCCGAACTTGGCGTCGGCGTCCGCCTCGCCCATCACCCGGGCGATCACCTTGCTTCCCAGGGCGCGCTTGAAGTGGCCAGCTTCCCAGAAATACTGGAGGTGGGTCTTGCGGTCGCCGGGGGCGGGGATGGCTTCGAGCGTTTCGGGGCCGATGCCGCTGAAATCCCACACCTCGACGCCTGGATGCCGCGCGGCGATGGCGACGACCATGCGCTTCCAGTCATTGAAGAGATCGGCGAGGCCAAGCCTGGCCTGCATCAGGCGGATCTCGGCATGGTAAGGATAGATCACCAGCCGGGCCTTGCCGCCGCTCTGCTGGATGTCGGCAAGGAGGGCGTCGAGCGCCTGCTGGTCGATGGATTGCCCTTCGGCCGGCTGGATAGCCTTGGCCTTGCGGCCCCAGTTGCGGACGTTCTCGTCGGCGCGCTGGCGGAACAAGATGTAGTGGCCGCTGTTTTCCACTTCAGCGATGTAGTTGTCCAGCGGATTGAAGCCGCGCTCGGTGAGGGTGGCGGCGTATCGGCTGCGCTGCAGGGCGGTGGTTTTGGCGGAATCCCGCAGGCCGGTGATGGAGAACACGGTCTCGGCGAGCACCTTGCCGTCGATAGCCGGCGGGGAGTCGGCGGGCGGCAGCGGTGCGGCCTTGTTGGAGCCGAGGAAGTCGTAGAACTCCACCCCTATCAGTGCGATTTTTGGCGTGCAGCCGGCGGTTTGCAGCCAGCCAAACTGGCGCAGGGCCGTGCTCACTGCCGAGCCGGGGATCGAATGATTGAAGGCCGACAGGCCCTGGGCGGCAAAGGCAGGGTGCTCGGGGTCGAAGCCGATCTCGGCGCGGGAGTTGCCAAAGATGCCGGCGCTGGGGCACAGCCGGCGGGCGGCTTGCCAGCGGGTGAGCTCCCGGTGATGGTCGAGATAGGGCTTGGTGGCGCTGAGGCCGGCGATCCTCGGCGAGCCGAAGATGCCTAGCGGGTCGATGAAGACGTTGATGGCACCTACCAGCGCGACGCAGGCGACGAGAGTGGCCAGCATCCAGCGCAGGTAGCTGGCCCAGGAGAGAGGAGTCGACGGGGAAGCCATCAGAACTGAAAGTACAGGAATTCGGTGGGGCGGGAGAGGGCGAGCACGCCGAGGGCGAACAGCAGGCCGATGGCGAGTGCGCTGCGCCGGCTCGGTTGCCAGGCCAGGCGACGGGCTACAGGCTGGGCGTGGCGGCTGTCTTCGGGCAGGGCGGGGTCGAAGCGGCCCATGATCTCTTGTGTGTTGGGGGCGAAGAAGGCCACCAGCGCGCCGACGATGACCCAGACCCAGGTCTCGACGAAGGCCGCGCCACCGCCCAGGCTGACGCCGATGCCGAGGCTGTCGACCACGCCCTTGAGCGGACCAAGGCGCGACAGGATGGGTTCGGGCAGGCTGGCGCCGAACTGCCCGAGCATGCCGGCGATGACCTTGTTGGCGGTGGTCAGATCCGGCGCGCGGAAGTAAACCCACGCAAACACTACGCACAGGAAGGTGATGGCAATCCCCAGAAAACGCCCCAGGCCGGCCGGCAGATGCACCGGCATCCGGCGGCAGAGATCCTGCCAGGCGTGGTTGACCACCAGGAAGCCGCCATGCAGCGCGCCCCAGATCACGAAGTTCCAGCCGGCGCCGTGCCACAGGCCGCCCAGCACCATGGTGGTGAGCAGGTTGAAATGCCGGCGGAAGCGCCCGTGGCGGTTGCCGCCCAGCGGGATGTACAGATAGTCGCGCAGGAAGCGGGATAGCGTCATGTGCCACCGGCGCCAGAACTCGGTGATGTTGCGCGATTTGTAGGGCGAATTGAAGTTGAGCGGCAGACGCACACCAAACATCCGCGACAGGCCGATGGCCATGTCGGAATAGCCGGAGAAGTCGAAGTACAGCTGGAAGGTGTAGGCCAGCGCGCCGCCCCACGCATTGAACAGGGTGGGCGCGTCGGTGGTGGGGGCAAAGACCGGCGCGGCGTAGTCGGCGAGGCTGTCGGCAATGAGCACCTTCTTGGCGAGGCCGATGGCGAAGATCGTCAGGCCGATCGCGAAATTGGCCGTGTTGGGGCGGTAATTACGGTCTTCGTCGAACTGCGGCATCATCTCCTTGTGGTGTAGCACCGGGCCCGCGATGAGGTGCGGGAAGTAGGTGACGAACAGCACGTAGTAGATGAAGCGGTATTCGGTGACCTTGCCGGCGTAGGCGTCCGCCAGAAAGGCGATCTGGGTGAAGGTGAAGAACGAGATGCCGATGGGCAGGATGATGCCGAGGATCGGCCAGTCGGTGCCCAGCAGTGCGTTGGCGCTGGAGAGGAAGAAATCGGCGTACTTGTAGTAGCCCAGCAGCGTCAGATTGACGATTACCGCCAGCGTGAGCACCCGGCGCCCCTCGGGCGTGCCGGGGCGGCGGGCGATGTAGCCGCCGGCCAGATAGTTGGCGCAGATCGACGCAAGCAACAGGGCCAGGTAGCGGTAATCCCACCAGGCGTAAAAGAACAGCGAGCAGGCGGCCAGCCAGGCCGCGCCAGCCTGCTTGCCGATGCGGCCAATGACGAAGAAGCCGAGCAGCGTGAACGGCAGGTAGGCCAGCAGGAAGGAGTATGAGTTGAACAGCATGCGTGCGTGGGGGGCGGTGCCGCGCCCTTGAGTCGACCGGACGCAGCTTATCCGTTTTGAGTGCCCCGCGCTTTGGCGGAAGTTTGCGGGGTGAAAGATATGTCACGACGCCGGTTGCCGGCGTCGCGAAATCACCGGCGGAGCTCTGCGTGGAGTGCGCTGAATTCCTGGGCCAGCTTGTGCTTTGGGTCGAGGTGGATCATCGGCTTGGCCTGTTCGTGGCTTTCTCGGATCTTGATCGAGCTGGACAGGTAGGTCTTGAAGATCGGCAGGCCTTCGGCGATGAGTTCCTGTACCAGCTTCTGCGGCAGGCTGGCACGGGGCTGGAACTGATTGACCACGATGCCTTCGACTTCCAGGTCGCGGTTGTGGTCGGCCTTGATCTCCTGGACGTTCTCAAGTAGCGCGTAGAGCGCCCGGCGGGAGAAGTCGTCGCAGTCGAAGGGGATCAGGCACAGCCGGGTGGCGATCAGCGCCGAGCGGGTGAAGAAGTTGAGGGCCGGCGGGGTGTCGATGAACACCGCGTCGAAGTCGTCGGCAAGTTCATCCAGCGCGTCGCGTAGCTTGAAGATCTTGTAACGGGATTCGAGCTTGCCCTGGAGTTCTTCGAGATCGGGGTGGGACGGCAGAATCGACAGGTTGGCGAAGGGCGTGGGCTGGACGAATTCGGCGGTCTGCTTGGGGTTGAACTTGAAGTTCAGCGTCTGCTCGAAGAGCCCGGCGATGGTGTCCTCGGCGTTCTCGGTGCCGTTGCCGAGCAGGTAGTGGGTGGAGTTTCCCTGGGGGTCCAGGTCCACCACCAGTGTGCGCAGTCCATTCGCGGCGCTGATCGCCGCGAGGTTGCAGGTGATGGTGGATTTGCCCACGCCGCCCTTCTGGTTGAACACCACTCGTCGCATCGTCTCTTCCCTCTGATTTTTCGTGCCTGCGTTATGACTGGCCGCGATTGTGCCACGCAATGCGGGTCGGCCCTAATTACAAGGGGTGCGAAAATGCGCCTCGTCGGTTAAACTCGCCCGACAAGAAAAATCTGCAGTCTTCGTCGCCCCCTCCCGGCGGCGGAACTCCGGCCAGGTGCAGGCGTCAATCGCGCCCGGCCGTCAGACCATGCAAATGCCCGTTTCAGGGCATCCAAGACGCTTACAGACTTCCGTGTGCAGCAGGGTTAGCGCTCCTTGCCCGCTTGGCCGTTTGCCTTGCGGGGAGGAGTCGGACCACATTTTTTGGTAGAGATAGAACATGGACAAGGATTTCATCGCCGCCGCCCTCGAATACCACCGTAGCCCGACCCGGGGCAAGATTTCGGTGGTGCCGACCAAGGGCCTGACCAACCAGCGCGATCTGGCACTGGCGTACTCGCCCGGCGTTGCCGCCGCCTGCGACGCCATCGTGGCCGACCCTGCCGACGCGCAGGAATACACCTCCCGCGGCAACCTGGTGGCCGTGGTCACCAACGGCACCGCGGTGCTGGGCCTGGGCAACATCGGCCCGCTGGCCGCCAAGCCGGTGATGGAAGGCAAGGGCTGCCTCTTCAAGAAGTTTGCCAACATCGACGTGTTCGACATCGAACTCGCCGAGAACGACCCGGACAAACTGATCGACATGATCGCCGCCCTTGAGCCCACCCTCGGCGGCATCAACCTCGAAGACATCAAGGCGCCCGAGTGCTTCTACATCGAGCAGAAGCTGCGCGAGCGGATGAAGATCCCGGTCTTCCACGACGACCAGCACGGCACTGCCATCATCTCGGCTGCCGCGATGCTCAACGGCCTGAAGGTCGTGGGCAAGAAGATCGACGAAGTGAAGGTGGTGTGTTCCGGAGCCGGCGCCGCGGCGATCGCCTGTCTTGAGCTGTGGTGCGGCCTCGGCATCAAGCGCGAGAACGTCTTCGTGTGCGACTCGAAGGGCGTGATCTACGTGGGCCGCGACGAGAAGATGGAGCCGACCAAGGCCCGTTACGCCCAGAACACCGAATTCCGGACCCTCTCCGACGCGATGGTCGGCGCCGACGTGTTCCTCGGCCTCTCGACCGCTGGCGTGCTCAAGCCCGAGATGGTCAAGGGCATGGCCGACAAGCCGCTGATCTTCGCGCTGGCCAACCCGACCCCGGAGATCATGCCGGAGCTGGCCAAGGAAGTCCGCCCCGACGCCATCATCGCCACCGGCCGTTCGGATTACCCGAACCAGGTGAACAACGTGCTGTGCTTCCCGTTCATCTTCCGCGGTGCCCTCGATGCCGGCGCCACGACGATCAACGAAGAGATGAAGCTCGCGTGCGTGAAGGCCATCGCCGAGCTGGCCGAAGCCGAGCAGTCCGACGTTGTGGCCCAGGCCTACGGCGGCGCCGACCTGTCGTTTGGCCCGAACTACCTGATCCCGAAGCCCTTCGATCCGCGCCTGATCGTCAAGATCGCCCCGGCCGTGGCCCAGGCCGCCATCGATTCCGGCGTGGCGACGCGCAAGGTCGACATGGACGCCTATGTCCAGAGCCTCAACGAGTTCGTGTATCAGTCCGGCATCATCATGAAGCCGGTGTTCTCGATGGCCAAGCGCATTCCCGCCGACAAGAAGCGCGTGCTCTACGCCGAAGGCGAGTCCGAGCGCGTGCTGCGCGCTGTGCGCGCGGTGGTCGATGAGAACCTGGCTCGTCCAATCCTCATCGGCCGTCCGGCGGTCATCGACATGCGCATCGAGAAGTTCGGCCTCAACCTCAAGTCCGGCCGCGACTTCGATGTGGTGAATGTGGAATCCGACAGCCGCTACCGTGAGCTGTGGCAGGAGTACTACCGCCTGATGGGCCGCGACGGCGTCACGCCGGATTCTGCCCGCGAGGCCATGCGCTCCGACTCCACGCTGATCGGCTGCATGCTGCTGCGCCGCGGTGACGCGGACGCCCTGGTGTGTGGCACCACCGGCGCTTACGACCACCACTTCGAGCATGTCCAGAACCTGATCGGCCTGAAGCAAGGCGCCAGCCTGTACGCGGCGATGAACATCCTGCTGCTGCCCCAGCGCGTGCTCGCCATCACCGACACCTACGTGAACGAGATGCCGAGCGCCGAGGAAGCCGCAGAGATCGCCGTGATGGCGGCCGACGAGCTGAAGCGCTTCGGCATCGAGCCGAAGGTGGCCCTGCTGTCCCACTCCAACTTCGGCAGCGCCCGCTCCGCCTCGTCCCGCCGCATGCGCGAAGCCCGCGACATCCTGCGCGTCAAGGCGCCCGATCTGCAGTGCGATGGCGAGATGCACGGCGATTCGGCGCTCTCCCATGAGATCCGCGAACGCCTGCACCCGGATTCGACCCTCCACGGCGAAGCCAACCTGCTGGTGATGCCCAACCTGGATGCCGCCAACATCGCCTTCAACCTGCTCAAGGTTGCCCACGGCGATGGTGTGTCGGTGGGTCCGATCCTCCTCGGTTCGGCCCGCGCGGTGCACATCCTGACCCCGTCGGCGTCCGTGCGTCGGCTCGTGAACATCACCGCCCTGGCGGTGGTGGACGCCATGGAGCAACGCGAAGGCAACTGATTGTCGGTTGCTGGTCCCCCGGCTGGCATGGTGTTCGAACGATGCCTGCCGGGGGACGACAGGCGCTTACCTTCGGTACAATCATGGGCCCACGATGTTCCGCGAGGTGACGCCATGACCCGTCTGATTCGTTTCGACCGTACCGGTGGCCCTGACGTCCTGCAATGGGTCGAGGCCGAACTACCGCCACCGGCAGGGGGCGAAGTTCGCATCCGCCATGAGGCGGTTGGCGTCAATTACATCGATACCTATCACCGTTCCGGGCTCTACCCGTTGACGCTCCCGTCCGGGCTCGGCCAGGAAGCCGCCGGCGTTATCGAGGCCGTCGGCGAGGGCGTCGACGACTTCGTACCTGGCGACCGCGTGGCCTACGTGGGCGGCCCGCTGGGCGCATATTCCGAATGCCGCAACATTGCGGCCAGCCTGCTTGTCAGTCTGCCCGACAGTCTGAGCTTCGAGCAGGGTGCGGCGATGATGATGCAGGGGCTCACCGCCCAGTACCTGCTGCGTCGCACCTACCGGGTGCAAGCCGGTGACACCATCCTGATCCATGCCGCCGCCGGCGGGGTGGGGTTGATCGTCTGCCAGTGGGCCAAGGCACTTGGCGCTACGGTGATCGGTACCGTCAGCTCTGACGAGAAGGCCGAGATCGCCCGACAGCACGGCTGCGATCACACGATTATTTACACTCGCGAACCGGTTTCCGTGCGGGTTCGTGAAATTACCGCAGGTGAGGGCGTGCCGGTGGTTTACGATTCCATCGGCAAGGATACGTTCATGGATTCCCTTGCGTGCCTGCGGCCGCTGGGGGTCATGGTCACCTTTGGCAATGCCTCGGGGCCAGTGCCGGCGTTTGAGCCTGCGCTGCTTGCCAAGATGGGCTCGCTGTTCCTCACGCGTCCTACCCTGTTCCACTACATTGCCCGGCGCGAGGATCTGCTGGCGATGTCCGATGAGCTGTTTGACATGGTGGCATCCGGTCAGGTGCGCTTGTCGATCAACCAGCGCTTCGCGCTCAAGGACGCCGCCATCGCCCATCGCGAACTTGAGGCCCGCCGCACCACCGGTTCGATTGTCCTGCTTCCGTAATCATGAAATCCGCGATCCCGTTTTCTGTCTCGGCCGCCCTGGCGCTGTTCCTGATCCTTCCGCTGACCCCGGCCAGTGCCGCGCCGCCGGCCCCGCCGACCGCCGCGGTGCTGACGCCGGGCCAGGCGGCCTTCATGCAGGCCGAGGCCCGGCGCATCGAGGAGGCTTTCGTCCAGAAGGTGATGAGCATCACTGGCGCGAGCCATGACCAGGTGGTCCGCGCCATTCCCGCCAAGGGTCGCCTGACGGATCGTCTTGCACGGATCTACAGCTCGCTGGAGCGTGACCTGCAGGCGCCCCTCACCGACGAGCAGCAGGCGCTGATCTTCGCTGCCGATGGTGAGCGCAAGCAGGCGCTGAAGGATCTGCCCGCCCAGGCAGCGGGTCGCTGAAGGTGACGCGGGCCGTCCGGCCCGCTCAGAACAGTTCGATGTCGTTGTCGGGTTTCTCGCGCGAGACGATCTTGCCCGAGCTGAGGGCCGCTTCGTAGCTGGCAATCTGGTTGCGGCCGTTTTCTTTGGCCACGTACAGCGCCTCGTCAGCCCTGCCGACGATTTCCGGAATGGTGTCCGAAGTGCTGATGAGGGTGTGGCCGGCACTGACCGTCACCTGACCGACCTGCGGGAAGTTGTGTTTCTCGACCGTATTGCGAAAGCGCTCAAGCGCGGTCCGCACTTCGTCCTCCGACGCCGCGCGCAGGGTGACGACGAACTCCTCGCCGCCGAAGCGGAACAGCTTGTCCTGGTGCCGAAAGCTCTCGCGCATGATGCGGGCGAGGAGGATCAGCACCTCGTCGCCGTACAGATGGCCGAATTGATCGTTGATGCGCTTGAAGTGGTCAACGTCGACCACCGCCAGCCAGTGGGTGCCATCATCCTGCTGGCGGCGTCGGCGGCTATTGCCAGGGTCGTTCTCGGCCGCCTGCATCGCAGCCATGCCGGCGAGGATTTTCGACAGGCTCTCGTCGAAGGTCTTGCGGTTGAGCATCCCGGTGAGGGTGTCCCGCTCGCTGTAGTCCAGCAGGCTCAGGTAATTGCGGTATAGGCCGAGGAAACCTTCGGCCGTGCCCAGATCGTCTTCCGAGAGTGTGTGGTCGCAGGAAACTTCCAGCACCCCCAGCACGCGTCGATCGACAGCGATCGGGAAGCAATGGATGAAAGCGCCCGTTATGGGATCTGCGCGCCGCACGATCTGGGATTTTTCCACGCAGGCAGCGATCTCGGGCCGGGCGCTGACCGGCAGGGCTTCGTCATCGTTGTCGTCGGCGTAGCGCACACCGTCGGTGCCAACGTGGGTCACCCGTTCAAGGGCGCGCCCGTCGTCTTCTCCGACGATCTTGTGGAGATTGACCTCGCGCGCTTTGACCAGCTCGAACAGCGCTGAGGCCACACCGACTTCCAGCAGGGTTCTGTCCCGGTGCTGGGTGATGGATTCGACGTGCTTTAGGACGTGGATCATGGAGTCCGGCGTGACTTTATTGGCGTTGTTGATACACCTTAACGATTCTAACCGGGCTCGGCATCCAACTGAAGGCCTGGCTTCAGATACGGACGATCAAGGTGAGCCGGACAGGTGGTGCGATGGCGGGATTATCCTCCGGATGGGCTGCGTATAATCCTGACTTCATTCAGTGCACAGCCCCCTCTTGAACTACGACACCTTTATCAATGTTCTGTTTTCACGGGTCCCCCGGGCGGATGTGACCCGCGGGCTCGTGGTGATCAACGCGGTCGTCTTCGCGTTGCTCGCGCTCGTGTCGATGAATCCGATGCAGATCCCGTCCGATCTGCTGATCCGGTTTGGCGGCAACTTCGCCCCGCTGGTCCAGAAGGGCGAGGCTTGGCGTTTCTTCACTGCGATGTTCCTTCACGGTGGCCTGCTCCATGTGGGGCTCAACATGTTGGCGCTGCACCAGGCTGGCCAGATCGTCGAGCGGCTCTTCGGACGGTCGGGTTTCCTGACGATCTATGTGATTGCCGGCCTGCTGGGCAATGCGGCCAGCCTGTGGTGGAAGCCGGGGCCGGTGAGCGTCGGGGCGTCCGGTGCGATCTTCGGCGTGTATGGCGCGCTGCTGGCCTACCTGCTGCGTCAGCGTGGGTCGGTGCCGACCGACGTGTTTCGCGAGATGCGCTCGGGCACCCTGGGTTTCATCGGTTACTCGCTGTTCGCCGGATTCTCTATCCCCGGCATCGACAACGCAGCTCACCTGGGCGGGCTGGTGGGCGGGATGCTGCTTGGCGCGACGTTTGCCGAGCCGCTGGTGTCGCCGAAGCCGGTGCGTTGGCTGGCGCCTCAGGTGCTGGCCGGGCTGCTACTGGCCGCCGCACTCGGCGGCTGGCTGTGGAAGGGCTCTCCGCAGGTGGTGCGCAATTTCGAGATCGGTTCGGCCTACCAGCAGACGATCCGCCAGTTTGCCCTTGAGGAGCAGGAGCTTCTGCGGGAGCAGACCGCCCTGATGGACGCCATGCGCCAGAAGCGGATCACCGAGGCGGCGGCCCTCGACAAGCTGGAACGCGATTTGATCCCGCACTGGGATCGGGCGATCACCGCCCTGTCGTGGCGTGAGGCGCCAGACGACTACGAATGGCAGCGCGACGAACTGGTGCATTACGCCACCACCCGCCGCGATGCCCTGAAGGCCCTGGCCCAGGCCATCGAAACCCATCAGGCGGTGTGGATCGAGCGTTCACGCACCCTGCAGGTGCAGGCTGACAACATCCTGCTGCAGATGCGCCTGCGAAAATCAGTGGAATCGGCCGGCCATTGAACGGACGATCCGGCTGCCGGAATCGGTCGTCGGGAAGGTAAAATCCCGGGATGCCTGAATCCCATTCCCCCCGTTTCATCCATCTACGCCTCCACACCGAGTATTCGATCTCCGACGGGATCGCGCAGGTGGATTCCGCCATTGCCCGCGCCGTCGCCGACGGCATGCCGGCGCTGGGCATCTCCGATCTGGCCAACCTGTTCGGGATGGTCAAGTTCTACAAGGGCGCCCGCGGCAAGGGTCTCAAGCCGGTCATCGGTTGCGATGTCTGGATCACCAACGCGGTCGATCGCGACAAGCCGTCCCGTGTCCTCCTGATCTGCAAGAACCGCAAGGGCTACGGCCAGCTGTGCGAACTGCTGACCCTGGCCTTCATGGAGAACAAGTATCGGGGTCGCGCCGAGATCCGCCGTGAGTGGCTGACCGCCGAAGCCGCGTCCGACCTCATCTGCCTGTCGGGTGCCAAGGACGGTGATGTGGGCCAGGCGCTCGCCAACGGCAACACGCAGATGGCCGGGACGCTTGCCGCCGACTGGGCCCGGCGTTTCCCGGATTCGTTCTACATCGAGCTGCAGCGCGCCGGCCATCCGGGCACCGAAACCTACATCCGCGAGGCCGTCCAGCTCGCCTCGCGCCTCAACCTGCCGGTGGTCGCCACCCATCCGATCCAGTTCATCCGGCCCGAGGACTTCAAGGCCCACGAGGCGCGGGTGTGCATCGCCGAAGGCTACGTGCTGGCCGACAAGCGCCGGCCCAAGGATTTTACCGAGCAGCAGTACTTCAAGACCCAGGACGAGATGGCGGCGCTGTTTGCCGACATCCCCGAAGCGCTCGAGAACAGCGTCGAGATCGCCCGCCGCTGTTCGCTCACGGTGCAGCTGGGCAAGAACTTCCTGCCGCTGTTCCCGACACCCGACGGCATGAGCCTCGACGACTTTCTGGTGCAGGAAGCCAAGGCCGGACTCGAGGAGCGCCTCGCCCAGCTCTATCCGCACCCGGATGAGCGCGAGGCCCAGCGCCAGCGCTACGAGGACCGCCTCAAGTTCGAGACCGACACCATCGTCCAGATGGGCTTCCCGGGCTACTTCCTGATCGTGGCCGACTTCATCCAGTGGGCCAAGAACAACGGCGTGCCGGTGGGGCCGGGCCGGGGTTCCGGCGCGGGCTCGCTGGTGGCCTATTCGCTCAAGATCACCGACCTTGACCCGCTCGCCTATGCGCTGCTGTTCGAGCGCTTTCTCAACCCCGAGCGGGTGTCGATGCCCGACTTCGACATCGACTTCTGCCAGGACAACCGCTACCGCGTGATCGAATACGTGCGTGAGCGCTACGGCAAGGACGCGGTGAGCCAGATCGCCACCTTCGGCACGATGGCCTCGAAGGCCGTGGTGCGCGACGTGGGCCGCGTGCTGGATCTGCCCTACGGCCTGTGCGACCGGCTCTCCAAGCTGATTCCGGTGGTGCAGAACAAGCCCCTGTCGCTGGCCGACGCCCGCGAGCAGGAGCCGCAGATCAACGAGCTGATGGCCGATGGCAACGACGGCGAGTCGATCCAGGAACTCTGGAGCCTTGCCGAGCCGCTCGAAGGCCTGACCCGCGGTGTCGGCATGCACGCCGGGGGCGTGCTGATCGCACCGGGCAAGCTCACCGATTTCTGTCCGCTCTACATCGCCGACGGTGAGGACGCCACGCCGGTGTCCCAGTTCGACAAGGACGACGTGGAAGCCGTCGGCCTCGTGAAGTTCGACTTCCTGGGCCTGCGCAACCTCACCATCATCGAGCTGGCGCTCGATTACGTCGAGCGCCTTACCGGCGCCAAGCCCGATCTCATGAGCCTGGGCTTCGAAGACCAGGCCGCCTACCAGATCCTCCGGGACGCCAACACCACGGCGATCTTCCAGGTGGAATCGGAAGGCATGAAGAAGCTCCTCAAGAAGCTCGCGCCCGACCGCTTCGAAGACATCATCGCCGTGCTGGCGCTCTACCGTCCGGGCCCGCTGGGTTCGGGGATGGTGGACGACTTCATCCTCCGGAAGAAGGGCCAGCAGGCCATCGACTATTTCCACCCGGATCTCACCGCCTGCCTGTCGCCCACCTACGGGGTGATCGTGTACCAGGAGCAGGTGATGCAGATCTCCCAGATCATCGGCGGCTACACCCTGGGCGGCGCCGACATGCTGCGCCGGGCGATGGGCAAGAAGAAGCCCGAGGAGATGGCCAAGCACCGCGAGACCATCGCCGACGGCGCCCGCCAGAAGGGCTACGACCCGGCACTCGCCGAGCAGCTCTTCGACCTGATGACGAAGTTTGCCGAGTACGGCTTCAACAAGTCGCACACGGCGGCCTACGCGGTGGTCACCTACCACACCGCGTGGCTCAAGGCGTATCACTGCTCGGCCTTCATGGCGGCAACCATGTCGGCGGACCTGGACAACACCGACACGATCAAGATCTTCTACGAAGACACGATCGCCAACGGCATCAAGGTGCTGCCGCCGGACGTAAACGCCTCCGACTACCGTTTCGTGCCCACCGACGCCAAGACGATCCGCTATGGCCTGGGTGCCGTGAAGGGCGTGGGCGAGCCGGCGGTGCGCGCCATCCTCGCCGCGCGGGAGGCCGGGCCGTTCAAGGATTTGTTCGACTTTGCCTGCCGGGTGGACAAGCGCCTGGCCAACCGCCGCGTGATCGAAGCCCTGATCCGCGCCGGGGCCTTCGATACCATCGACCCCGTCCAGCCGTCCGACCGGGCCAAGCTGCTGGCCTCGGTAGGCATCGCGATGGAAGCCGCCGAGCAGATCGCCGCCAACGCCATGCAGAGCGGCCTGTTCGACATGCCGGGCATGGAAGCCCCGCCGATGGCCGACTATGTCAAGGTGCGCCCGTGGGGCGAGCGCGAGCGCCTGAAGGAAGAAAAGCTGGCGATCGGTTTCTTCCTCTCCGGCCACCCATTCAACGCCTTCAAGCCCGAGGTGCGGCGCTTTGTGCGGCGCACCCTGGCCCACGTCGAGCCGTCGAAGGATCTGGTGACGCTGGCCGGGGTGGTGATGGAAGTTCGCGCCAAGATGACCGCCCGCGGCAAAATCGCCTTCGTGCTGCTGGACGACGGCACGACTCCCCGCGAGGTGTCGGTGTTCTCCGAGATCTTCGACAACAACCGGGATCGCATCGTGGTGGACGAGGTGTTGATCGTCGAGGCCAAGGTGAGCCCGGATGATTTCTCCGGCCCCGGTGGCCTGCGTATCGTGGCCGACCGCCTGATGACGCTCGGCGAGGCTCGCGGCCGCTTTGCGCGCGCGCTGCAGCTCAAGCTCAACGGCGAAGTTGGCGCGGCCGGCGGCGCCATCGCGGCAGCCGAGCGTCTGCAGACGATGCTCACCCCCTTCCGTGAGGGCGAATGCCAGATTCGGGTGCGCTACCGCAATGCCGATGCCGAGGCGGATTTTCCCCTTGGTGCGGGCTGGCGGGTGCGCCCCGACGACAGCCTGCTGGAGAGTCTCCGCGAGTGGTTGCCTCCCGATTCCGTAGAAGTGATCTACGCATGAGCAGCTGCTTTCTTGATGCCGGCCTCCTCGACGAGCTGGTCGCCAAGGCCCGTTCGGTGCCGCGCCTGCGCAGCCACCACAATCTCCATGTGACATCCACCGAGCCGGCCCACCGCCTGTTCGTGGCCATCGAACCGGATTCCTATGTCCGGCCCCACTGCCACCTCGATCCCAACAAATCCGAGACCATCGTTCTGCTACGCGGGCGGCTTGGTGCGCTGGTGTTCGACGCAGAGGGCAAGGTGCTCGCAGCGCGGGAACTGGCGCCGGAGGCCGGGTCGATTGGCTTTCATGTGCCTGCAGGCGTGTTCCACAGCATCGTGGCGCTGGAGAGCGGGACGGTGTTCATCGAAATCAAGGCCGGCCCTTACGTGGCGCCCGTGCCTGCCGAGTGGGGGCAGTGGGCGCCGGCCGAGGGCGAGCCTGGCGTTGCCGGCTATCTGGCGCAGATGAAGGGCGCTTTTACAGCGGCCTGATCGGGGTTGCCGGAAGGGTGCCGGCTTCCAGCAGTCCGGTGACGGCATCGGCCGGCAGCGGTGGGCTGAAGAGGTAGCCCTGGGCGGCCGAGCAGCCCTCGCGGAGCAGGAAGGCCATCTGCTCGGGGGTTTCGGTGCCTTCGGCGATCACCTCCAGGTGCAGGCTGTGGCCCAGCTGGATGATCGCCCGAACGATGGTGGCGTCGTCCGGATCGTCGGTCAGGTCGCGGACGAAGCTCTGGTCCACCTTCAACCGATCCACCGGGAAGCGCTTGAGGTAGGCAAGGCTCGAATAGCCCGTGCCGAAGTCGTCGATCGACAGGCGCACCCCCAGCGCCTTGAGCCGCCCGAGGGTGGCCGAGACATCTGGCCCGGACTGCATCAGCAGGGATTCGGTGAGCTCCAGCTCGAGCCAGCAGCCGTCGAGCCCGCTGGCGGCCAGGGCCGCGGCCACGCTGGCGACGATGTCGCTGCGCCGGAACTGCAGGGCCGATAGATTGACGGCCACCGGCATCGGCGTGTAGCCCGCCTCCTGCCACGCGACAGCCTGGCGGCAGGCGGTGCTCAGCACCCATTCGCCAATGGGCACGATCAGCCCGCATTCCTCGGCCAGGGGGATGAAGCGCGCCGGCGAGATGCCGCCCATCACCCCGCTGAACCAGCGCAGCAGCGCCTCCACACCGATGATCCGGCCGCTCATCAGGTCGACCTGTGGCTGGTAGTAGAGCTGGAACTCCTCCTGGGCCAGGGCCTGGCGCAGGCCGTTTTCGAGGTGCAGACGTTCCAGGGCGTTGACGTTCATCGCCTCGTCGAAGAAGCGGTAGGTGTTCCGGCCGCTTTCCTTGGCGTGGTACATGGCGGTGTCGGCGTTTTTCATCAGAAGCTCCACGCTGTCGCCGTCCTCGGGATAGAGGGCGATGCCGATGGAGAACGAGGTGCCCAGTTGCTGCCCATCCACGTCGAACGGAGGCAGCAGCAGGTCGAGGATCTTCTCGGCCACGCGGGCGGCGTCGTCCGGCACGTCCACGTCGGTGAGGACGATAAGGAACTCGTCACCCCCCTGGCGGCTCACCGTGTCGGTCTCGCGCACGCAGCTGGTGAGGCGCTGGGCAACGCCTTGCAGCAGGCGGTCGCCGGTCATGTGACCGAGGGAGTCGTTGATCGTCTTGAAGCGGTCCAGGTCGAGGAACATCAGCGCAATCCGTGTGTCGTGACGGGTAGCGTTGGCGAGAGCCTGGTCGAGCCGGTCGCGCAGCAGGGTGCGGTTGGGCAGGCCGGTCAGGGGGTCGTGCTGCGCGAGGAAGGCGATGCGTGCCTCGGAGGCTTTGCGTTCGGTGATGTCGGACAGTACCGCCACATAGTGGGTGATCCGCCCGACCTTGTTGCGCACGGCGCTGATCGACAGGGACGATGGATAGAAGGTGCCGTTCTTGCGTCGGTCGTGGATCTCGCCCTGCCAGAAACCCATGATGTTGATGTCCCGCCACATGGCTTCGTAAAAGGCCTTGTCGTGGTGGCCGGAGCGCAGCAGCCGTGGTGTCTGGCCGATGGCCTCCTCGGCGGTGTAGCCGGTGACGTCGGTGAAGGCGCGGTTGACCGACAGGATGCGCTCTTCGGCATCGGTGACGATGATGGCCTCCACGCTGTTCTGGAACACCGTCCAGGCGAGGCGCGATTGCTCTTCGTGGGTGCGTCGCACGGTGATGTCGGCGATGGTGGTGACCACGCCACGCACCGGGCCGGTGGGATCATCGTCCTCGAAGAGCGGCACCGCGTTGCTCCACAGCCAGCGCCGGCTGCCATCGCTGCGCTCGATGCCGAGCATTCCAGCCTGGGGCAGACCGGAGCGCAGGGCGCGGGCCGACGGGGTGTTGTCACTCTCGATGGGTACACCGTCTTCGTCAACGTAGGTGGTCCGCCCTTCCAGTCCGCTCCAGTGGTACATCTGCTCGGCGCTGAGGCCGAGGATCTCGCAGGCGGCCACGTTATGGGCGAGCAGTCGTCCGGCGGCATCGCGCATGATGACCCCTTCACCCATCGACGCCAGCAGCGTGCCGAGGCGAGTCTCCCGCTCGCGCAACTCGGCTTCGGTGTTGCGGCGGTCGGTGATGTCCAGGCACGAGCCGATGTAGCCGACGAAATCGCCGGTGGCGTTGAAGACCGGGCGGCCGGTGTCGATGATCCAGCGATACTCGCCATCGTGGCGGCGCAGCCGGTATTCCATCTCGAAGGGCGTGCGTACGGCGAAGTGTTCGAGATAGGTGCTCACGCAGCGGTCGAAGTCTTCGGGGTGGACGCCGGTTGTCCACCCGTCGCCGAACTCATCCTCGAAGCTGCGGCCGGTGAAATTGAGCCAGGTCTGGTTGAAGTAGTTGCACTTCGCGTTTACCCCGGACCGCCAGATCAGCGCGGGCAAGTGGTCGAACAGGGACATGGATTCGTCCCGGACCACTGCCGGTTGGGTTTCGGAGGATGGGCGCACGGGTCGGCTCCGGGTCGATGCGGTTCGTCTGGCGATACGGTGAATCTTTCCCCTGCAGATTCTAAGGACATTTCGGCACAAGCTGGCCTTGCTTTAGAGCGTTGTTTCCCGGATGAAATTCCCATGGGACGGCGCTTCCGCGGCGATTGCATCGACCTGGCTTACCCGCGCCGCTGGCGGACCCCGGTGGGCCCATTCGATGAGCGCTTCGACGGCATCGGTTGGGCCGGCGATGAGGGCTTCGACGGTGCCGTCGCTGCGGTTGCGCACCCAGCCGGCGAGCCCCAGTCGAGTCGCTTGCAGCTGCAGCGCGTTGCGGTAGCCCACGCCCTGCACGACGCCGTGGATGCGCAGGAGACGGGCGGCGGGCTCAGAGATTGTCTTCATCGATGAACCTTGGTAGCAGATCGCGGGCGCGGGCGAGGGCGCCGTAGATGTCGCCGCAAATGTTGTTGGGGCCGATCTCGTCCGCGAAGCCTGAACGGGAGATGAGGGATTCCGGTTGCGGGTTGAGGTTGCACAGGAGCAGCGCACAGCCGCGCTTGTGCAGGTTCTTGCTGAGGCTCTCGAGCCCCTCCAGGCCCGTGGTGTCGAGGCTGACCAGGTGGTTGAGTTCGAGGATCACCACCTCGGGGTGGCGCTGCTTGGGGTCGAGCAGGGTTTCGAGCTTGTTGATGGCACCGAAAAAGAGCGTGCCGTAGATCGAATAGGCCACCACCCGTGGTGAGCCGTCCGGGTAGAGGAAGCCGGGCGGCATGGAGAGCTCGGTGAGCGGCAGGCGTTCGATGCGGGTGAGGTTGGACATCCGGTAGATGAAGAACAGCGCTGCCAGCACCATGCCCAGTTCGACCGCCAGGGTGAGATCGAACAGCACCGTGGTGAAGAAGGTGGTGAGCATGATGGTCCGGTAGGTGAGCGCATAGCGGCCCAGCTCGCGGAACTCGTGCCATTCGCCCATATTGACGGCGACCACCACTACGATGGCCGACAGGGTGGCGAGCGGAATGTGGGTGGCGAAGGGAGCGAACACCAGCACCACCGCCAGCAGCACCAGCGCATGCACCATCCCGGCGACGGGGCTGCGTCCGCCGGTGCGCACGTTGGTGGCGGTACGGGCGATGGCGCCGGTCGCGGCAAATCCGCCGAACAGCGGCGCGGCCAGGTTGGCGATACCCTGGGCGATGAGTTCCTGGTTGGGGTCGTGGCGGTCCTCGATGGAGGCGTCGGCGACCCGCGCCGACAGTAGCGATTCGATGGCGCCGAGCAGCGCGATCGTGAGCGCCGGGGAGATCAGTTTGCCGAGGGTTTCGAGGGATAGCTCGGGCAGCGCAAAGCCGGGCAGTTGCTGGGGAATCCCGTTGAAGCGGCTACCGATGGTTTCGACCGGAAAGTGGAACAGGGCGTTGGCGACGGTGGCAATCACCAGCACGCCCAACGGGCCCGGCAAGCGGGCCAGGAGTTTGAAGCGCTGGGCGAGGCGGTTCCACGACAGCAGCACGATGATCGACGCGACCGACAGCGAGACGGTGGGGATGTCGAGGGTGTCCAGATGGGTGATGAGCGTCTTCATCTTGCCGAAGAACTCGCCGGGCAGGTGGTCGATCCGGAGGCCCAGGAAATCCTTGATCTGGGCGAGGAAGATCACCACCGCGATGCCGTTGGTGAAGCCGACCACCACGGTCTTCGGGATGAAGCGGATCAGGCTGCCCAGGTGGAAAGCGCCCATCGCTACCAGCATGGCGCCGGCCAGCATGGTGGCAACGAGGAGGTTCTGCACGCCGTATTCGACGACGATGCCATAGATGATGGGGATGAAGGCGCCGGTGGGGCCGCCGATCTGCACCCGGGATCCGCCCAGGGCCGAGATCAGGAAGCCGGCGACGATGGCCGTCCAGATGCCGGCGGTGGGCGTCATGCCCGAGGCGATGGCAAAGGCCATGGCCAGCGGCAGGGCGAGAACGCCGACGGTCAGGCCGGCGGAAACGTCACGGCCGAACTGGGCCTTGTCGTAACCCGGCAGGGTGTCGAGGAGCTTGGGGTGGAAGGAAATCTTCATGGGGCCTCCGCAATTGAGGGGTGAGACGGGATGCGTCGGAAGACGCAGCTTGCGGAGGGGGTGAGCCCGGCCCGGTACGGTGCTGGATGATCCAGCGTTTGCGGGCGCTCAGGCTGCCGTCGGGGCGGGCGGACTGGCTGTGGGCGTCCGCCAGGAGAACGTTGGAGAGATCCGTGGTTTTCCTGGCGGTCATGGGCGTTGGGGCTCAGGAGAACTTGGCGTCGTTGGCGGCCTGATTCTGGCGGGAGGTCGCGTGCATGACCTCCACCAGCATCTTGACCGCCGCGACGAACAGCAGCGCGCCACCGATCAGGACGCACGCCCAGGCGTGCGTCGCGCTGGCCGGAAAGCCTGGCAGGATCGAGGCGCGCCCTTCCATCAGCCAGGCGGCGCCGATGGCGAGGATCAGCACGCCGACGAGGTCGAGCAGCGCCCAGCCCCAGAAGGCCAGGGTGAGGCGCGGAAGCGGAGAACGGTTGGCTTGCATGGATTCAAAAATTTAGAAGCGCTGGCTGACAGGCGGCTTACGTCGGGCTGTCACTTGACCCGCATGCCGGGCTGGGCGCCAGCGTCGGGGGACAGGATGAACAGGCCCGGGTTGTCGCCGGTGGTGTCGGAGGCGGCCAGCACCATGCCTTCGGACATGCCGAACTTCATCTTGCGCGGGGCAAGGTTGGCGACCATCACCGTGAGGCGGCCGACCAGGGTGGCCGGGTCGTAGGCGCTCTTGATGCCGGCAAACACCTGGCGCGGCTTCTCTTCGCCGATGTCGAGTTGAAGGCGCAGCAGCTTGGCGGCGCCTTCGACGTGCTCGGCGGAGACGATCTTCGCGATGCGCAGGTCGACCTTGCCGAAGTCGTCGATGGAGATGAAGGGCTCGAACGCGTCGGCGCTGGCGGCTTCGGTGGCGGCGGCGTGGGCCTGGTGCTGGGCGTGGCGCTGCTCGGAGTGCTTGGCCTTGGCCTCGGCGGCCGGCTTGGTGTCGGCGGCCGGGGCGAGGGATTCGCGGTTGGCTTCGAGCAGGGCGTCCACCTGCTTGCGCTCGATGCGGGTCATGAGGTGGCTGTAGGGCTTGATGGTGTGGCCGGCGGGGAGCGGGGCGAGCAGATTGCTCCAGGAGAGCGCTTCGACGTTGAGGAAGGCTTCGACCTGGCCGGCGAGCGTCGGCAGCACGGGCTTGAGCAGGCCGGTGAGCGCCTTGAATATGTTGATGGCGGTGGAGCACACCACATGCAGGCGGGCGTCCTGGCCGTCCTGCTTGGCGAGCTCCCACGGCTTGTTGTCGTTGACGTAGCCGTTGGCCAGATCGGCGAACTCCATGATCTTGCGCAGGGCGCGGCTGTAGTCGCGGGTTTCGAAGGCGGCGGTGACTTCGTCGATGTTCCAGTCGAGGCCAAAGGCCGGGTCGTGGGCGGCGAGCTTGCCGTCAAACCGCTTGGCGATGAAGCCGGCGCAGCGGCTGGCGATATTGACGAACTTGCCGACGAGATCGGAATTGACCTTGGCGATCATGTCGTCAAGGTTGAGATCCACGTCTTCCATCGTGCCGTTGGACTTGCCGGCGAAGTAGTAGCGCAGCCACTCGGGGTTGAGCTTCTGTTCGGTGTAGCTGCGGGCGGTGATGAAGGTGCCGCGGCTCTTGCTCATCTTGGCGCCATCGACGGTGAGGAAGCCATTCACGCACAGCTGGGTGGGCGTGCGGTAGCCCGCAAAGTGCAGCATCGCCGGCCAGAAGAGCGCGTGGAAGTACAGGATGTCCTTGCCGATGAAGTGGATCATCTCGGTGCCGGTGGCAGCAGCCGGGCCGGCTTCGGTGAAGGCGGCCACGTCGATGTCGGCGTTGCGGGCGGCGAGATTCTTGAAGCTGGCGAAGTAGCCGATCGGCGCGTCCAGCCACACGTAGAAGTACTTGCCCGGCGCGCCGGGGATCTCGAAGCCGAAGTAGGGTGCATCGCGGGAGATGTCCCAGTCGGAGAGCTTGTTCTCGCCGGCTTCGCCGAGCCATTCCTTCATCTTGTTGGCGGCTTCGGACTGCAGACGGCGCGCGCCGTCTGGCGTGGTGCCCTGGGTCCAGTCGCGCAGGAACTCGACGGCCTTCGGGTCGGAGAGACGGAAGAAGTAGTGCTCGGAGGTCTTCAGCACCGGCTTGGCGCCGGAGACGGCGGAGTACGGGTTTTTAAGCTCGGTGGGCGCGTAGGCCGCGCCGCAGGCCTCACAGTTGTCTCCGTATTGATCGGCCGCGCCGCACTTGGGGCACTCGCCCTTGATGAAGCGGTCCGGCAGGAACATCTCCTTCACCGGGTCGTAGAACTGCTCGATGGCGCGGGTGTCGATGAGCCTGGCGCCGTCGCGCAGGCGGGTGTAGATGTCTTCCGCGTACCAGCGGTTTTCGTCGCTGTGGGTGGAATGGTAGTTATCGAAGGCCACGCCGAAATCGCGGAAATCACGGCTGTGCTCGCCATGCACGCGGTTGATGAGCTGCTCGGGGGTGAGGCCTTCCTTCTCGGCGCGCAGCATGACCGGCGTGCCGTGGGTGTCGTCCGCGCAGACGTAATGCACCGTGTTGCCACGCATGCGCTGGTAGCGCACCCAGATGTCGGCCTGGATGTAGCCCACCAGATGGCCAAGGTGGATGTCGCCATTGGCGTAGGGCAGGGCGTTGGTGACGAGGATCTTGCGCGGGGGGGTCATGGGCGGGCCTGAAACATATTTGTTGTGAACCCCGCATTTTAGCAAAGGCGGCGGCGCCACGGCCGGCTCTGCGGCGTCGGCGGCAAGACAGGTCGATGCCCTTACCGCGGCGCAGGGTTTCACGTAAACTCAGGTAGTGGAGTAAATTACTCGGGTTTGGGTGCGCCGTCTCGCGCCTTTCCTGCTTTCATCGCACCATGTTCTCCTTTTTTCGCCGCTCGCCGGCCCCTGACACCATGAGCCTCACCGATCAAAGCGTCCTCGACAGCCTCCGGCAATATGCCGACCCCAACACCGGCAAGGATTACGTCTCGAGCCGTGCCGTGAAGAATCTGCGCGTCAGCGGAGCCGACGTGTCCTTCGACATCGAGCTGGGCTACCCGGCCCAAACCCAGATCGACACGATCCGCCAGGCGGTGATCGCCCAGGTTAAATCCGTTCCGGGCGTGGGCAACGTGAGCGCCAATGTGTTCAGCAAGATCGTCGCCCACGCGGTGCAGCAGGGTGTGAAGCTGCTGCCCGGCGTGAAGAACATCATCGCGGTGGCGTCCGGCAAGGGCGGCGTGGGCAAGAGCACCACGGCGGTCAATCTGGCCCTGGCGCTGGTGGCCGAAGGCGCCAAGGTGGGCATGCTCGACGCCGACATCTATGGTCCGTCGCAGCCCCAGATGCTCGGCATCGGCGGCGAGCGCCCCGAAAGCCACGACGGCAAGACGATGGAGCCCCTGGAGGCCCACGGCCTGCAGGTGATGTCCATCGGTTTCCTGGTGGATGTGGAGACGCCGATGGTGTGGCGCGGCCCGATGGCCACCCAGGCGCTCAACCAGTTGCTGAAGGAAACCAACTGGCGCGATCTGGACTACCTCGTGATCGACATGCCGCCGGGCACCGGCGACATCCAGCTGACGCTCTCCCAGAGCGTGCCGGTGACCGGTGCGGTAATCGTCACGACGCCCCAGGATATCGCCTTGCTCGACGCCCGCAAGGGCCTCAAGATGTTCGAGAAGGTCGGCGTGCCCATCATCGGCATCGTGGAAAACATGAGCATCCACATCTGCTCGAAGTGCGGGCACGAGGAGCACATCTTCGGTGCCGGTGGTGGCGAGACGATGGGCAAGGATTACGGCGTGCCTTTCCTGGGCGCGCTGCCGCTGGACATCCAGATCCGCCAGGAAGTGGACAGCGGCGTGCCGACCGTGGTGGCCGATCCGAATGGCCGGGTGGCCGAAATCTACAAGGGCATCGCCCGCAAGGTGGCCATCACCATCGCCGAACGGGCGAAGGACATGAGCCACAAGTTCCCGAACATCGTGGTGCAGAACACATGAACAAGCTGGTCCGTCTGATTTCCGCCGGCGTCCTCGCCGCTTCCACCCTGGGCCTGTCCGGCTGTGTCGTCGGCACGGTGGTCGGTACCGCCGTGGATGTGGGCGTCGAGGTGGTGAAGGTGCCGTTCAAGGTTGGCAAGGGCATCTACGACGTGGTGAAGGACGACGAGCCGGCGGCCAAATAAGCCTTTTGTCCGACAGATTGACCAGGATTTCGGCGTGACAGCGGTCGCTCGGTCGCCGTCACGCATTTGGCCGAAATTTCGTGCGCGTGGATGTAGAATGCGCACTTTTGTGCAGGGGCTGCCAGCGTGAGCATCAAGTCGGACAAGTGGATTCGCCGCATGGCGGAAGGCGATGCGAAGATGATCGAACCCTTTGCCCCCGAACTGGTGCGCCAGAACGAAGGTGGCAAGATCGTCTCCTACGGCACCTCGAGCTACGGCTACGACGTGCGCGTGGCCAACGAATTCAAGATCTTCACCAACATCAACTCCACGATCGTCGATCCGAAAAACTTCGACGAGCGCAACTTCGTGGATTTCACCGGTGACGTGTGCATCATCCCGCCGAACTCCTTCGCGCTGGCCCGCACGGTCGAGTACTTCCGCATCCCGCGCAGCGTGCTCACGGTGTGCCTTGGCAAATCCACCTACGCGCGTTGCGGGATCATCGTCAATGTGACGCCGCTCGAGCCGGAGTGGGAAGGCCACGTGACACTGGAGTTCTCCAACACCACGCCGCTGCCGGCCAAGATCTACGCCAACGAAGGCGTCGCGCAGATGCTGTTCTTCGAGTCCGATGAAATCTGCGCCACCTCTTACAAGGATCGTGGTGGTAAATATCTGGGTCAGACCGGCGTGACCCTGCCGAAAATCTGAAATACTTGGCAACTACACTTTGAACATCGGGCGGACCATGCGCAGGCACGCGGGTCCGCCCAAAACTTTTTGTTGATCTGCCCGAACTCAAACCGGGCACCGAGGAGTCGAGCATGCGCTTCAATTTTCCGGTCATCGTCATCGACGAAGACTTCCGTTCGGAAAACACGTCCGGGCTGGGCATCCGCGCCCTGGCGGAAGCCATCGAGAAGGAAGGCCTGCAGGTGCTGGGCGTGACCAGCTACGGCGACATGTCGTCCTTTGCCCAGCAGCAGAGCCGCGGCTCGGCCTTCATCCTGTCGATTGACGACGAAGAGTTTTCCTCGCCCGAGGCGGCCGAAAAGGCCATCGCCGATCTGCGCGCCTTCGTGAGCGAGATCCGGATGCGCAACGCCGACATCCCGATCTTCCTGCACGGCGAGACGCGCACCTCGCGCCACATCCCCAACGACGTGCTGCGCGAACTCCACGGATTCATCCACATGTACGAGGACACGCCGGAGTTCATCGCCCGCAACGTGGTGCGCGAGGCCAAGGCCTACCTCGAATCCCTGCCGCCGCCGTTCTTCCGGGCGCTCACGCATTACGCGTCGGACGGCTCTTACTCCTGGCACTGCCCCGGCCACTCCGGCGGCGTGGCCTTCCTCAAGAGCCCGGTCGGCCAGATGTTCCACCAGTTCTTCGGCGAGAACATGCTGCGCGCCGACGTGTGCAACGCGGTCGAAGAACTCGGCCAGTTGCTCGACCACACCGGCCCGGTGGCGGCCTCCGAGCGCAACGCCGCGCGCATCTTCAACTGCGATCACCTGTACTTCGTCACCAACGGCACCTCCACGTCCAACAAGATCGTCTGGCACTCCACCGTGGCGCCGGGCGACATCGTGGTGGTGGACCGCAACTGCCACAAGTCGGTGCTCCACGCGATCATGATGACCGGCGCGATCCCGGTCTTCCTGATGCCGACCCGCAACAACTTCGGCATCATCGGCCCGATCCCGCGCTCCGAGTTCGACTGGGCAAGCATCCAGCGAAAGATCGACGCCAACCCCTTCATTGCCGACAAGACCGCCAAGCCACGGGTGCTCACCATCACCCAGTCCACCTACGACGGCGTGCTCTACAACGTCGAGGCCATCAAGGACGAGCTGGACGGCAAGATCGATACCCTGCACTTCGACGAGGCCTGGCTGCCTCACGCGGCCTTTCACGATTTCTACGGCGACTACCACGCCATTGGCGCCGACCGACCTCGCTGCAAGGAGTCGATGATCTTCTCGACCCAATCGACCCACAAGCTGCTGGCGGGCCTGTCGCAGGCATCCCAGATCCTCGTACAGGATGCCGAGAACAGCCATCTCGACCGGGACGTGTTCAACGAGGCCTACCTCATGCACACCTCCACCAGCCCTCAGTACGCGATCATCGCATCCTGCGATGTGGCCGCCGCGATGATGGAAGAGCCGGGCGGTACCGCGCTGGTCGAGGAGTCCATCGCCGAAGCCCTCGACTTCCGCCGCGCCATGCGCAAGGTGGATGAGGAGTGGGGTGCCGACTGGTGGTTCAAGGTGTGGGGTCCGGACGATCTGTCGGAAGAGGGCATCGAAGAGCGCGAAGCCTGGATGCTCAACCCGGGCGACCGCTGGCACGGCTTCGGCAAGCTGGCCGAAGGCTTCAACATGCTCGACCCGATCAAGGCGACGATCATCACCCCGGGCCTGGACGTGGACGGCGAGTTCGCCGAGCGCGGCATCCCGGCGGCCATCGTCACCAAGTATCTGGCTGAGCACGGCGTGATCGTCGAGAAGTGCGGCCTTTACTCCTTCTTCATTATGTTCACCATCGGCATCACCAAGGGCCGCTGGAACAGCATGGTGACTGAACTCCAGCAGTTCAAGGACGACTACGACAAGAACCAGCCCCTCTGGAAGGTGCTGCCCGAATTCGTCCAGAAGAACCCGCGCTACGAGCGTGTCGGCCTGCGCGACCTGTGCCGCGACATCCACGCGGTGTACCGCGCCAACGACGTGGCCCGCCTGACCACCGAGATGTACCTTTCGGACATGATCCCGGCCATGAAGCCGGCCGACGCCTTCGCCAAGATGGCCCACCGCAAGATCGAGCGCGTCGCCATCGACGAACTCGAAGGCCGCGTCACCAGTGTGCTGCTCACGCCGTATCCGCCGGGCATCCCGCTGCTGATCCCGGGTGAGCGCTTCAACAAGACGGTGGTGCGCTACCTGCAGTTCGCCCGTGAGGTCACCGAACGCTTCCCGGGTGTCGAGACCGACGTGCATGGCCTCGTGAAGGACGTGAAGGACGGCCGCATCCACTACTACGTGGATTGCGTGCGGGATTGATCGTCCTCGCTGTTCCAAAACAAAAACGCCGCGAGATTCGCGGCGTTTTTGCTGGGCCCGGTCTGCGCAGGATTTATCTACGTTCGTGGGTCACGAACGCAAACTTAAGGCCCGAAGCGGCGACCTGGGCATTGCGATGCACCTCGCACCAATCGTCCTTGGGATACTCGGGGAAGTGGGCATCGCCGGCGAAATCCGCATCGATCTCGGTGAGGTAGAGCCGGTCAGCCATCGGCAAGGCCTGACGGTAGAGGTCTGCGCCGCCCATCACGAAAACGATGTCGGTGTTGCCGGCAGCACTCAGCGCGTCGGGCAGGCTGCCCACCACGGTGGCGCCCTGCGCGTCGTAGCCGGCGTTACGGCTCACCACGATGTTCAGCCGCCCGGGGAGGGGGCGGAAGGCGTCGGGCAGCGACTCCCAGGTCTTGCGACCCATGATGACCGGCTTGCCGCGGGTGGTCTCCCGGAAGAACTTCATGTCTTCCGGCAGGTGCCAGGGCATGCGGTTGTCGATGCCGATCACGCGGTCACGGGCGTGGGCTGCGATCAGTGCCAGGATGGGTTTGCTCGGGGGGCGAGCCTCATGCCGCTGCGCGGCATCCTCCCCAGGGGAGTCAGCACTTCCTTCGGCCGGCCGGCTGGACGTGCTCATACGGCCACCGGTGCGGAGATGTGGGGATGCGGGTCGTAGCCTTCGAGGGTGAAGTCGTCGATGGTGAAGGCGAAGATGTCCTTCACGTCCGGGTTGATGCGCATCGTTGGCAGGGCGCGGGGCTCGCGGGAGAGCTGGAGCCGGGTCTGTTCCAGGTGATTCACATAGAGGTGACAGTCGCCGCCGGTCCATACGAAATCGCCCAGCTCGTAGCCGCACACCTGGGCCACCATCATCGTGAGGAGGGCGTAGCTGGCGATGTTGAAGGGGACACCCAGGAAGATGTCGGCGCTGCGCTGGTAGAGCTGGCAGCTCAGCTTGCCGCCAGCCACGTAGAACTGGAACAGCGCATGGCAGGGCGGCAGGGCCATGCCCTCGATTTCGCCAGGATTCCAGGCCGACACGATGTGGCGGCGGGAGTCCGGATTCTTCTTGAGTGCCTCGATGAGCTGGCTGATCTGGTCGATACTGCGGCCATCGGCGGTTTCCCAGCGGCGCCACTGCTTGCCATACACCGGGCCGAGTTCGCCGTTCTCGTCGGCCCACTCGTCCCAGATCGAGACCTTGTTGTCTTTCAGGTACTTGATGTTGGTGTCGCCGCGCAGGAACCACAGCAGCTCGTGGATGATCGAGCGGGTGTGGAGCTTTTTGGTGGTGAGCAGCGGAAAGCCTTCCGAAAGATCAAAGCGCATCTGCCAGCCAAAGACCGAGAGGGTGCCAGTGCCGGTGCGGTCATCCTTGCGGTGTCCGCGTTCCGCTACGTGGCGCATGAGTTCGAGGTACTGGCGCATGAAGGCAGGTGCCTGAAACGAAAGGCAGGATTTTAGCGGTTAAGGCCGGTCGGCGGTATCGGGGATTTCCGATTCTGGCGCCAGCGCCGGTGTGTTGGCGAGCGTGACGAAAAACACCTTTGTGCTAACATGGTTGATCGTGAAAAAACGTTTCGGATCATTGGTCCGAAAAGGCGCAGAGACAACCACATGGTAATGGGTTCAGCGGTTCAACACTCCCATCCGCTCATGCAGCAGGACACGCTGGGCCGGATCCTGAACGACGTTGCCACCAGCGCCGCGCCAACTGCCATCATCGAGCTGATCCGCTGGCTGGATTCCTTTCACTTTGAAGGGGAAGTCCCGCTGCCACAGCTTGCCCGTCTGGTTTCCATTCTCGACGAAGCTGCCCAGCCTCAGCTGCGTCAGGCTTCCGGGCTATACCTTTCCAACGTCTTCGGCTCCCGCAGTGTGCGCTACAAGGCGCTGGGCCGGGATTTCTACGCCAGCCTCGGGCGTGCCTACGATCTCGTCCTGAGCGGCCTTGCCACCGATTTCACCATCGACGCCGCCGATCCGCTGCGGGTCGAGGTGTTGCTGCGGGCGGTGCGCGCGGCTTCCGGTGAGATGAAGTGGGTCGCGTTCGATTATCAGGAGCTCGCGCCGGAGGTCTGGCAGCGGGCGATCGCTGCCTATAGCGCAGCGAGCCAGTACGGCGCGCTGAACACGCCGATCAACGTCCGCGAAGGGCGCGAGACGCGCTCGACCGTCAGCCGCGAATTCATCCGGCTGGTGGCGATGCAATGTGCCAGCCTCGACCAGCTCTCGCCCGACCGCATCGAGGCGACCGACAAGCTGGTGCGTTATCTCCAGAATTCCCTGGCGCTGACCAGCGAACCGCGAGGTGGTGGCCAGTTCTTTCTCGATCTGGCGAGCCTTGCTGCGCCTCAGCGCTGCCTCGCACTGCCCGAGGACGTCCCCCCGACCACACGCTATTTCCGCCCGGCCGACGCGGTGGTGATGTTGGGCGAGCTGCGTCAAAGCGTGGCCGACGGCGGGCTCGGGCCACTTTTCGCAGGTATCGGTGTGCCTTCCGTCAGCGGCGCGATCCGCCATCTCTCGCGCCAGTGGGGGCCGGTGCCGCCGATGCGCCAGTATCGCCGACACCCGGTGCGCGGCGCGCTGGCGCTGGCCACCGGGCTGGGTTTCATCCGCTCACAGATTTCCGGCGATGCCCAGCTGCGTCCGGCGTCGGCCTGGGCGTTGCGGGACGCGAGCCGCAACGGTTTCGGGGTGATCTCCGGGGCCTTCGACCCCGATGTGTGCCGGGTTGGCGCCCTGGTCGGTGCTCACGTGGGCGAGACGGGGCGCTGGGTGCTGGCGCTGGTGCGCAGGGTCCGGTCCGACACCGCAGGCGGAGCCGCGGTGGGAATGCAGACCATCTCCAGCGAACCCTATCCGGCGCTGCTCGATGATGGCGCACGTAGCTGGAGCGGCATCCTGTGCGATCCGGTGGTGCGTGGCCGTGCGGTGCGTATTGTCTGCGAGCCGGGGGCAATGCGCTCGCAGCGGCCGGTGTTCGCCAAGCTGCCGGGACGCACGATCAAGCTGCAGCCAGGCACGGTGCTGGTCAGCGGCCCGGGATATCAGATCGTCAGTTGCAATGTTGCCTGACGTGGAAATAGTGGCAAGCTATCAAGTAAATTGGGCCATGATGTTTGACGGCCGCCGGCCGTGCTGCTAAGTTATCGTCCATGACTTCCGCGCAACAGACCAATCTCTTCTCCCTACTAGCCCTCTCCGGGCTGGGTCTGCTGCTGCCCTAACGGGCACATCTTTTCTCCCCCTTCCTGTTGTCGTTCCCCGTCGCCCCTTAAAGGCGAATTGCGTCTTCGTACGCGTTTTGAACGGAGTTTCACCATGTCCACGCTCAATCTGTCCCTGCTGTCCCTACGACTGCGCCCCGGTTGCCAGGCCACGAGCCCGCGGCAGTCTGGCAGCCCCGTGTCCGCATCCGAACACCCGAACCGAATCCGACGAAAGCAAAGGACAAGATCATCATGTTGAAGAATCCGCAAACCAAGTACTCCGCCTTTCCCCCGGTCGCCCTCGCCGACCGCCAGTGGCCCAGCCGCACGATCACGCATCCGCCGATCTGGATGAGCACCGATCTCCGTGACGGCAATCAGGCCCTCTTCGAACCGATGAATGCCGCCCGCAAGTTGCAGATGTTCCGCAAGCTCGTGGCGATCGGCTTCAAGGAAATCGAAGTCGCTTTCCCCTCCGCCTCCCAGACCGATTTCGACTTCGTCCGCCAGCTCATCGAGCAGGGCGAGGTTCCCGGCGACGTGACCATCGAGGTCTTGAGCCAGGCCCGCGAGCACCTCATCCGCCGCACGATGGAATCCCTCAAGGGCGCCCGCCGGGCGATCGTCCACATCTACAACGCCACCTCGCCGGTGTTCCGCGAGACGGTGTTCGGGATGAGCAAGGACGAGGTCAAGGCGCTTGCCGTGGAGAGCGTCACCCTCGTCAAGCAACTCGCCGCCGAGCAACCCGAGACCGAATTTGTCCTTGAGTACAGCCCGGAAACCTTCACTGCCACCGAACTCGACTTCGCCAAGGAAGTCTGCGATGCCGTGGTTGCCGCCTGGGATCCGGCGCCGGGTGAGAAGGTGATCATCAACCTCCCGTCCACCGTGGAAGTAGGTTCGCCCAACTTCTACGCAGACCAGATCGAGTGGATGCACCGCAATCTTGCCCGCCGCGACCAGATCATCCTCAGCGTGCATCCCCACAACGACCGCGGCACTGCCGTGGCGGCCGCCGAGCTTGCTCAGCTTGCCGGTGCCGACCGGGTGGAGGGCTGCCTCTTCGGCAATGGCGAACGTACTGGCAACGTGGATCTCGTGACCCTCGCCCTCAACATGTACACCCAGGGCATTCATCCGGGCCTCGATTTTTCGGACATCAACGACATCGCCCGCGTGGCCGAGGAATGCACCCAGTTGCCGATCCACCCGCGCCACCCGTATGTGGGCGATCTTGTCTTCACGGCTTTCTCGGGTTCGCACCAGGACGCGATCAAGAAGGGGCTCGAGGTGCAGCAGCCGGGTGCGCAATGGACGGTGCCGTACATGCCCATCGACCCGCATGACGTGGGCCGCACCTACGATTCGGTGATCCGCGTGAACAGCCAGTCGGGCAAGGGCGGCGTGGCGCACTTGCTCCAGGCTCACTACGGCCTCGTGATGCCGCGGCGGATGCAGGTGGAGTTCAGCGCCGCCGTGCAGCGCCTTACCGACGAGACCGGCCAGGAGGTGGACGCCCACCAGTTGTGGACGCTCTTCGGCCGTGAATACCTCCAGGCCGACGCGCCGATCCGCTACGTGGCCCATCACCTCTTCGAGGCCGGCAGCCGTCAGGGCATCAGCATCGAGGCTGAGGTGAACGGCCGCGCGATGGAGTTCGTCGGCGAGGGCAACGGCCCGGTCGAAGCGGCCGTGGCGGCGATCGGCGTGCCGATCCGCGTGCAGAGCTTCGAGGAGCGGTCGATGGGCGAAGGCGCCGACGCGGCGGCCATGTGCATCGTCGAGGTCGCGATGGAGGGCGTGGCTGGCAGCCGCTTCGGGGCCGGCATGCATCGCAACACCGTGACGGCGTCGGTGCAGGCGATCGTCAGCGCCGCCAACCGCGCAGGTGCGCAGGTGGCGGCTGTCGCGGAGGATGCGGAAGGCTGCGCTGTCTGACGTCTTTTCGGCAGCCTGAAATGAAAAACGCCGGGTGTGAGCCCGGCGTTTTTCTTGACGCAGCGTCGATCAGACCGCCGCCAGGGACTGATCGAGATCGGCCAGGATGTCGTCGATGTGCTCGATGCCGATGGACAGGCGGACCATGTCTTCCGACACGCCGGCCTTCTTCATCTCGTCCGGCGACAGCTGGCGGTGGGTGGTGGAGGCCGGGTGGCAGGCGAGGCTCTTGCTGTCGCCGATGTTCACCAGGCGGGTGACCAGCTTGAGCGCGTCCTGGAAGCGGCCGCCGGCGGCCTTGCCGTCGCCATCGGCGCTCTTCACGCCGAAGTTGAGGATGCCCGACGCGCGGCCGCCCATGTACTTGTGGACGAGGGCGTTGTCGGTGTGGTCCGGCAGGCCGGCGTAGTTCACCCAGGCCACCTTGGCGTGGCCCTTGAGGAACTCGGCGACCTTGAGGGTGTTCTCGCAGATGCGGTCCATGCGCAGGGCCAGGGTTTCGACGCCCTGCAGGATCAGGAAGGCGTTGAACGGGCTGATCGCGGCGCCCATGTTGCGCAGGGGCACAACGCGGGCACGGCCGATGAAGGCCGCCGGGCCGAGGGCTTCGGTGTAGACCACGCCGTGGTAGGAGACGTCCGGCTCGTTCAGGCGGCGGAAGCGCTCCTTGTGCTCGGCCCACGGGAACTTGCCGCTATCGACGATGATGCCGCCGATGGAAGTGCCGTGGCCGCCCAGGTATTTGGTGAGCGAATGCACCACGATGTCGGCGCCGTGCTCGATGGGGCGGCACAGGTAGGGCGAGGGCACGGTGTTGTCCACGATCAGCGGGATGCCGTGGGCGTGGGCGATGGCGGCCAGCGCCTCGAAGTCGGTGATGTTGCCCAGCGGGTTGCCGACGGATTCGCAGTAGATTGCCTTGGTGCGGGCGTCGATCAGCGGGGCGAAGGACGCCGGGTCGCGGTAGTCGGCAAAGCGCACCTGGATGCCGATCTGCGGCAGGGTGTGGGCGAACAGGTTGTAGGTGCCGCCGTAGAGCGTGGAGGCCGAGACGATGTTGTCGCCGGCTTCGGCGATGGTCTGGATGGCGTAGGTGATCGCGGCCATGCCGGACGCCAGCGCGAGGCCGGCAATGCCGCCTTCCATCGCCGCTACCCGGGCTTCGAGCACGGCCTGGGTGGGGTTCATGATGCGGGTGTAAATGTTGCCGGCCACCTTCAGGTCGAACAGGTCAGCCCCGTGCTGGGTGTCGTCGAAGGCGTAGGAGGTGGTCTGGTAGATGGGCACGGCCACCGCCTTGGTGGTCGGGTCCGGGCTGTAGCCACCGTGCACGGCAAGGGTTTCGAGTTTCATCTTGATGGGTCTCCCGATTGTTTTATGTAGACGAAGGTGAAAGGTCTGGCTGATTGCCGCATCCGGGTTTTCCCACGGCCTGTTCCGGGAACAGCCGGGTAGATAATCCTTGGCAAGTCGCGATAATACGCAAAGTTGCGCGCCGTCCGTCCTGATATTGGGTAATCGGCCGCGGGACACAATAATAAGTGAGGGGACAAAGATGGAACTCAAAGGACGCAATGCGACCTGGCTTGAGCTCGCCGTCGCGCCGCTGTGGCGCCTCGGCCAGACCCGGGTCCGGGTGCATCCGCTGCAGGGCGGTGGGGAGGGATGCGTTGGCATTACGGTGGACGAACGCTGGCTGTGCGCCAATGACGGACGCCTTACCGTTTTCGGGTGCCGCGAATCGGCCTCGCGTTTTCTCGACCTGCTTCGTATCGATCACATGGAAGAGGGCGAGCCCTCCGATCTTCCGGCAGATTGCGGCTGTTCGGGGGTGCAGTGCATGCGTCTCGGCACGGCCGGGCTGCGCACTTGTGACGGTCTTGGCAAACCGGCGCGTCGGCCCGATGGGCCCCGGCGCATCGTCATTCAGTCACCGGCCCGCAAGATTTCGCTCAGAAGCGAGTTCATGCGCTGATCGAAAGCCATGAGCAGGATCTTGTTCGGGAGATCCTGCTTGGCCTGCACTTCGCGGCAGGTGGCCACCGCAATCCGCATCGCTTCTTCTGCCGGATAACCGTAGATACCGCAACTGATCGCGGGGAATGCAATCGTCCGTACGTCGTGCTCGGCAGCGAGCTTCAGGCTGTTGCGGTAGCAGGCGGCGAGGTGTTCTGCCTCACCATGACGACCGCCACGCCACAACGGGCCCACGGTATGGATCACGTAGCGCGCGGGTAGCCGGAAGCCCGGGGTGATGCGCGCCTCGCCCGTCGGACAGCCGCCCAGGGTGGCGCAGTGGGCCGTGAGTTCCGGTCCGGCCGCCCGGTGGATCGCGCCGTCCACCCCGCCCCCGCCCAGCAGGCTGCTGTTGGCGGCATTCACGATGGCGTCTACCGCTTGTTGCGTGATGTCGCCGATGCACACCGAAATCCGTCCGTCGTTCATCCCTGGGCCCTCCGTCTGAGGCTTGATTGTGGCACGCTGCCGATTGTGATCGCATCTCGGGCGAGCTTGCGCAGGTATCGCTTGCCTGTGTCCAGCGGTTTGAGTGAAAATAATACGGTATTACGCAATGGGGGGCGAAGTGGCTAAGCCGAAGGTGGTTACCGTTCTGTCCCAGAAGGGTGGGGCTGGCAAGTCGACACTGACGATGCAGCTGGCGGGTGGGCTCGCCAGACGCGGAAAGCGGGTGGCGATCATCGATCTCGATCCTCAGGAAAGCGCCCTGCGCTGGGCACATGCGGCGTCGCCTGCTGCGCCTTTCCCTGCGCAGGCGATGCAGCTGGTGGGCGGGGCCGACACGCTGGCGTCGGAGATGAAGACGGTGGGGCGGGAGTTCGACGTGATCCTGCTGGATTGTCCGCCGTCCATCGAACACGCTGCCACGCTGGCTTCGCTTCAGGTGGCGGATGTGGCGCTGGTGCCGGTGGTGCCGAGCCCGACAGATCTGTGGTCCACCAAGGGAGTCGAGCGGCTGATCCTGCAGATTCAGGCAAGCCGCAAGGGCTTGAAGGCGGCGCTGGTGCCCAACCGGGTGCTGCGCACCAACCTCGCCTGGGATGTGCTCGAAGTGATGCGGGATTTCACCCTCCCGGTGCTGGGAGCGTCCCTTTCCCAACGTAATGCCTTCGCCCAGAGTGCGGTGGTCGGTGGAACGGTGTATCAGCTTGGCCGGGCCGGCAGCGAAGCCGCACGCGAAGTGGACAAACTGGTTGTGGAAGTCTTGAAACTGACAGGAGAGAAAACATGAGCACCAAAACCCGGTCGGCGCTGCGTTCGACTTTGCAGCAGGAGAGCGAGGCGCTCGAAACCCGTCTGCCTGACCCGGTGCCTGCCGAGGCGCCCGTGGCGGCGCCGGCTGAGGCTGTCGAGGTGGCGCCGGTGACTGAGGCTGCCGCGCCTGAGCCGGCGCCGGTGGTTGAGCCCGCTCCGGTTGTCGAGGCGCCGGTCAAGGCCGAAAAGCCGAAGGCTCCCGTGAAGACCGCGCCCAAGCCGGCAGCCAGGCCGGCAGCCAAGGCCGCTCCGAAGGCCGCGCAGGCGCCGGCCAAACCCGCCGAAGCGGCAGCGCCGGTCGAAGCCGCTCCGGCCCCGGTCGCCGCCAAGAAGGCCGTCAAGCCGGCCAAGCCGGCCAAGCCGGTGAAGGTGGAAAAGGTGGAAAAGGTGGAAAAGGCCGCCAAGCCCGCCAAGGTCAAGGCCGAGAAGGCCGTCAAGGCGGTTCGTGAGAAGGTCGTGCGGGATTCGTTCTCAATGCCCAAGAGCGAACATGCGCAGCTCAAGGCGCTGCGCGAGACGCTCGCCAAGGCTGGCCGCATCTGCACCAAGTCCGAACTGCTGCGGGCCGGCGTTCAGCTGCTGCTGAAGGAATCGACGGCCAGCAGCAAGGCGCTGGTTGAAGGCCTGGTGGTGGTGCCGAAGGGCAAGGGCGCGAAGTAATCCCGCGCTGGATTATTCCAGAAACGGCAACAATGGGTGATCCATTGTTGCCGTTTTTGTGTTAACCCGCTTCGCCCGTCACGAGCCGGACGCGCACCAACCCCCGCAGGCCGTTGCCGGCGTAGAGGGCGTCAGCGCCTTGCAGGTCGTCCAGGCGGAGCACGGCCTCTTTCGCACGACCTTCGCGCAGCAGGCGGCGGCGCAGGGTACCGTTGAGGAGGCCTGCGTTTGCCGCCGGGGTGAGGAGCATGCCGTCCCGCTCGACAAAGAGGTTGCTGCGGGCACCTTCGGCCAGCTCGCCCCGTTCGTTGATGAAGAGCGCATCGAAGTGTCCGGCGGCCATCACCCGGGCGAGCTCCCTGTCGTAAAGCGCGCGGGCGGTGGTCTTGTGGCGCAGGAGCAGGTCGCCACTGTCGATTCGCGTGGGCGACAGTACGATGGTGGCGTCGGGCAACGGGGCGCCGGCGCTGAGGGGCGCATTCTCCAGGGTGAAATCGCCCTGCTGGCCGAGGGTGACGCGGACGCGACGGGGCGTATCGGCGTCGATGCCCGCCAGCAGGTGCCGGAAGGCGTCGGGGTCGAAAGCGAAGCCCAGCTCGGTGGCCGAGGCGGTGACGCGTTCGAGGTGCTCGTCCAGCAGCGGAAAACCTGTGCCCGGCTCGAAGCGCAGCGTCTCGATGAGGCGCAGGCCCTTGGGCAGGCTGGTGAGGAAGCGTGCCTTGAGGTGGCATTCGGCCCACTCGGCGGCGGGGAGGGAGTCGAACACCACGCCGCTGCCTACGTCGAGGCGGGCATCGCCGCCACTCAGGCGCAGGGTGCGGATGGGTACGCTGAAGCGGAAGTCGCCGCCGGGGCGGATCCAGCCGAGGGCGCCGCAATACAGGCCGCGCGGCGCGGTTTCGAGTTCGCGGACGATCTCCATCGCGCGGATCTTCGGGGCGCCGGTGATCGAGCCGCAGGGGAAGAGCGCCCGGAAGATGGCCGGCAGGTCGGCATCCACCGGTTCGGCGACGACGCGGGAGGTCATCTGCCAGACGGTGGGGTAGGGTTCGACCCGGCACAGGTCTTCGACCCGCACGCCGCCGGGGGGCGCGAGGCGGCCCATGTCGTTGCGGATGAGATCCACGATCATCACGTTTTCGGCGCGATCCTTGGCGGAGGCGGCGAGGGCGGCGGGGTCGGTGTCGCGCGGGGCGGTGCCCTTCATGGGGCGGCTGGCGAGGGTTTGACCGTGGCGTTCGAGGAAGAGCTCGGGTGAGCGGGACAGGATCGCGCCGCCGGCATGAGCGATGAAGGCGCCGTAACGCACCGGCTGGGCTGCGCGCAGGGCCTGGTAGAGGGCGGCGGGGTGGCCGAAAGCCGGGCCGGTGAGCGGGAAGGTGAAGTTGACCTGATAGCAGTCGCCGGCGGCGATGTAGGCGCGGATGCGTTCGACGCGGGCCAGGTAGTCGGCTTCGGTGATGCCGGACGTGAGATGGCCGACGCCGCCGGGGGCATCGCCGGCCTGCGCTGCGAGCCAGGCGTCGACGGCAGTGTCGGTCAGCCAATCGCCACGGGCGAAGATCCAGCCGGTAACGAGGGCTTCATTGCCGGCCGGTAGCAGCGGGCGCAGGCGGGGTTCGATGGCATAGCCGAGTTCGTAGCGTGCGGCGAGGGCGACCCACGCGCCGTCGCGGGCAGCCTGTTCGAGGCGGGCGAGGGTGGCGGGCCAGGCTTCGGGATCGCAGCAGCGGATTTCTTCGATGAGACCAGTGAGCAGCCAGGCGCCAGCCGAGCCGGTGGCGTCGAGGTTGTCGTCGAAGAGGGCGAAGGGGGGCGCGGAGTCGGGGCGTTGCGGCATCGCCGCGGAGTTTACCTGCTCGCCAGCGGTTGGCGTAGCGCTGGCGCTCGCCCGCCCCTGCCGGACCGGCTTTGGTCCGGCAGGCGGCGGTACGCGGACTTACAGCAGCGGGCTGCCGGAGTGTTCGCCGCGCTCGTACACCACATGGGCGCGACCGACCAGAAGCGGGTCGAGCGGACCGATGTGCTCGAGATCCTTGTTGGCGTAGGGCAGCTTGTGGAGCACGTAGCGCATGGCGTTGAGGCGTGCGCGCTTCTTGCAGTCGGACTTGATGACCGTCCAGGGAGCGTCCGCGGTGTCGGTGTGGAAGAACATCGCCTCCTTGGCCTTGGTGTAGTCGTCCCACTTGTCGAGGGAGGCCATGTCGATGGGACTGAGCTTCCATTGCTTGAGCGGGTGGGATTCGCGCTCCTTGAAGCGGCGGCGCTGCTCGTCGCGGCTCACCGAGAACCAGAACTTGATGAGATGCACGCCGCTACGCACCAGGTGACGTTCGAACTCGGGCGTCTGGCGCATGAATTCGAGGTATTCGTCGGGCGTGCAGAAGCCCATCACGCGCTCGACGCCGGCCCGGTTGTACCAGGAGCGGTCGAACAGGGCGATCTCGCCGGCCGTGGGCAGATGCTGCACGTAGCGCTGGAAGTACCACTGGCCGCGTTCGGTGTCGCTGGGCTTTTCGAGGGCCACGACCTTTGCGCCGCGGGGGTTGAGGTGTTCCATGAAGCGCTTGATGGTGCCGCCCTTGCCGGCCGCGTCGCGGCCTTCGAAGAGGATCACCACGCGCTGGCCGGTTTCCTTGACCCAGGCCTGGAGCTTGAGGAGTTCGACCTGCAGGCGGTACTTCTGCTTCTCGTAGGCCTTGCGGGACATCAGGTTCTTGTAGGGATAGGCACCTTCGCGCCAGCCGTCGGCAAGCTCCTCGTCAGGATGGGAGGGCAGCTTTTTGTAGACGGCTTCGTCTTCGGCCAGCAGGGCCTTGCGCAGGACTTCGGCGTCGTCGGGCGATGCGCCGGCCATGATGGCCTGGAGCGTCTCGGCGATGCTGTGGGTGTCGTGCCGGGCGAGGGTGGCCACGATGTCGGCGACGGCGGTTGCCTTTGCGTCACGGGCAGCATCGACCGCTTCGTCGACCACGAACTGTTCGATGCTGGCAGGGGTGTCTTTCGGCGCCACATCGCCGGAGGCCGCACGGCGCGGCGCGGGGCGCGACTTGGCTTTGGCGTCTGTTTTTTCTGTCATTTACGTTTCCTTTTTCTCCGTTTGTGTCCGTTCGGCGCTGCGCGCGGCGTAGGTGCGGCAGCGCTCGATGTAATCGGCAGTGCTCTTGGGCATCGGAGTGCGGGCTCGGGTGACGTAGCTGACCAGGTCGCGCCCCTGCTGGATGAGCTGGCGGCCGTCGGTGACGAGGTGCTGGTCCTCGCTGTTGCTGGGCATCTCGGATGCGTTGAAATGGGCGCAGAGGCGTTCGCCTGCGGTGACGAAACTGGTCCAGATGTCGAAGATGTCCGGATCGGTCCGCAGGGTTTCTGTCTTGATGTGGGCGGCTTTGGCAAAGGTGCGCACGTGGGGCGCGAGCCCCCGGAAACAGGGCAGCGGGTCGAGGTATTCGACCATGGCGCCGGCGATGAGGTCGATGTCGCGCAGCGTGAGGGCGATCTTGACGTAGCGGCTCTCGTAGAAATCCTCGAGGGGAATCGAGAAGGCCTTGAAGGGCTCGCCCCACAGCTCGTCGATGCCCTCTTCGCCAGAGCGATGCAGCACCAGCCGCCCAAGGCCAAGGGCTTCCTGGAGACATCGGCCACATTCGCGCATCAGGGCGTTGTCGGACTGGATCTCGATGCCGACGCTCTGCAGTTCGACGAGCTTGGTGAAGATGTCGGCTGCGCGGTTGAACAGTGCGCCGGCGAGCATGGCGCCCTTCACGCGGCGTCGATCCACGTCGGTTTCGGTCTCGTAGCTCTTGCGGGCTTCGTTGAGACGGCTGCCGGGGATGTTCAGACCGTGTTCGACATGGTTGAACAGCCGCCGCGTCAGGGCGCCGATGAGTTTGCGCTTGGCCTGGAGGGTGTCTTCGGGAACCGAGTAGGTCTTGACCCAGTAGCCGGAATAGAAGACGCGCTCCGTTCCGTCGATGACCAGTCGGGAGCCTTCCGGAATGTCGTCGTCCATGGTTCGTTGGCTACTGCATTTCGGTTGCGGGAATTTGAAATTCTGCACCAGAAACAGCGTCTGCTGACACTTCCGGACGAGATTTTCACCGACCTGCCAGGGTGGCAGGTGCGAGCCTGTCAGGGTGGCAGACTTACACCATCCCGTCGAGTACCTGGACCTGCACGGTGTCGCCAGGGGTTACGTTACCCTGCTTGGGGTCGAGGACGATGAAACAGTTGGCGTCGGCCATCGAACTGAGGATGCCCGAACCCTGGGCTGGAGTGCTCCTGACCTGCCAGCCGTTTTCACCCGGGAAGAGCACGCCCCGGACGAACTCGGTGCGGCCCGGCGATTTGCGGATCGGGGTGACGCAGGGCACTGCCAGCAGGGGTGGTTCGGGCACCGGGTCGATTCCGGCAAGGCGCATCAGCGCGGGGCGGGCGAACTGGTAGAAGGTGACCATCACCGCAACCGGATTGCCAGGCAGGCCGAACAGCCAGGCGCCGCCGTCGTCGCCGCCGATGCGTCCGAAGGCCATCGGGCGGCCGGGTTTCATGGCGATCTTCCAGAACAGCACTTCGCCCAGGCGGGCCATCACGTCGCGGGTGAAATCGGCTTCGCCCACCGACACGCCGCCGCTGGTGATGACCGCGTCGGCGATGCTGGCGGCTTCGCGCAGGGTGGTCTCGAGCACGTCCGGGTCGTCGCGGATGACGCCGATGTCGATGATGTCAAAGCCAAGGCGGCTCAGCATGCCGAAGATCGTGTAGCGGTTGCTGTCGTAGATCTGGCCAGGCGCGGCCGGGGTGCCGATGGTGGCGATCTCGTTGCCGGTGGACAAGAAGGCGACGCGCAGACGGCGGCGCACGGCCACCTCGCCGATGCCCAGCGAGGCCACGAGGCCCAGCTCGGCCGGGCGGATCAGGCGTCCGGCGGGCAGGGCCGGGAGGCCGGCGCGCAGGTCTTCACCGGCGCGGCGGACGTTCTGGCCGCGGCGCTGGCCGGCGGGGATCGTCACCTTGCTGTTGGCCGCGTGGGTGACTTCCTGCATCACCACGGTGTCGACGCCGACCGGCAGGGGCGCACCGGTCATGATGCGCACGGCCTGGCCGGGGCCGACGCTGCCATCGAAGCCCTGGCCGGCAAAGGCGCTGCCGATGATGTCGAGCACGGTGTCGCCATCGGCGTTCAGGTCGTCGCCGCAGAGGCCGTAGCCGTCCATGGCGGAGTTGTCGTGGGCGGGCACGTCGATGGGAGAGACGACAGGCTGGGCGAGCACCCGGCCGAGGGCGTCGCGCAGCGGGATGTGCTCGATGCCGCTGATCGGGCTTACCGCGTCGAGGATCAGCTGGCGGCCGAGGTCGGCGGCGAGGGCGGTCGGGTCGTAGGCATCGTGGCAGCCGAACTGCCGGGCGAGGGAGGTCACCGGGGGAAATCTCCAGCTTGGTGCGCGCGGAGTTCGTCCGGCGTATTTATGTTGGCGAAGGCGGTGGGCGCGTGGTCGAAGGGGCAGGCAACCCACTTGAGGCGGCGCAGCCACAGCTCCATCTTGCGCCCGCCGGCCCGGGTAAAGGCCTGGAGGTCGGGTAGGGTGAAGCGGTGCATCAGCGCGAAGACCGGATGGAGCCGATCCCCGGTGCACGCAATGGCCACGCTGGCACGCTCGGCGCACAGGGCTTCGGCCAGACGAGGGACCAGATCGGGGGGCAGGAAGGGGCTGTCGCAGGGCGCGGTGGCGAGGTAGGGCGTGGCACAGGCAGCGAGCCCGGCCTCGAGCCCCGCCAGCGGGCCGGCAAAGCCCTCCAGACGGTCGGCGATCACCGGGTGACCCAAGCGGGCATATTCGTCGGTGCTGCGGTTGGCGCTGATGAGGATGGTGCCGACCTGGGGGGCGAGGCGATCCAGCACGTGATTGACCATCGGCCGGCCGTCGAGTAGGGCGAGGCCCTTGTCGATGCCACCCATGCGGCTGCCCCGGCCACCGGCGAGGATGAGGCCGGTGATGTTGTCCGTGCTGGTGGGAATCATTTCAGTCGCTCCTGCATACCGCGCGCGAACCAAGAAGCTCAACACACGGGCCTTGGGCTGGCCGTGCAAGCCGGGTTCTTCGCACTGCAGCCAGTGGGTGAGCGTTCGTCATCCTAGCCACCGATGTAGGACATCTCGATTTTTCGGAGCGACGCAGTGGCGGCGGTGCGGATCTCGGAGTAGCGATCGCTCCGCTGCTGCCAGATGCCGTTGATTGCCGCGGAAAGTTCGGCGTCGCTGCGATTGTCGCGCATCAGGCTGCGCAGATCATGGCCGCTCTGGGCGAACAGGCAGGTGTAGAGGCGGCCTTCGGTGGACAGGCGCGCCCGGGTACAGGTGGAACAGAAGGCCTGGGTGACCGACGAGATCACGCCGATCTCGCCACCGCCATCCAGGTAACGCCAGCGCTCGGCGACTTCGCCGGTGTAGTTGGGGTCGATGGCTTCGAGCGGGAAGTGCTCGCCGATGCGCCGGATGACTTCGGCCGAGGGGATCACGTCGTCCATCCGCCAGCCGTTGGAGCTGCCCACATCCATGAACTCGATGAAGCGCAGGATGTGGCCGCTGCCGCGGAAGTGGCGGGCGAGAGGCACGATCTCCTGGTCGTTCATGCCGCGCTTGACGACCATGTTGATCTTGACCGGGCCGAGGCCCGCGGCGGCGGCGGCGTCGATGCCGGCCAGCACGTCGGCGACCGGCACGTCCATGTCGTTCATGGCCTTGAAGACGGTGTCGTCCAGCGAATCGAGGCTCACCGTGACCCGCGACAGCCCTGCCGCCTTGAGGGCTGCGGCTTTTCGGGGGAGCAGCACGCCGTTGGTGGTGAGGGTGACCTCCATCCCCGGGATGGCGGCCAGCTGGGCCACCAAACGCTCGAGGTTGCGGCGCAGCAGCGGCTCGCCGCCGGTAAGGCGGATCTTGGTGACGCCGTGGGCGGCAAAAAGGCGGGCGATGCGGGTGATCTCTTCAAAGCTGAGAAGGGATTCCCGCGGGAGGAAGGTGTAATCCTTGTCGAAGACCTCCTTCGGCATGCAGTACACGCAGCGGAAGTTGCAACGGTCGGTGACGGAGATGCGCAGATCCTTGACGGCGCGGCCACGGCTGTCCAGCAACTGGCCGGTGGGCGCCGGCAGGTGGGCGGGGATCGGGGGCAGTTGGCCGAGCAGGCGCTCGTCCACCAGGGGAATGACTCGCTGATTCATCGTCTCGCTGGGGTTGAGGGGGCAGCCTTCCTTCTATCGGGATGCTTCCCCGGCCGCCTTGTTGTGGAACAAGGCGGCGGGTTTTCCGCTTCAAAATTATCGGCGGCGAGACGGGGTAGGGCAAGCGTCAGCTGCAGGGGCTGGCGTCAGGGCGATTCGTACTTGTAGCCGACGCCGTAGATCGAGCGGATGGGCGGCTCGCCAGAGGCGACCTGCTCCAGCTTGCGGCGCAGGTTCTTGATGTGGCTGTCGACGGTGCGGTCGGTGACGACCCGGTGGTCGTCGTAGAGGCCGTCGAGCAGCTGCTCCCGGGAGAATACCCGTCCGGGGCTGCGGGAGAGGCTTCGCAGCAGGCGGAACTCGACCGGGGTGAGTTCCAGTTCCACTCCGTGATACACCGCCCGCCAGGCGGCCTCGTCGATCTGCAGGGGCTGGATTTCGCCGGCCAGGGGGCGGGCCCGGCGCAGCACGGCCTTGCAGCGGGCGACCACCTCGCGCGGGCTATAGGGCTTGCAGATGTAGTCGTCGGCGCCCAGCTCCAGCCCCAGCAGGCGGTCGATCTCCTCGACCCGGGCGGTCATCATGATCACCGGCACGGCGCTGAAGCTGCGCAGCTCGCGGCAGATGTCCAGCCCGTCACGGCCGGGCAGCATCAGGTCGAGGAGGATCAGGTCGGGCAGGCGCGTGCGGATTGCTGGCATCGCCTCCAGCCCGTTGGCGATCCATCCCGTCTCGAAGCCCGCGCCCTTGAGATAGTCACCCAGCAGGGCGGCAAGCTTGGGTTCGTCCTCGACGATCAGGATGTGGAAGGGGGCATCCATCGTTCAGCCCTCCAGCGCCGGAAAGCGCAGCTCAACCCACACACCGCCCAGCGGCGAGGCGTGGGCGGTGATGGTGCCGTCGTGGGCCTCGACGATCCGCCGGCTGATCGCCAGCCCCAGACCGGCGCCGCCGGTGGCCCGGTTGCGGGATTGCTCGCCGCGGAAGAAGCGTTCGAAGAGCTTCGGCAGCAGTTCGTCGGGCACGCCGGGGGTCGAGTCGAGGAAGTCGATGCACACCTCGGCGCCGTCGCAGTGGGTGACCACCCTAAGGGTGCCGCCGGCGTCGGTGTAGCGGATGCTGTTCTCCACCAGATTACGGAACAGCTGGCCGAGGCGGGCCTCGTCGGCAGACACTACCAGACCCGGCGCGAAGTCGGTTTCCAGGCCGAGGCCGGCCGCGCGCAGGCGGTCGTGGAAGGCGGCGAGGGTGTGGACCAGCGGCTCGGCCACCGCTACCGGCGCCTTGCGATAGACGAGGGCGCCCACGTCGGCGAGGGCCAGTTCGTTGAGGTCGTTCACCAGTTGGGTGAGGGTCAGCACTTCGGTCTTGAGGGATTCGAGCGACTCGGCGTTCATCGGCCGGACGCCGTCCTCTATGGCTTCTAGCTCGCCTCGCAGCACCGCCAGCGGGGTGCGCAGTTCGTGGGACACGTCGGCCATGAAATCCCGGCGCATGCGCTCGTTGGCTTCCAGCGTGCGGGCGAGGCGGTTGAAATCCAGCGCCAGACGGCCCACCTCGTCGCTGGAACTGGGCTCGACCCGCTCGGCGTAGTCGCCGGCCGCGAGGCGATGGGTGGCGGCGGCGACCTGCTTGAGGGGGGCCACCAGCCCGCGGGCGATCCACAGCGAGATCGCCACCGCAAACAGCGCGGCCAGCCCGCCGATGGCCAGGGTGGCGTGGAGTTGCTCGTCGAAGAAGCGTTGCACCCCGGTGCCGCTGGCGCTCTGGAAGGGCGCCATGACCAGCCAGCCGACGGTGCGCCCGTCCACCACGATGGGGCGGCGGACGGCGTCGGCGTCGTCGGCGCTGCGGCTGTTGCCCATCACGAAGCGTTGTTCGCCGTCGAGCAGGCTCAGCCGGAAGATCGCGCCGGTGAGGTCGGACGGGGGCGGAGGTGGTAGCTCCGCCATGGTCTTGTCCTGATCTTCTTCCCGGGGGTGGGGTGACGACAGGTGGAACCACACCCGGCGGTTGGCCCGCAGGAAATCCCAGTTGCCGTTGCGGGCATAGGCCTGGGTGAAGCGCGGGATGCTGTCTTCGAGGCGCTGCAGGGCGAGTTCGTCCATGTAGCCGATGAAGCCGCGGGAGAAGCTCCAGCGACCCGCCACGCCCATGGCCAGCAGCACCGCGAGGGCCACCAGCAGGACGGCGAGGAAGACCTTGGTCGTGATTCCGGGTTTCATGGACGCTCGGGCATGGCGGGGCCGGGACGCCATTAAGCCTCCGCCGGGAGCGGAGATCAACGGGGGTGGGGCGATCTCCACAATGTCTCCAATTTTTCTGCACATTCGGTTTCCACAATCGGGCTCATGAAAGATCGGCCATTGCCGCTTGGGGCAACAGGCCGGCCTTAACCGGACACCTCGGAAAGGAAACCCCATGAGAACCCCCTTCATCCCCCGCATGCTGGCTGTTGCCGCGGCCCTGTCCGCCATGCTGCTGGCCGGCTGCAACTCTTCGGCGGCGCCGACCTCCGCCGGCCCCGGCGCACCGGGCCCGGCGGAGGTCGGCGTGGTCACGCTGCAGCCCAGGTCGCTCACCCTCACTTCAGAACTGCCAGGCCGCACGGCGTCCACCGTCGTGGCCGAGGTGCGGCCCCAGGTGGGCGGCATCGTGCGGGAGCGGCTGTTCATCGAGGGCGCCGACGTGAAGGCCGGCCAGCTGCTCTACCGCATCGACCCGGCCAGTTTTCAGGCGGCCTACGACAGCGCCCGCGCCGCGCTGGTGAAAGCCCAGGCCAACGTGGAAACCATGCGCCCCAAGGCCGCCCGCTACAAGGAGCTGGCCGAGATCAAGGCCGTCTCCCAGCAGGACACCGACGACGCGCTGGCCTCGTTGAAGGAGGCCGAGGCCGAAGTGGCGTCGGCCCGCGCGGCACTTTCGAGCGCATCCATCAACCTCGCCTACACGAAGGTGACGGCCCCGGTGTCGGGCCGCATCGGCCGCTCGGCGGTGACCCCAGGCGCGCTGGTGACCGCCGGCCAGAGCACGGCGCTCGCCACCATCCAGCAGGTGGACCCGATCTACGTGGATCTCACCCAGGCCAGCGCCGACGCCCTGCGCCTCAAGCGCGCCTTCGAGGCCGGGCAGATCCGCCGGGCCGGGCAGGGACAGGCGGCGGTGAAGCTGATCCTCGAGGACGGCAGCACCTACGCCCGCGAAGGCCGGCTGCAGTTTGCCGACATCACCGTGAACGAAGGCACGGGCACCGTCGCGCTGCGCGCGGTATTCCCCAACCCCAAGGGCGATCTGCTTCCGGGCATGTACGTGCGGGCGGTACTGGAAGAAGGCGTCAACGATGTGGCGATCCTGGTGCCCCAGCGGGGCGTGTCCCGCAACGCCCGTGGGGAGGCCACCGCGCTGGTGGTGGGCCAGGGGAACACCGTGAGCCAGCGGGTATTGGCGGTGGGGCGCCCGGTTGGCGACAGCTGGCTGGTGACATCCGGCCTGGCCGCCGGTGAGCGGGTGATCGTCGAGGGCAGCCAGAAGGCCCGCCCGGGCGCCGTGGTGGCGCCGGTGGCGGTGGATGGCAAGCTGGCCGCGAGTCCGGCCAGCGCAAAGCCGGGAGTCTGAGATGAACCACGCCCCCCGATGCGCCTGCGGCGCCCCAACCCCCCACTGGGGGGCGGGCCAGCCGCTTCAGAGCGGCCGTGCGCGGCCAGCCCAATGGCCGTGCCTTCTTTTGATGCGTCGTGAATCGCACGACGTAGCGTGGAGTAACTGAAATGGCCCGCTTCTTCATCGACCGCCCGATCTTTGCGTGGGTCATCGCCATCGTGGTAATGCTGGCCGGCGCCCTGTCGATCAGCCGCCTGTCCCTCGAGCAGTACCCCAACATCGCTCCGCCGAAGATCACCATCTCGGCCACCTACACCGGCGCTTCGGCCGAGACCATCGAGAACTCGGTGGTGCAGGTGATCGAGCAGCAGATGAAGGGCCTCGATCATCTCACCTACATGTCGTCCAGTAGCACCTCGGCCGGCACCGCGTCGATCACGCTGACCTTCGACGCTGGCACCGACCCCGACGTTGCCCAGGTGCAGGTGCAGAACAAGCTCAAGCAGGCCGAACCGCGTCTGCCGCAGATCGTCCAGAACCTGGGGGTAAGCGTCACCAAGACCGGCACCGACTTCCTGATGATCGCGTCACTGGTGTCGGACAACCCGCGCACCACGGCCATCGACATCGGCGACTACATCGCCACCAGCCTGCTCGACCCGGTGAGCCGCGTCGAAGGCGTGGGCGACGTGCAGGCGCTGGGCAGCGGCTACGCCATGCGCATCTGGCTCGACCCGGCACGCCTGCAGAAGTACGCGCTGATGCCCGCCGACGTGAAGTCGGCGATCCAGGCCCAGAACGCCGAAGTCACCGCCGGCCAGGTGGGCGGCCTGCCAGCTCGCGGTGGCCAGCAGATCAACGCCACCATCACCGCCCGCAGCAAGCTGCAGACGCCGGCGCAGTTTGGCGCCATCGTCCTCAAGACCACCACCGATGGTGCCACCGTGCGTCTCTCCGACGTGGCCCGCATCGAGCTGGGCGGCGAGAGCTACGACGTGAGCGTGCAGTACAACGGCAAGCCCTCGGCGGCCATCGGCATCAAGCTCGCCGCCGGCGCCAACGCGCTGCAGACCGCCGACCGGGTGAAGGCCAAGCTCGACGAGCTGGGGCGCTTCTTCCCCGCCGACATGCAGCTGAAGGTGGTGGTGCCCTACGACACCACGCCCTTCGTGCGCATCTCGATTGAAGAGGTGGTGAAGACCCTGATCGAGGCCATCGTGCTGGTGGTGCTCATCATGTATCTCTTCCTGCAGAACCTCCGCGCCACGCTCATCCCCGCGGTGGCGGTGCCGGTGGTGCTGCTGGGCACCTTCGGGGTGCTGGCGGCCTTCGGCTATTCCATCAACACCCTCACCATGTTCGGCATGGTGCTGGCCATCGGCCTGCTGGTGGACGACGCCATCGTGGTGGTGGAGAACGTCGAGCGGATCATGGGCGAGGAGGGGCTGTCGCCCCGCGACGCCACCCGCAAATCGATGGGCGAGATCACAGGCGCGCTGGTGGGCATTGCCCTGGTGCTGTCGGCGGTGTTCGTGCCGATGGCCTTCTTCGGCGGGTCGACCGGCGTGATCTACCGCCAGTTTTCCATCACCATCGTCGCGGCCATGCTGCTGTCGGTGCTGGTGGCGCTGACCCTCACCCCGGCCCTCTGCGCCACCTTGCTCAAGCCCGGTCACAACCATCACACCGGCTTCTTTGCGTGGTTCAACCGGATGTTCGACCTGGGCAGCCAGCGCTACCAGGGCGGCGTGGCCGGCATCCTCAAGCGCAGTGGCCGGGCTGCGGCGGTGTATCTGCTGCTGGTGGGGCTGCTCTCGGTGCTGTTCCTGCGCCTGCCCACGTCCTTCCTGCCGGAGGAAGATCAGGGCTTCGTGATGGCGATGATCCAGCTCCCCAGCGGTGCCACCAAGGAGCGCACCAGTGCCGCGGTGAATGCCCTCGAGCAATACATGCTGCAGCAGCCCGAGGTCGCCGCGCTGGTCACCATCAACGGCATGGGCAATGCCGGTAGCGCCCAGAACGCGGCCCGCGCCTTCGTCAAGCTCAAGGACTGGTCCGAGCGGGAGGACGCGGCCAGCGGCGCTGCCGCCTTCGCTCGCCGGGCCACCCGCGATCTGTCGGCGGTACGCGACGCGCAGATATTCGTCGTCCTGCCGCCAGCGATCCGCGGCCTGGGCAGCAGCAGCGGCTTCGATCTGGAACTGCAGGATCTGGGCGGCATCGGCCACGACAAGCTGGTGGCGGCTCGCGAGCAGTTCCTGGCCCTTGCCGCGAAGGACCCGAGCCTCGCCAAGGTGCGCAAGAACGGGCAGGACGACACGCCGCGCTTCCAGCTGGCCATCGACGACCAGAAGGCCGGCGCCTTCGGCCTGGCGATGAGCGACATCAACGACACTCTGTCCACCGCAAGTGGCGGCACCTACGTCAATGACTTTCTCGACAAAGGCCGGGTAAAGCGCGTGTATCTGCAGGGCGACGCGCCAGCCCGCTCGATGGGCGAGGATCTCGCCGGCTGGCACGTGCGCAACGGCAACGGCGAGATGGTGCCCTTCGCGGCCTTCACGTCGAGCCGCTGGACGATGGGCTCACCGGCGCTGGAGCGTTACAACGGCATGGCTGCCTACGAGATCGTCGGCGAACCGGCCGAAGGCGTGAGCTCCGGCACGGCGATGGACGCCATCGAGGCGATCATCCGCCAGCTGCCTGAGGGCATCGGCTTCGAGTGGACCGGCCAGTCGTACCAGGAGCGCCTCTCCGGCGCCCAGGCTCCGCTGCTCTACGCGATCTCGGTGCTGGTGGTCTTCCTGTGCCTGGCGGCGCTCTACGAGAGCTGGTCGGTGCCGTTCTCGGTGATGCTGGTGGTGCCCCTGGGCGTGCTGGGAGCGGTGCTCGCGGCGAGCCTGCGGGGGTTGTCGAACGACGTGTATTTCCAGGTCGGGTTGCTCACCACCGTCGGCCTGTCGGCCAAGAACGCGATCCTGATCGTCGAGTTTGCCAAGCAACTGCAGGAGGAGGGTGCCAGCCTCATCGACGCCACCCTGCAGGCGGTGCGCCTGCGCCTGCGGCCGATCCTGATGACCTCGCTGGCCTTCGCGCTGGGCGTGCTGCCTCTGGCCGTCAGCAGCGGGGCCGGTGCCCTCAGCCGCATCGCCATTGGCTCCGGTGTGCTGGGCGGCATGCTCAGCGCCACCGTGTTGGGCATCTTCTTCATTCCCCTGGCCTTCGTGGCGGTGCGCCGGCTGTTTGCTCGTCCTGCCGCGCCGACGCCGGTCCTGCAAGGAGAACACTGATGAAACTGCAAACCCTGAGCCTGACTTTGCTCCTGGTGGGCATGCTGGGCGGCTGCGTCAATCTGGCGCCGGACTACGCCCGACCCGCCGCCCCGGTGGAATCCAGCTGGCCCGCCACCGGTGGCAAGGCCGTGGAAATAGCGGAGGAAAGCCGCTCCGCTGCCGCCATCGGCTGGCAGGATTTCTTCATCGATGAGCGTCTGCGCCAACTCATCGGGCTGGCCCTCGACAATAATCGCGACCTGCGCGCCACCGCCCAGGCCATCGTCAAGGCGCGCGCCACCTACCGCATCCAGCAGGCCGAACTGTTCCCCGCGGTGAGTGCCGACGCCGGCACCACCGCCAAGCGGACCCCGGCCGATCTGTCCGGCGGGCAGGCGGTGACGAGCCGCACCCACAGCGTGGCGCTGGGGGTGAGCGGCTGGGAGCTGGACCTCTTCGGACGGCTGCAGAACCTGCGCGACCAGGCGCTACAGCAATACCTCGCCAGCGAGGACACCCTGCGCAGCACCCGCATCAGCCTGATCGCCGAGGTGGCCAGCGCCTATCTCACCCTCTCCGCCGACGAGGCCCTGCTGGCCCTCGCCCGCGACACCCTCGCCAGCCAGGAAGCCAGCCAGGGGCTGATCCGCAAGCGGGTGGAGGTGGGCATCGCCACCGAGCTGGACTTGCGCCAGATCGAGACCAGCGTGGAAACCGCCCGCCGCGACCTGGCCACCTACACCGCCCAGGTCGCGGCCGACCGCAACGCGCTGGTGCTGCTGGCGGGCGGGCCGGTGCCCGATGCCCTGCTGCCGCCCGCCGGGCTGGACAGCGTGACCGCGCTGGCCGAGTTACCGGTGGGCCTGCCTTCCACGGTGCTCCGGCAGCGCCCCGATGTGCTCGCCGCCGAGCGCCAGCTGATCGCCGCCCACGCCAGCATCGGCGCGGCCCGGGCGGCCTTCTTCCCGAGCATCGCACTCACCGCCACCGCCGGCACTGCGAGCAGCAGCCTGTCCGGGCTGTTCGCCAGTGGCTCGGGCGCGTGGACCTTCATCCCCCAGGTGAGCCTGCCGATCTTCAACGCCGGCGCAAACCAGGCCAGCCTGGATGCCGCGAAGGCCGACCGGGAGATCTACCTCGCCCGCTACGAGCAGGCCATCCAGACTGCCTTCCGCGAGGTGGCCGACGCGCTGGCCCAGCGCGCCACCGTCGGCGACCGGGTGGCGGCCCAGCGCAAGCTCACCGAGGCCACCGCCGCCAGCTACCGGCTCTCCGAAGCCCGCTACCTGAAGGGCGTGGACAGCTACCTGAGCACCCTCGACGCCCAGCGCTCGCTGTACGCCGCCAGGCAGAGCCTGGTCAGCCTTCGCCTCGCTGCCGCCACCAACGCGGTGACGCTGTACAAGGTGCTGGGAGGGGGAGACAGCGGCGGCGCAGCACCCCGCGGGTGAGGAGCGAAGTTGCCGACCTTTTCGATCCCCGAGCCCATCGCATTGACCGCCTCGCCAAGCCGCCGCTGCCGTGCACGGCCGGGCCAGCGTGGTCGGTCCGGGTGGCGGGGAGGTCAGTTTCCCTTCGGGTTGAACTTGTTCAACCCGAACCGGAACACGTTCATCTTTGAGTTGAACTCGCTGGGGTCAAAGATGAACGGACTTCCCCCGGAGGGGCGCCGGCTCCCCTCCCGCCCTGCCTCACTCCGCCCCGGGCCGGGCTTGCCAGGCCCATCGCCCCGGGTACTCCGCATCGGTGCAGGATGCGCCCGCTTGATCCCCGACACAGTCCGCAATCCGCGCCGGCATTAACCTTGCCGACATGACAGCCTTCCGCTGGAGCTTCTGAAATGAAACGCCCTCTCGTCATTCTCTCCGCCGTGCCCACGCTGCTGTGGGCCCTCTTCGTGATGCCGGATGTCATCGCCTCGGCCAAGGGGCCGTGGGACTGGCGCCGCGCGCTCATCATCGCCTCCGGCATCCTCGCCCTGTGGTGGATGAGTGCCGGCATGGTGCTGGCAGCGCGGCTGCCGCGGGTCGAGCAGTTCTTCGGCGGGCTCGATCGGCTGTACCGCCTGCACAAACATGTGGGCATCGGCGCCGGGGTGATCGTGCTTACCCACTGGATGCTCGAATGGCTGCCCAAGAACCTCGCCAAGGCCGGGCTGATCGCCCGCCCGGCCCGCGGCCCACGCCCGCCCAAGGGGCCGGAAGATTTCTGGATCGACATCGCCAAGGACGTGGGCGAATGGGCCGGCTACATCCTGCTGGCGCTGGTGGTGATCGCGCTCGTGCGGCGCATCCCGTACCGCTACTTCCGCTGGGTGCACAAGCTGTTTCCGCTGGTCTTCATCGCCGGCGCCTTTCACGGTCTGATGCTGATGCCGGCCGCCTTCTGGCTGCAACCGCTGGGCTGGCTCACCGCTTTCATGGCTACCCTCGGCGTGGTGCCGGCGGTGATGGCGCTCACCGGGCGCATCGGCGCACGCCGGCGGGTCGAGGCGACCATCGAGGCGGTCACCCGCCATCCGGACGGGGTGCTGGAAATTGCCTGTCGACCCGCTGCCGCGTGGCCCGGTCACCAGTCTGGCCAATGCGTGCTGGCGGATTTCGGCCCGGTGGGCGAGGGCGCCCATCCCTTCACCATCGCCAGCGCCTGGAACCCCGCCGATGGCCGCCTCACCCTCGCCATCAAGGCCCTGGGCGACTACACCCGCCGCCTGCCCGAACGGGTGGCGGCCGGCCAGACGATCCGCCTCGAAGGGCCCTACGGCGGTTTCACCTTCGACGCAGCGCGTGGTGAAGCCAGCCAGGTGTGGGTGGCCGGCGGCATCGGCGTCACGCCCTTCATGGCCCGCCTGCGTGAGCTGGCCGCGCGGGGCGGCACCCGCGCGCCGGTGGATTTCTTCTACAGCACCGCAGATGCCCGGCCGGGCTTTGCCGCCGACCTGCCTGAGCTGTGCGCCGCGGCCGGTGTGCGTTTGCATTGCCGCCACACCGACCGGCACGGCCCTCTGCGACCCGACGAGGTGGCATCGGCCCTCACCCCGGGGCGCACCGTGTGGTTCTGCGGCCCCGCAGCATGGGGCGAAAGCCTCGCCCGCAGCCTCATGGCCGCCGGACTGATCGAGCCAGAGGGCTTTCACCGGGAGTTGTTCGATTTCCGCTGAGGTTCCAATCGCAACCATCCCGCGGATAAAACAAGGGGGCGCCCCGAGGGAGCGCCCCCTTGTTGGTCCGACCGCGGCGATCAGGCCAGGTCGAAGCGGTCGAGGTTCATCACCTTCGTCCAGGCGGCCACGAAGTCACGCACGAAAGCGTCGTTCGCGTCGTTGCTGGCGTACACCTCGGCCAGCGCCCGCAGCTGCGAGTTGGAGCCGAACACGAGATCGACGATGGTGCCTGTCCATTTGAGCTCGCCGGTCTTGCGGTCGCGGCCTTCGAGCACGCCTTCGGTGGCGGATTTCTGCCAGCGGGTGCCCATGTCGAGCAGATTCACGAAGAAATCGTTGGACAAGGTTTCGGGCCGGCTGGAGAAGACGCCGTGGGCCGAGTGGTCGAAGTTGGCGCCAAGGGCGCGCATCCCGCCGATCAGCACCGTCATCTCGGGGGCCGTCAGGGTGAGGAGCTGGGCCTTGTCGATGAGCAACTCGGCGGCCGCGGCTTCCTGGCCCTTGCGGGCGTAGTTGCGGAAACCGTCGGCGGCGGGTTCGAGCACCGCGAAGGAGGCCACGTCGGTCTGATCCTGCGAGGCGTCCGTCCGTCCCGGGGCGAAGGGCACGCTGACGTCGATACCGGCCTTCTTCGCGGCGGCTTCGACGGCGGCGCTGCCGCCCAGCACGATCAGGTCGGCCAGCGAGATCTTCTTGCCGCCCTGGGCACTGTTGAACTCGGTCTGGATGGCTTCGAGGGTGGCGAGCACCGAGGCCAGCTCGGCCGGCTGATTGACCGCCCAGTCCTTCTGCGGGGCAAGGCGGATGCGTGCGCCGTTGGCGCCACCGCGCTTGTCGCTTCCGCGGAAGGTGGAGGCCGATGCCCAGGCGGTGGTGACCAGCTGGGAGATCGACAGCCCCGAGGCGAGCAGTCTGGCCTTGAGGGCGGTGATGTCCTGCGCATCGACCAGCGGGTGATCGACGACCGGCACCGGGTCCTGCCAGATCAGTTGTTCCTTCGGCACCAGCGGGCCGAGGTAGCGCGACAGCGGGCCCATGTCGCGGTGGGTGAGCTTGAACCAGGCGCGGGCGAAGGCGTCGGCGAACTGGTCCGGGTTCTCCAGGAAGCGCCGGGCGATCTTCTCGTAGGCTGGATCGAAACGCAGCGCGAGGTCGGTGGTGAGCATCGCCGGAGCGTGGCGCTTGGTCGGGTCGTGGGCGTCCGGAACGGTGCCTGCGCCCATGCCATGCTTGGGCGTCCATTGATGGGCGCCGGCCGGGCTCTTCGTCAGCTCCCATTCGTAGCCGAAGAGGTTCCAGAAGAAGTTGTTGCTCCAGCGGGTGGGCGTGGTCGTCCAGGTGACTTCGAGCCCGCTGCCGATGGTGTCACCGCCCTTGCCGCTGCCGTAGGTGCTGGCCCAGCCGAAACCCTGCTGCTCGACACCGGCGGCCTCGGGCTCGACCCCCACGTGGGCTGCGTCGCCCGCGCCATGGGTCTTGCCGAAGGTGTGGCCGCCGGCGATGAGGGCCACGGTCTCCTCGTCGTCCATCGCCATGCGGGCGAAGGTTTCGCGGATGTCGCGGGCTGCGGCGAGCGGGTCGGGGTTGCCGTTGGGGCCTTCCGGGTTCACGTAGATCAGGCCCATCTGCACTGCGGCGAGGGGATTTTCCAGATCGCGGTCGCCGGTGTAGCGCTGGTCGTCGAGCCACTTTTTCTCGGCGCCCCAATAGACGTCTTCCTCGGGCTCCCAGATGTCCGCGCGGCCGCCGGCAAAGCCAAAGGTCTTGAAGCCCATGGACTCCAGCGCCACGTTGCCGGTGAGGATCATCAGATCGGCCCACGAGATGTTGCGGCCGTACTTCTGCTTGATCGGCCACAGCAGGCGGCGTGCCTTGTCGAGGTTGACGTTGTCGGGCCAGCTGTTGAGCGGGGCGAAGCGCTGGTTGCCGGTGCCCGCGCCGCCGCGGCCATCGCTGACCCGGTAGGTGCCTGCGCTGTGCCAGGCCATGCGGATGAAGAGCGGGCCGTAGTGGCCGAAGTCGGCCGGCCACCACTCCTGGGAGTCGGTCATCAGGGCGTGGAGATCCTTGATGACTGCGTCCAGGTCGAGCTGCTTGAAGGCCTCGGCGTAGTTGAAGTCCGCGCCCATCGGGTCGGACTTGCTGGTGTGCTGGTGGAGGATGCCCAGCTTGAGCTGATTGGGCCACCAGTCAGCATTCGATGGGGCGCCAGCGGTGGTGTGCTTGCGGACGTCGCCCGAGAACGGGCATTTGGATTGGGTGGACATGGCGATCTCCTCGGCGTGTTGTAAGTCCGGTCAATCGTTGACCGTCGTGAACACTCTAAGGTTTTGCCGCCACGCTCACCAATTGCATTTGGCGATAGGGTCGATAGGAAGCCGGAGTAGGGTGGCCGGCCCGCGGGTGCTGCCAGGGATCTGGATCGTACAAGTGTGACCGGCGATCTTCATTTACTTGCGCAGCCAAGCCTGCGCGGCGCAGTTCGTCGTCGCTCACACATGTTCAAGGCTGCGCCGGTCGCGTTGTTCGGAGCGCGCCCAACTGCGCTCAGAACATCATTAGCGGCAGATCGATCAAGTTCTACGCCCCGCATACATCCCCCCGAAACCCCCGGGGGCTCGAGAAACTCAGTGCCCGAAGCTGTCTGCGTCGAACATGCCCGGATCGGGCCGGTCGAGGCCATCAAGGGTTGCCATGTCGTCGACGCTGAGGGCGAAATCGAACACGTTGAGATTTTCGGCCATGCGCTGGGGATTCGACGACTTGGTGGCCGTTGCAAACCCCTGCTGCACGGCCCAGCGAAGCACGATCTGAGCCGGCGTGCGGCCGTGGGCGGCGGCGATGGTGGCGATGATCGGGTCTTTCAGCATTTCCGAACCAAAGCCCAGCGGCCGCCACGATTCGGTAATGATGCCCTTGGCGCGGTGGATGGCGATGAGGTCGTCGCGGCGGTGGTAGGGATCAAGCTGGATCTGGTTGAGATGCGGCACGAGGCCCAGGTGGAACAGGCGCTCCAGGTGTGCCGGCTTGAAGTTGGAGGTGCCCACCGCGCGTACCAGGCCTTCGTCCAGCAGCCGCAGCAGGCCCAGGTAGGCTTCGACGAAGCGGTCCTGGTCCGGGTTCGGCCAGTGGATCAACAGCAGGTCGATGTAATCGAGGCCGAGCCGCTCAAGGCTGGCCAGACAGGCTTCCCGGGCGCCTTCGAAGCCGTGCCACTTGCGGTTGAACTTGGTGGTGACAAAAACGTCCTCGCGCTTCACGGATGAGCGGCGGATGCCTTCGCCGACGCCGCGTTCGTTCTCGTAGTTCTCTGCGGTGTCGATGGCGCGGTAGCCCATGTCGAGGGCTGCGGCAACCGTCACGGCGGCTTCGGCATCGTTCATCGGCCAGGTGCCGAGGCCCAGCTGGGGCATCTCGACGCCATTGGCGAGCTTGAGGGTGGGGGCGAGTGATTGGCTCATGGGTCTGTTCTCTTGAATGTTGTTGTGGGTATTCGCGTTGAGGCCACGGCGCGCTACTCTGCCCGTGGCCGGCCAGATGCTCGGCGCGACATTGTCACTTGTCCAATACCGATTGGGTCTGCTTGCATACCGCAGCGGTATGAAGATGCGCGCTGTGTCGTCGCATTCAGCGCTTTAGGTCAGGCGCGCATCTTGATGGAGGGTGGGTTCCGGAATGCCTCGATCCGCTCCGCCTGCAGTTTTCGTGCAGCGGCGAGGTTCTTCTCCTTCACATGTCCGAAGCCGCGGATCTCGTCGGGGACGCTGGCGAGCTGGACGGCGGCCGCGTGGTTGGCCGGCGAGAGCTTGGTGACGATCTCGTCCAGGGTCTGGATGTACGCATCGATCAGATCCCGCTCGGTACGACGCTCTTCCGTCTTGCCGAACAGGTCGAGCGTGCCACCGCGCAGCTTCTTCAGCCCCGCCAGACGCTGGAAGGCCTTGAACATCCACTGCCCGTACTGCTTCTTCAGCAGATGGCCGGTCTTCGGATCCTTGTCCGCCAGGAGCGGCGGCGCCAGGTTGTACTTCACTTCATAACCGTGGGGGAACTGCGCATCGAGCGCCGCCAGGAAAGCCGGATCGGTGTGCAGGCGAGCCACTTCGTACTCATCCTTGTAGGCCATCAGCTTGTACAGGAAGCGGGCCGCCGCCTCGGCAAGCGCGCTGCCCGGCAGCACCTTGTGCTCGGCCGCCACCACCCGCTTGATCACATCCGCGTAACGCTTGGCGTAAGCCTCGTCCTGGAAGGCGATCAGCTCGGCCACGCGCACCTCCACCAGACGCTTCACCTCGCCCTGGGCGCCCACGGAATCCACAATCGCCCGGGCCGTGGCAGAAAGCTGCGGCTGCGGATTGAGGACAACCACCCCGGCCCCCTTCTGACGGGCGATCTCGGCCTCCACGAAGGCCCGATCCACCACCGCCATCCGGCCCCAGCGGAAGGCCGCGATGCTCTGCTCCACGCCCACGCCGGAGTTACGGATGGCCTGCTCGATCGACTCCGCCTTCAGCGGAATGGTGCCCGCCTGGAAGGCCACGCCCACCATGAAGTTGTTGGTCGCCATCGCATCGCCGAACAAGCCCTCGGCCATCGCCTGACCGTCGAGGAACACGTTGTCGTCCTTGCGCGTCACGCGGTCGATACCCGCAGTCAGCGCCGCCACCGCCGGGAACGGATTGCGCCGGTTGGTCACCATCTGGCCAGTCGGCGTCGGGGTGGTCGACACGATCGCGATGGTGCGGTTGGGGCCGCACTTGTCCAGGTTCTTCGGATCCGTCGCATTGAGGATGTCGAAGCCCAGGTACAGATCGGCGCGGCCGTCGGAGATCTTGTTGGAACCCTGGAACGGCTTGTGGGTGATCTTGATGTCCGAGATCACCGCGCCCCCCTTCTGGGCCAGGCCGGTCTGATCCAGGCCGATCACATGCTTGCCCTCCAGGCGCGCCGCGTTGGCGAGGGTCGCCACCACGGTGACCGAACCCGTACCGCCGATGCCCATCACGTGGATGCCCACACCAATGGTGTCGTCGATCTTGTTCACCGGGGTCGGCAGCTCACGCTCGAGGGCCGGGATGCGACCCTTCTTCTTCTTTTTGCCTTCCGAGGCCGG
>JAYRYA010000021.1:0-80859 GCA_041917255.1 Zoogloea sp.
AGGATCTCCATCACCAACGCGCTCTTGCGCTTGGCTGTCCAACGTTTGATTTCGTCTTCCATCGCCGTACTCATGTGTCGTTCCTTTCAAGGTTAACACCTGAGCAGGGTTTTACTGGGTCAATACATGATCGCTGGCGAAGTGGGGGCCGCCGCTGACGCACGGCACGAAAACGCCGAACGGCTCACCCGCCTGGTTGGGCTGCACAGCAGCGACGCGCTTGTGCGCAACGATCCGGCTGCCGCTGCCGAGATGCTGGCCGTGCTCGGTGCCGACCGCGACGTGATCGCCGTCACCATCCACGATGCCGCCGGCAGCGAGTTCGTCCGTTACCAAAGCCCGCTGACGAACCACGCCGTACTGCTCGACACGATTGCCCGCCTTCACAGCGGGAAGGTGGGCCCCGATGTTACGCTGAATGCTGGCGCCCCGACGCTGCTGGCACTGAGCGACGCCCCATTCCTCGAGATCGCCCAACCCATCCGCGCCGGCGACCAGCCCCTGGGTACCATCGAAGCCTACTTCGACCTTTCGCCGCTCAACCGGCTGATCCGGGAACGGATCGCCACCGCGGCGACCATCCTCCTCGCCGCCGGACTTCTCGCGTGGCTGCTGGCCGCCCGCCTCCAGCGACTGATCGCGGCGCCGATCGAGGACTTTGCCCATCACCTCGACAAGATCGCGGACACCGGCGATTACAGCGTGCGCACCGTGCCAGTGGGGCACAACGAGATTGGCACGCTGATGCACGGATTCAACGCCATGCTCGATCAGATCGAGCGCGGACACCTTAAACTGCGCGAGGCGCGGGATTCTGCCGAGGAAGCCAGCCGGGCCAAATCCATGTTTCTGGCCACCATGAGCCACGAGATACGCAACCCGATGAACGGCGTCATCGGCATGGCCGACCTGCTCGCCTTCACCCGGCTCGATGACAAGCAGCAACATCTGCTGCGTCACATCCGCATCTCGGCCGACAGCCTGATGCGGGTGATCAACGACATCCTGGATTTCTCCAAGCTCGAGGCCGCCCGGATGGACGTGGATGCCGTGTGGTGCAGCCCCAGGGAGATCATTGAGGACATTGCGGCCTTCTTCCAGTTTCAGGCCGCCGAAAAGGGCTTGATGATCCGCTGCCACATCGCCGACGATCTGCCGCCCTTGGCCAAGATCGATCCGATCCGCCTGCGCCAGGTGCTGGGCAACCTCATCGCCAACGCCATCAAGTTTACAAACAGCGGCGAGATCGTGCTGAGCGTTGATCAGCGGTGTCTGGCCAGTGGCGACGACACCCCGCTGTCGCTCTTCCATTTCAGTGTGCGGGATAGCGGCATCGGCATCGATCCAGGCGTGTTGCCTCGCCTGTTCACCCCCTTCACCCAGGCCGACAGTTCCTACGCTCGTCGTTTTGGCGGCACCGGGTTGGGCCTGGCGATCTGCCAGCAGCTGGTTGATCTGATGGGTGGCGAGATCGGCGTGGAGAGCAGGCCGGGAGAAGGGTCGAACTTCTGGTTCTCGATCAGCGCATCGGTGCAGCGCACCGTTGCCCCGCCCGCCAATACACCAAGCCACCCCCTCGACACCCGCGGCAGTGCCTTGCAACTGGCAGGGCTGCGGGTGCTCGTCGCCGACGACGACGCCCTCAGTCAGGTCCTTGCCACTGCGCATCTCGCGCAGTTTCATTGCGAGGTGACCACCGCCAGCAACGGCGCCGAAGTCCTTGAACGACTCGAACGCGGCGCCTTCGACGTGATCCTGATGGATGGCCAGATGCCGCTGGTGGATGGCTACGAAACGACCCGGCGCATCCGGGAGCAGGAACGCAGCGGCCTTCGCCCCCAGCGAATCGCCATCGTCGCGGTCACCGGCAATGTCGCCGAGCGCGAACTCGCACGGGAAAGTGGCATGGATGATTTCCTCGCCAAGCCCTACAGCCAGGGTGCGCTGCGGGATGTGCTGATCCGCCATCGCCCCAAGATGCGCTGCAGCCGCGTGGTACGGGATTCAGCCACCTGAAAAGTACATGTTCGGCGGTGATTTGATACGTCAGGTATGAAATCACGGCATGCCATTGATGGCGCGAATGCTCCACATTCGATCCACGGTGTATCCAGCGCCAATCCACAGACTTATCCACACGCGCCGGCCCCTGTGCCAGAATGCGGCCCCGCCGTCCCCGCCCCAGCTCTGCCCATGTCGCTCCCCCCGCCGATCTATACGCCACCTGCCGGACCGCTCAAGATCGTCCATCTCGACGAGGCCCTGATCGTCCTCGACAAGCCCTCCGGGCTGCTGTCGGTGCCAGGCCGCGGCCCGGCCCACACCGACAGCCTGGCAAGCCGGGTCCAGGCAGCATTCCCCGATGCGCGCGTCGTCCATCGACTCGACATGGCAACCTCGGGGCTCATCGTGATGGCCCGCGGCGCGGCAATGGAGCGGGCGCTCAGCATCGCCTTCCAGCAGCGGCAGGTGGAAAAACTTTACGTGGCGATGGTGGCCGGCCAACTGGCCGATGACCGCGGCGAAATCGACCTGCCGCTCATCGCCGACTGGCCCAACCGGCCCCGGCAGAAGGTGGATTTCGAGCTGGGCAAACCGTCGCTCACCGGCTTCGAGGTGCTTTCCCGCAACCCCGCCAGCAACACCAGCCGGGTGGCGCTTCGCCCGCACACCGGGCGCTCCCACCAGCTGCGGGTGCATCTGCTGGCCATCGGCCATCCGATCCTGGGGGATGAGCTGTACGCGGACGAAGCCAGCCGCGCCGCTGCGCCGCGCCTGCTGCTGCACGCCACGGCGCTGGCCCTGCCCCATCCGATGGGCGGCGCGATGCTGAAACTGGAGAGTGCGCCGGATTTCTGAGCGCCGGTGGTGAAAGGCTCAGTCGGTGTGCCGGAAGGCGATCACGTGGTCGGCCTCCAGCCGCACCCCGATCGCCTCGCCAAGGGCGTGATCATGATGGGACGGCACCAGCGACAGCACCTCGGTACCGCTGGCAAGGCGCAGGGTGTACAGGATGTCGGCGCCACGAAAGGCCTTGTGGCGCACTTCGGCGCGAGTCGGGCTGGCGTCGTCGTGGATCACGTCGTCGGGTCGCAGCAGCACATCCACGCCGCAGCCCTTGCCGCAGGCCGCGCAGCCGACGCCGCACTCCACCGGCACGCCGGAATCCAGCTCGCCCAGTTCGATCCTCACCCGGTTGGCGTCGAGCACGGTGCCCGGCACGAAAACGCCCTTGCCGACGAAATCCGCCACGAAACGGTTGGCCGGCTGGTGGTAAAGGTTGTAGGGCGTGTCCCACTGCTGGATGCGGCCCTCGTACATCACACCGATCTCGTCGGCCATCGCAAAGGCCTCGTGCTGGTCGTGGGTCACCAGCACCGCGGTCATGCCCTCGCTCTTGAGGATCTCGCGCACCTCGACCGACAGCCGCTCGCGCAGATCCACGTCGAGGTTTGAAAACGGCTCGTCGAGCAGCACCAGTTCCGGCCGCGGCGCCAGCGCCCGGGCCAAGGCCACCCGCTGCTGCTGGCCGCCGGAGAGCTCGTGGGGAAACTTGCGCCCCTGCCCCGCCAGGCCCACGGTGGCAAGCAGCGACTCGACCCGCTGTCCACGCTCGGCCGCCGACACCCCGCGCAGGCCAAAGCCCACGTTGTCCTCGACGGTGAGGTGGGGAAACAGCGCGTAATCCTGGAACACCATCCCCACCCGCCGGCGCTCGGGTGGCACCCGGAAGCCGGCGCGGCTCATGGATTCGTCGTGGATCAGGATCTCGCCGCCAGAGACTTCCTCGAAGCCCGCAATACAGCGCAGCAAGGTTGTCTTGCCGCAACCGGACGGCCCCAGCAGGCAGGCAATGCTGCCCTGCTCAAGACGAAAATCGACGCCATTGACGACAGTGTGGCGGCCGTAGCGTTGGGCAACCGCCTTGAGTTCTAGCTTGGACATGCAATCAATTATAATTCTCATCCAGGCCAAAAAGAACGCCATGAACTCACGTCATCCAGCTCCATCCGTCACCGGCACGGTTTCCCGACATCTCTCGCCCCTCGTCATTACCGCGCTTGCCGTTGCGCTGCTGGCCGGCTTGCCTGTTGCCAGCGTGGGCTTCAACCTGCTGGCCGGCGGAACCAGCGCCACCTGGAGCCATCTGGCGAGCACCGTGCTGCCCGAATACATCCAGAACTCCCTGGCCTTGTGCCTGGGTGTGGCCTGCGGGGTGGCGATTGTCGGCGTCGCGACCGCCTGGCTCACCACGATGCACGATTTCCCAGGTCGGCGCATCTTCGACTGGGCGCTGGTGTTGCCGCTGGCGATGCCGGCCTACGTCATGGCCTACGTTTACACCGATTTCCTGCAGTTCGTCGGCCCGGTGCAAACGACGCTGCGCGAAGCTTTCGGCTGGGAATACGGCGACTATCGCTTCCCCGACATCCGCACCCTGCCCGGCGCGATGCTGATGTTTGTCTTCGTGCTCTACCCCTATGTCTATCTGCTCGCCCGCACCGCCTTCCTCGAGCGCGCCGGGGGTGTGCTGGAGGCCGCGCGCACCCTTGGCGTCGGGCCGTGGCGGGCCTTCTTCACGGTGTCACTGCCCCTCGCTCGCCCAGCCATCGCCGCAGGCGTGGCCCTGGCGCTGATGGAAACCCTGGCCGATTACGGCACCGTCGCCTACTTTGCGGTCAATACCTTCACCACCGGCATCTACCGGGCGTGGTTCTCCCTGGGCGACCGGATCGCCTCGGCCCAGCTGGCGGCGATCCTGCTGGGCTTCGTGCTGCTTCTGGTGGCCTTCGAGCGGATCACGCGGGGTCGCGCGCGCTACCACAACACGTCCAACCGCCATCGCCCGCCGGCACCTCGGCTGTCGGGCCTTGCAGGGCTGGCGGCCACCCTCGTCTGCCTCACGCCGCTGACGTTGGGCTTCCTGCTCCCGGGTGGGCTGCTGCTGCGCATGGCGCTCGGCGAAGGGGATGCCCAGTTTGGCGAACGTTTCGTGATGCTGGCCCGCAACAGCTTCACTCTGGCCGGGCTTACCGGGCTCATCGCCGTCGTGCTGGCGGTGCTGCTGGCCTATAGCGCGCGGCTGTCGAAAACCCTGCTCGCCACCGGCCTCAACCGGATGGTCGGCCTGGGCTATGCGGTGCCGGGCACAGTGATTGCCGTGGGCGTGCTGATCCCCGTCACCCGCCTCGACAACTGGCTGGCCGGGCAGTGGGAGGCGTGGTTCGGCACCAATCCGGGCCTGCTTCTCACCGGCGGCATCGCGGCGCTGATCTACGCTTACCTGGCGCGCTTCCTGTCGGTGGCGCTGCAGACCGTTGACGCCAGCCTCGCCAAGATTACCCCCAGCATGGATGACGCGGCCCGCAGCCTGGGCCTTGGCCAGGGCGACACCCTGCGCAGGGTGCACGTGCCCATCCTGCGTGGCAGCCTGCTCACCGCCGGGCTGCTGGTTTTTGTGGATGTGATGAAGGAGCTGCCCGCCACGCTGGTGATGCGCCCGTTCAACTTCGACACCCTCGCCACCCAGGCCTACACGCTGGCCTCCGATGAGCGGCTGGCCGAAGCCTCCACGGCAGCGCTGGCGATTGTCGCGGTGGGCCTCCTGCCGCTGATCGCCCTGTCGCATCAGATCTCGCGGGATCGCAAGTAGCCGCCTACCGGCGCTCCACACTTATGCCCAAAAAAGCCGAACGCCCCGACATTGCGGGGCGTTCCTGTTTTTGGCGGATGATCCGGCTTACTTGTAGCCGGCCCGGTCGAAGATCATCTGGGCCTTCACCTGGTACATCTCCAGCTGCTTCACCGGCAGATTGTCTGCCTTGAACTTGCCCAAGGCGTCGAGGGCCTTGTTGCTCACCTTGACGGAATCGACCACCGGCCACTCGTTGTTGCCATCGGCGAAGTAGCGCTGGGCGTCGTCAGACGCGAGGTATTCCAGGAACTTCACCGCCGCTTCCTTGTGCGGGGCGTGCTTGAGCACACCGGCACCAGAAACGTTGATGTGGGTGCCGGTGCTGGCCTGGTTGGGCCACACCACACCGACGCGCTCCATGGTCTTGACATCTTCCGGCTTGGTCGAACGCATCATCCGGGCGATGTAATAAGTATTGGACAACGCCACCTGACATTCGCCGGCCGCCACCGCCTTGATCTGGTCGGTGTCGCCACCCTTGGGCGCGCGGGCAAAGTTGGCCACCATGCCGCGAGCCCATTCCTCGGTCTTCGCCTCGCCCTGGTGAGCGATCACGGATGCGCCGAGCGACAGGTTGTATGGATGCGAGCCGGAGCGAGAACACAGCTTGCCCTTCAGCGCCGGCTTGGCAAGATCGTCATAGTTACGCACCTCGTCGGCCTTCACGCCCAGCTTGTTGTAGATGATGACTCGGGCGCGGGTCGAGAAAGAGAACCAGTCTTCGGTACGCAGGTGAGCCGGGATGCGCGATTCGAGCACCTTCGATTTCACCGGCACGAACAGCCCCATCTCGTGGGCCTTGGCCAGACGGGCTGCATCCACGGTGAGCAGGATGTCGGCCGGGCTGTTGGCGCCCTCGTTGCGGATGCGTTCGAGCAGTTCGTCTTCCTTGCCTTCGATGCGATTGATGCGGATGCCGGTCTGTTTGGTGAAGTCGCTGTAGAGCGCCTCATCGGTCTGATAGTGGCGGGCCGAGTACAGGTTGAGTTCCTTGTCGTCGGCCTGGGCGCCGAAGACGATGCCAGCCAGGGCAACGGCGAGCACGGTGGACTTGCAGTTCATCAGTGGGACTCCGAAAAAGGCATAACGAAAAGAGGATGCCCGGAGTCTAACCAGCCTTATTGAAAATGTAAATGCGACTGATTCTCAAAAGCACGTTTCATCCCGGTGCCGCCTTGGCCGCGGAACGCAGCTTCGTCACGGGTTCGCCCCCGACGCCCCAGTTGTCGGTGTCCACTTCGTCGATGATGACGAAGGTGGTAGCGCGGTTCTTACCCAGCACGTCCTGGAGCAGTTGGGTGACGCCCTCGATAAGCTCGGCTTTCTGGGCCGCGGTGGTGCCTTCGCGGGTGATGCGGATGTTCACGTAGGGCATGGTCTTTGTCCCCTTGGGTTGGCTTACAGCAGTTGAGCGCGGATATGGCGGTATTCCTGGGTTTCGCCGGCATAGCCCCAGGCGTCCGCGGACGGCTCGTGGACGGTCACGTAGCTTGCGGGATGCAGCCCGGGCAACGCCGCAGACAGCGCATCGAACGCGGCACGAATGAAAGCGGCCTTCTGGGCCTTGGTATTGGTGCCCTCGGTGATGCGGATTTCCAGTACAGCGCCGGACGCTTCCGCGCCCAGCACTGTGCCGCCGACAAACCAGCTGTCCACCGGCAGTGGCTCCACGGCGACCACGGTCAGCTCACGCTTCTTGCCGAGCAGATCGACCGTCAACGTGGTGAGTTTGGTGGCAAGATCGGCGGTGGAGACATCCGCCGGCGAGGCGTTAGCGAGTTTCAGGTAGGGCATGGTGAGTTCTCCTTGGTGTCTGCAATAAAGACGGTCAACCCAGCTGTTCCCGGCGGCGCGAAACCTCCAGCAGCAGCGCACTCAGTACCAGCGCCGCGGCGGCCAGCAGCACGGGAAGTTCAAACCCGGCGTCGCGCCCGCGCACCGCAACCAGCAGCGGTCCGACGATCTGACCGACACCATAACAAGCAGTGATGAGCCCGATCCGCCGGGCGGTGGCCTGGGCGTCCGGTACCCGCGCAAGCCATTGGGAAAGCCCGGCGATGCCCATGAAGGTGCCACCCAGCAGCGCCGCACCGGCCATCGCCGAAGTCACGCCATCCACCAGCACCGGCAGCGCAACGCCCACTGCCTGGATCAGCGTCGCGGCGATCAGCACCGGATACACCCCGCGGCGGAACGAGAGTCGCACCCACAGCGCCGTTGCCGGCAGCGCAGCGAGGCCCACCACGAGCCAGCCGGTAAGCGCCGCGTCGGCGGTGCCGGACTGACTGCGCAGGATCGTCGGCAGGAAGGTTGCATTGACGATGTAGCCAAACCCGGCCAGCCCATATGCTGCGGCCAGCCATCCCAGCGGCGGCGCCACTGCCGGGGTGCCGGGCACAGAGCCCGCAAGCGGCACCACGCGCCCCCGGGGTACCAGCACCGCGCCCACCGCCAGTGCCGCCACGCCTGCCACCATGCCCAGCATCCGCCACCCGACCAGGGCGCCACCGGCCAGTTGTTGGGCGACGATGGCCGAGGTGACGATGCCTGCGCCGACCCCCATGTAATGCAGCGCACTCCACCCCGCCGCGCCCACGTCGGCCAGACTGCGCAACACGATGCCGGTGGCGTAGACATAGACCGCTGCGCTCGCCACGCCCGACACGAAGCGCAGCGCGCACCAGCCGCCAAAGCCGAGGTCGACACTCATCGCCCAGGTGGTGAGCACGCTGGCAATCAATCCGCCGGCGAGCCGCCGCGCCGGGTTTGCGTTACGACTGAACGCCGTCCACAAGGCGCCAGCCAGATAGCCCAGGTAGTTCATGGCGGCCAGCAAGCCGGCGCTGCCGATGTCCACCAGCCCGTCGTCGCGCATCTGGGGAAGCAGCGCGGTGAAGGCAAAACGGCCAATGCCCATCGCCAGCAGCAGGGAGAGCAGCCCAGCGGCGGCAATGACCGGTGGGCTGGAAAGGAAGGATGGAACTGGAACGGTGGTGCTCTGCATGACGTCGCTCCCGGTTGCGGATGCGTGCAGGTTACGCGGGACAGATCAGCATTAAAAATGATTTAATAGGATCAACTTAATCTCAAAAAGAGATGACTATGGATCTCGCCGATCTTCGCCTCTTTCGCGCCGTGGCCGCGGAAGGCAGCGTCACCCGCGCCGCCCAGCGCCTCCACACGGTGCAGTCCAATGTCACCACCCGCCTGCGCCTGCTGGAAGAAAGCCTGGGCACACCGCTATTCGACCGCATCAATCGGCGCCTGGTCATCACGCCGGCCGGCAGCCTGCTGGAGAACTACGCCGACCGTCTGCTCAATCTCGCCGACGAGGCCCGAGACGCGGTGCGCAGCGCGGCCGCACCTCAGGGGCTGCTGCGCCTGGGCTCGATGGAAACCACCGCCGCCACCCGGTTGCCAGCGGTCATTGCGGATTTCAGGCGGAGTCATCCCCAGGTCGAGCTGCGTCTTGCCACTTCGCACACCGCGGGTCTGGTGCAGGACGTGCTGGCTCACCAGCTCGACGCGGCCCTCGTCGCCGGCCCGATCATGCATCCGGATCTCGAACAGCTTCCGGTGATCCGCGAGGAGCTGGTGCTCATCAGCGCCGCCGACTGGGCGCCGATCGCATCGACGGCCGATCTCGTTGCCCGAGGGCCGGTGGAGCTGATCACCTTCCGCGAAGGCTGCAGCTATCGCCAGCGCCTGCTCGACTGGCTATGGCGCGACGGCGTGTCCATCGCCCGCACCAGCAGCTTCGGCACCTTCGAGGCGATCGTGGGCTGTGTGGCGGCGGGGATGGGGGTGAGCCTGGTGCCGCGGGCGATTGTCAAAGGGCATCTTGCCGGCACAGCCGACGTGCTAAAGGCGCATCCGGTGCCGGCTGATGTGGGCTGGGTGACGACGGTGATGATCTGGCACAAGGCACGCAGCCGCCAGCCGGCACGGGAGGCTTTTGCCAGCAGTCTGGCCGCGAGGCTCGGTCAACTTGAGGAGACGCAGCCATGATGGACATCCAGCCCGAAAAGCCTTGGTCAGCCGCCTGCGAGCGCAATCGCGATCCGATCCTGGCCGTATTGCGCGCGCACTTTGCCGACCGGCGCCGGGTGCTGGAGGTGGGCTCGGGCACCGGGCAACATGCGGTGCACTTTGCTGCCGCCCTGCCCCACCTCGTCTGGCAGACCAGCGACCGGCCCCAATGGCTGGCGGGTATCCGCCTGTGGCTGGATGAAGCGGCGCGGCCCAACACCCCACCGCCGCTGGCGCTGGACGTGACCCGCCCATGGCCGGAAAGTGGCTTCGACGCGGCGTTCTCGTCCAACACCCTGCACATCATGGGCTGGCCGGAGGTGGAAGCCTTCTTCGCCGGGCTTGATGGCGCACTCGCCGCCGACGCCGTGCTGGCGATCTACGGGCCGTTCAATTACGAGGGAAGATTCACCAGCGAAAGCAACGCTGCCTTCGATGCCGCGCTGCGGGCCGATGACCCGAAGCGCGGCATCCGCGACCTGGCGGACGTGGATGCGCTTGCCCGTGCCCGCGGATTTGTGCTGATGGAGGACCGGGCCATGCCCGCCAACAACCGTTGCGTGGTGTGGCGGCGCAAGCCCTGATGGGTCAGGAGCGGTTGAGGCCGAGCAGCCCCATTGGTCCGTTGGAGGTGTTGAGCACCACCGAGCCGATGCCGCCACCCTGCTGCTGTTGCACACCGAAGATGGTCAGCGCGCCGGTGTCAAACGAGAACACGTCACTGCCCACCTTCATCAAAAGCTTGGCGGAGTTGGGAAACCAGGCGTAGGACATGTCGTTCTGGCTGCCGGAGGTGGAGGGAAAGCCCAGCTCCGCCGGCCACCAGTTGGCGTTGTTCACAAAGCCGCCGCCGAAGGACGGCGCAGCCTGCTGCACCGCCTCGCGGTGCTGGGAAAGATCGGACAGCAGCGCGCCGACGCGCCATTTCAGGCTTTCGTTGAACATGTCGCCGATCATCATCATGCCACCGCTCATCCACTGGCCCATGCCGCCCAGTTCGGGGTGACTGAACTGGGCCTGGCTGAAGCCGCCGGCCTGCAGCGCGGCATAGGCGGCACGACCGGCATCGGCACTGAATCCGTGGCGGGCGGCGATATCGTCGATTGTGCTCATGAGGGTTCTCCTGTCGGAATGATCTGAAAAATTGGTTCGCCGTTTCGGGCGAGTCAGATTGAGGTGGGGCCGTCGTCGGTGGACAGGGCTTCGGGCAGGCGACGTGGGAGCTCGGCACCCGAAAACGTGTCTTCGATGGCGACGATGGAGATACTGGGCGGCCCGGCACGTACGCCGCCGAAGATCGTCGCGTAGGACACGTCGGCCGCGTCGCGACCGATGCCGAAACGCATCAGCCCCATGGGAATCGCGGTGCCGGAAGGGTCGAAAAGATACCAGCGATCGCCCAGGAAGACTTCGACATAGGCGTGAAAATCGCTTGGGCCGAGGGCGGGGTCGGCGCCGTAGTCGATCCCCGTGGCAAAACGCGCGGGTATGTTGAGCGCCCGACACAGGGCGATCATCAGGTGGGCGAAGTCGCGGCACACGCCCACGCGGTCGTGGAGCGTATCGATGGCCGATGTACTGGCGTTGGTGGTGGCCGACTTGAAGCGCACGTGACCCGCAACCCAGTCGCAAATGGCCTTGACCCGGGAATAACCGGGCGGCAGCTGGCCAAACTCGCGCAGGGCCACGTCGTACAGCCGGTCGGACTGGCAGTAGCGGCTGGGATAGAGATAGGTAAGAACCTCGGCCGGCAGGCGCGAGACGGGCTGCTCGGCGATGAGCGCCGGAGCTGCCACGTGGTGCTGGACTTCAACCGTGGCGCTGTAGCGCAGACGCAGCGGGCCGGGCTCGGCCTTAAGACGCATGTAGCGGTTGCCAGTGGTGGCGTCGGTATGAACCTGCGGAAGCAGGAACTGGCCGATTTCCATCATTTCCGTCACCACCCGCTGACGACGGGTGTGGGCGGCGTGGATGTTGAAGATGAAATCGCAGCCGGGGGCCGCAACCTCATATTTCAATTCCACAGAAAACTTCAGCCTGACCATGGGCATTCCAAATGGGGCTTCTTTGACGCGGGATTGCGCCTGATTCAGCAAGAAAAATAAGCCCTGCTCGGGCAGCAGCGCGACGCCGGCCCGGTAGCAAGACCCATCATCCTACTCTGCGGCGCCGCAACATGGCGGCTTTTCTGCCCTGCTGACAGGTTTTCGGGGGGTCAGCCGCGGTAGCGATTGACTTCGTCACGGGTTGACAGAGCCACCTTGCGTGCGGCTTCGGCGAAATCCTCGCCCTTGCCGGCGTAAAGGATGGCTCTCGACGAAGAGATCATCAGCCCCGTGCCCGCGGCAGTGCGGCCCGCCTTGACAGTGGCTTCCACATCGCCGCCCTGGGCGCCGATGCCGGGCACCAGCAGCGGCAGATCGCCGACGATGGCCCGCACGTCGGCGAGTTCCTGAGGGAAGGTCGCGCCGACCACCAGTGCGTTCTGGCCGTGGGTGTTCCACTTGCCAGCCACCAGTTCGGCGACATGCTGATACAGCTTGCGACCACCGGCGATTTCGAGGTTCTGCAGATCCGACCCGCCCGGATTGGAGGTGCGGCACAGCACGATCAGTCCTTTGTCGGCGAACTCGAGATAGGGCTCGACGGAGTCGAAGCCCATGTAGGGATTGACGGTGAGCGCGTCGGCCTGAAAGCGCTCGAAGGCCTCGCGGGCGTACTGCTGGGCGGTGGCGCCGATGTCGCCGCGCTTGGCGTCCAGCACAACGGGCACCTGCGGGTGCGTGTCGTGGATGTGGGCGATGAGATCCTGCAACTGATCCTCGGCGCGGGCGGCGGCAAAGTAGGCGATCTGCGGCTTGAACGCACAGGCCAGGTCGGCGGTGGCATCGACGATGCCCTTGCAGAAAGCCAGCACGGCGTCCGGGCGACCCTTCAGGTGAGCGGGAAAGCGGGCGATGTCGGGGTCGAGACCGACGCATAGCAGAGAATCGTGGCGCTGCCAGGCGGCAGCCAGCTTGGAACGGAAATCCATGGGACGGATGGGCCGGAGTCGGCCGGGCAGTTGAGTGTCGTCCCCCATTTTACCAGTCCGGGGCGGATCGCCGTTCGCTGTGCAGAATGGCACATGTTGCGTCACAGCATGCTCCAGCCCGTTTCAGCACATCAGAGGCAGTTGTTCAGGAAATGAACAACAAAAATGTGACAGAAAAACACGTTCCAGGCCCCAAAAACAAAAAATCCTTTTGTGATCATAAGCTTGATCTATCTCCATCCGGTGTGAACCGCGAACTGGCACAGCGCTCGCAAAGGATAGTGCGCTCCGTAACGGCGTGTTTCAAAGCGCAATCGACGCTGGAATGCGGCAACGGGAGGAGCGGAGCACAAGCGCAGGGCTGAGGCCACTGCGCTGGTGAAATCAATCAGAAAATTCCGGAGACAAAAGATCATGAAGAAGTCCCTGCTGGCTCAGTCCGTCGCCCTCGCCTGCCTTGCCGCTGCTGCCGGCGGCGCCCAAGCCGTTAGCTTCACCCAGAACGATGTGACCCTCGACATCAACGGCACCATCAACGGCTTCTATGTCAATCGCGAGTCCAAGACCACCGTTGCCGGCGGCCCCGAAACCAAGACCCAGAACAGCGCCCTGACCAATGGCCTGCTGCCGGGCTGGATCAACTTCGTGGTGACCACCAAGGCGGCCGACCAGGACATCAAGGCCCACTTCAGCTTTGCCCCCGGCATCAACGATTCTTCCTCCGTGGTCGGCCTGCCCTCCACTGTCGGCACCGGCGCCGGTGCAGTGCCGGGCGCTACCAGCCCCTACAGCCAGATCGACGTGCGTAACGTGTACTTCCAGTTCGGCAACAACGACTGGGGCACCCTCAAGTTCGGTCGCGACATCGGCCTGTTCGGCCAGAACATCATCCTCTCCGACATGACCCTGCTGGGCGTTGGCGGCACCTCGAACGCCGGCATCCCGTTCAACACCACCTTCGGCATGATCGGCCACGGTTACATGTACACCGGCTTCCAGGCCCAGATCACCTACACCACGCCGAACTTCGACGGCCTGCAGGCTTCTGCCGGTATTTTCCAGCCCAGCCAGTTTGCCGGTGACCAGACCAAGACCCCTGGCTTCCAGGCCAAGGTCGATTACGACTGGAAGGGCATGGCCCCTGGCAAGGTCTGGGGCGGCCTGATCACCCAGAGCACCAGCTGCTCCAAGGGCGGCGCCTGTGACGGCGTCACCAGCCCGAAGAGCTTCACCGCCTCCGGCTACGAAATCGGCGCCAAGGCCGGCATGAACAACTTCGGCGCTGTCGCCTACGCCTTCACCGGCAAGGGCCTGGGCCTGTCCACCGTGGGCGCCCAGTTCTTCGGCGGCTCCGACGGTCTCGGCAACAAGACCGACTCCAAGGGCTATTTCCTGCAGGGCACCTACCAGTACAACAAGACCAAGTTCGGCATCAACTTCGGTCAGAACAAGGACAACGACGGCATTCTCGGCGCCGGTAACGAGCGCAAGAACAAGGCCTACACCCTGGGCGTCTATCACAGCCTGAACAAGTTCGTGACCCTGGTCGGCGAACTGAACCAGGAAAAGATCACCAGTACCGTGGATGACAGCGAAACCAAGAACCGCACCCTGTCCGCCGGCGCGATCCTGTTCTTCTAAACCGCACACTCCGGATGGACGGGCCGCCACAGGCCCGCCATCGAAACAGTCTCTTGCTGTGTTCTCCCTCCTTCTGGCGCCCCCGTGGCGCCATCTTTTTTTGTATTGTCCGATCTTCGCCCTCCCGGAGCCGCCGATGCTGCGCCCCATTCTCGCTGCACTCGCCATTGTTGTTTCCGCTGCGGCTGTCGCCGACGGCATCGTCGAACAGCGCATCATCCCGAGCCGTTACGCCGACGCCCGCGAGGCACTGGTGGATGCGATCGAGGCCGAAGGGCTGATTCCCTCCCCGCCGAGCGTCTTCGGTGACATGCTGTCCCGCACTGGCCCGGCGCTGGGCGAAGACAAGCCCGTCTATGCCCAGGCTGAAGTGCTGCACTTCTGCAGCGCCCGCATCGCCTGGCAGATGGCGAAGGAGAACCCCCTCAACGTGGCTCAGTGCCCGCTGTCGATGGCGATCTTCACCCTGCCGGGTGAGCCTTTCACTGTACGTCTGGCCTGGCGCAGCGCGGTGGGCGACAGCCCCGGCGCCCGCGCTGCCAACACCCTGCTCGCCCGCATCGCCCGGCAGACCACCGACAATGCCGGACGCGTCGGCGTTCGCGACTGAAGGTGATCGATCGCCTCCGAGCACCACGACGCCTCGCCGGAAAGCGGAACGCGCGGTATAGTCCGCAGCGCTTCGAAAACCCCACCGCATTCACGCCTCAAGCATGACCCAGAAAACCTACACCGCCGAATCGATCACCGTCCTCAAGGGACTCGAGCCCGTCAAGCAGCGGCCGGGGATGTACACCCGCACCGAGAACCCGCTGCATGTGATCCAGGAAGTCATCGACAACGCGGCTGACGAGGCCATGGCCGGCTTCTGCCGCAAGATCGGCGTAACGCTCCACCTGGACGGCTCGGTGAGCGTTTCGGACGATGGCCGCGGCATTCCGGTCGAGATTCACCCGGTCGAGGGCGTGTCGACGGTCGAGGTGGTATTCACCCGGCTCCATGCCGGCGGCAAGTTCAACAAGACCGACGACGACTCGGCCTACCGTTTCTCGGGCGGCCTGCATGGCGTGGGCGTATCGGTCACCAACGCCCTGTCGCACCGGCTGGAGGTGGACGTGGTGCGCGACGGCGGGCGGCATCGGCTGGTGTTCTCGGGCGGCGATGTGATCGAACCCCTCGCCCGCATCGGCGATGCCCCCAAAAAACAAAGCGGCACCACCGTGCGCGCCTGGCCCGACGGCAAATACTTCGACGCCCCCGACCTGCCCCGCGCCGAACTCGAGCGCCTGCTGCGCTCCAAGGCCGTGCTGATGCCGGGCCTCGAAGTGAGTCTCGCCATCGAAGGCGGCGACACCCGCACCTGGCTGTTCGAGGAAGGCATGCGCGGCTACCTGGGCGAAGCCCTCTCCGACGAGCCGCTGATCCCGCTGTTCTCCGGCGAAAAATACGCGCCCAAGGGCGACGAGACGTTTGCGGCCGGCGAAGGCGCCTCATGGGCCGTGGCGTGGACGCTGGAAGGCGCGCCGGTGCGCGAGTCCTACGTAAACCTCATCCCCACCCCGGCCGGCGGTACCCATGAAGCCGGTCTGCGCGACGGCATCTTCACCGCCATCAAGAACTTCATCGACCACCACGCGCTGCTGCCCAAGGGCGTCAAGCTCACCGCCGACGACGCCTTCGGGCGCGCCTCCTTCCTGCTCTCGGCCCGGGTTCTCGACCCAAGCTTCCAGGGCCAGACCAAGGAGCGACTCAACAGCCGCGACGCCGTGCAGCTGGTGTCGCGCATGGTGCGCGACCCCTTCGAGCTGTGGCTGAACGAGCACGTGGACTACGGAAAGAAGCTCGCCGAGCTGGCCATCAAGGCCGCCCAGGCCCGCGCCCGCGCGGCGCAAAAGGTGGAAAAGCGCAAGTCGTCCGGCGTGGCCGTGCTGCCCGGCAAGCTCTCGGATTGCGAATCCGAGGACATCGAGCGCAACGAACTCTTCCTCGTCGAGGGCGACTCCGCCGGCGGCAGCGCCAAGATGGCCCGCGACAAGGACACCCAGGCCATCCTCCCCCTGCGCGGCAAGGTCCAGAACGCCTGGGAGGTGGATCGCGAGCGGCTATTCGCCAACGCCGAAATCCACGACATCGCGGTGGCCCTGGGCGTCGACGCCCACACCCAGGATTCCGAGCCCGATCTGTCCGAGCTGCGCTACGGCAAGGTCATCATCATGTCCGACGCCGACGTGGACGGCTCCCACATCCAGACCCTGCTGCTCACCCTGTTCTTCCGCCATTTCCCCAAGCTCATCGAGCGCGGCCACATCTACGTGGCCCAGCCACCGCTGTACCGCCTCGACGTGCCTGCCTCCGGCAAGAAGCGCCCGCCGCGCCGCCTGTATGCGCTGGATGACCAGGAGCTGGCGTCCCTGCGCGATCGCCTCGGCCACGAAGGCGTCAAGCCCGAACACATCGAAGTGGGCCGATTCAAAGGCCTGGGTGAGATGAACCCCGAACAACTTCGCGAGACCACCATGGACCCGGCTACCCGCCGGGTGTTGCCGGTGCACGTGCGCGGCGGCGCCTTCGAGGAAACCCAGCGCATGTTCACCCTGCTCATGGGCAAGGGCGAAGCCTCCGGCCGCCGGGCCTGGATGGAAGAAAAAGGCGATTCAGTCGAAGCCGACGTGTGAGGCTTGACACCCCATTCATGAGTCTCCACCACCCATCATGAGTAATTTTTCTTCATGCATGGGTTCGCGAGATTCATCGATGGGTGAAACCTGCCCATCGATGAATGGCCGGAACCCACGCATGGGCAGATTGAGCCCATCGATGGGTTTCCCCACCCCATCGGTGGGCGGTGCGATGGTTCAAGTCGATTACGCGATTTTCAGCGGATGCCGTTTACAGCCGCCACCCCGGTGGCGGGGAAATCGGTGAACACTCCGTCGATGCCCAGGCGCATGTAGTACTGCATCTCGGCCTTCGGGTCGGCGAAGCCATAGCCGCTGGCGTCGTCCCGGAAGGTCCAGGTGTGCACCAGCAGGCCCTTCTGGTGGGCCAGCTCGATCACCCCGGTGCTGCCATCCACGCGCCGGTCGTTGATGGTGAGGGTGGCGTCGCCGGTGCGCTCCACGCCGTCATTCACGGTCTTCACCAGATAAGGCTTCCACGGCCCCACCGCGTCGGCGTAGGTCTTCACGAAGTCCAGCCCGCCGGCGGTGAGCAGATCGGCAAAGCTGCGGGCGTCGTTCTTCACCACGAAGTCGTAGGGCTTGTGGTACGGGGCCACCAGCGACATGCTGCCGTCGTCCTTCACGTCGTCGGCGTCGATCAGCTGCACCAGCTTGATGTTGGTCTTGGTGTTGAGGTATTGCAGGTTGCTCACCTCGAACGACTGGATGAACACCGGCGCGCTTGCCACGTTACCGAAGGCGGCATGGAGGGTGGTCAGCAGCTTGTCCTCGAACACGTTGGTGCCAAAGGACACCTCGTCGGCGTGGAAGGTGGAGTGCTTGATCTCGGGGTAGATGCCCACGGTGCGTCCCAGGCGGGTGCCTTCCGATTTGGCCAGGGCGATCACCTCGTCGAGGGTGGGGATGCCGAACAGCCCGTTGTACACCTGCGACCGATTGGCACGGGCCTGTACCGCCCTCAGAGTGCGGATCTCGGCGAGGGTGAAGTCGCTGGCGAAGTAGGCGGTGGTGGGCACGCCATCCACGTTGCGGGTGCTCATGCGCGACGCCGGAAACCTGGTCGCCACATCGGTGGTGCCATCGAGCATGGGCTCGTGGCGGGCGATCATCACGCCGTCCTTGGTCAGCACCAGATCGGGCTCAATGAAGTCGGCGCCCTGATCGATGGCCGCCCTGTAGGATTCCAGCGTGTGCTCGGGAAAGGTACCCGACGCCCCGCGGTGACCAATCACCAGCGGCGCGTTGCCGGAGAGGGTCTTGAACGCCGGCTGGTTGTCGTCGTCGCTACCGCCGCAGGCCTGGAGAAAGGCGACGGACAGCAGGGGAATCAGGGCTTTGATCTTCACGGGCGGGCTCCATTCAACGGGTTTCAGGACGCATTGCAGGGGATGTCCCTCCAGCCTAACGTCCGGCCATGAACGGCATGTGACGACGCCTTGATGCCCTGCAGGCGCCGCATCCCCTGATCCTGGTCAACACTTGCTCAAGGATGTGTAAAACCCTGATTGACCGTACGGCAGCGTATGGAAAAATCCGCCCAGGTTGAATTCGCGGTCGGGCCGCGGGTTCAGTCCTACAGCGGGTTGTGTCCCGACCCCGTGCAAGATCCAGTTGCAGCTCCCCGCGCAGCGTCGCCCTGAACTGTTGCTTCATCTTTCCCATCGGCCGGGCCTATCCGCTTTCGCCAACAAGAAAAGAGGAAAGCCATGAACGCCATTCAGCGTCACCTCGGTTGGGGAGCCGTCGCCATCCTGGGCGCGGTTGCTACCGCCATCGTCGCGCTCAACCGCGGAGAGTCCATCAACGCCCTGTGGCTGGTCATCGCCGCGGTATGCAGCTATCTCATTGCCTACCGCTATTACAGCCTGTTCATCGCCGACAAGGTGATGGAGCTCGACCCCAAGCGCATGACCCCCGCCCTGCGTCACAACGACGGGCTGGATTACGTCCCCACCAACAAATACGTGCTGTTCGGCCATCACTTTGCCGCCATCGCCGGCGCCGGCCCGCTGGTGGGCCCGGTGCTCGCCGCCCAGATGGGCTACCTGCCCGGGATGCTGTGGATTCTTGCGGGCGTGGTGTTTGCCGGTGCGGTTCAGGATTTCATGGTCCTGTTCATCTCCACCCGCCGCGACGGCCGTTCCCTGGGCGATCTGGTCAAGTCCGAGCTTGGCCCGGTGCCCGGCGTGATCGCACTGTTCGGCACCTTCATGATCATGGTCATCATCCTCGCGGTGCTGGCGCTGATCGTCGTGAAGGCCTTGGCCGAATCCCCGTGGGGCATGTTCACCGTGGCCGCCACCATTCCCATCGCGCTATTGATGGGCGTGTATAGCCGCTACATCCGGCCGGGCCGCATTGGCGAGATGTCGGTGATCGGCTTCGTGCTGCTGATGGCCTCGATCGTCTATGGGGGCGACATCGCCGCCAGCCCCACCTGGGGCCCGCTGTTCACGTTTGATGGCAAGCAGCTCACCTGGCTCCTGATCGGCTACGGCTTCGTCGCCTCGGTGCTGCCGGTGTGGCTGCTGCTGGCACCGCGGGACTACCTGTCCACCTTCCTCAAGATCGGCACCATCGTCGGGCTCGCCATCGGCATCGCCATCGTTGCCCCGACGCTGCAGATGCCGGCCCTCACCAAGTTCATCGACGGCACCGGCCCGGTGTGGTCCGGCAGCCTGTTCCCCTTCCTGTTCATCACCATCGCCTGCGGCGCGGTGTCGGGCTTCCACGCGCTGATCTCGTCGGGCACCACCCCGAAGCTGCTGGATAACGAGAAGAACGCCCGCTTCATCGGCTACGGCGGCATGCTCATGGAGTCTTTCGTGGCGATCATGGCGCTGGTGGCCGCGTCGGTCATCGAGCCGGGCGTGTACTTTGCGATGAACAGCCCGGCCGCCGTCATCGGCAAGACCGCTGAGAGCGCCGCCCAGGCCATCAGCCAGTGGGGCTTCGTGGTCACCCCCGAGATGCTGCTCCAGACCGCCCAGGATGTGGGCGAGAAGACCATCATCTCCCGCGCCGGCGGAGCGCCCACGCTGGCCGTCGGCATGGCCCACATCCTCTCCAACGCCCTTGGCGGCAAGGCGATGATGGCCTTCTGGTACCACTTCGCGATCCTCTTCGAGGCGCTGTTCATCCTCACCGCCGTGGATGCGGGCACGCGTGCCGGGCGCTTCATGCTGCAGGATCTGATGGGTACTTTCGTTCCGTCGATGCGCAAGATGGATTCCATCTTCGCCAGCCTCGTCGCCACCGCCCTGTGCGTGGCAGCGTGGGGATACTTCCTGTACCAGGGGGTGGTCGACCCGCTGGGCGGCATCAACACCCTGTGGCCGCTGTTCGGCATCGCCAACCAGATGCTCGCTGGCGTGGCGCTCACGCTCGCTACCGTGGTGCTGTTCAAGATGAAGCGCCAGCAGTTTGCGTGGGTGACCATCGTGCCCACCGTGTGGCTGCTGATCTGCACGCTCACCGCCGGCTGGCAGAAGGTCTTCCACGACAACCCGAAGATCGGTTTCCTGGCCAATGCCCACAAGTACGAAGGCGGCATCGCGCGCGGCGAAGTGCTGGCCCCCGCCAAGTCGCTGGACCAGATGCACCAGATCGTCACCAACAACTATGTTGATGCGGCGCTGGCGGGCCTGTTCATGCTGCTGGTGGTGAGCATCCTGGCCTACGCCATCCCGGCGTGCTTCCGCGCCCTCGGCAATCGCAAGCCGACGGCGGTGGAAACCCCGTTCGAGCCGATGCCGGCAAACAGCTGACGGAAGCCGGCAGATGTTTGGCGATCTTGCCCGCATGGGCAAATACCTCGGCCAGGCCGCCCGCCTGATGGTGGGCGTGCCGGATTACGACACCTACGTGCAGCACATGCGCCTGACTCACCCCAATCAGCCGGTGATGAGCTACGAAGCTTTCTTCCGGGAGCGGCAGGAGGCGCGGTACGGCGGAGGAGATGGGCGGCCGGGGAGGTGTTGCTGAAGAGCGTACCCGAACTGCGAGGTGGTGCTTTTGCCGAGCAGGGATTGGCCGGGACTCGCCCCGGCCAATCCATACCCATCGAAGCCCCCGATGTAAAATCCGCAGCCCAGGCAATCCCCAAGAACCCATGACCAATCCCCTCGCCCTCCCCCGCCCGCCGATTCGCGCGACGATCCTCACCGGCTTCCTCGGCGCCGGCAAGACGACGCTCCTCAACCGCTATCTGGCCACCCAGCCCAGCCGCCGCGTGGTGGTGCTGGAGAACGAGTTTGGTGCGGTGGGCATCGACGGCGGGCTGATCGCAGGTTCACCGGCGGTGGAGGTGGTGGAGCTGACCGACGGCTGCATCTGCTGCAGCGTGCGGGGGGAGCTCTCCGTGGCGCTGGCCGATCTGGCCGACCGGCGCGATCGGGGCGAGCTGGATTTCGACCAGCTGGTGCTGGAAACCACCGGCCTTGCCGACCCTGCACCGGTGGCCCAGGCCTTCTTCGTGGATGAGGGCGTGCGCGACCGCTTTGAACTGGACGGCATTCTCACGGTGGTCGATGCGATTCACGCCCAGCGCCAGCTCAACGAGAACCGCGTCGCCGCGGCGCAGATCGGCTTTGCGGATCGGGTTCTCCTCACCAAGACCGACGGGGTGGATGCCGACGCACTCGCTGCGCTTGGGGACCGCCTCGTCCGCATCAACGCCCGGGCGCCGGTAATGCCGGTGCCGGCGGCCGACGCGGATATCGCCGCACTGTTTGCGCTGGACGCCTTCGTGCTTACCGACGTGCTGGCGCAGATTCCGGCCTTCCTGACCGATGCTGCCCCCGCCGGCCTCACCCGCGGCGGCGGCAACCACCGGGCATTCGTGCGCCACGATGACGACATCGCGTCGATGGTACTGCACCATACCGGGGATGTGGATGTGGCGCTGATGGGCAGTTTCGTGGAGGATCTGCTCCTTCGGCACGGCAATGACATGCTGCGCTACAAGGGCGTGCTGGCCGTGCGCGGCGAGGATCGGAGGCTGGTCTTCCAGGGCGTGCACCGCATCACGGGCTTTGATTACGGGCGGGATTGGGCCACGGACGAGGCCCGCGAGACCACCATCGTCGTCATCGGGCGACGCCTGGATGAAGCCGCCATCACCGCCGCGTTCCGCCTTGCCTGTCGCTGACTCGACTGGAGCGCAATACTGGCCCAATCTTTGCTTTAGCCCTCCGAAATCATCATTCCCGGAGAGTTTCATGGTCCAGACAAGCCTCACCGAAGATCTCATCGACTTCGGTGACCTGCCCGAACACGTCAATGCCCTGCTGCAACAGGGCGTCGCCGCCCACGCCATCGATCCAGCCCGTGCCCGCGCGTGCTTCCGTGCGGCCATCGAGCTTGCACCGGACGCGCTGCCGTCCTACCGGTGCCTGTTCAAGTTGAACAACAAGCTGCGCGACTTCGACTCCGCCTTTGATACCGCCAAGGCCGGCCTTGCCCGGGCTGCAGCTCAGTGCGCCATGGGCCTGGACTGGCAAAGCTGGACGCCAGCCCAGCGCGCGACGGCGCCGGAAATTCCGGGCCGCTTCTTGCTGCAGTTTCTTAAGGCGCTGGCTTTCATCGAGCTATGCCGGGGGAACGAAGCTATCGCCGCCCGCCTGCTCGCCAAGCTCGAAGAGCTCGACCCCGAGGACGGCGTCGGCGGCTCGGTGGTCGCCGCCCTCCTCGCCCACCGGGAGCCGGTGTGAGCGCAGCGGCGGAACGTCGCAAAACCGACAATCCGCTGGTCGCTGGACGGGGCAACTTCAGCAATTCTGAGCGAGATGATGGATGCGCCGAGGGAATCTATCGGACCGGATGAGGCGTCGGGACGATGGACACCTTCCAAAGTCACCCAAGCCAGCTTGCCGCGTCATGCGAATGACCTACCACCGATGCCAGAAAAGAAAAAAGCCCTTGAAGATCAAGGGCTTTTCCTTATTACTTGGCGGAGAGTGAGGGATTCGAACCCTCGATGCAAGTTTTGGCTCGCATGCTCCCTTAGCAGGGGAGTGCCTTCGACCTCTCGGCCAACTCTCCGCAACAGCCCGCCATTATAGGTAAGGGCGGGGTGTCTGTCAAATCAAGAAGTGGTCTGATCGAGGCCAAACGCGCGATGCAGCACGCGGACGGCCAGTTCAAGATACTTCTCGTCGATCGCGACGGAAATCTTGATTTCGGAGGTGGAGATCATCTGAAGGTTGATGCCCTCTTCCGCCAGGGTGCGGAACATGCGGGAGGCGACGCCCGGGTGGGAGCGCATGCCGACGCCAACAATGGACACCTTGGCCATCGTGCGGTCGCCCTTGATCTCGCGGGCGCCGATGTGGGTCTGCACACCTTCGAGGATCTTCATCGCCTTGTCGTAGTCGGGGCGATTCACCGTGAAGGAGAAGTCGGTGGTGCCATCGTGGCCGACGTTCTGGATGATCATGTCCACGTCAACATTGGCATCCGCCACCGGGCCGAGGATCTGATAGGCGATGCCCGGCTTGTCGGGAACACCCAGCACGGTGATCTTGGCTTCATCACGGTTGAAAGCAATGCCGGAGATGATCGGCTGTTCCATGTTCTTGTCTTCCTCAACGGTAATCAGGGTGCCCTCGCCTTCCTCCTGGAACGAGGAGAGAACCCGCAGCTTGACTTTGTACTTGCCGGCAAATTCCACCGAGCGGATCTGCAGCACCTTGGAACCGAGGCTGGCCATTTCCAGCATCTCTTCGAAGGTGATGGTGTCCAGCTTGCGCGCTTCCGGCACGACGCGGGGATCGGTGGTGTAAACGCCGTCCACGTCGGTATAGATCTGGCACTCATCGGCCTGGATCGCGGCGGCCAGCGCCACACCGGTGGTATCGGAACCGCCACGACCCAGCGTGGTGATGTTGCCGATCTCATCGACACCCTGGAAACCAGCAACGACCACCACCGCACCGTCATCGAGATCGCGGCGGATGTTGTCGCCGTCGATATCAAGAATGCGAGCCTTGGTGAACGAGCTGTCGGTCAGGATACGCACCTGACCGCCGGTGTAGCTGCGTGCCTTGATGCCGATTTCTTCAAGGGCCATGCACAGCAGACCGATCGTGACCTGCTCGCCCGTGGAGATCACCACGTCGAGTTCTCGGGGGCTGGGGTTAGCGCTGACTTCCTTGGCCAAGGCGATCAGACGGTTGGTCTCGCCGCTCATTGCGGACAGGACGATCACCATCTTGTGCCCCTTGGCATGGAACTTCGCGACCCGCTTGGCCACGTTTTTGATCCGCTCGGGGTTGCCGACGGAAGTGCCGCCATATTTCTGAACTATGAGCGCCATCTTGACTTCTAAGAAGATGAGAATGTGGAAAGCGCGTGATCTTAGCGGATAACGCGAACTCTTGCAGCTTTGATGTTTTCCCCGGACAGATGTGCATCCCGTCACATAAAATCCGTGCGGTAAACCCTAACCCATCCAAATATGGCGTTGTATGTGTTGCGAGTAGTGATCTATACTTTCCGACATATAACGAAAGTTATAGCTGACAACAGCGTGATGGTTGTTAATAACGAACAGAGTCAAACCCTTGAGGAACAAAGAGATGAAGACCACCGAAAAAGTCGATGTCCGTGAAATCCGCCGCAAGCTGGGCATGAACCAGTCCCAGTTCTGGTCCAAGATTGGCGTGACCCAAAGTGGCGGTTCGCGCTATGAGAGCGGCCGCAACATTCCCCGCCCGGTGCAAGCCCTACTGCGCCTGGTGCACATTGAGCAGGTCGATATCACCAAGATCAAGAAGGATGATGTCGAAGTCGTCGAGTACCTGAAGGCCACCAACCCCGAGCTCTTCAAGACCCTGAAGAAGGAAGCCCGTGCCAAGCGCAAGGAACGCGTCGCTCACTGAGCGGATCGCGTAGCGGGTCTCAAGGGCTGGCCGACACGGTCAGCCCTTTTTCTTTCAACCTTTCCCTAACCTGGCTGGCCACCTGCTCCAGTTCTTCCTCCGTGAGGCGCTGAAGATGAACCGCCTCCGGCTGGTAAGACTTGCGCGCAACACCATACAAAAGCACACCCTTCAGCTGTCCTGATGTATCGCTTTCGAGCGCCTGTTCCATCGCGTACTCCAGCATTTCCAGGTAGCGCCCGATCTGATCCAGCGATGGCGGCACGCCATCCCAACGGAACACGCACGTCTGTACCCAGGTTGGGCACAGCGACATGCACAACGCCAGCCGCCGGGCATGGGTCTGCGGTTCCATGTCAATCCCGTTGATGCGCTGGATGTCGTCCGCACTCCCCGCATCAAACTTGAACCACACCTCGCCCCCGGCCTTCGCCAGCTGCCTGAGCGCTGCCTGCACGTACGGCCGATCGATCAGGCTGCCGTTGGTAATCAGCCGCACCGGCACATGCGCCAGCCCAACCTCATCCCGAACCGCAATCACCCGCTCGACGATCATCTCGAACGCCTTGCTGCTGGTTGGCTCGCCGTTACCTGAAAAGGCGATGTCGCGGATCACCCGCGCCTCCGGCGGAACGTGCTCCACCATGAAACGCCCGTGACGCAGCTCAGCCAGAAAACCGCGCAGCTCAGACTCCAGCAGCGCCACATCGATCTCGGGCGCCGCACCACGGACGAGCCCCGGCACCTGACAATAAGCGCAGTGCCAGTTGCAGGCGTTATTGGGATTGAGGTTGATGCCGACCGACACACCACCCGCCCGGCGCGACACCACCGGATACACGTAGGTCAGGTTGCTGAAGTCGCGGTTGTGATCGGTGACCGTGAGCATCTGCCCGGAGGTTTTCATGGTGCAGTCCGCCTGTAAAAACGAGGCGCGTATAATACGGGACCTTTTTTCTACCCGGCGCCTCGCGCCCGGAGCATCCATGCAGATCACGCGCCGCCTTGAGTTCGATGCCGGCCACCGGATTCCCGATCACGCCAGCCAGTGCCGTCACCTCCACGGCCACCGCTACGCGCTGGAGATCACCCTGTCCGGCGACATCATCCGCGCCGACGGCCTGCCGGCCAACGGCATGGTGGTGGATTTCGGTGACGTGAAGGCCATCGCCAAACAGCATGTGGTTGACGTGTGGGATCACGCCTTCCTCGCCTATCGCGGCGACACCCAAGTGGTGAACTTTCTCCAGGGCATCCCCGGCCATAAAACCGTGCTCCTCGACGTGGTGCCCACCGCCGAGAACCTCGCCGTCGCCGCCTTCCGCATCCTCGACCCGCTCTATACCGGGGTGTATCAGAACCAAGTCCGGCTCGAGCAGGTTCGCATCTACGAGACGCCCAACTGCTGGGCCGACGCCCACCGCAGCGACCTGGGCTGACGCTCAGGCGATCTTCAGCGTCAGCTTCCCCACGCCTTCCACCGCCGCCTCGATCGCATCGCCCGGCACCACAGGGCCGACGCCTTCGGGCGTGCCGGTGAAGATCAGGTCCCCCGGCTCCAGCCGGAAGAGCGTGGACAGCCGCGCCACGATCTCCGCCACCGACCAGATCATGTCCGCCAGATCACCCCGCTGGCGGGGCTGGCTGTTCACGGTCAGCCAGATCGCCCCCGCATGTGGATGGCCGCAATCCGTCACCGGCACCACTGGCGCGATGGGTGCCGAGTGGTCGAAGGCCTTGGCGGCTTCCCAGGGGTGACCCTTCGACTTGAGCGCCGCCTGCAGGTCGCGGCGAGTCATGTCGAGCCCCACGGTGTAACCCCAGATGTGGGCCAGCGCCGCATCCACCGGGATGTCCGCGCCCCCCTGACCGATGGCCACGACCAGCTCCGCCTCGTAGTGGAAATCGCGGGTCTGGGCCGGGTAAGGCAGCTCAAGCGACACATCCGACATCGCCGGCACCACCGCGTCGGCCGGCTTGCAGAAGAAAAATGGTGCCTCGCGGGTCGGGTCGGCACCCATCTCGCGGGCGTGGGCGGCGTAGTTGCGCCCCACGCAGTAGATCCGCCGCACCGGAAACATCCCGGCGCCACCCGCCACCGGCACAGCTGCCTGGGCTGGCGGTGCAATCACGAATTCCGTCATCGTCAATTTCTCCAAAACGCCCATGATGCGCACCCGCCGCCTGTCTTGCAAACCCGGCGCGGTAACCGGCTACCACCCATCCGAGCCAGCGCACGACCACACTTTCCCTGCGTTTCCCAACACACCCGAACGGAGCACGACATGGCCAAGAAAATCCTGATGATCTGCGGAGACTTCTGTGAAGACTACGAAACCATGGTGCCCTTCCAGGCGCTTCAGGCTGTCGGCCATACGGTCGATGCGGTCTGCCCCGAGAAGAAGGCCGGTGACACCATCGCCACCGCCATCCACGATTTTGAAGGCGACCAGACCTACACCGAAAAGCGCGGCCACAACTTCACCCTCAACACCACCTTCGCCGACATCGATCCGGCAGACTACGACGCCCTGGTGATCCCTGGCGGCCGCGGCCCCGAATACCTGCGCATGTACCCCGAAGTGATCGCCGCAGTGCGCCACTTCTTCACTGCCGACAAACCGGTGGCCGCCATCTGTCACGGCGCCCAGCTCCTCGCTGGCGCCCGCGTGCTCGAAGGCCGCACCTGTTCCGCCTACCCGGCCTGCCGGGCCGAGGTCGAGCTTGCCGGCGGCACCTACGCCAACATCCCGGTGGATCAGGCCGTCACCGACGGCAATCTGGTCACCGCCCCCGCCTGGCCCGCCCACCCGGCGTGGATCGCCCAGTTCCTCGCCGTGCTCGGCACCCGCATCAACTGATATCCACCCGTCGGAACAAAAACCCCCGCCAGCTCCTACAATAAGTTGGCGGGGGTTTCCCGCTTTCGTGAGCCCGAACGATGTGCCAGATCTTCATCAACGCCGACCCTGAGCTCTACGCTACCCGCAGCCGCTCGATCCGTCTGCATGGTGTGGCCACCAGCCTGCGCCTCGAGAACCTGTTCTGGCAGGTGCTCGGTGAGATTGGTGAGCGCGACGGACTCAGCGTGCCCCAGCTCCTCGGGCGGCTCTACGACGAGCTCACCGCCAGCGGCCGTCTCGACGAAAACACGAACTTCACGTCCTTCCTGCGTGTCTCCTGCCTGCGCTACCTGCAGTTGCAACTGGCCGGCCGCATCCCCGCCGACCCCCGCGTGCCAATCCGCGACCTCGACCCTGCCTGGGTTCTTGCCGCCGAACGCCGCCCCTCCGCTTGAAGGACACCCTCGATGATCGACCTCTACTACTGGACCACCCCCAACGGCCACAAGATCACCCTCTTCCTCGAAGAGACCGGCCTGCCCTACACGCTCCACCCCATCAATATCGGCAAGGGCGAACAGTTCCAGCCGGATTTCCTGCGCATCGCCGCCAACAACCGCATCCCCGCCATCGTCGACAGCGCCCCGACCGACGGCGGCGAGCCCATCTCGATCTTCGAATCCGGCGCGATCCTGCTCTACCTCGCAGAAAAGACCGGCCAGTTCCTGTCGCCCGATCTGCGCCAGCGCACCGACACCCTTCAGTGGCTGTTCTGGCAGATGGCCGGCCTTGGCCCCATGGCCGGGCAGAACCACCACTTCACCCAGTACGCCCCCGAGCAGGTGCCCTATGCCATCGACCGCTACGTGAAGGAAACTGCCCGCCTCTACGCCGTGCTCGACCGCCGCCTCGCCGACCGCGCCTTCATCACCGGCGACGACTACACCATCGCAGACATGGCCTGCTATCCGTGGATCGTGCCCCACGAACGCCAGCGCCAGAACCTCGACGACTTCCCCAACCTCAAGCGCTGGTTCGACGCCATCCGCCAGCGACCGGCTACCGCGCGGGCCTACGAAATCGCCCAGCGCATCAACCCCAGCCAGCCGCCGATGAGCGACGAAGCAAAAAAAGTGTTGTTTGGACAGGACGCCAGCACCGTCACCCAGCGCTGACTTTCCTCCGCCAACAGGACGGCGGGGCGCGCTTACGGTAAAATTGAGTGTTTTGCTGAAGCCGCCTTAACGCCCCGGGCCCAAGACCGCTTCACCCTCCACCCGGCCCGCGCCCCGCTCCCATGACTGCTCCCATCGAACGCTTCGATCAGCTCGACCTCCAGGCGCCGATTCTGGCTGCCCTCACCGAGATCGGCTACGAAACCCCCTCGCCCATCCAGGCCGCCTGCATCCCGCACCTTCTCGCCGGCCACGACATCCTCGGCGAAGCCCAGACCGGCACCGGCAAGACCGCCGCCTTCGCCCTGCCGGCGCTTGACCGCGTCGACCTCGCCCAGCGCAACCCGCAGGTGCTCGTCCTTACCCCCACCCGCGAGCTCGCCATCCAGGTGGCCGAAGCCTTCCAGCGCTACGCCAGCAAGATGCCCGGCTTTCATGTGCTGCCGATCTACGGCGGCCAGAGCATGGTCGTCCAGCTGCGCCAGCTCCAGCGCGGCGCCCACGTGGTCGTCGGCACGCCGGGCCGGATCATGGACCACCTCGAGCGCAAGAGCCTCAACCTCGACAACCTGACCACCCTGGTCCTCGACGAAGCCGACGAAATGCTCCGCATGGGCTTCATCGACGACGTGGAGTGGATCCTCGAGCACACCCCCACCGCCCGCCAGACGGCCCTGTTCTCGGCCACCATGCCGGACGCCATCCGCCGCGTCGCCCACCGCTACCTGCGCGACCCGAAGGAAATCAAGATCAAGGCCGCCACGGCCACCGTCTCGACCATCAAGCAGCGTTTCCTGCAGATCGCCGGCGCCCACAAGCTCGATGCCCTCACCCGCATCCTCGAAGTCGAGGATGACTTCGACGCCGCCATCGTCTTCGTGCGCACCAAGACCGCCACCGTCGAACTGGCCGAAAAGCTCGAAGCCCGTGGTTACGCCGCCGCCTGCCTCAACGGCGACATGACCCAGCAGCTGCGCGAGCGCGTCATCGAACAGCTCAAGAACGAAACCCTCGACATCGTCGTCGCCACCGACGTGGCCGCCCGCGGCATCGACGTGCCCCGCGTCAGCCACGTCATCAACTACGACATCCCCTACGACACCGAAGCCTACGTCCACCGCATCGGTCGCACCGGCCGCGCCGGACGCGCCGGCAATGCGATCCTGTTCGTCGCCCCGCGCGAGAACCACCTGCTGCGCCAGATCGAGCGCGCCACCAAGCAGCCGATCGAACTCCTCAAACTGCCCAGCCGCGAAGCCGTGGCCGACAAGCGCGTCGCCGCCTTCCGCCAGCAGGTCAGCGAAGTCCTCGAATCCCAAGACCTGAGCTTCTTCCTGGACGTGATCGCCGGCATCGAAGAGAAGTACGACGCCAGCGCCCACGAGATCGCCGCCGCGCTGGCCTTCCTTGCCCAGAAGGATCGCCCGCTGCAGATGCCCGACACCGGCAAGCCCGACATCGCCCAGATCGCCGCCGGCAAGCCCGACCGTCCGGTGCGCGAACCCCGCGAAAACCGCGGTGAGATTCTCGAACGCCGTCGCGATTACGCCGAAGGTCGCCTCGCCCGCTACCGCATCGACGTGGGCCGCGAGCACATGGCCAGCCCCAAGGACATCGTCGGCGCGATCGCCAACGAAGCCGGCATCGAAAGTCGCTTCATCGGCCAGATCAACCTGTTCGAGGATTACAGCACCGTCGAACTGCCCGCCGATCTGTCGAGCGACATCGTCCAGATCCTGCGCCGTGCCCGCGTGCGTCAGCAGCCCCTCAACCTGCGCCTCGCCAGCCCCGAAGAGGCCAGCCGCGAACGTGGTCGCCCCGCCGGCCGCGGCGCCCCGCCGAAAAAGCCGTTCCGCAAGGATGGCCCTCCGGGCGGCTTCAGCGGTGGCTTCAAGGGCCCCAAGAAACCCAAGTTCTGACGAGGATCAGAAGCCCTGCCTCAATACGGTGCGTAGAAGAGGCGGGGCTCTGTTAAAATTCAAATTACAGTCATCCTCTTGCAACAAACACACTATGTTCGGACGCCTGCTGCCCCAAGAGGGCCGTTTTTTTGAACTTTTCAACAGCCACGCCGAGCAGATCGTTCTTGGCGCCCAGGCGCTGGTCGCCCTGATGGGCGATCTCGGTGGCGCCGAGAAGCACATCGCCGCGATCGAAGAGATCGAACAGGTTGCAGACAAGATCACCCACGAAACCGTCGCCCAGGCTCACAAGAGCTTCATCACGCCCCTCGACCGCGACGAGATCCACAGCCTCATCAACGCCATGGACGACATCCTCGATACCGTCCAGGACGTTGCCGAGTGCACCACGCTCTACCACATTCAGCGCATCACCCCCGAAGCCCAGCAACTGGCCAATGTCAGCCTGTCCTGCTGCACCCGGGTCAAGATCGTGGTCGGCCTCATCTCCAACATGGACAACGCCAGCGCGGTGCTGCAGACCTGTCAGGAGATCGACCGCCTCGAGACCGACGCCGACCGCATCATGCGCAGCGCCATGTCCAAGCTCTTCCGTGACGAGCGCGACGCCTTGCAGGTCATGAAACTCAAAGCCATCTACGAACAACTCGAATCGATCACCGATCGCTGCGAGGACGTCGCCAAGATCGTCGAAGGCATCGTGCTGGAAAACGCCTAAGCATCGCCATGGAACCCGTACAGATCGGTTTCTGGGTCATTGCCGGCCTGGTTGTCGTTGCGCTCGTCTTTGACTTCATGAACGGCTTCCACGACGCGGCGAATGCCATCGCCACCGTCGTGTCCACCGGCGTCCTCAAGCCCCATCAGGCTGTCGCCTGGGCCGCCTTCTTCAACTTCATTGCCCTCTTCATCTTCCAGCTGAAGGTCGCAAGCACGGTCGGCAAGGGCATCATCGACCCCACGGTCGTCGACCACTATCTTGTCTTCGGCGCCCTTCTGGGCGCCATCGCCTGGAACATTGTCACCTGGTATTACGGCATTCCGTCCAGTTCATCCCATGCACTCATCGGCGGCATTGTCGGCGCAGCCATTGCCAAGGCAGGTACCGATCCACTGATCGGCGCCGGCATCGGCAAGACGGTCGCCTTCATCATCATCTCCCCGCTGTTCGGCTACATTCTCGGTTCGCTGATCCTCGTCATCGTCGCGTGGATTTGTCGCGACAAAACCCAGCGGCGCGTCGACAAATGGTTCAGGCGGCTCCAGCTCGTCTCGGCCGCACTGTACAGTCTCGGGCACGGCGGCAACGACGCCCAGAAGACGGTCGGCATCATCTGGATGCTGCTGCTCGCAGCGGGGGTCACCGCCCAAGGTGACCCGGTTCCGTCTTGGGTCGTCGTTCTTTGCTACATGGCCATCGGCCTCGGCACGCTCTTCGGCGGCTGGCGAATCGTGAAGACGATGGGCCAGCGGATCACCAAGCTCAAGCCTGTGGGCGGCTTCTGTGCCGAAACCGGCGGCGCGATCACCTTATTCCTGGCCACCGCGCTGGGCATCCCGGTGTCCACCACCCACACCATCACTGGCGCAATCGTCGGGGTGGGCTCGGTGCGCCGGACTGCAGCGGTCCGCTGGGGCATCGCCGGAAGCATCGTCTGGGCGTGGATCCTCACCATCCCCTGCTCGGCGCTGATCGCCGCTGCCGGCTACTGGATCGGTCGCAGCCTGTTCTGACCTGACACCCGGCTTGACGCAGCGGATCGGAAACTCGATCCTCTCGCATCAAGCTGGTTTTTCATCGAACAACGCATCATGGCCACGCCCACCCTCAAACAACAGAAAACCTTTGCCCTCGTCCGAATCATCGGCGGCATCGCCGCTGCAGCGGTGCTGGGCTATTCCTTTGTCGCCAACGTACTCGCTGGCCAGCCGATGGAAGGTGCCGTGCTGCTCACCGGCGTCATGGCCCTCCTCGGCCTGGGCTACTCGGCCTTCTACACCCGCAGCCTGAGCCGCATCGCCGAGGCAGAAAAAGCTGCCGGCGGATCTTGATCCGCCGCATTACCGGCAACGGGGCCATCGCCCTTGCCATCGGCACATTCCTGCTGAGTGGCTGTGCGAGCACCGGGCCGGTGGAATCCCGGCCGTCCCCGAAGCTCCCTCCGACCAGCGGCAGCACACCCCCTCCGCCACCGACCGCACCCGGACCCCAGACTGAAGCGCCAAGGCCAAGCCCCTCACTGCCGGCCCCGGCGTCACCCCCCATCATCCAGCCCCTGCCGCGCCCGAGCGCGCCAGTGGTGCTCGGCGAACGGGAAGGCCGTGCGCTCGTTGCCGGCTTCCTCCCGCCCTACGTCAAGGACCGGGACGGCTGGGCTACCGACATCCACACAGCGTTCAGCAGCCTGCGCCTGCCCCTCACCCCCGACAACATCTGCGCCGCCGTCGCCGTCATCGAACAGGAATCCACCTTCCAGGCCGACCCGATAGTGCCCGGCCTGTCGCAGATCGTCTGGAAGGAAATCGACACCCGGCGCGAGAAGATCCACCTGCCGCGCCTGCTGGTGGACGCCGCCTTCCTCAAGACCAGTCCCGATGGCCGCAGCTACAAGGCCCGCATCGACAGCCTGCGTACCGAAAAGCAGATGAACGCGCTGTTTGAGGACATGATTTCCGAACTGCCGAATGGCAGGTCGCTGCTGGGCGGCTACAATCCGGTGCGTACCGGCGGGCCGATGCAGGTCAGCGTCGCCTTCGCCGAAGAGCAGGTACGCGAGAAGCCCTACCCCTATCCGCGCCGCGATTCCGTCCGCAACGAAGTCTTCACCCGACGCGGCGGCCTGTATTTCGGCATCGCAATCCTGCTCGACTACCCCGCACCGTACAGCAAGATCCTCTACCGCTTCGCCGACTTCAACGCCGGCCGCTACAGCAGCCGCAATGCGGCCTTCCAGTCGGCCCTTGCCCGCCTGTCCGGCCAGCCCCTGGCCCTCGACGGCGACCTGCTGCGCTACCGGGACGGCGCTCCCTCAGCCGAACCCAGCGCCACGCTGTCGGCCCTAGGCACGCTCGGCGGACGCCTGGGCCTCTCGAAGGAAGCCATGATCCGCGATCTTCGCTTCGAGAAGACGCCCGCCTTCGCACAGACCGCGCTTTACGCCAGGGTTTTTGCCCTGGCCGACACCGCGGCCGGGTCGCCCGTCCCCCGTGAGGCCATGCCGCAGATCGACCTCAAGAGCCCGAAGATCCAGCGCAAGCTCACCACGGGCTGGTTTGCAGAGCGCGTAAACGGGCGCCACCGGACCTGCCTCGGACGCGATCGCTCAGCCCTGCCCTGAGCCGCAGCACCCCGGACTCCTTGATCCAGGCCAGATTCAGGGCCACTCCCACGCTATACAATCGAGTACAAACCGCGGCTTGAAGCCGTGGTTTAATGCTGCGCTATAACGATGACCATGGGAGATAAACAGATGACCGTCCAGGCGCAATACGCCGCCAAGCGCGTAACTCCGGCTGAAGCCATCCGCAATGTTCACAACGGCGACACCATTGTCGTTCCGACTGGCGTTGCAGAACCCCCCGCGCTCCTCACCGCGCTTTCCGAGCACCGCCGCGATTTCCGCGACGTGAAGGTGTCGCAGATCCTCGCCGTCCGCAAGTTCGGCTACCTCGATCCGGCCACCGCCGAGAACGTTCGCCACGTGGCGTATTTCTTCAGCGGCGCGACCCGCCCCGGTTTCAAGGAAGGCGTGGGTGATTTCTACCCGAGCTACTTCTCCGAGATGCCGCAACTCATCGATCGTGGCCTGATGCCTGCCGAGGTGGTGTTCACCCAGGCGTCCCCGATGGACGAGCACGGCTATTTCTCCCTGGGCCTCGCCCCTGACTACACGATGGCCGCCCTGCGCAAGGCTCGCGCCATCATCCTCGAAGTCAATCCTAACGTCCCGTTTGCCTTCGGCAACTGCCACATCCACATCTCCCAGGTCACCGCCCTGGTCGAGAACGATGAGCCGGTGCTCGAAGTCGGCCTGCCCACCATCGGCCCCGTTCAGGAAGCCATCGGCAAGTACGTCGCCGACATGATCGAGGATGGCTCGACCCTGCAGATCGGCTACGGCGGCATTCCGGATGCCGTGGTGATGCAGCTCACCCACAAGCATGATCTGGGCATCCACACCGAGATGGTCGGCGACGGCATCCTCACGCTGCTCGAAGCCGGCGCGGTCACCAACCGCCGCAAGAACTTCATGCCGGGCAAGATGGTCGCGACCTTCGCCCTCGGCTCCAAGAAGCTCTACAAGTTCATCGACCGCAACCCGATGGTCGAGATGCACCCGGTGGACTTCACCAACGATCCGTACATCGCCGGTCAGAACGACAACCTGATGTGCATCAACGCCACCCTGGAGATCGACTTCCTCGGCCAGTGCGGTTCCGAGAGCCTGGGCCCGCTGCCCTACTCCGGCACTGGTGGCCAATCGGATTTCGTGCGTGCGGCCAACCGCTCCAAGGGCGGCAAGGCCTTCATCGTGCTGCCCTCCACGGCCAAGGACGGCGCGATTTCGCGCATCGTCCCGACGCTCACGCCAGGCACCCATGTGTCGACCAGCAAGAACGACATCAACTACGTGGTGACCGAGTACGGCGTGGCCCAGTTGCGTGGCAAGACCGCCAAGCAGCGCACCAAGGAACTCATCGGCATCGCCCACCCGGATTTCCGGGCGCAGCTGACCGAGACCGCCAAGAAGATGCACCTGCTGTAAGCCACGGCCGGCAGCCTTGTGCTGCCGTCTGTACGCCTGAACAAGAAGCCCCGGTCATCCGGGGCTTCTTGCATTCCATGGGCCACCCAGGAAAGCTGGCGCGCTCAGGGAATCTCGGATTCCAGCTGGTAGCCGGCACCGTCATCGATGCCCAGCACCTTCACCAGATAAGGCATCACCTTCTTCAAGACCGGCGGCAAGGTCCACGGCGGGTTGACGATGAAGAGCCCGCTGCCATGCATCCCGAAACCGTCTTCCGAAGGCTTCTGCACATCCAGGCTCACGTGCAACCAGCTGGTGATGGGCAGGCGCTTGAGCTTCTCGGGCAGCTCCCGCGAGGCCATGCTATGGAGCTTGGGATACCAGATGATGTAGGTGCCCGTGGGAAAACGGCGCAGACTTTCCTTCATCATCGTCAGCACGGTGCGGTAGTCGGTCTTCACCTCGTAGGGCGGATCGATCAGCACCAGCCCGCGGCGCGATGGCGGTGGCAGGAAGGCGTTGATGCCGGTGAAACCGTCCTGCTCCAGCACCATCGTCTGGTTGCCCGAGTTCTCGAAGGTCTTGGCGAGCAGACGGCTGTCGGCGGGATGCAGTTCGAACAGGCGCATCTTGTCGTCCGGACGCAGCAGCGACGCCGCGCAGCACGGCGAGCCCGGATACAGACGCAGCTTGCCACCGGGGTTGAGATCACGCACCACGCGCAGGTATTCCTTCAGCTCGGAAGGCACATCCTTGCGGCCGAGCAGACGACCCACACCCTCTTCATATTCGGCGTTCTTGCGGGCGAAGGCCTCATCCAGCGCGTAACAGCCGGCACCCGCGTGGGTATCGATGTAGAAGTAAGGCTTGTCCTTCTGGTTGAAGTATTCCAGCACCTGGACGAGGACGAAGTGCTTGAGCACGTCGGCGTGATTGCCGGCGTGGAAGGCGTGGCGGTAACTCAGCATGGCGTTTGCACCCAGGCAAGTGGGCGGCAAGGGTCGATAGATCAGGGGCGCGATGCTAACACCTCGGCCGGTGGCACGCCTCCCTTGCGTTCAATCGGGCGCGTCGTACTTCCGACGCGACCCCCTGAAACGCTCGACCGGATACTTGGCTTCGTTCTTGACGAGCTTGGCCCTGGCGGCCCCATCCAGATCGAAACCGGCCCGATCGGCAATGAGCAGCAGGTAGAGCAGCACGTCGGCACATTCGTCCTCCAGCGCCTCCCGGGCATGGAGATCGGTCGGAATGGCTGCGATCTCGTCGTCGGTCTTCCACTGGGTGAGCTCCAGCAGTTCGCTGGCCTCCAGATTGAGCGACACGATCAGATTGCGCAGCGAATGGAACTGGGACCAGTCCCGCGCATCGCGGAAGGCCGTCACCAGCCTTGTCAGGCTGCCAAGATCACCTGCCATCGCCCCACCCCGTTCCGAGACCATCTGAAGCGTTCACAAACATCCCGACTCCTTGTCACCGCCCACTGCATTGAGAGACGCGCTCGCGGGCGTCGGCGACCGCCGCTAAGCCCTTATTTCGCTTACCGAAAGTGTGGCAAAAAGGGGGCCAATCCCCTTGCACTCAAGCGTCACCCTGTTATTATGGCGCGCTGTTCACTTGGCCATTCGGCGGCACGGGTGAAATTCAACCAAAACAGGAAAATAACATGCCGATTTACCGCCTCGGAGAGCATGCCCCCCAACTTCAGGAGGGCGTCTGGGTTGCCGACACTGCAACCCTCATCGGCGACGTGCATCTCGGTCGCAACGCCAATGTGTGGTTCGGGGCGATCCTGCGGGGCGACAACGACCCGATCACCATCGGCGAGAACACCAACATCCAGGACGGCTCGGTGCTCCACACCGATGATGGCGTTCCCCTCACCATCGGCGCCAACGTTACCATCGGTCACAAGGTGATGCTGCACGGCTGTGCGGTGGGCGATGGCTCCCTGATCGGCATCAACGCAGTGGTGCTCAACCGCGCGGTGATCGGCAAGCACTGCCTGATCGGCGCCAACTCGCTGATCCCCGAAGGCAAGGTGATTCCTGACCGCTCTCTGGTGTGCGGCTCCCCGGGCCGCATCATCCGCGAACTCACCGACCACGAGATCGCCAAGCTCCAGGCCAGCGCCGACGGCTATGTGAAGAACGCCCAGCGCTACCGGGAACAACTCTCCGAGCTGTAAACGCACAACGGCCCTGCCGTGGCGTGCATCGCCTGCAGGGCCGCAGTTGCCGGCCGCAATGGGCCGGACATGCGTCGCGTGAAGCTCGGAAGGCTCAGTTCAGGGTCAGCTGGATCGGCTGGTGATCCGACGCCCCTGTGGCCTGATCCACCGCCACCGCCTCGACCTGATCGACCAGATCGGCACTCACGAAGAAGTAATCGCAGCAGTAGCGTCTGTCCGGCCATTCGGCACCATTGAGGCCGACCGTATTCAGGTGCGGGATGTCGCCGTAGCAAGCCCGCCAGGCGTCTTCCCAGCCGGAGACATCCGCGCTGATCGGCGCGGTCATCCGGTAATACTCCGGACTTCCCGGCTCGCAGTTGAAATCCCCACAGATGATGGCCGACATCGGTCGCGGCCACACCGCAAAAGGCGAATCCTGCCGGCCTTCGCCAAGTGCCGGCGCCGCGCTTGCAGCCAGCCGAACCGCGTCGCACTGCAACGCATGGAGCGCAGCGATCTGGGTCATGCGCTGGACGCGGGAGTAATACTCCAGATGGGTGTTGAGCACCCGCACCGGGCCACGCGCGCCGTCAACCACCACCTCCAGGCACGCCCGCGGCATGCTTGGCACGCCCTCTTCAGGCGGACGCGGCAGGCTGTGGCGGAACACCTGCCCCACCGGCAACCTGCTGAGGGTGAGGTTGCCGAACTGGCTGCGCCCCCCAGCCCCATCGGGCAGATCCACTGCCGGCGCAAAGTGCGCGCTATAGCCGGGAAAAGCCTCGGCGAGGCGGGCCACGCCATTCTCGGCCGTGCCCCCCTGCAACCCGGCAAAACCCACCGCCACTTCCTGCAGGCAGATCACATCGAAATCACCCAGCATCCGGATGGCCGAAATCGTGCGAGGCAGATTCACCTCACCGTCCGCACCGCGTCCCCACTGAATGTTCCAGCTCAGTAACTTCATCAGAAAAACCTTATTCTTTGCTCGACGAACCGGGGCAACGGCAACTCCGCCTACCACCGAAGAACAGCATAGCAAGCCAACGCCGACCGTTTGCCCTCATCCAAGCGTCGATGTGCGCAATTGCCGGTCGCCACGCGCCGACGGGACACTCGCCGTGGATTATCTCCCCCAATCTGGGGCGCGACCAAGGCATCGGTCCTAAAGCAGCCTGCCGTGCCGCCGTAAATCACTTCGTCTCCCGTCCTCAAGAGCCGCCTACGATCATGTCTACGCCCCAGGAACTCGTCGCCTGCGTCGAGAAACTCGCCAGCCTCCCAGCCGCCTACCACCGGATCCGCGAACTGTTGGACGACCCCGACAGTTCGGTCCATCAGGTTGCCGACGCGGTGGCGAGCGACCCCGGCATCACTGCCCGGGTGCTCCGGGTTGTGAACAGCGTGTTGTACGGATTTCCGGGTCAGGTCGAAACGGTCTCCCGGGCGGTCAATCTGATGGGGATGCAGCAGATACACGATCTGGTCCTGAGCACCGCGATCATCGGTGCCTTCTCCGGCATCCGACCGGCACGAATGCACATGACCCGCTACTGGCAGGACTGCGTCTTCCGCGGGCTGGCGGCCCGTGCCTGTGCCAAGCAGCTTGGTACGGGCGATCCGGAGCGGATGTTTGTCGAAGGGCTGCTCGCCGACATCGGTCATCTCGTGATGTATCAGGCCAACCCCGAAGCGGCCTCGGCAGCCTTCGAGACGGCTCGCACGCGCCAGGTTCCGCTCCATGAGGCCGAGCTCAAACACCTCGGCTGCACCCACGCCGAAGTCGGCGCAGCACTGGCGTCGGCGTGGCATCTCCCCAACGGCTTTGCGACCGCCATCGGCGCCCAGCTGATGCCGGCCCTGGGCGGTCATCACGTAACCGAGGCGGCCCTCATCCATCTGGCCAACCAGATCGTGGCCACCGAAGGGCAGGAGAACCCCGACGAAGCCGCCCTTGCCGGGATGGACCCGATGACCATTGCCACCCTGGAGATGAGCGCCGAGCGGATCGCTTCGATCCGCACCGCCGTTCAAGCCGAAATGCCGGCCGTGATTGCCCTGTTCTTCCCCCAGGCCTGAGCGCAGCTCAGCGCTGGCGCAGGATCGTCTCCAGGGTCATGCCGGGCTCAAGGGTGCCGCGCCACTCGACGGTCGTGCTCGGCGATCTTTGGTCGTAGCCGCGGGAGACCCAACCTGCCAGCGGTTCGTCGGAACCGTGCAGGATGCTCACCTCACCATCCGGCGGTAACACCATCGACAGACACACCGGGCCGTTGGCCACCAGCAGACCCTCGGGCGTGCACGTCACGTTGCAGGCCTCGCTGAAATGCCAGTGCAGCGTGACGCACTGTGGCGCGGAGGCCTGAATCTCGTCGCGGATCGTCACCCTTGCGGCCAGGCGATCCAGCTCCCAACTACGCCGATGCACCGGCCGGCCCGGCAGGCGCCGGTAACCGTCGTGTTCGGCCACGAGACGATCGACAACACGTGTGGACTCTCGTTCGATCACCGTCACCCGATACTTGCGCACCCACATGAACTTGCCGCCGGACAAGGCCTGATCCTCACCGGCGATGGACAAGGTGTTGTGCATCGCCGTGCCGCGGAAGCCGTCACGCCACGCGCGCGGACCATGGTAGGTGCCGGTGCCTGGATCGACGAGAAACTCCCGCCCGCCCACCGACAGGGTGAACGACAAGGCGTCGGCGTGACCGTGGGCCGCAATCCCGCCCAAACCCAGCGGTCCGACGTCTGCCACCAGGCGCATCTCGTCCAGCGTATCCAGATTGACGCCAAGCACATACACGCCGCCATCGGGGAAATCCACCCGGGTGGTCGCTGGCGCAGCCTTCAGCAGCAGGCTGTCGAACAACGCGCAGGCTTCGCGGCCGAGCAGCCAGCGGGTACGCAGATCGACAAAGCCGGCCTTTCTGGCCAGGGAGGCGTTCTCGAAAAGCAGCGCACCGGTGGCAAGCTGACTCTGGAAAGCGCAGCCGCCGGCGCTGAGGGACAGACCCGTGACCCGGCCATCGTCCGCATCGCCAAACATCGGCACGTTGCCACCGCTGTCCATCACCGCGGCCACATACACCAGCATCGCCTCCATCCGCAACCAGTAGGCGTCCGAGAACGTCTTGCCGGTGGCTCGGGCAGCCAGCCCGGCGATCAACAGGAAATCCCACACGAACTGCTGGTAGGCGGTGGTCTGCTCACGATTGACGCCGTCCGGCGCGTTCTGGATGAGCACCTCCCGCTCCAGCCCATCGCGGGCATCCCGTCGCCACTGCTTGGCCTCGTCCCAGTAGGGCCAGGTGGAGCCCGCCACGAACAGCCCGGTCAGTTCACCGATCAGGTGGTTGTTGGCCGACGAGTGTCGCGACTGGTGCCCGCGGATGAACTCGGCGTGGCGCCAGATGCTGGTCAGCCAGTCGGCCCGCAGCACTTTACCCACCGGATGCTGGAACAGCGGCGACGACAGCCCGCCGATCAGCTGCCAGACGATTGACCAGTTGATGAGCCGGATGCCCGCCTCCAGCGCACTCGACCAGTTTGGCCCCAGCGCGTACGGGCACTGGACGAACCAGCTCTCCAGCAGCGTGCCGATGCCGTCCAGGTAGCGCGCATCGCTGGTGATCTGCCACGCCTGGGCGAGGCACACCAGCTCCAGGTGCCGGTTGGGCTCCCACAGGTACTTGATGTCACCGGTCACCGCAGGGTCGCGGAAAGACATTGTTTTGCCGTAGGTGAGCGGCAACAGTACGCCGTTCGCCGGATTGCGGTTCCATTCCGGCGGAAAGCCGAGGTTCATGGCGTCGCTGGCAAAGATCCGCCAGTGGCCCGCAAGCACCTCGTTGGCCCGTTGCAGGATGGCACCCGTGGGCTCGGGCAGCTCCCGCGGCAGCCAACGTGCCCCCAGGCGATCGAGACGGGCAGGCGGCACCTCCGCCGGCGCCTTGCGACGTTCCATCGCAAGGGATGCACTGGTGCTGGCGCGGCCCATGATCTCGGCGATGGACATGCAGCGCAGGCGGTTCCAGTACCACCCGACCTGGTTGAGACTAGACATTGGCTTCTTCACTCCCACTGAGCCGGCTGACGATCTGCCGGAACTTTCCATTGCGTGTGCGCGGGATCTCGTCCACGCGCTCGATTCTGATGATGACCTGCTGGCCAAGTCGCTCCCGCGCACGCAGCAGCAGCGCCTGCTCGTCCCGATGGTTGAAATCGGCGCCGGCGACGATGCGGATCACCACTTCATCCAGGCGCTCCTGCACCACCTGCGCCTCGACCAGCCCGAAGAGCCCGGAGAAGATCCAGTCCAGCATCACCACATGGCGCCCGTCGGGGGTGCGGATGGCGTCGTCCACCCGGCCGAGCACCCGCTCCACCACCCGGAAACTGCGCCCGCAAGGGCAGGCGAAATCCGGGTCGGCCAGCACCACGCGGTCGTCGGCGCGATAACGCAGAAAAGGCATCAGCAAGTTGCCAAAGCCGGTGGCGATGAGGTTGGAGCTGCCATCGCCGTTGGCTTCGAACTCCACGCAGCCGTAGTCCTCCATCACGTGCTGATGACCGTGCTCGCAGGTGCCGATGGCGGCGACCCGCTCGAAAGCGCCGTACCAGTCGAAGACCAGGCAGCCGAAGCGTTTCTCGATGATCCGCCGCTCCTCCTCACGCAAGGTCTCGGACGAGGTGACGATGCCCCGCAGCGACTTGCCGCGGTAGTTGCGGTCATGCTCCTCCAGCCAGCGAGCCAGATAGCCCACCGACGAGGGATAGGCCTGGATCATCACCGGGTCGAATTTTTCCAGCGCCTCGATGTAGCCCGCGCCGTTGTCTGGCGTGAGGTGGTAGGAGGACAGCATCAGGGTGTTGTCGGCCCGGTTCATCCGCCAAAGCGGGCCATCCGACTGAGCGGGTGGCACCACCGGATCGCCGCGTAGCCAGGCCCGCCGCTCGCCCTTGCGAAAGCCCGCCCAGCGGGCCTGCCGATCGATGAAGGCCTGCTCGAAGGCGATCGAAGCCCGGTCGCGCCAGCCAGCCATGGCCTGGCCGGTGGTGCCGCTGGTCGAACCCTTGAAGCGCAGCCACGGGCCGCCCTCGGCCACCATGCGATCACCCTCCGCGATCACATCGTTCTTGGTGAGCACCGGAATCTCGGCCAGATCGTCCAGGCACTGCCAGCCTTGCGGGTCTATCCCCAGCCGACCGAACATATCCCGGTAATACGGCACCCGACGCCCGGCATCGAGCGCCAGCGCGCGCATGGTTTCGAGCTGAAGAATTTCCCACTCGGCACGGGACAACCACTGGCTGATCTCGATACGCTCGGTGATCCGCCGCAGCGCCCGCTGATCGGAGACCAGACCGCGCAGGCGAGTGCTCAGGGCGAGCATCCGCTCCTGCACGGCCGGCGATGCACGGCGATATAGCTTGGAGTGACTGGATAGCATGGTGCCGCTCAGCCTCGCTCGCCCGATGCGTCGTCCAGGCGCTGCCAGGCGGATTCCACCATCGTCCGCACCCGTTCGATGCCATAGCTGTCGAGCACCCGTGCGCGACCGGCTTCGCCCATTCGCCGTGCCAGCCCGCCATCGCCGAGCAGCGGCTTGAGGGCGATCACCAGCGAAGCCACGTCGTCCGGCTCGCACAGTGCACCGTTGAAGCCTTCGGTCACCACCTGGGGAATTCCCCCCACGCGGGTGGCCACCACCGGCAGGCCGGCGGCCTGGGCTTCGAGGAGCGCCATGGGCACGCCTTCGAAACGGGACGGCAGCAGGAAGATGCCGGCCCGGGCCAGCAGTCGCGCCTTGGCCTCGCCCGCCACCCAGCCAGGCAGCTCGACCCGCTCGGCCACGCCGGCCGCCGCTGCCGCGGCGCGTACCCGGGCCACATCGCCTTCGCCGGCCAGGATCACCCGCAGCTCGGGCCGCACACCGGCCAGCCTGGCCATGGCGTCGATCAGCACGTACACGCCCTTGGCGTCTTCCAACCGACCCAGGAACAGCAAGGTGTGCGGTTCGCGCGCGACGTCGGGCGGTAACTGCACCGGCAGCACCGGATTGGGCAGCACCCGCACGTCCGGGTGGCCGATGTGCTGACGCAGCCAGTCCGCCCAGCTTTCGGACAGCACGAAGACCACTTCGGCGCCGCGCACCGTTCGATTGATCCACGCCCGCTCGAGCGACGATGCACCGGCGTGGTAACGGTCAAACGCGCCCCCATGCAGGTGAAAGATGTAGGGCTTGCCGGCCAGCCGGGCCAGCGCCAGCAGCAGGCTCTTGCGTCGGAAACTGGCATTGGACGCCGAATGGGCGTGCACCGCCGCCAATCGGCCCCGGGCCAGCAGCAGGCAGAACCGCAGCAGCGCGCCAAGAAAGGTCATCAGCTTGGCCACGGCGCTGCCGTCTGCGTAGGTGGGCAGGTAGCACACTGGACGCTGGCCGCCAAAGCCCGCCTCCTGCCACAGCCGCATCACCGAAGCGATACCGCCACGAGAATTCGTGGCCGGTCCAAGTATCACAAGCATCGGCGCAGGCGTGTCATGCATGGATGGCTTCCTCGCTCGCGTCGATGTGCTGGACGATGGTGCGCAGCTTGCCGCACACCGGCCACACGAAATAACGTGGGTCGTCAGGCATCGAGGCAGCCATCACCGCGCGCTCGGAGCGGCCGTGGTGCAGTTGCACCGGGCACGGGACAACCCGCCGGACGGTGTCGAGCATGGAGGGCTCGACGGCCGCGGAGCACCGCTGAACGCCCCGCACGCGCCGTGGGAAATTGGCATTGGCCGGGTGCTTGTCGAGCCAGTCGGCCAACAGATACACCACCGACGGGTCGCCCTGGATGCCGGTGACGCGGTGGCGCCGGGCGGCCACCACATGGCCAGGCATCACATCGTTGTAAAGAGGGTCCTCGACGCTCATGATCCTAGTTTCTTGCCTGGGTCTCCGCGGGCCGTTCGGTGAGGTGCTGAATCATCAGGCGGCGCTTGCCGCGGGCTGTTCGCTCGATGTGCGGCACCACCTGCAGCTCGGCATCGACGAGGCCCAGCAGCTTGGTCCGGAAGTAGTCGTCGATCACTGCCAGCACGGCAGGATCGAGGGGTTCAGCCGACTGAAGGCGAACGGTGATCCGCCCCGGCTCGTGTTGTTCGTACTGGGTGGCCTCCACTTTCAGAAAGGCCGGCGGACGCAGCCCGCCCAGCGACGCCACCGGTATCCGGCGGCCATCCCGGGCCACGAAATAGTCGTTGCTCCGCCCATCGATGCGCTCCAGCACCGGATAGCCGGGCAGCGCCGGGTGGGGCGGACGATCCGACCACATGGCCAGGTCGCCGGTGCGGTAGCGGATGAAGGGCATCGCCTTGTTGTCGAAGCCGGTGGCCACCACCTCGCCCTGCACACCGGGTTCGGTGATCGGCTTGCCCGCTTCATCCACCAGTTCCACGTGGCCATACAACGGCCACACGAAATAGCGGTGGTCGTCGGGCATCGAGCCGGCCATTACCGAGCGCTCCGAGTGGCCGTAATGCACCAGCACCGGGCAGCCGAAGACCTTTTCGATCAGCGCCACCATGCCCTCGTCGGCGGATTCGGAGAACAGCTGCACGCCTCGCACCGCCTGGGTGAAGCGTGGCACCGGGTTGAATTCCAGCCAGCGGGCCAGCTCGTACACCGCCGACGAGTAACCCTGAATGAAGCTCACGCCGCATTTCATCGCGGCGTCCACGTGGCCCGGCATGTAGGCCGCGTCCAGGTGGTTGGGGCTGATCCAGAGCATGTGCTTGATCGGCTCGTAACTGTGCAGCGGGCCGCTGTCGGCCACTGCGCCGCGGATGTTGCGCCCGCGCAGGGACAGCACCACGTCCTGACGGGTCAGCCCGATGCGGCGGCTGAAGGCTTCGATGTAGGCCGACTCCTTCGAGCGGGTGACGCCCTTCTGCAGCGCAAACTTGAAGGGCTCGGCCACCGAGCCGCTGGTCTGCATGGGCAGACGCTCGGCCTCGCTGCGGGCGGTGGAAAGGTAGGCCTCGGGGTTGCGCTTGTAGTCGAGCTTGGTCATCAGCGGGAACAGCGCCAACAGCTCGGAGAGCGGCATGTCGATGAGCAGCTGGGCGGCCAGGGCGGCGTAGGCCGGCACGGTCTGGATCGTCCACATCAGTGTCTCGCGCAGGCGCGATTCGGACAGGCGCTGGATCTCGGCCGGGTCGGTCAGGCTGGCCTCGTCGCGGAAGCGTGCGAAATCCTTGCCGTGGCGCCAGCGGTCCGGCAATAGGCTGTAGGCGCGGCCCAGCGGCTCCTTGATCCACTGGGGGGCGTCCATGTAGCGCTTGAGCCAGCGGTAACCCCAGTCTTCAATACCCATTCCCTGCCCCCCGCTCAGCGCCGGACCCATTCGCGCGCAAACAGCGCGACGAAGGCCATGTCGTCGATGAAGTAGCGGCGGAACATCCGCCGCGGCTCCTGCAGGAAGCGGTAGAACCACTCCAGGCCGGCCTTCTGCATCCACACCGGGGCACGCTTGACGAGGCCCACGGCCACGTCGAAGGTGCCACCGACGCCCATCGCGAAGGGGATCTTCATCGCCGCCTGGTGGCGGGCGAGGAAGGCCTCCTTCTTGGGCGAGCTGATCGCCACGAACAGGATGTCGGCACGGGCTTCGGCGATCTGCTCGACCACCTGGGCTTCCTCCTCCGGCTTCCAGTAGCCGTTGCGGTAGCCGGCGATGGTGAGACCGGGGTAGCGGGCGGGGTAGAGCCGCGCCACGCCGCTCACCACTTCTTCGCGGGCACCCAGCAGATAGACCCGCCAGCCCTTGAGCGCGGCCTGGGCCATCAGCGCCTCGAACAGATCGACGCCGGTGACGCGCTCCTTGAGCGGCTTGCCGAGCAGACGCGAGGCCCACACCACGGGCATCCCGTCGGCGTTGATGAGGTCGCAGTCGTTGATGATCTGACGCAACGCGGGGTCGCGGTTGGCCTTGACGATCTTGTCGACGTTGACCACCACGTGCTGATGCGGCGTACCGGCATGGATGAAGCCCTCGACCACGTCGAGCGTCTCCGCCATGTTGAGGTTGTCGACCTTGCAGCCCATCAAATCGATTCTCATAGCGCTGTTTTCCCGTCGGAATTTTCCCGGCCGCCGCCATTCCGCCCCGTGGCGGAGGGCACGGGGCGAGTGCCGCGCACCGCGGCAAAGCGTGACCGTCTTGTCAGAAAGTCGAAAACGGTGAGCCCAGGGGCGTGGCTGAGGGTGTGCACGCAGGCAATCCCCGGCTTCCAACCGGGCTCAATCCGCTGTTCGGTGTGTTCGATGTATTCCGTGGGGGTGAGCCGCTCGATGCGCCGCAGGCTCAGCGCATGGCCGTACTCGGGTACACATTCCTGCGCTGGCCGCAGCAGCGTGCCGTCACGCACGAACAGCGGACCGGCCGGGCGGGCGAAGCGCGCGTCGGCCACCACTGGATTGGCGGCGTGAGGCTGCCACGGGCCCAGCGGGCTGTCGGCGTAATAGGCGTGCAGCTCGTCGTGCTTTTCGGCACCCGGCTCGGTGACGTTTCCGAGCATCCACCAGCGGCCCTCGTGCTCAAAAAGCGTGGCATCCACCATGTCGATGCCGGTCATGATGTCGGCGACCTTCTCCCAGTGGTCCGGCAACTGCACGCAGCGATGCAGTTCCACTCGGCTGTTGGCGCCACTCTCCGGCACCATCCACAACTGGCCCTGCCATTCGAACAAGAAGGGATACGAGAGATGCCACGGGCGCACCATCACCGACACCGGCTCGGCCCAGCTGCCGTCCGGCTGCACGCGCATGGCCTTGAGGGTGCCGCGGCCTTCCCGGTAGATCACCTCTTCGATGAACACCCACCAACCGCCACCTTCTGCCGGCCACACCATGGGATCGGCCCAGAAGCGGTCTGCGGGCGGGCGGATCAACATTGCACGGGCCGGGTCGAGACACAGGCCTTTCTCGAACACCAGTGCCAGGCCCCACTGATCGCGGCTCACCGCCTTCACTGCCGTGCGCGACACGGTGCGCCGCACCAGGGTCGCAAAACGTCGGGCCGCGGGGCTGCCGGGAAAGGCATCGACGCCGCCAGCCGACACTGCCCGCAGCGGACCCAGCTCACCATCGACGGTCAAACGCATCAACGCCCGGCGCACCATGCCCATCCCCTTGGCGATGGCCCGACGGCGATTGCGGCGGATCGAGAAAGTGCAGGAAGCCCCCAGCGAAGTGTCGATCACCGCCCCCCCCGGAATCGTCTCCAGCTGGATCACCGTGCAGTCGGCGCCCTCCACCACCGGATCGGCCCCCGCCAGGGGGGTGACCGCCGGACGGCCAGAGAGCATCAGCGCCCAGTGATGGGTAGGGCTCAAGGCCATCGGCATCGGCGCTGTGCGCAGATCGAGCAGCACGTCGCAGCCCCGGGTGGCAAGCCAGGCGTCGGCGGGCTCTGCGGTCGGCGCGATCCACTCGGCCACGCCGGTCGGGGTCGGCAGATCGGTCAGACGCAGGGGCGACGCGCCCCGGTCAAAGACCATCTCATCGACCCGGTCAGCCCAGTCGGCTGCAGGCAGCGCCGACGCATCGCGCAGCAGTGCCACGAGGCGCACGTCGGGCAGCGCCAGACAATCGCCCACCAGGCGGGCGACCCAGCCGGGTACCGGCCCGGCTGGGAGGAAAATGGCGAGACGCACGTTCATTGCGGCCTCCGAACGCGGCAAGTTCATGCAAAAACCTCCGGCGCCCGGCGCAGCACGGCCCGGCGCAGTATCAGGTTGCGCGACAAGGTCGCGCCCAGAAGAACGGCAAAGAGCCACAGCACCGCATCGACCCCGGGCGGCACCACGAGCATCACCAACCCGCAGGCAGCGATGAAAATCACCAGCGAGAGCACATTCACCCGCAGCGGCAGACGGGTTTCCTCAACGGTCTGGAGATAGTTGGCTTCGGGTAGTACCAGCTGGCCCACATAAAAACTGGCGAGCTGGAGCAGGAAGATCGCGGTGGCCCCGGCCAGGGCGAAATCCGGCCGCTGGCCCCACCAGGCAAGGCCACCCCAGGCCAGTACGGCCAGCGCACTGAGGGCGGTATTGAGGCGGATCAGATCGCTGCGCAGGGTGTCGAGGGTCGCCCGCACCTCTCGCTCACCGGCCTGATGCACCACCTTGGCCAGCGCCGGCAGCGCGTTGAAGCTGAGGGCTCGCGGAAACAACAGCAGCACGCTGGTCAGGCTGCCGATCAGTGCCACCAACCCGCCGTAGCCCTCGCCCGCCACCCGCACGGTGAAGGGCACGAGGATCATCGACATGCCGGCGCTGACGAAATTGAGCGCCGCCTGTTCGGCCGCCGTGCGGGCGCTTCCCGCCGGCAGCGCGGCCGCCTCGTGGCCCCGATGGCGCATCAGGCCGATCAGCCCGGCGAGGCCCAGCAACACGGTGGGCACCGCCAGCGCGGCGTAGGGCATCCAGCGATGCCGACCGCCATCCACCACGATGCCGGCCGCAAGCACTGCCACCAGCAGGGTTTCCAGCACCAGCAGTGGGCGGTAGCGGGTCAGCGCCAGGCCGAAGTGGCGGGCGACGGTGTAGGCGGTCCAACCGGCCAGTAGCAGCGCCGTCCAGCCCGGCTCGAAAACCCAACCGCCCCAGGCGAGCAGCGGCAACACCAGGCAGGCGAGCAGGGTGAACATCACGGCACCGCGGGCGAGACCCAGCATCACCGGCGCCGCCCTGCCCTCGCCGGCCACCGGCACGCGGGCCAGCACCAGCGCCGACCAGCCGACCGCTGAAAAGAGGCCCAGCATCATGGCGATGGACAGATCGTTGGCGAAGCGCCCCAACGCCTCGGTGCCGCACACCGCCTGCACCAGCGCGAAGTGGAGCAGGCGCTGGCCGCCGGGCGCGGCGGTCACCGCCAGCACCTCGCCACGCCGCAGGATCGAAGCCATCGACAGGCTCACCGCTTGACCTCCTCGGTGATGCGCTGCCAGGCCGCGTTGGCTGCCACCAGCGCGAGGGGCATCAGCAGGCTGGCCTGGGGGCGGAACATGATGCCGTTGCTGAAGGCCGTGGACGCACTCAGCGCCGCCAGCAGTGGCAGCGCCACCCCCGGCGGGAAGGCTGCGGCCCACACCGCCAAGATCGCCAGGATCATCCCCAGCCCCAGCACACCCTGCTGGTTCAGCAGACGGATGAAATCGTTGTGGGAATCCTTGGCGCTCCACCACCACACTTCGGAAACAATCCAGTCCGAACCCTCGCCGTGGCCGAACATCCACTCCAGCATGGAGCTGTTGGCCAGGATGTCGATCTTCTCCAGCCACATGGAGAAGCGGCCGGAGGTCAACTCCACCATCTCGTCCCAGGACGGTAGGTGGATCAGCCCGAACAGCAGCGGCACAAAGGCCAGCGCCAGCAGGCCGACAAAGCCGACGAACATCACCACCGGCGCCATCCGCATGCGTTGGACCATCACCACGGCGCCAAAGGCGAGCGCAGCCACCATGGAGGTACGCACGCCCCAGCCGTAAAACACCAGCAGCAGCGAGAACAGCAACTGGGCGATGAACAGCCGGCGGCTCAGGTGGCCTGCCTCGAAGAGATACAGCGACAGTGCAGCACACACCACCACCAGATATGAGCTGGTGTGCAGCGAAGCAAAGTAAACCGGCCAGAACGACTCGCCCCCGCGGTTGAGGGAGGGGGGCATCACGACGAGCGCGAACACCACCATCACCCAGATCAGCGCCAGGGTGATCTGCATCAGGCGGATCACCAGCGCCGTCTCGCGCTCGTAGAGGCGCAGCAGGAGCACCGACAGGAGCGGCGGCGTGACGATCTTGAAGTACTCGAAGACCGCGGTGGAGAAGTTGAGGCCAGTAAGCGCCTCGGTCGTCAGGAAGGACGCCAGGCCCATCGGCACCGCCACGAGGATTAGCGGTGCGCGCTGGAGGATCGCGTCGGCGTACGTGGCAATGCCGGCAAACATCGCCGCCAGCAGCATGGCATCGGCCAGCCGGTTGTAGATGGATTCGCCTTCCGAGTCGATCACCGGCTGGGTCAGCATCACCCCTAACGCCAGCTTCAGCCACAGGGTGGCGAAGAGCGCCCAGGTGAAGCCCTGCGCCACCCGCTTTTCGTAGGGGGTGGGCGGGCCGAGGGGCGTGCTGGCGGAAAGCGCGAAAGTCATCAGAAGTCAAGCAACACGCCGCCGATCACCACCACACCGGCGTCCCGCAGGCCAGCCGACAGCGCGGCAACCCGTTTGTGGGCCGAGGCGTGGCGACGGGCCACGATGATGGCGCTGCCACAGGTGGCGGCGACCAGCTGGGCGTCGGCGCCCACTTCATCGGCCGGGGTATCCACCAGGGTCATCTCGAAGGTTTCGCGGGCCACTGCGATCTGCGCCCCGAAGGCCGGACGGGCCAGCAACTCCTGGGGGTTGGGCGGCACGATGCCGGCCTGCAGCACCGACAGGTGATCGAAGCGCGAATGAGGCTGGATCGCCCCACCCTTGTCACCCCGCTCGGCCAGCCGCGAGGCCAGGCCACCGGCAGGCGGCAGGCGGAACAGGGTCTGCTGGCGGGGGTTGCGCAGGTCGCCATCGACCAGCAGGGTGCGTTCGCCCAGCTGGGAGAACACCACCGCCAGATTCGCCGCCAGCCAGCTGCGCCCTTCACCGCGCACCGGGCCGACGATGGCGACGGTGCGCAGCAGCGGGTTGGCCATGCGCCGCAGCACCAGCTGACTGCGCAGCTTGCGCAGGCCTTCGACGCGGGACGAGGTGGGCTCGAAGGCGGCCACCAGCTCGGGGTCGGCCCCCTGGTCGCCTGCGGTGAGCACCGGATAATCGAACTGGCGGGCCAGCGCGGCATGCACATCGGCCTGGCTGACCAGCCCGAGTTCGATGGCAGCGGCACCGAAGGGGATCCCCCGTTCCCGCTGGCGGGCCGTGACACGGGCCACCGCGTCGGCCGACAGGCGGCCGGTGGAGACGAGGATCTCACCCAGATTGGGGAACGCAACCGTCGGTTTTTCGGAGGCAGACACTTGGGAATGACCGGAGAAGGATTTCATGTCCATGGATGCGCTCAAGCCCGGCGAAAGGCCCGGCTCAAGCGGGAGCCCTCGTTGGCGGCTTCGGGACGACGCGGAATCTCGGCCAGGATCGGCGCACCGATGGCGTCGTCCAGATCCTCGGCGCTGCGGATGCGACGGTCGAAGAGTTCGCGCACGATGCTCACCGCCATGCCCAGCAAGGCGCCGATGACGATGGCCAGGCCAAGGTTGAGCAGGAGCTTGGGGCTGGCCGCCTCGGTGGGCGGCACCGCCACCGACAGCACCGCCACGTTCCCCTGGCGCGACTTGCTCTCGAGGCTGGTCTGGGTCAGGCGGGCCATCACCAGGTCGTAGGCTTTCTGGGCGCTATCCACCTCGCGCTGCAGCACGCCCATCTCGTCGCGCTGCTGCTTGAGCTGCAGCACGCGCTGCTTCTGGGCTTCGAGGCGGGTCCTCACGTCACCTTCGCGGGCCTGGTTGATGCGGGTGTTGGTGCCCACCACCGCGGCCACATTGCCGGATTCGGCGCGCAGGCGGGCGCGCAGGGATTCCACCTCGCCCTTCACGCGCTGGTACTGGGGATGGTTCTCACCCAGGTAGCCGGAGAGTTCCGAAAGCTTGGCTTCCTGGCGGGCCAGATCCACCTTGAGGGCCTGGATCAGCGGGCTGGCGGTGACTTCGTTGGCGCTGCCGCCCTGACGCTGGCGCGAGACAGTCTCGGTGCTCTGGGCCTGAATGGCGGTGAACTGGGTGGAAAGCTCGGTGAGACGCGCGCTCTCCAGGTCGAGCTTCTCGTCGCCCACGAGGCCATGGCTGCGCTGGAACGCCGACAGCCGGGCCTGGGCGTTCTCCAGGTTTGCCCGCAGGGCCTTGGTGTGTTCGTCGAACCACGCGGCGGACTGTCTGGCCGGCTCGACCTTAAGCTCGAGATCGGTCTCCACGTAAGCCTTGGCCAGCGCGTTGGTGTAGTCCGCGGCAAACTTCGGATCGTCGCTGGTGAAGGAGACCGTCAGCACGTTGCTCTCATGGGACGGGCTGACCTTGACGGACTTCTTCAGACGACCGGCGATCCATCGATCCGGGTCGCCCTGACCGCCCGACGCTTTCTGCCACCTTTCGGCCCAGCGCGGCATCTGCGCCAACTTGAGCGCCGCTACCGCCTTCGCGCCCACGCGCTCGCTGGCCATGATGTCGGCCTGGGTGGCCAGAAAGCCAGGCGTCGATCCGCCACTGCCCGGATGGACCAGCAGTGGATCGCTGCCCCGGGACTCGACCACCACCTCGGACGACGCCACGTACTGGCGCGGCAGCACGAGGCTGACCACCAGCGCCAACAGCACCACGCCACCCCACACCATGAAGAGTTCGCGGCGCCGTGCCCGCAGTACGGCCAGAAGTTGAGTGATGCCCATATCGGCGTCCGTTCAGAAAAGTGCCTCACGGACGACGATCACGTCATCCGCCTGCACCAGATCGTTGAGTTGCGGGGTGAGCACGCGCACGGCGCCGTCTTCGCTGCGACGGTGGATGCGTACGCCGCGCTCGGTGCCGCGCTGGCTGAGGCCGCCACCCATGGCGAGGGCCTGCAGCACGGTCATCTGGCGCTCGATGCGGTAGGCGCCGGCGCGCTGCACCTCGCCATACACGAACACCTGCGGGGCGCGATTCACGAACAGGGTGTCGCCGGCCATCACCGGCAGGTCCTTCTCGGGCGTCCATGTGACGAAGAGTTCGGTCACGTCGATTTCTGCGCGCACCCGACGGCCACTCCGCATGCCGGTCAGGATCACCTTGTCGGCACCCTGGGGCGCCGTACCGCCTGCCAGGGCCAGGGCGTCGGTCACCTTCATCGCAGTGCTTTCGAGCGGATAGCGGCCGGGCCGGGCCACCTGGCCGAGCACCGCCACCTGGGCGCCGCGCACCTGCTGGAGGACCACCGTGACCTGGGGCTGAAGCACGAAGCCGCCCTTCTTGAGGCCATCGGCAATCGCCTTCTCGGCCCCCGCCACGCTCAGCCCGCCCACCTGCACATTGCCCACCAGCGGGTAGCTGATCGAGCCGGTCTCGGAGACGCGGGTTTCCAGGCTGAGATCCGGGTTCTGGAAGACCGAGATCTTCAGCCCGTCACCCGGCCCCAGGCGGTATTCCTGCACGACCGCATCCTGGCCGGTCGCCGCCTGGGCCTGCGTCGGCGCCAGCCCGGCGACGAGCGCGAGCCCGGTTGCCAGCGCCCCCAGCGCCCTCTTGCCGCGCATCCACATTGTCGTCAAAACACCCACTGCAAGCTCCCCGCCAATGTCCAATAGTTGAAACTCTGTGCCGCCTCGGTCGACGTCCGGCGTTCCCGGGTCAGCGACGTGATCCAGCGCGTGCGCTGCGTCAGCTGCCAGGTGCCGGCCAACGCGGCGAGCGTGCCCTTGTCTTCTCGCTGGGAGGCGGTGCTCACCCCGAAGCCCGGATCGCCCCGGTACTGGGCGTCGCGCCACTCCAGGCGGCTGTCCACACGCAGCTTCGGCGAGTACTCCCAAACCGCGCCGAAACGCAGGCCTTTCACGGCCACGTAGTTGGAGACGAAGTCCTGGGCCGGCTCCACGTCGTGCCGAAGCGACGCGCTCACCAAGGTCCGCGGCGTCACCCGCCACTCCAGCCCGAGGCTCCCGTTGTGGCCCGTGTAGTTGTTCTGCGGAAAGCGCTGGTAGCCGCGGTTCACAGTGCCCAGCCGGGCCAGCAGGCGCGTTCCGCTTCGCAGCGGTAGCGTCGCCTCTGCAAACAATTCGTCCTGGTCGAAGCGCGATTCGCTCATCCCCGAGGCCGTCACCGGCGCGTTGGGGTACTGCCCCTGGGCCCGCCGGCGGGTCACCGAAACCACCGCTCCCGACGCTGGCGCGTAGCGCAGCACGGCGTCAAAACCGGCAAAGTCAATCTCGTTGCTGGGCCGGGAGCCGTCCGGATAACGCCGGCTGCCCTGCCCCACCTGCGCGCCGACAAACCAGTCCGGCGCCACCTGATAAAACCCGCTGCCGATGATCTGGCGCGTCACGCCCAGGCTGCGTTGCTGCTGGCGGTAATACGCGAAGTCGTCGATGGCTTCGCGCTGCTCGGCGGACAGCTCGCCCTTCCAGTCGGGCCCCGCCGTCCAGCGCCAGCGGCCAACCAGGCTGTTGGCGTTGTTGTCCAGAAAACCGAACTCCCGATAGCGCGACACAGCCAGCTCGTAGTCGAGGGTGAACTGCTGCCCCGCGTAGTACTTCTCCAGGCCAAGACCCAGCTTGGTGGTGCTGTTCCAGTCGCCCATCCCCTTCAGGCCGGCCGCCGTGGCCGCCGCGGCACTGGAGAGTCGAAACACGTTGCTGTCGTAGGTGAGCGTTTCGATCACGCTGATCCGCGATCCGATGCCCTTGCCCAGCGGCAGGTCGATGGGGTCGCTGCCCCGCTCTTCCGCCGCCACCCTGGTCGACTCCGCCGAAAGCGCGCGACTCAGCTCCAGGTACGGCGGATCCAGCTCGTCGCTCTCGAAAAGCAGCCCGGGCCTGCGCGGCTCACCCAGCATGGTGGAAACGTGGAGGGCGGCCTCATCGCTGCCAAAAGCAGGCAGACCTGCCCCCACCAGCAGCAAAACCCCCCCAACACGAACACCAAAATCACGCAAATCCGCACCCCATTTAGCAAGTTGCTGCATCTTGAGGGAGAGGCGGACGAAATCAAGCCAAATTTTACGCATTTTGCAAAAGCACAGGCATCTTGCACAGTATTTTGCAAAAAAATTCACATATCCAATAAATTTGACATTAACAATACTCGGCTTGCAGTACATTCCGCATCGACCGCACAACCACCGGGATACAACAGTCCGCCATGCAGGCCGCCATCGAACGTCAGGTGCCGGGTATCAAATCCCACCTGCCCCTGATCGCCATCTTCGAGGCACTACTCGACCCCATCGCCTTCTCCGGCAGCCTGCTGGGCGTGGCGAACTGGTTTGGTGTCGGGGGGGAGCCTGCCTACGCGGTGCTGGCGATCACGGTGTTCCTGCTTGCCCAGCCGATGCCGATGCACATCGACAGCGGGCTCATGGCGCTGTACCGGGGAAGCTGGCTGAAGGGCGTGGCGGTGTTCGGCATCCTCACCCTGATCGGCTTGCTGACGGGCTTCGGCAGTGCCTATGCGCCGGAGGTCCTGCTGGCGTGGTTCGTGATCGGCCCGGCGACAGCCGCCCTCGTCCGTCATGCCGCCCACACCTTCACGCCGCTGGTCATGGCCCACGCCGGATACCGCCAGCGGGCCGTGATCGTGGGCGCAAGCCATGCCGGCCTGGCCGTGGCCGATCGTCTTGAACGCTCCCGCCGCGCCGGCAAGCGTCTGCTCGGCTTCTTTGACGACCGGCATTCCGGTCGCCACGCCCGCGCCAACATCCACCATCTGGGCAAGATCAAGGATCTGATGGATTACGTCCGCACCCATGACGTGGATGTGATCTACATCGCACTGCCCATGAGCAGCCAGCCGCGCATCCTCCAGTTGCTGGACGAGCTGCGCGACACCACCGTATCGATCTATTTCGTGCCCGATTTCTTCGTGACCGACCTGATCCAGGCGCGCATGGACGACCTGGGCGGCCTGCCGGTGGTCGCTGTGTGCGAGTCGCCGTTCACTGGCATGAACGGGCTCTTCAAGCAGGCCTTCGATTTCGTGCTGGCGGCGTGCATCCTGGTGATGATCTCGCCCGTGCTGGCGGTCATCGCGATTGCGGTCAAGGCCACCTCACCGGGCCCGGTGCTGTTCCGCCAGTACCGCTACGGCCTCGATGGCGAGCGCATCCTCGTCTATAAATTCCGCTCCATGAGCGTCTGCGAGAACGGCGACACCATCACCCAGGCCCGCGTGGGCGACCGCCGAATTACGCCCCTGGGCGCCTTCCTCCGACGCACCTCGCTGGACGAACTGCCCCAGTTCATCAACGTGCTCCAGGGCCGCATGAGCGTCGTCGGCCCCCGCCCCCACGCGGTGGCCCACAACGAGACCTACCGAAAGCTCATCAAGGGCTACATGATCCGCCACAAGGTTCGCCCCGGCATCACCGGCTGGGCCCAGGTGAACGGCTGCCGCGGCGAGACCGAGACACTGGACAAGATGAAGCGGCGCATCGACTTCGACCTGGAATACCTGCGCAACTGGTCCTTCCTGCTCGATGTGCGCATCATCCTGCGCACCGTCGGGCTGATCCGCAAGGACCCGAACGCCTACTGAAGCAACGCCCTAAAGCAAAAAAAATACGCAGCGCCGATGGCTGCGTTTATCCATTTGCCCGCCACCTGCCTATAGCGTGAGGCTGTCGCCGGACTTCGGCAGCATCACATCCTGCCAGCCCAACCGGTCACGGATGGCCTGGGCGAAGGTGGCCGAGGCACTCGCCTCGCCGTGGATCACGCAGGTGTGGCGCGGCGGGGTATGGAAGTCGCCTATCCAGTCGAGCAGCCCCGCCTGATCGGCATGGGCCGATAGCCCGCCCACCGTGTAGATGCGCGCCCGCACCGGTACCGGCTCGCCAAAGATATGCACCAGCCGCGCCCCATCCACCAGTCGCCGGCCGAGCGTACCCGCCGCCTGGAAGCCGGCGATCAGCACGCTACACTCGCTGCGGGGCAGGTTCTCCCGCAGGTGATATTTGATCCGCCCAGCCTCGCACATGCCGCTGGCCGAGATGATGATGGCCCCGCTGCGCACGTCGTTGAGCGCCCGGGAACCCTCCACGTCCGCCACGAACTCCAGCTTGAGCTTGTTCGGGTGGGCCTTCAGCCAGTCGAGCAGATCTCGCGTCTCGCTGTCGAGCAGCGCCGGGTGGGCCAGGGTGATGCGCGTCGCCTCGTTGGCCATGGGCGAATCCACGAAGACCTTGAGAGGCTCCAGCCGTCCTTGCCGCACCAGATCGGCCAGGATGTAGATGATCTCCTGGGTGCGTCCCACCGCGAAAGACGGGATCACCAGATTACCGTGGCAGGCGCGGGTGCGGCCGATGGCAGCGATGATCTCCTCCTCCGTCTCGGCCAGCGGTCGGTGAAGGCGGTCGCCGTAGGTGGATTCGATCAGCAGCAGATCGGCCGACGGGATGATCGTCTCCGGGTCGTTCAGCACCGGCCGGTCGCGCATCCCGATATCACCGGAGAACACCAGCCGGCGCGGCCGGCCTTCGCCCGCGGCGGTCACCTCCAGCCACGCCGAACCCAGGATGTGCCCCGCATCATGAAAGCGCACCGCGATGCCCGGCGCCGGCTCGATCGTCCTGCCGTAGGGCGCCGGCTGTAGCAGGCCGAGGGTGGTCTGGGCCTGGGCCACGGTGTAGAGCGGTGCAACCACGCCCCGCTCGCCACCGCCCCTGCGGTGCTGGTGGCGCAGCTGCCACTCGGATTCCTTCTCCTGGATGTGGGCGCTGTCGGGCAACAGCACCGCCAGCAGGTCGATGGTGGCCGGCGTGGCGTAGATCGGCCCACGAAATCCCATCACCGCCAAGCGCGGCAAGAGGCCGGAGTGGTCGATGTGGGCATGGGTCAGCAGCACGAAGTCGATGTCCCGCACATCGAAGCCGAAATCCAGCGCCCGGAGGTTCTTGGCCCGCGCCTCGCGCCCGCCCTGGAACATCCCGCAATCGACCAGGAAGCGCACATCGCCGGCTTCCACCAGGGTGCACGAACCGGTCACTTCGCCGGCCGCGCCGAAAAAACGGACTCGCATTTGAACGCACCTCCTTGACGAATCGAGCATGAACCCGGCCAAGACGGATTGCAATGGCGCGCACTTCGCCGACCTCGCCCCATGCCGAGGACCCGCTGCCGTGGCGGACTAGATATGGGCCTCGACAACCCCCGGCAGCCCTACCCGCAGTGCCCCGGCTTGACACGCCGGATACCGCCCCCCTACCATCCGCCTCGTCATTGGTTCCCCGCAAGGGGATGAAAAGGGAAGCTGGTGCGAGGCCATCGCCTCAAATCCAGCACTGCCCCCGCAACTGTAATCGGCGAGTTTCGTGCCCCCCACTGCCACTGGATGCGCTCCGGGAAGGCTGGCACGAGGCGACGACCCGAGAGTCAGGAGACCTGCCATGGCCCATTCCTTCAGTGCTTTTGGGGCGGGGTGTCCCTGAAACGAGGTGTCTTCCTGTCGCCACCGTGCGCCAGCGCCGATTGCAGGGCTTCCGCCCGCGCGTTGGCGCCGGGCGCGGTTCCAGGTCCTCGATTCTCCGCCCCCCAATTCGGAGAATCGCCTTGCTCGCCACCGTTCAGACTCCATCCGCATCCGCCAGCGCGTCGGCCATCGCCGCCCTGCAGGTGATCCGCCGCAACGGCGCCGTCGTCGCCTTCAACGCCGACAAGATCGCCATCGCCATGAGCAAGGCCTTCCTGGCCGTGGAGGGCAGCGCCAGCGGCGGCTCGGCCCGGGTCCGGGAGATCGTCGCGCGGCTCACCGACACCGTGTTGCGCGCCCTCACCCGCCGCCTGCCCGATGGCGGCACGGTGTCCATCGAAGACATCCAGGATCAGGTGGAGCTCGCCCTGATGCGCTCCGGCGAACACGACGTGGCCCGGGCCTACGTGCTCTACCGCGAACGCCGCGCCGCCGAACGAGCTGCCGGCATGGCATCCGCGGGCACGCCGATCCTCCACGTGCTGGCCGACGGACGTCGCATTCCCCTCGACGCCGACGCCCTGCTCCGCCACTGCGAGGCCGCCTGCGCCGGCCTGGGCAACGAGGTGTCGGCCCGCGCCGTGCTCGATCTGGCCCTCCGGAACCTCTACGACGGCGTCCCGCTCGCCGACGTGGACCAGGCGCTGATCCTCGCCGCGCGCAGCCTGATCGAGCGGGAGCCGGCCTACAACCGGGTCACCGCGCAGTTGCTCCTCGCCAGCCTCGCCCGGGAAGTCCTCGGCCAGCCGGTGAGCCTGGCCGACCTGCCCGGCCGCTACGCCGATGCCCTGCCCGCCTTCATCCGCGCGGGCATCAATGCCGAACTCCTCGACCCGCGCCTCGCCGAGTTCGACCTGGGCCGCCTCGCCGCCGCCCTGGTGCCCGAGCGCGACCGGCAGTTCGGCTACCTGGGCCTGCAGACCCTCTACGACCGCTATTTCCTGCACATCGACGGGCGGCGCATCGAGCTGCCGCAGCTCTTCTTCATGCGCGTGGCGATGGGGCTCGCGGTGGGCGAGATCGACCGGGAGGCCCGCGCCATCGAGTTCTACAACCTGATCTCGTCCTTCGATTTCATGTGCTCGACGCCGACCCTGTTCAACAGCGGCACCCGCCACGCGCAGCTGTCGTCCTGCTACCTCACCACGGTGTCCGACGACCTGGAGGGCATCTACCAGGCGGTCAAGGAGAACGCCCTGCTGCAGAAGTACGCCGGCGGTCTCGGCAACGACTGGACGCCGGTGCGCGCCCTGGGCAGCCGCATCAAGGGCACCAACGGCCAGAGCCAGGGCGTGATCCCCTTCCTCAAGGTGGTGAATGACACCGCCGTGGCGGTCAATCAGGGCGGCAAGCGCAAGGGCGCGGTGTGCGCCTATCTCGAAACCTGGCACCTGGACATCGAGGAGTTCCTCGACCTGCGCAAGAACACCGGCGACGAGCGTCGCCGCACCCACGACATGAACACCGCCAACTGGATTCCCGACCTGTTCATGAAGCGAGTGATGGACAACGCCGACTGGACGCTGTTCTCGCCGGTGGATGTGCCCGACCTGCACGAGCGCTTTGGCGCCGACTTCGAGGCCGCCTACTGCGCCTACGAGGCCCGGGCCGACGCCGGCGAGGTCCGGCTCTTCAAGCGCATCCCGGCCGTCCAACTGTGGCGGCGGATGCTCACCATGCTCTTCGAGACCGGCCACCCGTGGATCACCTTCAAGGACGCCTGCAACCTGCGCTCGCCCCAGCAGCACGTGGGCGTGGTGCATAGCTCCAACCTGTGCACCGAAATCACCCTCAACACCTCGGACGACGAGACCGCCGTGTGCAACCTGGGCTCGATCAACCTGCTCGCCCACCTGAAGGACGGCGCCCTCGACCAGGACAAGCTCGCCCGCAGCGTGCAGACCGCCATGCGCATGCTCGACAACGTGGTGGACATCAACTTCTACGCCACCCCCAAGGCGCGCCGGGCCAACCTGCGCCATCGCCCGGTGGGCCTCGGCATCATGGGTTTTGCCGACTGCCTGTACGCCCTCGGCCTGCCTTACGCGTCCGACGCCGCGGTGGCGTTTGCCGACCGGTCGATGGAAGCCGTGTGCTACCAGGCCTACCTAGCCTCCACCGAGCTCGCCCGGGAGCGGGGCCGCTACGAGAGCTTCGATGGCAGCCTGTGGAGCCGGGACATCCTGCCGCCCGATTCCCTCGACCTGCTCGCCACCGGCCGCGGTGGCCAGCTGGAGGTAAACCGCGACAGCCACCTCGACTGGCCCGCCCTGCGCGCCCGCATCGCCCGCCACGGCATGCGCAACTCCAACTGCGTGGCCATCGCCCCCACCGCCACCATCTCCAACATCGTCGGCGTCTCGGCCAGCATCGAGCCGGCCTACCAGAACCTCTACGTCAAATCCAACCTGTCGGGCGAATTCACGGTGGTGAACGAAGCCCTGGTGCGCGACCTCAAGGCCCTCGACCTGTGGGACGAGGTGATGGTGGCCGACCTCAAGTACTTCGACGGCGCCCTCGCCCGCATCGACCGGGTGCCCGACGAGATCAAGGCCCGCTACGCCACCGCCTTCGAGATCGAGCCCGAATGGCTGATCGAAGCCGCCGCCCGCCGTCAGAAGTGGATCGACCAGGCCCAGTCCCTCAACCTCTATCTCGCCACGCCCTCCGGCCGCAAGCTCGACGAGATCTACAAGCTCGCCTGGCTGCGAGGCCTCAAGACCACCTATTACCTGCGCACCCTGGGCGCCAGCCAGCTCGAAAAATCCGGCGGCCGCGACGACACCCCACCCGCCGACGAAGCCCCCCGCTTCTGCGCCATCGACAACCCGGAATGCGAGGCCTGCCAATGAGCACCGCCCGCTTCAACGACTGGGACATTCCCGCGCCGGCCCCGGTGCCAGCCACGGACACCGATGCCCGGGCTGCCGTCAACGCCGCCGACAAGCGCATCGTCGGCGGCCGGGCCGACATCAACCAGCTCGCCCCGTTCAAATATCCCTGGGCGTGGGAGTTCTTCCTCAAGGCCAACCGCAACCACTGGACGCCGCTCGAAATCTCCATGGCCCAGGACGTGCACGACTACCACCACAAGCTCACCGACGCCGAGCGCCACGTCTTCGAGAACGTGCTGGCCTACCTCACCACCTCCGACATCCTCGCCATGCGCAACATCGGGCTGGCGGTGATGGAGAAGATGAGCGCGCCCGAACTGCAGATCTACCAGGCCCGCCAGGTGTACGAGGAAGCCCTGCACACCTGGACCTACCAGCACTGCATCGAGACCATCGGCCTCGACCAGCAGGAGATCTACAACCGCTACCGGGTGGTGCCGGCCATCCACGGCAAGATCGCCCTCGCCAGCCGGCGCCTAGAACGGGTGATGCGCCCGGATTTCGACCTGCGTGACCGGGCCAACCTGCACGAGTTCGCCCTGTCCTACTTCTTCTTCGCGGCGATCTTCGAAGGCTGCTGGTTCTACAACGGCTTCACGCCCATCTTCGCGCTGCAGCGCCGTGGGCTGATGAAGGGCGCTGCCGAGCAGCTCCAGTACATCATGCGCGACGAGGTGCTCCACTGCGCCTTCGGCATCCGGGTGGTGCGCGAGCTGCTGAAGGAAGAAAACCTCAGCCTCGACCCCGCCGCCCTGCGCACCGTGTGGGATGAAGCCGAGGCCGCCGAGGCCGACTACGCCGCCTACATCCTGGGTTCGCCCATCCTGGGCTACAACGCCGGGCTGCACATGGATCAGTTCCGCTTCATGGCCAACCGCCGGGCCCGTCAGGTGGGGCTTGCCGAGCCCTTCCCCGGCGCTGCCAACGTGCTGCCCTGGCTCGACGAGCAGGCCAACCTGCGCAAGGAGAAGAACTTCTTCGAAACCCGCGTCACCGAGTACCAGACGGGCGGCGCGCTGGCCTGGGATTGAACCCGGCCCGCGCCCGTCCGGCGCCGCGCAGCCGGCGCCAAGCCCGATGCAGGGCGGCTGCACCCCCTGCGACAGGTGCCTGGTTCCGCCCTTCCGGCGAAACCAGGTGAAACGGGAACGGGGTGCGCGACGGCCAGTCCGCCGCCAAGCCCTGGCTGCCCCCGCAACGGTAGGCAAGTGCGGACCCTTCACGGCTGGCTTCTCCCGAAGCCGCCCGCCACTGGATAAGTCCGGGAAGGCGAAGGGTCAAGACTTGCGAGCCCGGAGACCGGCCTGCCGCGCCACGCCATCTGCCCCACCGGGCAGGTGGATCTGCCATCGACCGTCCGCGGGGTAGCGGACAGTCCGACCAGGAGCCTCACCATGTCCCACACCCACACCCCGGCCACCGCGGCCCAGCCCCTTCCCACCACCGCCGACGACCTGCGCGATCCCCTCGACCGCCTGCTGCCGGCCCCCGCGCCGGGCGAGCTGTTCTCCCTCGTCGACGTGGTCTTCCCCGGCCAGTCGAACCACCACGGCACCCTCTTCGGTGGCGCCGCGCTGGCGATGATGGACAAGTTCGCCTTCGTCCTTGCCAGCCGCCGGCTACGCCGCACCGTCGTCACCGCCGCCCTCAGCCAGACCCACTTCCATTCGCCGGTGCCCGCCGGCCATCTGGCCGAAGTGAGCGGCCAGATCGTCCGCACCGGGCGCCGCTCGGTGGACGTGGAAGCCCGCCTGTGCGCCGAGGACATGCTCACCGGCGAACGCACCCTCTGCCTCACCGGGCATTTTGTGATGGTGGCAGTGGGCGACGAGACGGAATCCACCGAACCCATCCCCCTCCTCGACGCCGTGCCCGCCGACGTGGTGCGGGTGGTGGAGATCGTCTTTCCCGGGCAGGTCAATCACCGGGGCATCCTCCACGGTGGGCAGGCCCTCGACTGGCTGGGCAAGGCTGCGCTGGTCGCCGCCACCCGCCGGGCCCGCAAGCCGGTGGTGATGGCTTCCAGCGAAACCCTCGACTTCGTCGCCCCGGCCCGGGTGGGCGACATCGTCGAGACCCGCGCCCGGGTCAGCTCGGTGGGACGCACCTCGCTCTGCGTCGAGGTGACCATGACCGCCGAGACACCCCGGCAGGCCGGGTCGCGGCTGTGCACGCGGGCATCGTTCGTCTTCGTGGCCATCGACGAAGCGGGCCGCCCCACGCCGGTCGGCGCAGCCCATCAGTCCGGGAGCGCGGGATGAACCTCCAGTCTGCCTCCCTGCGTCTGGGGGGCGACGCCCGCCTGCGGGTGCTCGCCCACCTCCTCGCCCTCAACCCGGCCGAAAGAGTCAGCCGCTTCAACGCGCCCCAGTCCGACACCAGCATCCGGGCCTATGTGGCGCGCGTCGATTTTGCCCGCGACCTCGTGCTGGCCATCGGCCCGGCGGAGCATCCACCCCTCGCCCTGGCGCATCTGGGCGTCGCCGGCAACAGCGGCGAGCTGGGCTTCAGCGTGCTCGCCCCCTGGCGCGGGGCGGGTCTGGCAACCCGGCTGTTTGAAGCGGTAGTCGCCTGGGCGGAGGGCAACGGGCTGGAGCGGGTGCTGTGCATCGAAGGCCACCCGGCCGCCCGGCGGATCGTGGCCAGGCTCGGCCTGCGCAAGTTGCAGCGTTTCGAGCCACCACGGCTGACGGTGCTGGTCTCGCCTGCCGCACCCAGCCTGACGACGCCACGTACCCGGGCCAGCCCGAACCCCATCCCCTGCTGATCCACCCGGGCGCGCAGCCACGTACTGCGCGCCCGAAACAGACGCAGTCACCGCCGAATCCACCTACACTCCCCGGCCCTCACGCCCCAAGCAAGCCCTGATGAAACATCGCCTGCTCCGCCTCCTGCATCTTGCCCACCGCTGGCTCGGCATCGTCACCGGGGTGCTGATCCTCGGCTGGTTCGTCTCCGGCATCGTGATGCTCTACGTGCCCTTCCCCAAACTGACGACCGAGGAGCGGCTGGCGCATCTGGAGGCTCTCCGGCCGGATGCCATCCGCGTCAGCCCGGCCGTCGCCGCCCGCGCCTGCCCCCAGAAACCCCGCAGCGCCCGGCTGGCGATGGCCGATGGCCGGCCGGTGTTTCACTTCGGCACTGCAGACGGCGCCTGCAGCGTGTGGGCCGACGATGGCACGCCCGTCACCGTCACCCGCGACACCGCCGTCGCCGCTGCCCGCCACTTCATGCCCGAAGCGTCCATCGGCACGGTGGACACCGTCGAGCGCGACCAATGGACGGTCTACACCACCTACAACGCCCACCGCCCGCTGCTGCGGGTGTCGCTGAAGGATGCGCCAGGCACCGATCTTTACGTGTCCTCACGCAGCGGCGAGGTGCTGCTGGATACCACCCGCTTCGAACGCGGCTGGAGCTGGATCGGCACCGTCGCCCACTGGATCTACTTCACCCCCCTTCGCGGCGACGACACCACCCTGTGGCGCCAGTTGGTGCTGTGGCTGCCGGCCGCCGCGATGCTCACGGTGGCCGCCGGGCTGATCCTCGGCATCCAGCGCCTGCGCCTGCGACGGCGCTATCCGCGGGGCGCGGTCACGCCCTATCGGGGTTGGAAACGCTGGCACCACCTGCTGGGGGTGAGCGTGGGCGGGCTGGCCGCCACCTGGCTGGTATCGGGCTGGCTGTCCAACCATCCCTTCGGCCTGCTGCCCTTCAGCAGCCTGCCGAAGGGCGCCACCCAGCGGCTGGCCGGCGTGGCGTTCAGCCCGTCGGACGACCTCGCCCTGCTCCACCGCCAGCTCGCCCAGGTGCCCGACGCCCGCGAGGCCGAGTGGTATCGCTTTGGCGGCCGCAGCTACCTGGAAGCACGCACCCGGGACGGCATCCAGCGCCTCGACGATCAGGCCCGCCCGGCCGCGCCCTTCACGCCGGAAACCCTCGCCACCGCCATCGCGGCCATCGAGGGCCAACCGGTCGCCAGCGCCGAAATCATCCACGCGCCCGATCTCTACCACTACGGCCGGCGCAATCAGGCGGTCTTCCCCGCCGCGCGCATCCGCCTGGCCGATGCCGAGGACACCACCTGGTATGTCGACCCCGCCACCGGCCGCGTGCTGTCCCGCATCGATGACGCCAACCGCCTGCACCGGTGGATCTTCAACGGCCTGCACCGACTCGACATTCCGCCCCTGCACGCCCTGCCGACGCTCCGCGAAGGCCTCGCCACCGGCCTGTGCCTCCTGGGCGCGCTCCTCGCCGGGAGCGGCTGCGTGCTCGCGTGGAGACGGCTGCGCCACCGCAAGGCATCCTCCCGCTGAAAACGACAATGCCCTGACCAGCGCATCCGGGCATTGCTGCGGGCTGAGCCCTGGCGGCGGATCAGTGGCCCTTGCTGGCCTTCTCGATCTGGCGCAGATCTTCCTGCCCTCCTCCGGGATTGACGTGTGGCCGCCGGGGGGCGGGGCACTGATCCTGATCCGCCCCAACCCCGGCCACCCCAGGACACTCGACGAGATCGCCACCGGAGCGCTCGTCCCCCAAGCACCCAAACGCCATCCGGTTGCGGGTCGAATCCACCCTGACGAGCGCCGGGCGGCGGCTGAAGATCGCGCTCGAAATCGATGGCGTGGAGGCTAATCTCGTTCGGGTGGCCAAAGGCAAGGCCAGCGAGGTGCTGCCTCATAGGGCCATCACCACCCCGGCCGGCAATTGGCTCGCCACAGCCGCCAGCCCAGCGCAGCCCAAGCGCTCACCGGCGCGCCTCACCTTGCCAGCCCTTCCGCACGCGCGAGGCATGCCATACGGCCGGGCATCCCATCCGTTCCGCATCCCCCCGAAACGGTAAAACCCTCCTGAGCGAAGGGCCTCCGGGGCCTTCGTGCGCCCCCGCCCACGCAGGATTTCGGCATCCTCGGGGCCGCATTTTCTCGGCAAATCAAAGGCCTGAGCCACCTTGCCGAAGTTTTTTCCTTGATTTTCCAGCCTAAAAACACTACTACATGTAGTAGAAAAAAAAGTTTTGAAGCACTATTGATTTTTTTAACTATTTGTTTTTAAACATCAAATATTTTTGCTCATTTGATTCTCCGGGGGTAAGCTATGCGCCGAATCAAATCCTTACCGATCAGTTATCCACGAGCCATGACCGCCACGACCAAAACCGCCAAAGTCCAGCCCGCCACCGCCGCCAACCTCGAACCGCAGGAGATCTCCGGCGAGGTTCTGCTCGAGAAATACGCCAAGGGCAATGAGCAGACCATCTCCGACGTGCGCCTGCGTGTCGCCCGTGCCCTGGCGGCCATGGAATCCGAAGAAAAGCGCCTGTTCTGGGAAACCAAGTTCCTCGAAGCCCAGGAGCGCGGCTTCGTGCCCGCCGGCCGCATCAACTCCGCCGCCGGCACCAACCTCGCCGCCACCCTGATCAACTGCTTCGTGCAGCCGGTGGGCGACTCGATCACCGAATCCGTCGATGGCCGCTGCGGCATCTACACCGCGCTGGCCCAATCCGCCGAAACCATGCGCCGCGGTGGCGGCGTTGGCTACGACTTCTCCTCCATCCGCCCCAAGGGCGCGATGGTGCGCGGCACCCAGTCCAACGCCTCCGGCCCGGTCTCCTACATGCGCGTCTTCGACCGCTCCTGCGAGACCGTCGAATCCGCCGGCTCCCGCCGCGGCGCCCAGATGGGCGTGCTGCGCTGCGACCACCCGGACATCGAAGAATTCATCCACGCCAAGGATCACGGCGACCTCACCAACTTCAATGTCTCCATCGCCGTGACCGACCTGTTCATGCAGGCCGTCGAATCCGATGGCGATGTCGAACTCGCCCACAAGGCCGAGCCGTCCAATGACATCAAGGCCGCCGGTGGCTACCAGCGCGACGACGGGCTGTGGGTCTACCGCAAGGTGCGCGCCCGCGATCTGTGGGATCAGGTCATGCGCTCCACCTACGACCACGCCGAACCGGGCATCCTGTTCCTTGATCGCATGAACAAGGACAACAACCTCTACTACTGCGAGACCATCGAGGCCACCAACCCCTGCGCCGAGCAGCCGCTGCCGTCCTACGGCTGCTGCTGCCTGGGCTCGATCAACCTCACGCTGTACGTGAAGGACGCCTTCTCCGACAAGGCCAGCTTTGACTTCATCGGTTTCGGCAAGACCATCGAAACCTCCATCCGCATGCTCGACAACGTGCTCGAAGCCACCCACTGGCCCCTCGAACAGCAGCACGCCGAGGCCCAGTCCAAGCGCCGCGTCGGCCTCGGCTTTACCGGCCTTGGCAACGCGCTGGCCATGCTGCGCCTGCGCTACGACACCGACGAAGCCCGCGCGATGGCCACCCAGATTTCCGAGTTCATGCGCGACCAGTCCTATCTGGCCTCCGTCGAACTCGCCAAGGAGCGCGGCGCCTTCCCGCTGTTCAACGCCGACATGTACCTCTCCGGTGGCAACTTCGCGTCGCGCCTGCCCGCCGAAGTGAAGGACAAGATCCGCAAGCACGGCCTGCGTAACTCGCACCTGCTGTCCATCGCCCCCACCGGCACCATCAGCCTGGCCTTCGCCGACAACGCCTCCAACGGTATCGAGCCGCCGTTCTCGTACACCTACACCCGCAAGAAGCGGATGGCCGACGGCACCTTCAAGGAGCACGCCGTCGAGGACTACGCATGGCGCCTGTACCGTCATCAGGGCGGTGACGTGAGCAAGCTGCCCGACTACTTCGTGACTGCCCTCGAAATCTCCGCCAAGGCCCACAAGGACATGGTTGCGGCGGTCGCCCCGTTCATCGACACCTCCATCTCCAAGACGGTGAACGTGCCGGAAGACTACCCCTACGCCGATTTCGAGAACCTCTACCTCGACGCGTGGAAATCCGGCCTCAAGGGCCTCGCCACCTACCGCCCCAACAGCGTGCTGGGCTCGGTGCTGTCGGTCACCCCGAGCAGCGAGCAGAAGCAGCCGCAGGATGTCGAGATGTCCGACGACACCAACCGTCGTCTGTCCATCAAGAACCTGCCGGCCCCGGTGCTCTCGTCCCTGCGCTGGCCGGGCCGCCCGGATCTGCCGGATGGCAACGCCGCCTGGACCTACATGCTCAACACCCCCCAGGGCAACTTCGCCCTCTTCGTGGGCCACATGGACCCGGCCGAGGACAGCCCCGCGAAGGGTGCGTTCCCGTTTGAAGTGTGGGTCAACGGCGCCGACCAGCCCCGCGGCCTGGGCGCGGTTGCCAAGACGCTCTCGATGGACATGCGCGCCAACGACCGCGGCTGGCTCAAGCTCAAGCTCGAAGCCCTCGCCAAGACCGTCGGCGAGAAGCCCTTCGAGCTGCGCTTCCCGCCCCACGGCGAGCAGAAGCTGATGCCTGGCGTCGTCTCCGCCTTCGCCCAGGTCGTGCGCTACCGCTGCGAGAAGCTCAACGCGCTGGATGGCGATCTGCCGACCCCGGTGCTCGACAGCGTGTTCAGCCTGCAGGAACCCAAAACCGGCACCGACGGCACCCTGTCCTGGACGGTGGACATCCAGAACCCGGCCACCGGCGAAGACTTCGTGCTCGGCCTGAAGGAAATCACCCTGCCGGACGGCGTCACCCGCCCCTATTCCATGTGGCTGTCGGGCAACTACCCGCGCGCCCTGGACGGCCTGACCCGCATCCTGTCCCTCGACATGCGCGTGATGGACCCGGCCTGGATCGGCATGAAGCTGCGCAAGCTCATCGACTACCCGGAACCCCTGGGTGACTTCATGGCCTTCGTGCCCGGCACCCGCCGTCAGCAGAACTGGCCCTCCACCGTCGCCTACATGGCTGCCCTGGTGATCCACCGCTACGCCATGCTGGGTGTGCTCGATGAAGCCGGCTACCCCACGCGTGAGATGGGCATCCTCGAAGCGCCGCGCGATGACAACGAGCCCAAGCTGATGCAGGGCGCCCTGTGCGGCGAATGCGGCAATTACTCGGTGATCCGCAAAGACGGCTGCGACTTCTGTACCGCCTGCGGCGCGGTGGGCACCTGCGGCTGATCCCGTTCAGCCAAGCCTGAGCGGCCCCTCCCCGGAGGGGCCGTTTTCATTGGGGCGCCGCAAAGGGCGGGCCACTCATACCCGATAGCCCTCCTCCCGCAGCACCTGACTCACCGCCGGGCGCGCCAGCATGCGGCGGAAGTGCGCCGCACAGTTGGGCGGCAGCGGCAGCTTCAGCCTGTCGGCCCAGAACTCCGTATAGAACAGCGCAGCATCCGCAATCGAGAAGGTGCCGGCCAGATATTCCCGCCCGGCGAGCAGGCCGTCCATCACCGCGAAGCCGTCTTCCACGATCTGACGCCCGCGGGCCTGCACTGCGTCGTGGTCCGCCGGATTGGGAGTGAAGTTGGCGGTGGTGAAGATCCGCGTGAAGCCCTGGCCGTGGATGGTGCCCACCGCGTGGTTCATCGCCTCCAGCACGCGCACCTCGCCCTCCGCATCGGTGGGCAGCAGCCCGCGTCGCGGATACTGGCGGGCCAGCCACCAGGCGATGGCCTGGAACTCGGTGATCACCGTGCCGTCGTTGCGCACCAGGGTCGGGATCGTGCCCTTGGGGTTGATCGCGAGGTAGTCGGGCTTGAGGTGATCGCCCGCGGGCAGGCTGACGATGTACACCTCGAACACCGCACCCACTTCCTCGAGCAGGATGTGAATGCCGGTAGAGCACGAACCGGGGGTCATGTAGAACTTCATGGGCAAGCCTTGCAGGTGGCAGGACAAACGCCACGTGCAAGATCGATGCCATCGCAGGATGGCTGGTTACGCCCGCCGTGAAGCCCCTTCACAGCCCTGACCTTGTCGGACAGGCGCCCAGGGATGGCCCGGTTTTGTCGCGTTTCGCCCAGACAACCCGATCAGCTACGGCGGCTGATCCGGCCGAGGATCGCCGCCGGGATGTCGGTAAGGGGCAGCACCCGGTCCACCCCACCCAGCTTCACGGCCTCCTTGGGCATGCCGTAGACGACGCAGCTCGCTTCGTCCTGGGCCACCGTCCAAGCGCCGGCATCGCGCATTTCCTTGAGTCCGCGGGCGCCGTCGTCGCCCATGCCGGTCATGATGACGCCCACCGCATTGCGACCGGCAAAGCGCGCAGTGGACCGGAACAGCACATCCACCGACGGCCGGTGCCGGCTCACCGGCGGGCCGTCGATCACGTCGACCACATACTGCGCGCCGCTGCGCTTGAGCAGCATGTGCCGCCCGCCCGGCGCGATCAGCACCCGGCCCGGCATCACCCGGTCGCCGTGGCGGGCTTCGCGGACTTCCACCTCGCACAGGCTGTCGAGGCGCTGGGCGAAGGCGCCGGTAAACTTTTCCGGCATGTGCTGTACCACGATGATGCCCGGCGACACCCTGGGCAGCGCGCGAAGCACGGATTCCAGCGCCTGGGTGCCGCCCGTGGAGGTGCCGATGGCGACCACGGTCTCGGTGGTCTGCACCATCGCCGTGCCAGCCGGCAGGATCGCGTCGGCCGACAGCTTGGGCGCCACCGGGTTCGGTGCCGGGGCTGCGGCCACAAGGCGTCGCACATTCGCGCGGGCCGCCGCCTTCACGGCAGTGATGAGGTCGTCCGAGCAGTCCTGCAGAAACTGCTTGAGCCCCACCTTGGGCTTGGTCACCACACACACCGTACCCGCCGACAGTGCCTGCAGCGCCGTTTCCGAGCCTTTCTCGGTAAGGGTCGAGCAGATCACCACCGGGGTGGGCCGCTCGGCCATGATCCGACGCAGGAAGGTGATGCCGTCCATCCGTGGCATCTCCACGTCGAGGACGATCACGTCGGGCCATTGGGCCTTCATCTTCTCGAGAGCGAACACCGGGTCCACGGCGGTGCCGATCACCTCGATACCGACATCCTCGTCCAGCGTGGCGGACAGGACCTGACGGACCACCGCCGAATCGTCGACGATCATCACTTTGATGGTGGGCATGGGGAAAATCCTTTTCTGATTGTTCTTGTCGGGCCCGGCAGCACGCCGTGCCTCATGGTGACGCGGCCGCTCCACACGTCGAAGATCAAGTGGCGATGACCATAGCCTTCCACATGGGTTGCGCTGCACAGCAGGCGGTGCCGCTCGACCAGGCGCAGGGCCGCCTCGACGTTCTGGCGGCCCACCGACTTCGTGGCGGTGCCGATCACCACGCCGGGGAACATGTCGCCGCCGCCGAAGAGCCGTACCCGCACATCGCCGATGTCCAGCCCCGCCCGTCGGATCTCTTCGAGCAACAGGCCAAAGGCCTCGTCGCCATAACGCCCGTCGGGCGCGCTGCCATGGCGCTTGCCACGGGTCGGCAGCATGAAGTGGCACATGCCACCCACCTGCTTCCCGGCATGCCAGAACACCGCCGACACGCAGGAACCCAGCACCGTGCGGATGCGCGTATGCCGGTCGCCGAAATACCACTCGCCCGGCTGCAGGAAGATCTCGACAAACCCGTCGGGCCGGCGCATGGGTTCAGGCTACCGGTTTGCGGTAGATCGACGGACGGACGGTCTTCAGCGCATCGGAGACGCCGTTGAGGTTCTCCGAATGGCTGAGCATGAAATAGCCCCCCGGCCGCAGCAGCGGGAGGATGCGCCGGATCACCTGACGCTTGGTCTCCAGGTCGAAATAGATCATCACGTTGCGCAGGAAGATCACGTCGAACTGGCCGATGTCCGGCAAGGCCGTGTTCAGGTTGATCTGGCGAAAGCTGATGCGCCCGCGCAGCTCGGGTTTCATCATGAAGGTGCCGTCCTGGCTGCCGATGCCTTTAAGGCAGTACTTCGCCAGCAACGGCCGGGGGATGCCCGCCGCGTCGTCCATCGGGTACCGCCCCTCCCGCGCGTGGGCCAGCACGCGGGTGGAGAGGTCCGACGCGACAATCTCCCACGGGCGCCCTGCCAGCACGTCGGCCATCACCATGGCGATGGTGTAGGGCTCCTCGCCGCTGGAGCAGGCGCCGCTCCACACCCGCAGCGTGCTCTGACCCTTCAGTTCGGGCAGGACCTGGCTACGCAGAAAGTCGAAATGCTTGGGTTCCCGAAAGAAGTAGGTCTCGTTGGTGGTGAGCAGATCCACCGCGATCTGGCGTTCATCGGCGTCCGCCTGAACCCGCTGGAGGTAGCCGCCGTAGCCATCGAGATCGAGCTGGCGCAGCCGGCGGGCCAGCCGCCCGGCCACCAACTGCTTCTTGGCGTCGGACAGACTGATCCCGGCCAGGGAGTACATCAGCGCGCGGAACTGAGCGAACTCCCGATCCGTCAGCTGGCCCTGCAGCCCCGTGACGTGGCGGCGCACTGCGGTCGCACTCATGGTCTCAACCCGCCACGCTGCTGCCGGGGCGCGCCACGGCACTGCCATCCACCAGCGGCCCCTGCCGGGACAACTCGTCGAGCACCGACAGTTCATCCGAGGACAGCACCGCCTCCACATTGAGCAGGATCACGAAGCCGCCACCCACCTTGCCCATCCCGCGGATGAAATCCGCCCGGATGCGCGCACCGAAGGCCGGCGGCGCCTCGACCTCGCCGGGCGGGATCTCCAGCACCTCGCTCACCGTATCCACCAGAATGCCCAGCACCTGGCACTCGTCGCTACCGCCCATCTCGATGATGACGATGCAGGTGCGCCGGGTGATCTCGGTGGGCCGGCCGCCGAAGCGCGCCTTCAGGTCGATCACCGGCACCACCGCTCCACGCAGGTTGATGACGCCGCGGATGCTTGGCGGCATCATCGGCACGGTGGTCACCTGACCATACTCGATGATCTCCTTCACGCTGAGGGTCTCGACGGCGTACATCTCACCGCCCAGGGTGAAGGTCAGGTACTGGCAGGGCTCGGCGGCGACCGCCGGCAGGTCTTTCCTGGCATGCGTGGCCATCTCTCAACCCTCGAACTGGACGTACTCGGTTTCAAAGATCGGCGCCCGGCTGGACTGGCGGCGGTTCTCGGCGCGGCCAGTGGCCTCGGCGCGGGCGGGCCGCGCCCGATGGCCGCTGGCAAGCTTGAAGTAGGCCATCGCCTTGCTCAGCTGCTCGGCCTGGGCGCTCATCTCCTCGGCGGTGGCCGCAAGCTCCTCGGACGCAGACGCGTTCTGCTGGGTGGTCTGGGAGAGCTGGGCCATCGCGGCGTTGATCTGGCCGACGCCGGAGCTCTGCTCGTCCGACGCGGAGGCGATCTCCTGGACCAGATCGGACGTCTTGGTGATGCTCGGGATGATCCCCTCGAACAGCGTCCCGGCCCTTTCGGCCAGCGCGACGCTGCTCCTGGCGGTCTCGGAAATCTCCTGGGCCGCCACCTGGCTGCGCTCGGCCAACTTGCGCACCTCCGCCGCCACCACCGCGAAGCCCTTGCCGTGCTCGCCGGCGCGGGCCGCCTCGATCGCCGCGTTGAGCGCCAGCAGATTGGTCTGGTAGGCGATGTCGTCGACGATGCCGATCTTGTCGGCGATGCTCTTCATCGCTTCAACGGTGGAGCGCACCGCTTCTCCGCCCTCGATTGCCTCTTTGGCCGCCTTGGCCGCCATGCTGTCGGTGAGGGTGGCGTTCTCGCTGTTCTGGGTAACGGAGGCCGACATCTGCTCCATCGACGCTGAGGTCTCCTCGACGCTCGCCGCCTGCTCGCTGGACGACTGGGACAGGCTCTGGGCGGTGGCGCTCACCTCTTCCGATGCGCTGGAGAGCGAGTCGGCGGAGCTGCGCACCTCGGTGATGATGGACGCGAGCCGCTCATTCATGGTCTTCACGCTGTAGAGCAGGCTGCTCGTGTCACCGGCCTTGGTCTCCACGGTCAGTGTCATGTCGCCGTCGGCGATCTTCGACACTACCTGGGCCGCGTAAGCCGGTTCGCCGCCCAGCTGCTGCATCAGGCTGCGGGTGATGACGATCCCGATCAGGGCCACCGCAACCAGCGTCGCGGCGCCGATCCCCATTGCCATCCAGCGGGCATTGGCGATGCTATGCGCAGCGTCCTCGGCCGTCTTGCGGCCCAGTTCGGCGTTGTACTGGCGGTGCTCCTCGAAGGCATCCCACAGGCGGGCCATCGTGGACTGGTTGGCCATGAGCAGATCCCGCGCCTCTTCCATCTTGTTGACCCGCGAGAGGACATAAACCCGATCGCGAAGCTGGTCGAACTCGGCCAGCGCGGCCCGGTCGGCCGCCAGCAGGCTCTTGTCCTTGTCGTCGCTGAGCAAGCCCTCGTAGGCCTTCAGCGCCTCGTCGACCTTGCGGTGGTTTGCGGCGATTTTCTCTTCGAGCCCGGCCATCACGGCTGCATCCGACGCTGCGATGTGCTGCCACAGCTGGGTGCGGGCTGCCGCCATCGGTGCGAAGGCCGCATCCAGCGTGAGGACGCTGGGCACGACGATTTCATTGGCGTAGTTGGTGGTCTCATAGACCCGACTCATCTGGGTCAGGCCCACGATGGCCAGGAGGATGATCCCGAAGGCTGCGGACAGGATCAGGGACAGCATCTTCTTGCTGACGGTCATGATGATTCTCCAAAGGGTGGCCGACGGATCAAACCGCCGACAGGGTGGAAGACAGGTGACGGGAAACGGGTTGGCGCTCGGTCACCTGCCGAACCAGCCCAGGAACATCGAGGATCAGGGCAACTTCTCCGCTACCCAGAATGGTGGAACCGCCAATGCAGCGGATATGACTGAAAACCTTGCCGAGGGGCTTGATGACGGTCTGGAACTCGCCGAAGAGCTGATCCACCACCAGCCCGGCGCGCTCCCCGGCGTACTGCACCACCACCACGTTTTCGCGGCGGGGCGCCTCGCCCTGAATGTCGAAGAGGTCGCGCAGGCGAACAAAGGGCAGCACCTCGCCGCGCAGGTTGAGGTAGCTGGCCCCCTGCTCCGGCTTGTCCTTGTCGGGCAGCTCGATGCACTCGAGCACCTGCTCCAGCGGCACCACGTAGGAAGCGCTGCCGGCCCCGATCAGAAAGCCGTCGATGATGGCCAGGGTCAGCGGCAGGCGCAGCCGCACCGTGGTGCCCTGCCCTTCCACGCTGTCGAGGTCGACCGTGCCGCGCAGCGCGAGGATGTTGCGCTTGACCACATCCATCCCGACACCGCGCCCCGAAAGGTTGCTGACCTGCGTGGCGGTGGAGAAGCCCGGCTCGAAGACGAGGCCGAAGATTTCCTTGTCCGACAGTGTCTGGCCTTCGCTCACCAGCCCGCGCTCGACGGCCTTCTGCAGGATGCGCGCCTTGTTGAGCCCGCCGCCGTCGTCGCTCACTTCGATGACGATGCTGCCCGACTCGTGATAGGCATTGAGGCTGAGCCGTCCCTGACGCGGCTTGCCCCGGGCAGCGCGCACGTCGGCCGGCTCGATGCCGTGATCCAGTGCGTTGCGCACGATGTGGGTGAGCGGATCGCCGATCTTCTCGACGACCGTCTTGTCCAGCTCGGTGTCGCCACCCCGGATGTCGAGCTGGATGTCCTTGCCCAGCTCGGCGGCCACGTCCCGGACGACCCGACGGAAGCGACTGAAGGTGGCGCCGATCTGAACCATCCGCAGGTTGAGCGCCGAATCGCGCACGTCCTCCACCAGCCGCGACAGCACGCCGGTGGCTTCCACCAGCTCGGGCACCTTGACGCGCCGCGCCACCAGCTGGGCGCCGGCGCCCGCGATGATGAGCTCGCCCACCAGGTTGATGAGCTGGTCAAGCTTGGCGGCGTCCACCCGGATCAGGGTCGGCTCGCCGGCCCGAGCCTTCCGGGCCTCCTGCTGGTGTTCGAGGGCCGCATCCACCAGCGGCGCGTCCACCAGCTGCTGCTCCACCAGTACCTCGCCGATCAACGGAGGAATCTCCCCGGTGGTCTGACACGCTTCGGCCAGGGCCTCCTGGGTGCGCAGGGCCAGGGCCAGCTCGTCGGCGGTGAGCGAACCGCAGCGGACGAGCATCTCGCCCAGCAGCAGCTTGTCGTCCGGCAGGTCACGGAACAGCGCCCGGTAATCCTCCAGCGGCCCGTAAGGCGGGATGACACGGATCAGGCTGTCCTCCCGCACGAAATCGAAGGCGCCATTCACCGTGGCGGCGTCGGCCTGGCTGGCAAAGCTGAGGTCAAAGCCGATATGGCAGGTTTCAGGATCGAGGGCCGACAGGGGCGGGATCGCGTCGATCACCGTCTCGAGGCTGACGATCTCACCCAGGGTGCCCAGGTAACGCAGGATCGACAGCGGGTCCATGCCGTTGCGCAGCAGGTCGGCGCCCGGCCGCATCGACACGTGCCACAGACCACTCGCCACAGTCTCGGCACCTGGCGACACCGGCTGACTGGCGTGGGCGGGAGCGACAGCGTCGGCTGCCTCGACTACCTCGGACTGCGGCGTCTGACACGCCCCCCGGTCGAGAACTGCCTGCAGCCGGGCTGCAAGGGCCGCGCTCCGGGCGGTAACCACGTCGTCCGGCGACGCATCGGCAGCCAGACAGCCGATCAGGACACCCAGCTGGTCGCAGACTTCCAGGAACAGCGCTCCAAAGGCCGGCTCGAAGGCGAGCTGATGGCCGCGGATCCGATCAAGCACGCTTTCCGCGACGTGGGTGAAGGCCACGATGTGGTCCAGCGAGAACAAGCCCGCCGAACCCTTGATGGTGTGTGCCGCGCGGAAGATCGCGTTGATGATTTCCGGGTCGTCCGCGTTGCCCTCGACCTCCAGCAGCGCGTCCTCCATCTGCTGGAGCAGTTCGCGGCTCTCGACGATGAAGGTCTGCAGCGGATCTTCAAAATGATGAGTCATGGCTGGCTGTCCGTGCGTCAGGCTTGAGCCGCCGGCTCAAGTTCGAAGAATCTCAGCAGACGACAGAATTCGAACGCCTCCAGCACCCTTTTGCTGGCGGATCGCACATGGAAGGCACGGCCGCCGTCGGCCGCCTCCAGACGCAGCGACACCAGCAACTGGATGCCGGCTGCGTCGATGTCGCTCACGCCGGACAGGTCAAGCTCGACGTCGCCCGGCGCTGCCAACGCGGCCAGCAGTTCATCGCGCCATTCGCGGGCGGTGTAGATGGTCATCTCACCGGCAATCACGACCTGGCTGCTGCCGAGGTTCTTGTGTTCGGATGCGTTCATGGTGTTCTCTCCTCCGAAAAGGTCGGATTCAGGGCAGGACCAGCTTGGCGACGGCACCGAGCATCTGCTGGGGCTGGAAGGGCTTCACTACCCAGGCCTTGGCGCCGGCCGCCTGGCCTTCACGTTTCTTGTCCTCGCCGGCCTCGGTGGTGAGCATGATCACCGGCGTGAAGCGGTAGGCCGGCAGCTGCTTGACGGCCTTCACGAAGCTGATCCCGTCCATGTTCGGCATGTTCACGTCGCTGATGATGAGATGCACCTTGCGGCCATCCAGCTTGCCCAGGGCGTCCCGCCCGTCGCAGCCTTCCAGCACCTCGTAGCCCACACCGTGCAGGGCGATGGCGACGACCTGACGCAGGGACGCCGAGTCATCCACAATGAGGATGGTCTTTGCCATGAGTGTTTCCTTAAAAGAATGTGATGCCTGCCTCTTCCGGAGCGCTGACGGCTGGCGCGCCCCGGTGCAGGGAATGTTGTTCGGGGGTGGTGTAGGCGCGAGCCATCTCCACCATCCAGGTGCCGACATCGATCGGCTGCGGGGCAACCCCGGCGTCGCGGGCAGCACGGACGTCGGACAGATGCCCCTCGAGCCGACCCATGTCGGACACGACGTGCCCCAGCACCTGACTGACCCGATCCTGGAACTGCAACGCCACCAACACTTCGCCGATCTCGCCCGCCACCATCTGGCCTTCGGCGGTCAGCGACTGGGAGGCATCCACGAGCTTCCCGGCTGCCGAACGCAGGCGCTGCACCACCTGCCCGATCTGCCGGCCCGACTGGCTCACCAGCGCCTCGTCGTCCTGGGCATTGCGCTCGGAAACCGCCAGCACCTCGTTGATCGCCCGCGTTGCCGAACTCACCGTCTCACCGATCTTCTTGCCGGTATCGCCGGACGATGACGACAGCTTGCGTACCTCGTCCGCCACCACCGCAAAACCGCGGCCCGCCTCGCCCGCCCTCGCCGCCTCGATGGCTGCATTGAGCGCCAGCAGATTCGTCTGCTTGGCCACATCGGCCACTTCGCCGGCCATCTGCTGCAGCGATCCGGTAATGCCGGCCAAACGCGCCACCTGCTCAAGCAGAATCTCCTTGTGCGAAAGCGCATCCCGCAGGGCGGCAACAATCGTCTCGAGCTCCGTCTCGCTGGCGTTGAGCAAAGCCACCAGATCGTCGCCGGTCGCTCCGTGGGACGCACCCACCGCCGTCTCCACCCGAATCGAGATGTCCGCAAAGCGGTTCGACAGCGCAGTGATGGCGTCTTCGGTCTGCTGACGGGCCAGGGCCACCTGTCCGCTCCACACGGGCAACACTTCCTCGCACAGTGCATCGAGCCCTTCCAGCGACGGCGGCACCGATTGCTGAGCCCGCAGCACCTCGGCAAGCCGGACTTCAGCTGCGCTCAGCGCGAGCCACTGGCGCCGGGCACGATGACCACCCACCAGCACCACCGCGAACCATTGCAGCGTCGCCAGTACCAGCACCTCGAGCCTCGGGCCACTCACGGCGACAAACAGCACCGCGCTCAATCCGCCCAGACCGATCCATTCCCACGGCAAGCCGGGCTTAGGATGGGTTGTCCCTCGCTCCCGGGCTTGCCCTTGCGTCTGCATGTGCAACTCCATCACCGCCGCTCCTCCTGGGCCTGACCAGGCCGTTCGTTTTCCCTGCGCCAGTTGCTCAAAAAGGCCCGGACCATGACCGTGAGCTCCGCGCTGTCCAGAGGCGCCCCCACAATCACCACCTCGTCCGGCAGACGCTTGCGCACGCCCACCTTGTCCGCTTCCGAGGCCACCAGCACCACAACCAGCATGGCGCGATCCTTCGCGTGGGCGGTCAGCGCGTTGATCATTCGGAAGAAGTCCAGTCCGGTCACACCCAGATCGGTAATCAGTACCTTGGGAGCCATCTCGCCGATGCGAATGAGTCCTTCAAAACCATCTCCCACGCCCACCACCACGCAGTCGGACAACACCTCCTCCAAGCGGCTCTGCAGGGCCTGGCGCTCCTGCGGGTCCTCGCGAAGCACGAGCACGCAGAAAGGCGCCTGACGGGTCATGCCGGCCCGCTGCTGCTCGTCGAGCAGCCGCCCGACCGACCCCATCAGAATCCGGCGATGCCCACCCGGTGTCTTCCACGCCTGCAAACGGCCTTCCTCAACCCAGAGCTGGGCCGTTCGCACACTGATGCCAAGCAAGCGGGCCGCTTCGCGGGTGGAACATGTCTGAGCGGAAAAAGCGTTCGTGGCCATAATCCCTACCTGTTTTAGCGATATTATCATTTTTATTGTTTAAATCAATATTTTGTCGCATTTAACATTTTTATGTTGGAACGCCTCGTCCGCCGCTTTCCCTCAACTACGAAATGAATTTCGTCAAATAGATATTTTGTTATCGCTTTTTCAATTACTTGTGTTGTATTTAGACTAAGAACGTCTCCTTCTGCGCGCTTGAATTGACGCTATCTGACGATCAGGCCACCGAAAAACGAACTCGTTTTTGTTGTTTTTATAATTAATATTTTTTGATTTTGTCGAATATTCCCCTCAAGAACTGCAAGCCGCGCCGCCCATCCTGGGTACTGACGGGCAACCGAAAAGCGCGATGGGCAGGATCCAAAGAAAAAAAGCCCCTGACCGGCGTGCCGGTCAGGGGCTTCTGGGATCACTCATGAACACCGGCAGCTAACAGGGTGATGCAAAACTATTTCGAGCCGTCATAAACGTTGTTTTCAGGGGTCTCTTCACCCCTACCACCCCCGAAAAAATCGCGTGTAGACCGTTCTGATGGGTCGTCATATTTTTAG
>JAYRYA010000022.1:0-80614 GCA_041917255.1 Zoogloea sp.
ACATCGAACTGTTCTACAACCCGAAACGCAGGCACAGTAACAACGACCAGCTCTCGCCGATGGAATATGAGCGGCGGTATCTTTTGAGGGACGGGACTGTCTAGGAAATCCGGGGCGATTCAAAGCGCGCCGCCGCACTCAACAAAAACAGAGGGAGAAGCCGGCAACTAGGAGCCACTCAAGCCAGGAAATCAACGCAAAAAAGCCTCGCAGGATCTGCGAGGCTTTTGAAATGACTGGCGGAGTGGACGGGACTCGAACCCGCGACCCCCGGCGTGACAGGCCGGTATTCTAACCGACTGAACTACCACTCCGCGCTTTGACTGCTGTCACAGCCGGGCTTGGCTGCAACTGCCTGCATTACTGCAGGACGCTTGACCTTGGCGTCCCCACGGGGATTCGAACCCCGGTTATCGCCGTGAAAGGGCGGTGTCCTAGGCCTCTAGACGATGGGGACCCGATTTACTGCGAGCCATTTGGTGGAGGTAAGCGGGATCGAACCGCTGACCTCTTGCATGCCATGCAAGCGCTCTCCCAGCTGAGCTATACCCCCACGATACAACAACAAGCTTGACCACTCCTGGCGAAAGTGGCGTCCCCACGGGGATTCGAACCCCGGTTATCGCCGTGAAAGGGCGGTGTCCTAGGCCTCTAGACGATGGGGACTGCTATTACAGAAGTATGGGGAGCAGAGGCTCCCCTCGTTCCTGTTGGTGGCGGAGTGGACGGGACTCGAACCCGCGACCCCCGGCGTGACAGGCCGGTATTCTAACCGACTGAACTACCACTCCGCGCTTTAACTGCCGTCACAACCGGGCCTCGGTTGCAACTGCCTGCATTGCTGCAGGACCTTTGATCCTGGCGTCCCCACGGGGATTCGAACCCCGGTTATCGCCGTGAAAGGGCGGTGTCCTAGGCCTCTAGACGATGGGGACCCTATTTACTGCTAGTCGTTTGGTGGAGGTAAGCGGGATCGAACCGCTGACCTCTTGCATGCCATGCAAGCGCTCTCCCAGCTGAGCTATACCCCCGTGCAACGAGAAGCGCATTATAGACAGACAACCGAATGTTGTAAACCCTTTTCTTCGATTCGTCGCCCCCTCCCGACCACGAGCAGGCGCGCCCTCTCACAAAGCACAAACGGCAACCTTGCGGTTGCCGTTTGACTCACTGGCCGCGCAGCGCCAGCCGCGCGAAAAGGGAGATTACTTGCGGCGACGCACGGCCGCCAGGCCGGCCATGCCAAGACCCAGCAGCGCCATGGAAGCGGGTTCCGGCACGGCGTAGAGGACACCATTGGTGGCGAAAGTGCCATCGATGATGCCGTCCCGGTTGCCGGCGCCCTTGCCCGGGATGAAGTTGGCAGGCATGTTGTCCAGCACCAGCAGCGCGTTTTCAAAGCTGCCGCCAACCAGGTTGGTCTCGTCGATGGCGAAGTCGATACGGTCTTGATAGACCTGATAGAGGATATCGACAGTACCGGAGACGGAGCCACCCAGGAAGCTACCCAGGCCCAGCAGGGTGCCGAACAGCGACGTCGCAGCAGCGCCGGTCACGGTAAGGCCGCCGCTGGTGTAGGGGATTGCCTGGCTCACCCCGTCCAGCTTGACGCTGGTGGCGTTAGTACCATTGAAGTTGAATTCGACCAGGCTGGTGCTGACACCGGTCACAGCGAGCGGGCCCGAACCGATCTTGGTGTTCGCGGCGTAGGCCACGCCCAGATCAGGACCGACCACGCCGTCGAAATCGATGACGGAGCTGGAGCCTGCCTTGGCGTAAATGCCGTAGCTGCCCGCCACCGGAACCTGGATGGTGACCTTGCCGTTGACGTTGGTCAGCGACACATTGAAGGTGTGATCCGCATCCGGAATCGTGGGGGCAGAGCCCGGAAGGTTGGTGCCGAAGTTGCTGATGAGGAAGTTGCCGTTAAGGCCTTCAAAGGTGGTGGTGTACACCGCGGCGTTGGCGCCGGCGCTGAGAGAGCCCAGCGCAACGGCGACGAGCAGAGCCGATTTCTTCATGAGTTGAATCTCCTTGTGTTGAACCTTAGGTTCAGATTGCTGGGGCTGGCCGTCGTTTTTTACGCACAGCGAACTGGCACCACATCAAAATCTGTTTCCAATCGAAAAATAAGCATCTTACGTGCCATGACACCAATTTTTTTTAAATTCATAAACTTAGAAAAATCGCGGATGGCGATTTACCTAATGTGTCAAAATTTCCGACAAATGCGGATTTACCCATTTTGAGCCCGCAAATATCGCTGCAATATCGCGCGCAAATTGCCTGTGCGCCGCGTCACGTCAAAGTACTTTTCCTGGATTCATGCGCCCTTCAGGGTCGAACGCACGTTTGACGATTTTCATCATTTCGAGCTCGACGGCAGGCGTGTAGGACGGCAGGATCTCTCGCTTGAGCTGCCCAATCCCATGCTCGGCCGAGATCGACCCGCCCAGCTCGGCTACCAGATCGTGAACGATCCGATTGACCTCGGCGGTGCGCTCGATGAAGGCGTCGTTCTCGCCCTTCACCGGTCGGGACTGGTTGTAGTGCAGATTGCCATCGCCCAGATGCCCGAAGCACACGATGCGCAGGCCCGGATACGCTGCTTCGAGGCGCTCACCGGCGAGGGCGATGAACTGCGGGATGGCGCTGACGGGCACCGAGATGTCGTGCTTGATGCTGACGCCCTCGCGCTTCTGGGCTTCGGAGATGTTCTCGCGCAGGGCCCACAGGGCCGCGGCCTGGGATTCGCTGGTGGCAATGACGCCATCGAGGATCAAGGCCGCTTCGACGCCCTGCCCCACCTCCCGCTCGAGGAGCGCCTCCAGGCCGGCATCGCTGCGGGTGTCGCTCAGTTCGACGAGGACGTACCAGGGGTGTGCGTCCGCAAGGGGGTCGCGGGCGCCGGGGATGTGCTGGAGCACCAGCTCCAGCGACTGACGGCCGACGAGTTCGAAGGCGGTGACCCGATCGCCCGCCACGGCGCGCAGGCGGCCAAGCAGGTCGACCGCAGCCTCCGGATCGGCAATGGCCAGCCAGGCCGTGGCCGACGCGCGCAGGCGCGGGAAGAGCTTGAGGCAAGCGGCGGTGACGATGCCAAGCGTGCCTTCGGCGCCGATGAATAGCTGTTTGAGATCGTAGCCGGTGTTGTCCTTGCGAAGCGCCCTCAGACCGTCCCAGACCTGCCCGTCGGGCAGCACCACCTCGAGCCCGAGCACCAGCTCGCGGGCATTGCCATAGCGCAGCACCTGCACGCCGCCAGCGTTGGTGGAGATGAAACCACCCACCTCACAGCTGCCTTCGCTGGCGAGGGAGAGCGGAAACAGCCGGTCGGCCTCGTCCGCCGCGGCCTGCACCGCCGCCAGGGTGACGCCCGCCTCGACGATGATCGCGTTGTTGGCGGGATCAACCCGCCGTACCCGCCGTAGCCGCGAAAGATTGACCACCACGGCGGCGCTACCAGCGAGTGGCGTGGCCCCGCCGCACAGCCCGGTGTTGCCTCCCTGGGGGACGATGGCACAACCGGCGTCGGCGCAGGCGCGCACCACGGCCGCAACCTGGGCCGTGTCGGCCGGCAGCACGACGGCAGACGCGGTGCCGGTGTAGCGGCCGCGCCAGTCGGTGAGATAGGGGGCCTTGTCGGCATCGGCGACGAAACAATGCAGCTCGCCGACGATCGCACGCAGGGTTTCGATCAGGGTATTCATGGAACGCCTCCCGGCGAAGGACGGATATCAGCGCCCGAGGGCACGACGGATGGAGGGCAGCGCGAGTTCGACGGCGGCTTCGCCTTCGGCGATAGCCTCACTCCCCCGGTGATAGTCCATCAGGCCAAGCTGGGCAAGGCGTGGGGAGATCAGCACGTCGGCGGGCTCACCGGCCAGGCGGCTGCGAGCGATGCGCACCGACATGATCGAGATGCTGCTCTGCATCACGGTGAGCATGGAGGGCGTACCTTCCGGCTCCTCCTCCGCCTCGTCGGCAGGCGGCGTGGTGTTACGCCCGAAGCGCGACAGCAGGCGCTTCGACCACCCGTTGGCGGTGGTTTCCGGGCTGCGTTCGGGTTCGGCGCGGTTGCGCCAGGCGGCGCCGACCACATCGGAGTTCAGATCGACGGCGATCACGATGTCGGCGCCCATCGCCCGGGCCAGCGACACCGGCACCGGATTGACGAGGCCGCCATCCACCAGCAGCCGGCCATCGAGCCACGACGGTGTGAGCAGACCGGGCAGCGCGATGGACGCGCGCACGGCGGCAGAGACGCTGCCTTCGCGCAGCCAGACCTCGTGGCCGCTTTGCAGATCGGTGGCCACGCAGCCGAAGCTGTGGCTGAGGGAGATGAAATCCCGGTCGACGAAGTTGCGTTCGAAAAAAGTGATGAGGCGGTCGCCCTTGATGAGGCCGCCGCGTAAGCCCATGTCCATCAGGCCGACGACATCCTGCCAGCCGAGGGTCTCGACCCAGCTGCCAAGCTTCTCGATGTCCCCCGCCGCGGCTACCGCGCCGACAAAGGCACCGATGGAGCAGCCGGCAATGATCTGGGGCTCGATGCCCTCCCGCGCCAGCGCCCGCAGCACGCCGATGTGCGCCCAACCGCGGGCCGAGCCGCTGCCGAGGGCGATGCCGATGCGGGGGGTGCGTTTCATGGGTGTCCGGGTGATGAAACGGTTGGCGATTCCCTGTAGGTCGGATTTCAGTCCGACATCGTGCTCATATCGGACAGTGTTGTCGGACTGAAGTCCGACCTACAGGACCGGGGTTTGGGCTGCGGTGTCGGACTGAAGTCCAACCCACAGGGGGCCGAGGGTCAGATCGGCTCGGCGTACAGATCATGAACGTCGCAATCGGTAATGCGGACGCGAGCGAACTCGCCGGGCTCGAGGTTCTCGCCGGCCGGGATGATGACCAGGCCGTCGATGTCGGGGGCGTCACCCGGCGAGCGGGCCAGGGCACCCTCTTCGTCGATCTCGTCCACCAGGACGGTCATCTCCCGGCCGATGAAGCGCTCGAGGCGCTCGGTGGAGATGTCTTCCTGGAACTCCATCAGCTGGATGCGGCGCTCTTCGCGGATCTCGTCGGGCACGGGATCGGCCAGTTCGTTGGCAGCAGCACCTTCGACCGGCGAGTAGGCGAAAGCGCCCACGCGGTCGAGCTTGGCTTCTTCGAGGAACTGCAGCAACTCTTCGAAATCGGCATCGGTTTCGCCGGGGAAGCCGGTGATGAAGGTGGAACGGATGGTGAGATCGGGGCAGATCTCGCGCCAACGGCGGATGCGCTCGAGGTTGTTCTCGGTGCTGGCCGGACGCTTCATGGCCTTGAGGATGCGCGGGCTGGCGTGCTGGAAGGGCACGTCGAGGTACGGAAGGATCTTGCCCTCGGCCATCAGCGGGATGATGTCGTCCACGCTGGGGTAAGGATACACATAATGCAGGCGCACCCACACGCCCAGGTCGCCCAGGGCATTGCACAGGTCGTAGAGCTTGGTGCGGACGGGCTTGCCGCCCCAGAAACCGGTGCGGTACTTCACGTCAACGCCGTAGGCAGACGTATCCTGCGAGACGACCAGCAGCTCCTTCACGCCGGCATTGACGAGGTTCTCGGCCTCGCGCATCACGTCGCCGATCGGGCGGCTGACGAGATCGCCACGCAGCGACGGGATGATGCAGAAGGTGCAGCGGTGGTTGCAGCCTTCGGATATCTTGAGATACGCGTAGTGATTGGGTGTGAGCTTGACGCCCTGGGGCGGCAGCAGATCGATGAACGGATCGTGCGGCTTGGGCAAGTGCTTGTGCACCTCCTGCATGACCTGCTCGGTGGCGTGGGGGCCGGTAACCGCCAGCACTTGCGGGTGCGCCGCCATCACCACGTCCTCCTTGGCACCGAGACAGCCGGTGACGATCACCTTGCCGTTCTCGTTGAGGGCTTCGCCGATGGCATCGAGGGACTCCTCCACCGCGGCGTCGATGAAACCACAGGTGTTGATGACCACCAGATCGGAGCCTTCATACGACGGCGAGATCTCGTAGCCCTCGGCCCGCAGACGGGTGAGGATGTGTTCGGAGTCGACGAGGGCCTTGGGGCAGCCAAGGGAAACGAAGCCGACTTTCGGGGCGGCGCCCTGCTTGCTGGATTGGGTCATGCGTCAGGAAAAACCGGTGGATAAAACACAAGGGCCGCGACATGTGCGCGGCCCGGGACATCACTTCTTGGTGGCGTCGCTGGGATCGCCGCCGGACTCCGGCGACTCGCCCTTCTCGGGGTTGAACCCCGGTGCACCAAAGGTGGGAAACTGGAAGCCGGAGAACAGGTTGCGCGTCTGGCTGTCGAGCTGCTCCTGCATCTGGGCGTACATCTTCTTGGACTGTTCCATGTAGGCGCCCATCATGCTCTGCATGGCCGGACCCTGGAAGTTCAGGAACTGCGCCCACAGATCCTGGCTCACGGTGGCGTTCTCGCCATACACCGACCGCACCTGATCCTGAAGCTTGGCCTGCATGTCGGTGAAGGCCTTGATGTTGTTTTCCAGGTACTTGCCCATCATCCCCTGCATGGCGTTGCCATAGAAACGGATCATCTGGGAGAGCAGGTCGCTGGTGAACATCGGCGCACCGCCAGCTTCCTCTTCGAGAATGATCTGCAGGAGGATGTTACGGGTGAGGTCTTCGCCGGTCTTGGCGTCGACAACCTGAAAGGTGCCATGATCAAGAACGAGTTCCTTCACGTCTGCGAGCGTGATGTAGGAACTGGTTTGCGTGTCGTAAAGGCGGCGGTTTGGGTATTTTTTTATCAGGCGAATCTGATCGGCCATCTGTGTTTTCTCCTCGGTGGCGATAGGTTCGCCTTCGCGGATTATACTGCGCTGCGCAAAAAAAAGCCCCGCCGTAGGGCGGGGCCTTGTGACGCTTGTTGCAGCCGATTACTGGTAGTACAGACCGCCGTTCACGTTCAGGGTGGCGCCGGTGACGTAGCCAGCCAGTTCGGAAGCCAGGTAGACCACGGCAGCGCCGATTTCTTCCGGCTTGCCAAGACGCTTGACCGGCACGGTGTCGATGATGGCGTTACGCACTTCTTCCTTGATCGCCATGACCATGTCGGTGCCAATGTAGCCCGGGGCGATGGCGTTGCAGGTCACACCCTTGGTGGCCAGCTCGGCAGCCAGCGCCTTGGAGAAACCGATCACGCCGGCCTTGGCAGCGGAGTAGTTGGTCTGACCAGCCTGACCCTTGACGCCGTTCACCGAGGAGATGTTGATGATGCGGCCCCAGCCACGTTCCGCCATCTTCGGGGAAATGGTGTGGGTCACGTTGAAGAGGCTGGTGAGGTTGGTCGCGATGACCGCATCCCACTGGCCCTTTTCCATCTTCGGGAAGAACTTGTCACGGGTGATACCGGCGTTGTTCACCAGGATGTCGATCGGGCCGACTTCGGTGGTGATCGCCTCAACGGCCGCCTTGCATTGCTCGTAGTCGGAGACGTCGAAACCGTACAGCGGGATGTCGAGACCTTCCGCCTTGCGAGCTTCAACCCAGGCGTCCTTGGCGGGATCGCCAGGGAAGAAATTCCCGACCACGCGGACGCCCGCGGCGGCAAGGGATTTACAGATAGCAGTGCCAAGGCCACCGACGGCACCAGTTACAAGGGCGATGCGTTGAGACATTTTGACTTCCTTCTTTTGTTGCGGTGCGAAAAGCTTATTAGAACATATGCTGCCCGCCGTTGATAGAGATGTTGGCACCCGTCACGAATGCGGCTTCATCAGAGGCGAGATAGGCGATCAGCCCAGCGATTTCTTCCGGTTTGCCGAGGCGGCTCATCGGGATCTGGGGCAGGATCTTGGTTTCGAGGACTTCCTGCGGGATCGCCAGCACCATCTTGGTGCCGATGTAGCCCGGCGAGATGGTATTGACGGTCACGCCGGACTTGGCGGTTTCGAGGGCCAGGGACTTGGTGAAACCGTGCATGCCGGCCTTGGCCGCAGCGTAGTTGGTCTGACCAAATGCACCTTTGATGCCATTGAGCGAGGAGACGTTGATGACGCGCCCCCACTTGCGTTCGATCATGCCGTCCATGACCTGCTTGGTCATGTTGAAGACGCTGTCGAGATTGGTATGGATGACGGCATCCCAGTCTGCCTTGGTCATGCGCTTGAAGGTCATGTCGCGGGTGATGCCGGCGTTGTTGACCAGCACGTCCACGGGGCCGATCTCGGCCGTGATCTGTTCGACACATGCTTTGGCCGAGTCGAAGTCGGCGACATCGCAGGGATAGGCCTTGAAGCCGTAGCCCATGTTGTTCATCGTCTGCAGCCATTCGGCTGCCTTGGCGTTACCCGGCGAGTGGGTGGTGACGACCTTGTATCCGAGCGCTGCCAGCTTGATGCAGATCGATTCGCCCAGACCGCCCATACCGCCGGTTACGAGTGCTACACGTGCCATGTCTCTCTCCCTCAAAGTGTGAGTACGGGGGTAAGCTGAAATCGGCAGCGCCCCCCTTCTTCCTCTCGCTGCCGACCATTTTTTGATTTTCTCCCCCGAAAGATCGAGCCCGGGGGTTTACTGCAATGCGATCAGACGGTTTCCTTGACGTAACGCCCCGGAGCCGCTTCGATCACCTTGTATTTCGTGTTGCCCGGCTTGCTGCGGGCTGCAATCATTTCGCCGCTGCGCTGCTTGAGCCATTCAATCCAGTGCAGCCACCAGCTGCCCTTTTGTTCGGTGGCGGTTTCGAGCCATTCTTCGGGCACCGAGGCGGTGGAATCGCTGGTCCAGTAGCTGCGGCGATTCTTGGAGGCCGGGTTGATGGCACCCGCAATGTGGCCGCTGGCACCCAGCACGAAGGTGGTATCGCCGCCGAGGATCTGGCGCACCAGATAGGCGCTTGTCCAGGGCACGATGTGGTCTTCGCGGGTGGCCAGGAGGTAGGCTGGCAGATCGACCTTGCCCATGTCCACCTTGACGCCCAGCATCTCGAGCTTGCCCGGCACGCGCAGGTTGTTCTCGAGGTACATGTTGCGCAGGTACCAGGCGATGAACGGGCCGGAGAGGTTGGTGCTGTCGGAGTTCCAGTACAGCAGGTCGAAGGCCTCCGGGGTCTTGCCCTTGAGGTAGTTGCCGACCACGTACTGCCAGATCAGGTCGTTGGCGCGGAGGCTGGAGAACACCTGAGCCAGTTCGCGGCCGGAGAACACGCCGCCGCGGCCGATGGAGGCTTCGCGGGCGGCCACCGAGGCTTCGTCCACCAGGCAGCCGATCTCGCCGGCATCGGAAAAATCAAGCAGGGTGGTCATCAGGGTGAGGCTCTCGGCCGGGTCTTCGCCCTTGCCGCGCAGCACCGCCAGCGACGACGACAGGATGGTGCCGCCGACACAGAAACCGAGCACGTTGGGTTTGGCCACCTTGGTGACATCGCGCACCACCTCCAGGGCGGCAATCGGCCCCTTCTCGAGGTAGTCGTCCCAGCCGAAGTGGGCTTCGGATTCCTTGGAGTTCTTCCAGGACACCAGGAACACCGTGAAGCCCTGTTCCACGATGAAGCGCACCAGCGAGTTGGCCGGCTGCAGATCCATGATGTAGAACTTGTTGATGCACGGCGGCACGATCAGCAGCGGCGTCTTGTAGACCTGCTCGGTGAGGGGGGCGTACTGAATCAGCTGGATCAGTTCGTTTTCGTAGATGACCGAACCCGGCGTGGTGGCCAGATTGCGACCGATTTCGAAGGCCGAATCGTCGGTCATCGAGATGCGGCCTTTTTCCATGTCGCCGATCAGGTTCTTGATGCCCTGGGTGATGCTCTCGCCTTTGGTCTCCAGCGCCGACTGGATGAACTCGGGGTTGGTGGCCGCGAAGTTGGACGGGGCCATCGCGTCGATGTACTGACGGGTGAGGTACTGCATCCGGGCCTTGGTGCGGCCGTCGGCCACCGGCAGCGCGTCGGCCACCTTAGCGAGGTAGTCGGCATTCACCAGATAGGCCTGACGGATGTAGTCGTAAACTGGGCTGGACGACCACTCGGGCGCGTTGAAGCGGCGGTCGCCGGCGGGCGCCTTGATCAGCGGCTCTGCGGGCTCGCCCGGCTTGACCTGGGACATATGCGCCCACAGCCGGGCATGGGATTCGGCAAGCTCCTTCTGGAGCCGGGCGAGCTCCTCGGCTTCGGGCAGCGGCAGTTGCGGAGCCTGGGCAGGCGCAACCTGCTGGAACGCTGCACCCTGCTTGGTGAGGAAATCGAAGAAGTTCGCGGCCATCGACTGGCCGAACTTGAACATGCCTTGCAGCGCTTCGGCAGACTGCTCGGGGGTAACGGACATCCAGCTCTCCTCATTGTGTCGTCGGACGCATGCCCAACTCATCGTCAACCGGCGGAACCACCCTGTCGTCGGGTCGCGTTCGCGCCAAGCCGCACTTCACCCCGGCCTCGTCTCGCCGAGTAGAATTCGGTTATGTATATCGTTGCTATCGCCTGGCTTTACGTCGCGCTGCTTGCTACCGCAGCGGAGACCACCATCGTGGGTGGGGTGCTGACTTTTTTCTTCTATGGCCTTGCGCCGCTCTCCCTGTTTCTCTGGCTCTTTGGTACGCCTGCCCGCCGCCGCCGATCAGCCGAGCGCGCTCTCCGCGAGGGGGTGCGCGAGGACGATCGAGGCAATGCCGGCGGCGATCAATAATACCTGCTGTGCGGTGGCGCGCAATTCCGTTCGTTTGTGCAGGCCAGGAATGAGATCGGCTACCGCAACGTAGATCATACTCGCGGCAGCCAGCGCGAGAAACACCGGCACCAGCGATTGCATGTGGGATAGCGCCACGTAGGCCAGAATGCCACCAACCAGGGTGGCCAGGCTCGACAACAGGTTGAACACCAGCGCCTTGGTCTTGCTATAACCGGAATGCAGCAGGATCACGAAATCGCCCACTTCCTGCGGGATCTCGTGGGCGATGATCGCCAGCGCGGTGACGATGCCCAGCGGCGTGCTCTCGACGAACGCGGCGGCGATCAGCACGCCATCGACGAAGTTGTGGAAGGTGTCGCCGATCAGGATCAACAGGCCGCTACGGCCATGATCGTGACCGCCGCCGTGACCAGGGTGATCATGGTGGTCATGTCCCTCGCAGCCTTCGTCGTGACAGTGGCGCCACAGCACCAGCTTCTCGAGTACGAAGAACAGCATGATTCCGGCCAGCACGTTCATTGCGGCCTTTTCGGGGCTTTCGGCGGCCTCGATGGCGTGAGGCAGCACTTCGAGGAAGGCTGCGCCCAGCAGCGCGCCGATGGCGTAGCTGATCAGCACCGGCACCCAGGTGGGCCGGGCGGTGAAGGCGAAAACGGATGCAACCGCCACGCTCAGCAGCCCGCCGGCAAAACTCATTACGACAATCCAGGCGAGGGGCGTCATGGTCATTCGAATAAAAAAGGCCGGCAAGTATACCGCCACTCAAGGCGGATGACGGTTCAGGCAAGCCAGACCAGCGAGCCCATGCGCCCAGTGACGCCGTCCCGCCGATAGGAAAAGAAGCGGGACGACTCGGAAACGGTGCAGCAATCACCGCCGTAAATCGCCTTGACGCCCAGCGCCGCCAGCCGCTGACGGGCCAACAGATAGATGTCGGCGAGCCACTTGCCGGGCTGGCCCGCCGGCATGAAGGCCGTAACGGCGGCGGCATCGGCCGCAACGAAAGCCGCCCGAACCTCGTCGCCGACCTCAAAGGCAGAGGGCCCGATGGCCGGGCCCAGCCAGGCGATCACGTCAGCCGGCGCCACGTGCATCGCGGCAACGGTGGCCTCGATCACCCCACCGTGCAGGCCACGCCAGCCGGCATGGGCCGCACCCACCACCGTGCCGGCCCGGTCGCACAGCAGCACGGGCAGGCAGTCGGCGGTCATCACCACGCACACCGCTCCGGGCGCGCGGCTCACCGAGGCGTCGGCATCCGGCACCCCAGACGCTGAAGCGGCATCCACCACCACCGTGCCATGCACCTGATTGAGCCATGCGGGTTCGGACGGCACGATGCGCCGGACCTGGGCCCGGTTGGCGGTCACATTCGCCGGATCATCGCCGACGTGGGTGCCAAGATTCAGGCTGTCGTACGGGGCCACGCTCACGCCACCGGCGCGGGTGGTGGAGAGGGCGCGCACGCTGGCCGGCGCCGGCCAGTCGGGCACGATCCAGGCGTCGCTCATGACTTGGCGCTCCCACGCAAGGTTTCAAGCAGTCCGTCGAAATCTGCCGGCAGCGGCGTTTGCCAACGACAGGTTTCGCCGGATTTCGGATGGATGAGCCCGAGCTGCCAGGCATGCAACGCCTGACGCGGAAAGGCGTCGAGCCGTGGATCGGCGCTCTTCGCCTTGCCATAGGTGGTGTCGCCCACCAGCGGATGGCCGATGTGGGCCATGTGCACGCGGATCTGGTGGGTGCGGCCGGTGGCGAGCTCGCATTCGACCAGGGTGGCGCGGGCGAAGCGTTCGATCACGCGGTAGCGGGTCAGCGCCTCGCGACCACCTGGCACGACGGCCATCTTGGTGCGTTGGACGGGATGGCGGCCGATGGGCGCATTGACCTCGCCAGCCGGCTGCGGCTCGCCATGGACCAGCGCCAGATAGTGACGCTTGACGGTGCGAGCCTGAAGCTGACGCACCAGATCGGTCTGGGCTTCGAGGGTCTTGGCGACCACCAGCAGGCCGCTGGTGTCCTTGTCGAGGCGATGGACGATGCCGGCCCGGGGCAGATCGCGGAAACCGGTGCCATGGTGCAGCAGCGCATTGAGCAGGGTGCCGGACCAATTGCCGCTGCCCGGATGCACCACCAGCCCCACGGGCTTGTCGATGACGATCACGGTGTCGTCCTCGAAGATCACCTGCAGCGGGATGTCCTCGGCCTGCTCGGCGAGCATCGCCTCGGAGGGCTCGGGGCTGACCGTCACGGCTTCTCCGCCCCAGACCTTGGTCTTGGAGTCGGGCGACGCGCCGTTGATGGAGATCCGGCCGGATTTCAGCCACGACTGCAGACGGCTGCGGGAATGTTCCGGGAAAAGCCGCGCAAGAGCCTGGTCGACACGCATCCCGGCACAGTCGTCGGGGATCGATTCGCGCTGGGGAACGGGGCTCGCGGACGAGGGGGAATGGGAAGGATCGACTGGGCTATAATCGAGCCAGTCTTCTTCCAATGAGTTTTCGATGGCGCATTTCACCCTGCGTAGTTTAACGCTTGTCGGCGTGCTGCTGCTCGCCGGCTGCGGCCTCCCCGACCAGGTCGACGAAACCGTCGGCTGGAACGCCCAAAAGCTCTATTCCGAAGCCAAGGATTCCATGAACGATGGCGCCTGGGAACGCGCCATCAAGATGTTCGAGAAGCTCGAAGCGCGTTATCCCTACGGTCGCTACGCCCAGCAGTCGCAGCTTGAAGTGGCCTACGCCTATTACAAGTCGGGCGAGCAGGTGTCCGCCGTCGCCGCTTGCGACCGCTTCATCAAGCTGCACCCCAATCACGCCAACGTTGATTACGCCTACTACCTGAAGGGGCTCGCCTACTTCAACGAAGACCTGGGCATGCTGGGCAGCCTTGCCAATCAGGATCTCTCCGAGCGCGACCCGAAGGCCACCCGTGAAGCCTTCGCGACGTTCAAGGAACTCAGCCAGCGCTTCCCGGACAGCAAATACACGCCGGACGCTCAACTGCGGATGCGCTACCTGGTCAACGCCCTGGCCAACCACGAAGTGCATGTGGCGCGCTATTACTACAAGCGCGGGGCTTACGTGGCGGCAGCTAACCGGGCGCAGGCGGCGATCAAGGATTTCCCCCAGTCGCCCGCCGTCGAGGAAGCGCTGTTCCTGCTTGTGCAAAGCTACGACGACCTCAACATGCCCGAGCTACGCAAGGACGCCGAGCGCGTGATGCGCCAGAACTTCCCGAACAGTCGCTATTTCTCCGGCAAGGGCACGGAAGCAGAGCCCCAGGCCTGGTGGAAGCTCTGGTAGGCGCGGCAGCGGATCACGATGGATGAAGCGGTCCGGCTAGCCCTCGCTAAGTGGCCCAACGTGCCCTCCTGCACCGGCTGGCTGCGCCTGTCGCGCCGCGGCGAGTGGTGCGTGCCCGAAGGCCCGATCCGCCATCCCGGCTTGCGCGGTTTCATCAGCCGCAACTTTGAGGTGACGTCAGACGGCCGATGGTATTTCCAGAACGGGCCGCAGCAGGTTTTCGTGGATCTGGATTACACGCCGACGATCCTGCACCTCGCGGCACCAGACCACCTCGAAACCCACACGGGCAAGCCGGTGAGCACCGTTTCTGGCGCATGGTTCGACGAAGAAGGCAGCCTGCTGCTTGCCACCGAGCACGGTATCGGGCTGCTGGACGACCGGGATCTGGCCGCCTTCTGCGTCCATCTGGATGGCGACCTGGAAGCGACCGATGCGCCGCTGAGCCTTGTCTGGGCCGGGCAGGCACTGCCCGTCGGGCGCATCCTGCGGGCCGAGGTGCCGGCCCGCTTCGGCTTCGTGGCCAGACCAGCCTGAACAGCCAGCCTCGCCCTTTCCGCCTCAACCCCGCCCGTAAGTATCCTCGAAGCGGACGATGTCGTCCTCACCCAGGTAGCCGCCCGACTGTACCTCGATGATCTCGAGGGGCAGCTTGCCGGGGTTGGCCAGCCGGTGCACGTGGCCCAGCGGGATGTAGGTCGATTCGTTCTCGCCCAGCAGGAAGACCTTGTCGCCATTGGTGACTTCGGCGGTGCCCTTCACGACGATCCAGTGCTCGGCCCGGTGGTGGTGCATCTGCAGGGACAGGCGCGCGCCGGGATTGACGACGATGCGCTTGACCTGGAAACGCGCGCCGGCGTCGATGGAGTCGTACCAGCCCCACGGGCGGTGGATCTTGCGGTGGGCCGAGGCCTGGCTGCGCTTTTCGAGCTTGAGCGCGGCGACGATCTGCTTGACGTTCTGGGTCTTGTCCTTGCGGGCGACGAGCACCGCGTCGGGCGTCTCGACGACCACTGTGTCGTCCAGCCCCACGCAGGCAACCATGCGGTCCTGGGCATAGACGAGGGTGTTGCGGCTGTCTTCAAACAGCACGTCGCCGCGGGCGACGTTGCCGCTGCCGTCCTTGTCGGCGATGTCCCACAGGGCGTCCCAGGCGCCCACGTCGGACCAGCCGGCGCTCATGGGCACCACGCAGCCGGGAATGCCCAGCTCGGCGGCACCGGCGAGCTTTTCCATCACCGCGTAGTCGATGGAGTCCGACGGGCAGGCGACGAAGGCGGCCTTGTCCACCCGCACGAAGTCGGCATCCCGCGACCCGCCCTGCCAGGCGGCGTCGCAGGCCTGGGCCATGGCGGGCTGCAGCGCCGCGAGGGCCTTGAGCCAGGTGCTGGCGCGCACCATGAAGAGGCCGCTGTTCCAGAGGTATTCGCCGCTGTCCAGATAGCGCTGGGCGGTGGCGGCGTCGGGCTTCTCGACGAAGGCGGCGATGGCCTTGCTGCCGTCGGGGCGCTCGGCGCCGAAGCGGATGTAGCCGTAGCCGGTCTCGGCCCGATCCGGGACGATGCCGAAGGTGACGATGGCGCCGGCGAGGGCGGCCGGGATGCCGGCGTCGATGGCGGCCTGGAAGCCGGCGAGGTCACGCATCACGTGGTCGGCCGGCATCACCAGCAGCACGGGATCAGATTCCTGCACCACGAGCGCCGCCAGGGCCAGCGCCGGGGCGGTGTTGCGGCCGACGGGTTCGAGCACGATGTGGCGGCTGCTGCGGCCCACGGCGCGCAGCTGCTCGGCGGTGACGAAGCGGTATTCCTCGTTGCACACGACGATCGGCGCCTGAGCCACCGGCAGACGCCCGGCAAAGCCGGCAAGCCGCCCGGCCGTGGCCTGCAGCATCGTCTCGTCGCCCACCAGGGCCAGGAGCTGCTTCGGGTACTGTTCGCGGGAAAGCGGCCACAGGCGGGTGCCGGAGCCACCGGAGAGAATGACGGGTTGGAGTTCCATGGCAGATCGGAAAGTGGAAACGGAAAATGCCTCAACGGCGTGCGCCACCGAATGGCCAGCGGGGCAGCGCGCGAGGGATTGCCATTGATAGCACAGATTCCGGTCAGGAATCCGGTGTCATTTCACGCACGGCAGCGCTTCGGCGGCAAAGAATGTCAAAGCGTGTCAGGTGTGGGCGTGAGCCACGATCCGACCACCCGCTCAACCTCCTCGACGCCGGTCTTCTTGAGACTGGAGAAGAGCTGCACCGTCACCTGCTCGCCGTAGTCAGCGAGCTCCTTGCGCACAGCCGACAGGGTCGCCGCGCCCTCGCTGCGGGTGAGCTTGTCGCTCTTGGTGAGCAGGCAGTGGATCGGCCGCCCGCTGGGGGCAAACCAGCCGATCATCACGCGGTCGCGGTCTTTCAGCGGATGGCGCGAATCCATGATCAACACCAGCCCCACCAGATTGGGCCGCTTGGTGAGGTAGTCCTCAAGCAGGTGCTGCCACTGGCGGCGCACGGCTTCGGGCACTTCGGCGTAGCCATAGCCAGGCAGGTCAACCAGCACCGCGCCATTCTGCAGGCGGAAGAAGTTGATCAGCTGGGTGCGGCCCGGGGTCTTGGAAACGAAAGCGAGCCGCGTGTGATTCGCAAGGGTGTTGATTGCACTCGACTTGCCGGCATTGGAACGCCCGGCAAAGGCGACTTCCGGCCCGTCAGGGGCGGGAAGGCCACTCGGCTTGGCAATGGAGATTTCGAACTGGGCGTTTCTGAAGAGGGACATGGAGCGAAACAGGCGAGCACGAAGCGGTATCGTCGCGTCGCGCAAATGGCTGGAATTGCTATAGAATAGCAGGTTTGAGACATCCACATTCTTGGCTTCCGAGGACATCATGATCAAGCGTTCCCTGCTGCTTTCGCTGCTTCTGGCCACTGGCGCGGTTCAGGCCCAAGACAAGGCTGCTGCCCAGCCCGACCTGGCCAAGGCCAAACAGACTGCAGAACAGGTTTGCGGTGCCTGCCACGGCACCGACGGCAACAGCCAGATCCCCACGAACCCGAAACTCGCAGGCCAGCATGCGGAATACCTCTACAAGCAGCTGACCAACTTCAAGAGCGAAGGCGGCAAGCCGGCCGAACGCGCCAACGCCGTGATGGGTGGCATGGTTGCAGCCCTCTCCGCCGACGACATGAAGGGCCTCGCCACCTACTTCGCCGGCCAGAAACTGAAGCCCGAAGCCGCCAAGAACAAGGCCTCCATCGAACTCGGCCAGCGCCTGTGGCGCGCCGGCGACCTGAAGCGCGGCATCCCCGCCTGTGCCGCCTGTCACGGCCCGGCCGGTGCCGGCCTGCCCGCCCAGTACCCGCGTCTGGCTGGTCAGTTTGCCGATTACACCGAAGCCCAGCTGAAGGCCTTCCGCGCTGGCGAGCGTGCCAACGATCCGGCCAAGATGATGCGCACCATCGCCCTCAAGATGACCGACCCGGAAATCAAGGCCGTCGCCGACTACGCCGCCGGCTTGCGCTGAGTCAAGGCGCTTCCCAGCGCCCGGCAGCTATAAAAAAGGGGTGGTCTCGACCACCCCTTTTTCCATTGAAATCCGCGATCAGTCACGGTCGCCACTCCAACTTCACCCCGGTTCTTCCGCCCGACTCCATCCATGCGACACCGCAGCAACTCCCGCGCACTCTACGAACTGCTCAGTTCGATGCGCTTTGCGATCAGCCTGCTGACGATCCTCGGGATCGCCTCGATCATCGGGACGGTGCTCAAGCAGAACGAGCCCTACAACAACTACCTCAATCAGTTCGGTCCATTCTGGTTTCCGATCTTCGAGAAGCTGGGCCTCTACGCCGTTTATAACTCCGTCTGGTTCCTGACCATCCTGGCCTTCCTGGTGATCTCCACCAGCGTCTGCATCGTCCGCCAGACCCGCCCGATGCTGCTTGACATGCGCAGCTTCCGCGAACACGCGAAGGAAAACTCCCTCGCCCAGTTCCAGCACCATGACCGGGTGCCCTGCACGCTGCCCGCCGCAGAGGCCCAGGCCGCAGCCAGCGCCTACCTCACCCGCGCCGGCTTTACCGCACGCAGCAACCCCCGAAACGATGGCGTGCTCCTCGCCGCCAAGCAGGGCAGCTGGTCGCGCATCGGCTATTTCCTGGCCCACTCTGCGATCGTGCTGATCTGCCTCGGCGGCCTGCTCGACGGCAACCTGCCCCTCAAGGCGCAGATGGCGATGGGCGGCAAGGTGGTCACCTCCGGCAACCAGCTGATCTCCGACATCGGCCCCCAAAGCCGGCTTGGGCTCGACAACTGGAGCTTCCGCGGCAACGTCTTCATCCCCGAGGGCAAGAGCGCCAACGTCGCGGTACTCAACGTGCAGGACGGCATCCTGCTGCAGGACCTGCCCTTCAGCGTGTCCCTCAAGAAGTTCCATCTGGACCACTACGAGAGCGGGATGCCCAAGCGCTTCGCCAGCGACATCATCATCACGGACAACGCCAGCGGCCAATCGGTCGAGAAGACCATCGAGGTCAACAAGCCCTTCGAGTTCGATGGCGTGATGATGTATCAGGCCAGCTTCGAAGACGGGGGCTCGAAGCTCAAGCTCATTGCCCACGACCTGCGCCCTGGCGCCAGTGCCGACTTTGCGCTCGAAGGCGCCATCGGCGACGCTGTCAAGGTGACCACCGCGGGCCTCGACCACACCCTGGAGCTTGGTAGCTTCCGCGCCTTCAACATCGAGAACATGGCCAGTGACCAGCCGGATGCGGCCGGCACCATGGCCACGCTCGAAAAGCACCTGGGCAGTGGCGCCAAGTCGCCCACCAAAAAGGACATGCAGAACGTCGGCCCGAGCTTCCAGTACAAGCTGCGGGATTCCGCCGGTCAGGCCCGCGAATACCAGACCTACATGCAACCGATCCAGCAGGACGGCGCCTGGTACATGCTCTCGGGCATGCGCGACTCGCCGTCCGCCCCCTTCCGCTTCATGCGCATCCCGATGGACGCCGACGGCAAGCCGGACAGCTGGTTCATGATCCGTCGCCAGCTGATCGACAAATCCCGCCACGCCGAACTTGCCCGGCGCTTTGCCACCACCGCCGTGGGCCCGGACGTGGACGCCGCGGTGCGCGGCCGGATGGAAGAAACCACCCGCAAGACGCTGGAGCTCTTTTCCATCGGCGGCTTCGAGAGCCTCGGCAAGTTCATCGAGAGCACCATCCCCGAAGCCGAACGCGACAAGGCCGCCGACGTCTTCATCAAGATCCTCGAGGGCGCCACCTGGGAAGCCTGGAAGCTCGCCCGTGCCGACGCCGGCCTGCCCGCCGTCACGCCGGACAGCGCCGCCGGCCGGCTGGTGCGCGACACCCTCAACGCCACCAGCGACAGCCTGCACTACGGCGCACCGATCTTCTTCCAGATGGCGGGTTTCGACGAGGTCCGCGCCACCGTGCTGCAGGTCACCCGCTCACCGGGCAAACCGATCGTCTACTTCGGCTCGCTGCTGTTGGTGCTGGGCGTGTTCGCGATGCTCTACATCCGCGAACGTCGGCTCTTCGTGCTGATCAAAGACTCGGGCGAGGCGCTCATCGCCCTCAGCTCCAACCGTAAGTCGATGGATGTGGAAGAATCCTTCCGGCGCCATCGGGACGGCCTCGCCGCCGCCCTCAAACCCGTAACACCGGCCTGACCGGCCCCATTGTTTCCAGGAGTCCCATTCATGGACATTGCCCACACCGACAACAGCGCCCTGCTCCGCCGCCTGAACCCCGGCGACTGGCTGTTCGCCCTCGCCCTGGCGGGTGGCGCAGCCTTTGCCCTGCGCCAGTACGGCGGCTTCATGGACATCTACGAGAAGCTGATCCTCGTGCTCACCGTGCCGGCCATCGCTGCCATCGGCTGGGCCTGGAAGCCTTTCCGGCTCTTCCTGGCGGTATCGACGGCGCTGGCGCTGGTCAGCATCAGCCTCTACCAAGGCGATCTGGCCCGGGCCGAGAAGGTGTTCTTCCTCAAGTACCTCATCTCCAGCCAGACGGCGATCATGTGGATGAGCGCGCTGGTCTTCATCGCCACCGGCGCCTACTGGCTGGGCCTGCTGGCCCGCTCCGATTTCGCAGAGAAGACCGGATCCGCCCTCACCTGGAGCGCCGCCACGATGGGCACCACCGGCCTCCTCGTGCGCTGGTACGAGAGCTACCTGATCGGCACCGACGTGGGCCACATCCCCATCAGCAACCTCTACGAAGTCTTCGTGCTGTTCTCGCTGATCACCGCCCTGCTCTACCTGTATTACGAAGGCCGCTACGCCACCCGCCGGATGGGCGCCTTCGTGCTGCTGGTGATCTCGGCGGCGGTGGCCTTCCTGCTGTGGTACACCTTCTCCCGCGAGGCTCAGGAGATCCAGCCACTGATCCCTGCGCTGCAGAGTTACTGGATGAAGGTGCACGTGCCCGCCAACTTCATCGGCTACGGCGCCTTCGCGCTGGCGGCGATGATTGGCGTGGCCGACCTGCTGGTGCGCAAGGGCATCCTGGCCAGCCGCCTGCCCGCCCCTGAGGTGCTCGACGACGTGATGTACAAGGCCATCGCCATCGGCTTTGCGTTCTTCACCATCGCCACCATCCTCGGCGCCCTGTGGGCCGCCGAAGCCTGGGGCACCTACTGGCAGTGGGACCCGAAGGAAACCTGGGCCTTCATCGTGTGGCTCAACTACGCCGCCTGGCTGCACGTGCGGCTCACCAAAGGCCTGCGCGGTGCGATGCTGGCCTGGTGGGCGGTGATCGGCCTTCTCGTCACCGCCTTCGCCTTTGTCGGCGTCAATATGTTCCTGTCAGGCCTGCACTCCTACGGCTCGCTCTGAGCCTCCTGGCGGGGCCTGCCACCCTCCAGTCGGGTGATCTCGGCCGCACTGAAGCCCGCCATCCGGCGGGCTTCAACGTTTAACGGCTTGGGCGGCCAGGGCGCATCGAAGTCGGTCATCAGCACCAGATAAGTCGGCTCGGGGTCCAGCCCGCGTTCCGCACAAAAGTACCGGAACCAGCGGTCGCCCAGCGCCACGTGGCCAATCTCGTCGCGCAGGATGATGTCGAGCACGCGGATCGTCGCCTCATCTCCGATCCGCTTCAGACTGGCCACAATCGGCGGCGTGGCGTCCAGCCCTCGTGCTTCGAGCACTCGCGGCACCAGCGCCATCCGGGCGAGTGGATCGTCGGCTGTCTTGACCGCCATGTCCCACAACCCGCGATGGGCAGGAAAATCCCCGTACGCATACCCCAGACTGGCGAGCCGCTCGCACACGAGCCCGAAGTGGTACGCCTCCTCCGCCGCCACCTGCAACCATCCCCGATAGTAATCCACCGGCAGATTGCGGAAACGATAGACGCAATCAAGCGCGAGATTGATGGCGTTGAACTCGATATGGGCGATGGCGTGCAGCAGCGCCGCATGCCCCTCTGGCGTATTGGGCTTGCGACGCGGAACGGCGGTATGGGGGATGAGCGCTGGCCGTTCGGGGCGACCGGGGTCGTTCACCACCTGGGCAGGTGTCGGTTCTGTCAGGGACAGTCCGATTCGACCGCAACACCAGTCGTCGTACAGACTGGCGGTGAGCGCAGATTTGTGATCTGGCGAAGGCGTCATCAGGGCGTGCAAGGCCCGCGCATGAAGGTCGTCGTGCATCATGGCCGCGATGGTAGCGCGAACCGCGGCACAGACAAAAAAATGGCCGTGTCCTCCAGGACACGGCCAAATACCCTTGAACCTACAGCCTGTGAATGCCGATCAGGCCGTCTTGCGCTTTGCTGCGCGGGCCTTCGGCGCCGGCGCAGCCACATCCTTGAGCGCCAGCAGGTTGGCTTCGGCGATTTCGCCAAACTGATCGGCCACCTTGCTGAACGAATCGAGCGCCGCATTCTGCGTTTCGAGCCCTTGGCGGATCGCCTGGAACAGCGGCGCAAAACTCTCCGGCGCACCTTCAGCGATTCGATCGAGGTTGTCCTGGATCTGACGGGTCGCATCGGCGGTGGATTGCTTGACCGCATCGGCAAGAATCTCGCGAGTTTCCATCAGAACAGCATACTGCTGACGGGCGCTGTCCGCGGCACGATCAAAATTCGGTTGCAGGTAGGTGGCCTGCCAGCTGGCGAGCCCCTCCGGATCCTTCACCTCCAGCAGCGCCTGGGAGGCGGCCATCGCCTCGCGCGACGAAGCCAAGCCGGTATCCACCTGCAGACGGGTGATCTTCTCGACCTGCGCCGCCAGCGCCTGACCAAGCTCAATCAAACTATCCAGCGTGGCATCCTGAAAAGGACCGAATTGCGTCGACATGAAATCTCCTTGAATGATTCGGGGCCGATCTGCATCGATACGGGAGTCTCCTCCACCCGTCTTTTTTGTGCAATGCAGCGTTGGCTGACGGAACGGATTCTGCCAAATAAGGTGATTCCACCAAATCCGGCGTTTCCCCTCCGAGCATCCGGGAAAACCCGGACGATATCATTTGCGGACGCGTCAATCGGATTGTGGCTCGGCACACACCACGATCCGCACCAGCGTAGCCAGCGAGTCCGCCTGCAACTTCTCCATCACCCGGGCCCGATGCTGCTCGACCGTCTTCATGCTGATGCCCAGATCCTCGGCGATCTGCTTGTTGAGCCGTCCGGCAACCATCCCCTCCATGACGTCGCGCTCACGCAGGGTCAGCGCATCGAGGCGTCGCTGGAATCCGGCTCGCCTGGCGCGCAGGCGTCTTCGATGCGTCGCGACCTGAACGGCCTCCTGGACGCGATCCAGCAGTACCTGCTCGTTGAACGGTTTCTGCAAGAAATCGAAAGCGCCATCCCGCATCGCCCGCGCAACCATCGGCACATCTCCGTGCCCGGAAACGAAGATGATCGGCGCCGTGTGCGAAAGCCGGATCAGGCGCTCCTGCAACCCGACGCCTGAAAGTCCGGGCATCCGTACATCCAGCACCATGCAATGCGCCCGCGCCAGCGCTTCAGGGTCGTCCAGCACGTCCAGCGCGCTGGCAAAGCTACGTACCGGCAAGCCAAGGGTTTCGATCAAGAGTCCGATGGAAAGCCTGACGGCATCATCGTCATCCACCACGCACACCAGCGGCGTGTCCATGATTTGTCTCCTGCCAGGTGTCTCATTTTTTTATTTGTGATGCTGTTTTTTTCGTGCCCACTCATTCGGCAGGCATCGACGGTAAGGCCAAACAGAAGGTTGTTCCCTGGGGACCACTGGTTTCAACCCACATTCGCCCTCCGTGGCTCTCGATGATCGTCCGGCAGATTGCCAAACCCAGGCCAACACCATCCGGCTTGGTTGTGACAAACGGTGCGAACGGATCTTGCCGCACGGCTTCGGCAAGTCCCTCGCCACAGTCGATCACCGCGACTTCCACCATTCCATCGTGGTCGACTCGCGTCCGAATCGCAAGTTCTCTTGCCCACCGGACGCCCCCCATGGCGTCAATCCCGTTCTTGACCAGGTTGCTGAGCACCTGCCCCAACTGGACCTGATCGCCATTGACCAACGGAAGCGGGTCAGCGCGCTGGAGCGTCAGCTGAACGGCGTGAGCGCGGGCTTCAAACTCAGCAAAACGGACGACACTGTCGACAACCTTGTTCAGATCTACCGGGGCCCATTTTAGCGCACCACGGCGAACGAAACTGCGCACCCGATGAACGATGTCGCCGGCACGCATGGCCTGTTCCGAGATCATCTTCAGGGGCTCGGCAATGCGATGGCCGTGGGATCCAAGCTCGTCGAGACGCCGGAGCGCCACGCCAGAGAAATTTCGCAGCGCGGTGAGCGGCTGGTTGAGTTCGTGGGAGAGCACTGACGCCATCTCGCCCAGGTGGATCAGGTGGGCGGCACGCGCCAGCTCGCGTTCCTGACGCTTCTCCCGGGCGATGCTGAGGTATTGGTCGTGCACGTCGCGCAAGATCCCGATCATCCGGGAGGGCTTGCCCATCTGATCCCGTTCCATGATCTTGCCGCGCAGCGCAACCCAGCGGTACGTGCCGTCATTCACCCGCAGGCGAAATTCGACCTCCGTCATGGGACGGCCGCCCGAAAGATGGGCATTGAACGCCGCCATGGCCTTGCGCAGATCATCTGGGTGAATACGCTCCGGCCAGATGTCGTTGCCACGCAGCGGGGCACCGTCGGGCCAGCCGATGATTGCGCGAAACGATGGGCTGATGTTGATCACCCCGGTGTCGAGCGTCCAGTCCCACAACGCATCGCCATGGCCCTCAAGGGCGAACTGCCACAAGCGCTCAGAAGCGGTCAGGGTCTCCCGATGCTCGCGGGCAATGGTGATGTCGCGCAGTACGCAGGTGAAACGTACCGTATCGCCGGCGGCATTCCGCTCGGTAACACCTCCCCGCGCGGAAAACCATCGCGAACGACCATCCCGGCAACATAGACGGAACTCGGCGTCGAATGCCCCCCCACCTGCCGCAACACACACCTCAAGGCAGGCTAGTGTCGCGTCGCGATCATCGGCATGGAGGTGCTCACGCCAGTCAAGGGTCAGGTTTTCGTGCGTCTGACCGAGTGCCTCACCGAGCCTTGCCGAGGAGAAAATGCGCTGCTCCGCCGGAAACCAGTCCCAGAGCACATCGCCCGAAGCCTCAAAAGCCAATCGCCAGCGATCGTCATCGGACGTCATCGGCTCCCTCACGGCCGCGTGTCAGCGGCGAACAGGATCAGCCGGCCCCGGTCGGAGCCGGCTCACAATCAGCGCAGACCGCCGCCAGGCATCAGCCCCTTCATGGCGCGCATCATCTTCTGCATACCACCCTTGGAGAACTGCTTCATCATCTTCTGGGTCTGCTCGAACTGGCTCAGCAGGCGATTGACCTCCTGCACCGTCACGCCTGCACCGGCTGCGATGCGGCGTTTGCGCGACGCCTTGAGAAGCTCCGGCTTGGCGCGCTCGAGCGGAGTCATCGAGTTGATGATGCCCTCGATGCGGCGCACCGCCTTGTCCTCGACACCCCCCTGAAGCTGACCCGCCGCCTGGGCAAACTGAGCCGGCAGCTTGTCGAGCAGGCTGGAGAGGCCACCCATCTTCTTCATCTGACCGAGCTGGTCCTTGAAGTCGTTGAGATCGAAGCCCTTGCCGCTCTTGAGCTTCTGGGCAAACTCCTTGGCCTTCTCCTCGTCGACGCCACGGCGGGCATCTTCGACCAGGGACAGGATGTCGCCCATGCCGAGGATCCGGCTGGCCATCCGCTCAGGGTGGAATTCCTCTAGCCCGGCCAGCTTCTCGCCGACGCCCGCAAACTTGAGCGGCTTGCCGGTGACGTGCCGCACCGACAGCGCCGCACCGCCGCGGGCATCGCCGTCGAGCTTGGTCAGCACCACGCCGGTGAGCGGCAGCGCGTCATTGAAGGCGCGAGCGGTGTTCACCGCATCCTGGCCGAGCATCGCATCGACCACGAACAGCGTCTCGATCGGCTTGACCGTGGCGTGGAGTGCCTGGATCTCCTCCATCATCGCCTGGTCGATGGCGAGCCGGCCGGCGGTATCGACCAGCAGCACATCGAAGTAGTGACGGCGGGCGTAATCCACGGCCGCCAGGGCGATGTCGACAGGTTTCTGATCGGTCGTGGATGGGAAGAACTCGATGCCGGCCTGCTGGGCCACGGTCTGCAGCTGGGCGATGGCCGCCGGGCGGTAGACGTCGGTGGAAACCGTCAGCACCTTCTTCTTCATCCGCTCGGTGAGCATCTTGCCGAGCTTGCCGGTGGTGGTGGTTTTACCGGCGCCCTGCAGGCCGGCCATCAGGATGATCGCCGGCGGCTGGGTGGCCAGGTTGAGCCCGGTGTGGGCGCCACCCATCAGATCGGTGAGTTCGCGGTGTACCACGCCCACCAACGCCTGGCCCGGCGTGAGGGAGCTGAGCACTTCGGTGCCGACCGCCTTTTCCTTCACCCGGGCGATGAAATCCTTCACCACCGGCAAGGCCACGTCGGCCTCGAGCAGCGCCATGCGCACTTCGCGCAGGGCTTCCTGAATGTTGTCTTCAGTCAGGCGAGCCTGGCCGCGAAGGGTTTTGACGACTTTGGCAAGCCGCGTTGTGAGGTTATCCAGCATGATGGTTTGTAGCCGAGGGCTTGGGGTAAACTTCGAAGATGCCCGCGATTCTACTTCATCTCCTCCCCGCCTCCCTGTACGCGCTGCTCGGCGTGCATTTCTGGCACACCCGCTGGATCGCGCCAACCGCCGCCCCGCGTCAGGGCCTGCAGCCCAGGGAGCGTCTGCTGATGCTCGCCGCCCTTGTGGCCCACGGATTCGCGCTCAACAGCACTTTCTTCTCGGCTGAAGGCATCCACTTCGGCTTCAGTCTCGCCCTGTCACTCATGTTGTGGCTGGCGATACTTTTCTACTGGATCGAAAGCCTCTACGCCCGACTCGAGGGACTGCAGACCCTCGGCATGCCCGTGGCTGCCGTGTGTTCGCTGCTGCCAGCTTTCTTTCCTGGCCAGCATCTGCTCGAGAACGCCAACGCCCCGCTGTTCCGCGCTCACTTCGTGGTGGCGATGCTGGCCTACAGCCTGTTCACCCTGGCGGCGCTCCACGCCATGCTGATGTCCGTTGCCGAACGCCGGCTGCATGGCGCCCATCTCACGCGTGCCATCGCCGCCCTTCCGCCGCTGCTGACCATGGAAACCCTGCTGTTCCGCCTTGTCGGCATCGCCTTCGTGCTGCTCACCCTCACGGTGGGTTCGGGCGTACTGTTCTCGGAAGCGTTGTTCGGCAAGGCCTTCCGGCTCGATCACAAAACGGTCTTCGCGATCATCTCGTGGCTGATCTTCGGCAGCCTGCTGGTCGGCCGGCATCTTCAGGGCTGGCGGGGCAAGAAGGCACAATACTGGACGCTCGCCGGCTTCATCGCGCTGATGCTCGCCTACGTGGGCAGTCATTTCGTGGCTGAGGTGCTGCTGGGCCGCACGGCTTGACAAGGCCGGACCCGGCCTGAATACTCGTCCAGGTTCGCCAACCACCATCGTTCCGCGTGGACGCCATTCCCCTTTCAGCCCAGTCGGCAATTCTTGTCACGCTGCTGGCGCTCTCCGGTTTCTTCTCGATGGCCGAAACGGCCATGATGGCGGCCAACCGCTACCGCCTGCGCTCTGCGGCCAACCAGGGATCCCGCGGCGCCCGCCTTGCCATCGACCTCCTCGACCAGACCGACAAGCTGCTGGGGATCATCCTCCTCTTCAACAACCTCGTGAATGCCGCCGCGGCAACGCTGGTCAGCGTCATCACGATCCAGCTCTTCGGAAGCGAGGAATGGGTGCTGGGCGTGAGCACCCTGGCAGTCACCTTCCTGATCCTCGTGTTCTCGGAGATCACGCCAAAGGTGATCGGCGCCAACCACGCCAACCGACTTGCGTGCTTTGTCAGCTACCCCCTTTCGGGCTTGCTGAAGAGCCTTTATTTCGTGGTGTGGTTCGTCAATCTTTTTGTTGCGGGGCTTCTGCGCCTGCTCCGCCTCTCACCGAACGGCAACGAGGATGCCCACAGCCTGTCCACCGAAGAATTGCGCACGATGGTGCTGGAGTCCGGCGCGTTCATCCCGCCCAAACACCGCAGCATCCTGGTCAATCTCTTCGAACTCGAAGACATCACCGTCGAAGACATGATGATGCCGCGCAGCCAGATCGAGGCTGTCAACATCGCCGATCCGATCGACATCATTCAGGGCCATCTCGCCACCTGCTATCACACCCGCCTGCCGGTGTTCGACGGCGAGATGAACGCCGTGATCGGCATCCTTCACGTCCGCCGCATCCTCGGCCAGACCCTCGACCACAGCCTGTCCGTTTCCGACATCCGTGGCATGCTGTCCAAACCGTATTTCATCCCCGCCAGCACGCCGGTGTATTCCCAGCTGCAGTTCTTCCAGGAGAACCGCGAGCGCCTCGGCCTGGTGGTCGACGAATATGGCGAACTGCTCGGCCTCGTCACCCTCGAAGACATCATCGAAGAGCTCATCGGCAAATTCACCACCAGCGCGCCGGATGCCGCGGACAAGCTCACCTGGCGCGAGGACGGCAGCGTGATCGTCGACGGCAGCCAGCATTTGCGCAACCTCAACCGCCGGCTGGGCCTCAATCTGCCGGTGGACGGCCCCAAGACCTTGAACGGCCTGCTGCTCGAACACCTGCAGGACATTCCCGAGGCTGGCGTGTCGGTCAAGATCGCGGGCATTCCGATCGAGGTTGTCCAGGCCGAAGACCGTCGTATCAAGAACGTGCGAATATTCCGCACTGCTGCAAAAAAGTCGCCATAAAGCGTGTCGTGGGTTTACAAGCCCTCGCCCTGACGGCATGATCCGGGCACATTCAAGGCCGATCACCCATACAGACGCTCAGGCATGTCAGCCACTCCCCAAGCCGCGCTGAGCGGCCTCGCCCGCGCTCTCGTACAACACGGCCGGCTTCTCGAAGCCGAGGCGCTGCAGTGCACGTCCGGCTCGGGAAACCCCAATGATTTCGTCCTCGAAGTCATCAATCGGGGGCTGATGAGCGCCAACGACGTCGCGCGTTTTGCCGCTGACACCTTCGGCACCCCGGCCCTCGATCTCGCCGCCTTCGAGCAGTCGCACCTGGCAATCGACGCCATCGACCGCAAGCTGATGCTCAAGCATCAGGTCGTCGCCCTTGGCCGCCGCGGCAACCGCCTCGCCCTGGCCCTGGCCGACCCGTCCAATCTACGCATCCTCGACGAAATCCGTTTCCAGACCGGCCTTGCCGTCGATCCGGTGGTGGTTGAGGCGCCGAAGCTCATCGCCCTCGTCGAGCGCCTGGCCGAGTCCACCTCGGCGACACTGAAAGAACTCACCGGCGAAGAGTTCGACATGGATCTGCTGGGCCAGGACGGCCTGGCGGATGTGCCGGTGGTCGAGGAAAGCGCTTCGGAGGTGGACGACGCACCCGTCGTGCGCTTCATCCAGAAGCTGCTGATCGACGCGATCAACGAGGGCGCCTCGGACATCCACTTCGAGCCCTACGAAAAGTACTATCGCATCCGCTTCCGCACCGACGGCATCCTTCGCGAGATCGCCCAACCGCCGCTGGTGCTCAAGGAGAAGATCGCCGCCCGGATCAAGGTCATCTCGCGGCTCGACATTTCGGAAAAGCGCGTCCCCCAGGACGGGCGGATGAAGCTGGTGTTATCGAAAAGCAAGGCCATCGACTTCCGGGTCTCGACACTGCCCACACTTTACGGCGAAAAGATCGTGATGCGGATCCTGGATCCAACGTCCGCGATGCTGGGCGTAGACGCCCTTGGCTACGATCCAGACCAAAAAGCAGCCCTCCTCGACGCCGTTTCACGCCCTTACGGCATGGTGCTTGTCACCGGTCCGACCGGTAGCGGCAAGACAGTGTCCCTCTACACCTGCCTCAACATCCTCAACAAGCCTGGCGTGAACATCAGTACCGCCGAAGATCCGGCTGAAATCAACCTGCCGGGCGTCAACCAGGTCAACGTCAACGAAAAAGCCGGCCTCACCTTTGCATCCGCCCTGCGCGCTTTCCTGCGCCAGGATCCGGACGTCATCATGGTCGGCGAAATCCGCGACCTCGAAACCGCCGAAATCTCGGTCAAGGCGGCCCAGACCGGCCACCTCGTACTGTCCACCCTCCACACCAACGACGCCCCATCGACCCTCGAACGCCTAAAGAATATGGGCGTCGCGCCGTTCAATATTGCGTCGTCAGTGATCCTGATCACGGCCCAACGGCTCGCCCGACGCCTGTGCACCTGCAAGCAGCCGGTCGACATCCCGATAGAAGCCCTGATTGCTGCCGGTTTCTCGGAAGCGGACATCGACGGCACGTGGCAGCCCTATGGCCCCAAGGGCTGCGAGCGTTGCAAAGGCTCCGGTTACAAGGGCCGTGTGGGCATTTACCAGGTGATGCCGATCTCGGAAGAGATCGCACGTATAATCATGACGAACGGCAACTCGATGGATATCGCTGCCCAGGCCCAGATCGAGGGCGTCCGGGATCTGCGCCAGTCCGGACTGCTGAAGGTGAAGCAAGGGGTCACGTCGCTGACCGAAGTCCTCGCTTGCACGAACGAGTGATCGCTTCACGCGGAAATATTTGATGGCCACTGCACCCAAAAAGACCCCCGCCCGCAACACGAACGTCGCCCGCGAACACCTGTTCGTCTGGGAAGGCAAGGACAAGACCGGCAAGATCATCCGTGGTGAAATGCGCGCCACGACGGAAACCGTCGTTCAGACCGTTCTGCGTCGCCAGGGCATCCTCACCCAGAAGATCCGGAAGCAGGCTTTCTCCCGCGGCCGCGCCATCACCGACAAGGACATTGCGCTGTTCACCCGTCAGCTCGCCACCATGATGCGTTCCGGTGTGCCGCTGCTGCAGTCCTTCGACATCGCCATCAAGGGCTGCGGCAACCCTTCGCTGGCGCGCCTGCTCAATGACGTACGCGCCAACGTGGAGACCGGCAGCAGCCTGTCCCAGGCCTTCCGCCGCCACCCGACCCACTTCGACGCCTTGTTCTGCAACCTGGTCGCCGCCGGCGAACAGGCCGGCATCCTGGATTCCCTGCTCGACCGCCTCGCCACCTACAAGGAAAAGATCCTTGCCATCAAGAGCAAGATCAAATCGGCGATGTTCTATCCGGTCGCGGTGGTCGTCGTGGCCGCACTGGTGGTGTCGGTGATGATGCTTTTCGTCGTCCCCGAATTCAAGAAGGTGTTTGCCAGCTTCGGCGCCGACCTGCCGGCACCCACGATGATGGTGATCGCCATCTCCGACTTTTTCGTGTCGTACTGGTATATCGTCTTTGGCATCATCCTGGGCACCGTGATCGGGATATCGTATGCCTACAAGCACTCGATACCCATGCAGATCGCGGTGGACCGGATCGTCCTGCAGATCCCTGTGATCGGCGATGTCGTCCGCAAGGCCACCATCGCGCGGTGGACGCGCACCCTGTCCACGATGTTCGCTGCGGGCGTCCCGCTCGTCGAGGCCCTCGACTCCGTAGGCGGCGCGGCGGGCAACGTGGTTTACCGGCAGGCTACCAAGCAGATCCAGTCCGACGTGAGCACCGGCACCAGCCTCACCGTCGCCATGCAGAACGTGCTCGTATTCCCGACCATGGTCATCCAGATGGTGTCAATCGGCGAAGAATCCGGTCAGCTCGACTCCATGCTGAGCAAGGTGGCCGACTTCTTCGAGCGCGAGGTGGACGACGCCGTCGCAGGCCTCAGTCAGCTGCTCGAGCCGATCATCATGGTATTCCTGGGCGTCGTGATCGGCGGCCTGGTGGTCGCCATGTACCTCCCGATCTTCAAGATCGGCGCCGTGGTCTCCTGACGCCAGCGGGCGCCCATCATGGAAGTCTTCGCGGACCCGCTGGTCTTCACGGCCACCTGCGCGCTGCTCGGTCTGTTTGTCGGCAGTTTCCTGAACGTCGTCATCCATCGCCTGCCGGTAATGATGGAAAGGGAATGGCAGGCCGAAGCCGCCAGCCTGCGCGGTGAATCACCGCAAGAACAGCCGCGCTTCAACCTTGCCACGCCGCGCTCCCGCTGCCCCCATTGCGGCCACGGAATCGGCGCTGTCGAGAACATCCCGGTGGTCAGCTACCTCCTGCTGCGCGGCCGCTGTCGCCACTGCAGCGGGCCGATCAGCCCCCGCTATCCGCTCATCGAACTTTTCTGTGCCATTGCGTCGGGATTTACCGCCTACCATTTCGGCTTCGGGCTCCAAGCCATCGGTGCGCTGATCTTCGTGTGGGCAATGACCGCCCTCAGCTTCATCGACCTCGACACCCAGCTCCTGCCCGACAGCATCACCCTGCCCCTTCTTTGGCTGGGCCTGCTCCTCAACATTGATGGCACTTTCACCGACCTGCAGAGTGCGGTGGTCGGCGCCGCGGCTGGCTATCTTTCGCTCTGGACGGTCTTCTGGCTGTTCAAGCTGGTCACCGGCAAGGAGGGCATGGGCTACGGAGATTTCAAACTTCTCGCCGCCATCGGCGCGTGGCTTGGCTGGCAGATCCTGCCCCTGACCATTCTGCTGTCGTCGGTGGTCGGTGCGGTGGTCGGCATCGCCCTGATCGTCCTGCGCCAGCACGGCCGGGAGATCCCCATCCCCTTCGGCCCCTATCTCGCAGCAGCCGGGCTGCTGGCGCTGATTTGGGGCAGTTCGCTCACCAGCGCCTACCTCGGAATGCTCTGAGCCCCGCGCTGGCGCTTGAAACACGCTCATTTGCCCCCATTTGCGCCGCACCGGGCGTGTTTCGCCCGATGTTGCGATGCGCTAAACTTCGTCCCAATCGATTTTCCCGGAGCTCGTCATGCCCATCTACGAGTATCGCTGCAGCGCCTGCGGCCATCAAAAAGATCACCTCCAGAAAATGAGCGACGCACCGCTCACCGTTTGCCCCGCCTGTGGCGCGGAAGCCTACGCCAAGCAGCTCTCTGCGGCCGGCTTCCAGCTCAAGGGCAGCGGCTGGTACGCCACCGACTTCAAGGGCGGCTCCAACTCTGGCGCCAGCCCCAAGACCGAAGCAGCCAAGTCCGAATCTCCCGCTCCGACTCCCTGCGGCGGCAGTTGCGCGTGCCACTGATCCTCACGCGCCCGACCACCGCTGAATGAAAAAATATTTCGTAACCGGTCTGCTGATCTGGATTCCGCTCGTCATCACCTTTGTGGTGCTGGCATGGATCATCACGACTCTCGACCAGATCCTGCTGCTGGTTCCCCCGACCCTGCGTCCGGATGCCCTGCTCGGCTTCCATGTACCGGGGATCGGCGTGGTTGTCTCGTTGGTCGTGATCGTCGCCACCGGCCTGGCCGCGGCCAACTTTGTCGGCCAGCGCATGGTGCGCTTCTGGGAAGGCCTGCTGTCGCGCATTCCGGTGGTCAAGTCGATCTACTACAGCGTCAAGCAGGTTTCCGACACCCTGCTGTCGAGCAACGGTCAAGCCTTCCGCAAGGCGCTGCTCATCCAGTACCCCCGCGCAGGCATGTGGACCATCGGCTTCCAGACGGGGGTGCCCGGCGGCGACGCGGCCCATCATCTGGGCGGTGATTTCGTCAGCGTATATGTTCCGACGACGCCCAACCCGACCTCCGGCTTCTTCCTGATGCTCCCCCGCAAGGACGCCATCGAACTCGACATGAGCGTCGATGAAGCCCTCAAGTACATCATCTCGATGGGCGTGGTTTCACCGCCTCCCTCCAGCCGCCCACCTGCGCTCAAGCCGGCCGGCGCCCTTCTGAATCAATAACGCGTCTGCCCGGCAGGCGCGTTCCGTTTTCCCAGGAAATAAAGACCCCATCATGCGAACTCAATACTGCGGCCTCGTTTCGACCGCCTACCTCGATCAGATCGTCACCCTCTGCGGCTGGGTTCACCGCCGGCGCGACCACGGCGGCGTGATCTTCATCGACCTGCGCGACCGGGAAGGCCTCGTTCAGGTGGTGTGCGATCCGGACCGCGCCGACATGTTCCAGGTGGCCGAATCTGTCCGTAACGAGTTCGTCCTGAAGATCACCGGCAAGGTGCGTCGGCGCCCGGGCGGCACCGAGAACACCAACCTCGTCTCCGGCGAGATCGAGGTGCTGTGCCACGAGATCGAGGTGCTCAACACCTCTTCCACGCCGCCGTTCCAGCTCGACGAGGAAAACCTCTCCGAAACCACCCGCCTCACCCACCGCGTCATCGACCTGCGCCGTCCGCAGATGCAGAAGAACATGATCCTGCGCTACCGCACGGCCATGGCCTTCCGCCGCTTCCTCGACGCCCAGGGCTTCATCGACATCGAAACTCCGATGCTCACCAAGAGCACCCCGGAAGGCGCCCGCGACTACCTCGTGCCCTCCCGCGTGCACGACGGCCAGTTCTTCGCACTGCCCCAGTCGCCCCAGCTCTTCAAGCAGATGTTGATGGTGGCCGGTTACGACCGCTACTACCAGATCGTCAAGTGCTTCCGCGACGAAGACCTGCGCGCCGACCGCCAGCCGGAATTCACCCAGGTCGATATCGAGACCTCCTTCCTGACCGAAGCCGAGATCACGGCGATGATGGAAGAGATGATCCGGACGATCTTCAAGGAAGTGCTGGCCGTCGAGCTGCCCAACCCCTTCCCGCGCATGACTTACGCCGAAGCCATGGCCCGCTTCGGCTCCGACAAGCCGGATCTGCGCGTCACCCTCGAACTCACCGACGTCACCGACGCCGTGGCCGACGTGGCCTTCAAGGTCTTCAGCGGCCCCGCCACCTCCGGCGGCCGGGTCGCTGCCATGCGCGTGCCGGGCGGTGCGAGCCTGTCCCGTGGCGAGATCGACGAATACACCAAATTCGTGAGCATCTACGGCGCCCGCGGCCTGGCCTACATCAAGGTGAACGACGTCACCCAGGTCAATGAATCCGGCCTGCAGTCGCCGATCGTCAAGAACCTCCACGAGACCGCCCTGCGCACCATCCTCGAACGCACGGGCGCCCAGTCCGGCGACCTGATCTTCTTCGGCGCCGACAAGACCAAGGTGGTGAACGACGCCCTTGGTGCCCTGCGCATCAAGCTCGGTCACGAGAAGGGCTACGTCAACGGCAAGGCCTGGGAGCCTCTGTGGGTCGTCGATTTCCCGATGTTCGAATACGACGACGAAGACAAGCGCTGGACCGCCTGCCACCACCCCTTCACCAGCCCGAAGGACGAGCACCTCGACCTGCTCACCACCGATCCGGGCAAGTGCCTCGCCAAGGCCTACGACCTCGCCCTCAACGGCTGGGAAATCGGCGGTGGCTCGGTGCGTATCCACCGCGCCGACGTGCAGGAGAAGGTCTTTACCGCCCTCAACATCGGCCCGGACGAACAGCAGGCCAAATTCGGCTTCCTGCTCGACGCCCTGAAGTATGGCGCACCCCCGCACGGCGGCCTTGCCTTCGGCCTTGACCGCATCGTCACCATGATGACCGGCGCCGAGTCGATCCGTGACGTGATCGCCTTTCCCAAGACCCAGCGTGCGCAGTGCCTGCTCACCGACGCGCCGTCTCCGGTGGACGAAAAGCAGCTCCGCGAACTGCACATTCGCCTGCGCGCCAAGGCGCCGGAAGCACCGGCCGCCTGATCGCTGCGTAGCCAGGCTGACCCCTAAGGGGCAAACGGTTCGCCGTTTGCCCCTTTTTGTTGAGCCTGGCTATCAAGAATCAGCCTCCCCCGCCGTTTGCATGGATGACTGCGCCCCTCCATCGCCCAACGAGCCTCCGTGATCGATCTCGACACCATCTCTGCCCTCATCGTCGAAGCCAATCCGAACATGCGGACGCAACTCCGCAACATGCTCAACATGAGCGGCATCGCCAAGGTCCAGTTTGCCGTGTCGGCCGGCGTCGCCGTGCGCAAACTGCGGGACACGCGCTTTGACCTGATTCTCTGCGAATACCACATTGGCGACGGCCAGGACGGCCAGCACCTGCTCGAAGATCTGCGCCACAACGCTATAATCCCACTGGCAACGCTGTTCATCATGGTCACGGGCGAACGCCAGTACGAGCGCGTGGTGAGCGCCGCCGAGCTGGCGCCCAACGACTACATCCTCAAACCCTTCGCCGCCGACACCCTCCACGAGCGCATCCTGCGCGCCCTGGAAAAGCGCGACGCCTTCATGCCCGCCTACCGACTCATCGAGCTGGGCAACGTACCGGACGCCATCACTTACTGCGCCGACGCGGAAACCAAGTTTCCCCAATGGGCGCTGGATTTCCTGCGCCTGCGCGCCGAACTCCATGTGGCCAGCGGTCAGGCCGACACGGCCCAGCAACTCTACGAACGCATCCTCGAAACCCGCAGCGTCCCCTGGGCCCGTCTTGGCCTCGCCAAAACGCTTTACATGCAGAAGCGCTACGACGAAGCCACCAACATGCTTCAGGCACTGGTCAGCGAAAACGATCTCTTCGTGGATGCCTACGACTGGCTCGCCCGCTCCCGCGAAGCCTCCGGCGAGCTTGAGTCTGCCCGAACCATCCTCGCCAACGCCACGGCCCTGTCACCCCACCGAATCGGGCGCCTGCGTCGGCTGGGCGAACTGTCCATCGAAACAGGCGATCACGAAGGTGCCGAAAGAATCCTCAGCGAGGTGGTGCGCAAGGGCAAGAATTCCGACTTCCGCGACCCGGAAGATCACGTCCGTCTGCTCCAGGCTCAGTTGGGCAAAGGCGACACTGTCCAGGCCGAGGCGACGATCCGCGACCTTGAGCGCTCCATGGCAGGCATGGACAAGACGCGGCACTGCTCCGCTCTGTCCAGCGCGCTCGTCCATGTCAAGAAAGGCGACACCCAGCGGGCCAGCGAGGCGCTCAAGCCCCTTCTCGCCGAGCAGGGCGCAGCCCAGTCACTCTCGCCCAAGCTCAAGGGCGAGCTCGCCCGCGCCTGCTTTGCCAGTCAGTTGGACGAACATGGCACCGAGGTCATCCTCGATATCATGCGCAACGCCCCGGATGATCGGGCTGTCGAACAGGCCAAGGCGATGCTGAAGGAGGTCGGCAAGGCCGAACTGGGCGACATCCTCGCCGGGCAGATCAACGGCGAAGTCAAGGATCTCGTCTCCGAAGGCGCCCGTAAGGCCCAGAGCGGCGATTACGACGGCGCAGTGCAGTTCATGCTGAGCGCAGTGCGGCGCATGCCTGGCAACACCCACGTGCTCTTCAATGCGACCCTGGCGCTGCTTAAACATGTGGAACATTGCGGCTGGAACGAGCACTTCGCCGAGCAGGCACGTACGATGATGGATCGGGCGCGTGCGCAGGACCCAGGCAACAGCCGCCTGCCAGCCCTCACCGCCTATTACTACAACCTCCTCAAGAAGTACGGCATTCGGGCGTGAGCCCTCGGCTGCTACACTGGCGGCATAGCCGTTTCCCATCGAGCCGACTGCCATGCTTGCCCGCCTGTTCCGCCTGGTCCTTATCTTCACCCTGCTATTTGCCGGTGGCGCCCACGCCCGCGACTTTCTCGACTGGCGCGGAAGCGGCATCGGCAACATCCCGGCTGCCGAACTCCCCCGGGAAGCCCGCGAAACCCTGGCCCTGATCCACGAAGGCGGCCCCTACCCGTACCGCCGTGACGGCATCACCTTCCAGAACCGAGAAGGCCGCCTCCCCGACGCCGCCCGTGGCTACTACCGGGAGTTCACCGTGACCACCCCAGGCGCCCGCGATCGCGGCGCCCGACGCATCATCAGCGGCGGCAACCCGCCCACCGTGTTCTATTATTCCGACGATCACTACCGCAGCTTCCGCCGGATCCGGGAGTGAAGCCATGAGCGAATCGCATTTCCATTCCCTGCTCTCCCGGGCCGAAAGGGCCGGGATTTTCCGCATGCCCTACGCCGTCGACCTGGCGCTTGAAGAAGCCGCCGAAAGCCTCGAATACCCCATCCACCGGATCGATCTCTCGCAGGTCACCACCAAGGAAGCCTTCCTCGCCGCGGTCGGCGAAGCCCTGGCCTTTCCCGACTGGTACGGCCACAACTGGGATGCCCTGGCCGACTGCCTGACCGACCTGTCGTGGATGGTTGCCGACGGCTACGTGATCGTTCTGGACCATGCCGACACCTTCGCCGACGCCTGCCCGACCGATTTCGCCACCGCCCTGTCGATCTTCCAGGATGCCGCCGACACCTGGCGCGAGGACGGTATTCCGTTCTGGACCCTCGTCGGCACCGCCACCGGCAAGATGGACTGGCTTCAGGACCTCCAGTGAGCCTCGCCTTCAAGCAGCCAGTTTCGGTGCTGGTGGTGATCCACACGCCGCAACTCGATGTGCTGCTGCTCGAGCGGGCCGGCAGTCCCGGCCTGTGGCAATCGGTCACCGGCAGCCGCGAGGGTGAGGAAGCCCTGGCCGCCACCGCGATACGCGAAGTGGCCGAAGAAACCGGCATCCGGGGCACGCCCGACGCCCTCGTCGACTGGCGCCTAGCCAATCGCTTTACGATCCTCCAGCGCTGGCGCAGCCGTTACGCACCGGGCGTCACCCACAACACCGAGCACGTCTTCAGCCTGTGCGTGCCCCAGGCCGTGCCGGCGCGCATCGCGCCGGACGAGCACACCGCATCCCTCTGGCTGCCGTGGCAGGACGCCGCCGGCAAGGTGTTCTCGTGGACCAACCGCGACGCCATCCGGCTGCTCGCCCACAACCTCAGCGCGCCAGGCTAGCCTGGGCAGCTTCGATACGTTTCTTCAGGCAATCCGGGCAGTAGCAGCTACCGGTCTGCTCGTCGTCCGGCACAGCCAGGATCGGCGGATAAGCCACACACCAACAGGTCGTCTCGCCAGCGTTCATGCCGCAGGTGAATGCCGCGCCGCAGGCCGGGCAGATGTTCGTGGGGGCTGGATTCTGCCACGTTTCCATGTTGCTTCCTTATCCTTTTTCGGGCCCTGGAGTTTATCCCTTCGGGGCACTTGAAGTGCTTCCGGCCCGACCCTATATAGGTTTCAGAGAGGGCAGACGCCCTCAAAACTGCAACCGGAACAAGGAGATTGACGAATGAGCAACGTTTCTCGCCGCGACCCGCTGGATGACTTCTTCCGTGGTTTCTTCGTGCGCCCCGTCGAATACGGCAGCACCACCGAAGCGCCCCAGATGCGGGTGGACGTGAAGGAAGTGGCCGACGCCTTCCAGGTTCACGCCGAGCTTCCCGGCATCAAGAAAGACGACATCCATGTGCACATCGATGGCGCCGTGGTGTCCATCAGCGCCGAACGCAAGCAGGAGAAGGAAGCTCGGGAAGGCGAACGGGTGCTGCGCACCGAGCGCTACTTCGGCCAGGTTTCCCGCAGCTTCCAACTCGGGCAGGACGTGGATGAAAGCAAGGCATCGGCCAGATTCTCGGATGGCGTGCTTGAACTCAACCTGCCCAAGAAGACTGCCCCCCAAGCCAAGCGCCTCGTGATCGATTGATCGCGCAAAACGCCGTTGCAATCAAAGAGCGGGAAGTACGTCTTCCCGCTTTTTGTTTAGGGGCCCGGTCATTACAATCGCGGCTACCCGCAACCAACCTGCGCGCAGATAACCATGAGCCAGCATCTCGACACCTCCGACCTGTCCCCGGCCCAGAAAGCCGCCATCATCGCCGAAGCCCTGCCCTACATCCGGCGCTTCCAGGACAAGACCCTCGTCATCAAGTACGGCGGCAACGCGATGACCGATCCGCACCTGAAGGAATGTTTCGCCCGGGACGTGGTGCTGCTCAAGCTGGTCGGCTTCAACCCGGTGGTCGTGCACGGCGGCGGCCCGCAGATCGAAACGATGCTCTCCCGCGTCGGCAAGAAGGGCGAGTTCGTCCAGGGCATGCGCGTCACCGACGCCGAGACCATGGAAGTCGTCGAGATGGTGCTGGGCGGCCAGGTGAACAAGGAGATCGTCAGCCTCATCAATCAGGCCGGCGGCAAGGCCGTGGGCCTCACCGGCAAGGACTCCAACTTCATCCGCGCCAAAAAGCTCAAGATGGAGAACAAGGACGTGCCGGGCGAGATGATCGACATCGGCCAGGTGGGTGACATCACCCAGGTGGACCCGAGCCTCATCTCCTTCCTCGACAAGGGCGACTTCATTCCGGTGATCGCGCCGATTGGCGTCGGCGAAGACGGCGAGAGCTACAACATCAACGCCGATGTGGTGGCCGGCAAGCTGGCCGAGATCCTCAAGGCCGAGAAGCTGGTGCTTCTCACCAACACCCCGGGTGTGCTCGACAAGCAGGGCAAGCTCCTCACCGGCCTCACCCCGCGCGACATCGATGCACTGGTCGAGGACGGCACCCTCTCCGGCGGCATGCTGCCCAAGATCGCATCTGCGCTGGATGCAGCCCGCAACGGCGTGCGCAGCGTTCACATCATCGACGGCCGCGTGGAGCACTGCCTTCTTCTCGAAATCCTCACCGACCACGGCGTCGGTACGATGATCAAGAGCAAGTAAGGGCTGCCCCGAGGGGCCATGCTGCACACACTACAAAGGGGCTTCGTGCCCCTTTGATTGTTTTTGCCCCGGATGCAGAGGTCCCTCACCGTTCAGGGCGGCGCCTGTATCTTCGGCACCCAAACCCCAGAGGGCAGCAGCATTCGCGACCGGACGCTGCGCTCCCTGCAAGGCGTGGCGCTGGTGGATACCGGCACCCGCGAGGCCCCCTTCCTCGCTCGTAAGCGCTGACCCCGCAGCCGGGGCGCTTGCCACCCCCCGACTGTTGCTGCCCGGCTACAATGGCGTCCGGTCCGTTTCGCCCCCACATCCCGATGCCTTCACGTTCCTCCTTTCGGCTCCTCGCCCTATCGCTCTTCGCAGTCTGCGTCGGTCTCCTGGCTGCCGGTCTTTATCTGCAGCACATCAAAGGCATCGAACCCTGCCCGATGTGCATCATGCAGCGTTACGCCCTCGCTGTTTGCGGTCTGATCGGCCTGGTGGCCGGGCTGCACAACCCGCGCAGTGGCGGCCAGAACGGTTACGCCGTGCTGCTGGCCGTGGCGGCCCTGGCCGGCGGTGGTGTCGCGGCCCGACAGTCATGGATCCAGTGGTTCCCGCCGGCAGTGTCGGAATGCGGGCCGGGCCTGGAGTACATGCTCGAGAGCTTTCCACTCGCCTCGTCGCTGCCGATGATCTTCCGCGGTGCAGGCGACTGCTCGGTGGTGGACTGGACCTTCCTCCACCTCACCATCGCAAACTGGTCATTTCTGGTCTTCGCGGCCATCCTCGGTGGCCTCGCAACCTATCTGCTGCAGCGCAAGAAATCACCCTTCTGACCATGCCCCACTACGGGGCCAGACGCACCAGCACGGTGCAATATCGAGCCCCATCCGCCCTCGTCAGATATCCCAAAGCCCCGCCCAGCGGGGCTTTTTACTAATGGCACGATAGATGCTTAAGCAGAACCGACTAATGCGGGCCGACAGCGACAAGAGCATTGCTGCACTGCCCGCAACCTGACACCAGGTGCCAGTGTGCCCGTCGTTCCCGACGTGGCGCCGCGCAAAGGCCAACGGCGGCCCCACCGCGCGATCAACGACGATCTCTCCTGCTCAAAGGCTTACGCCCGTTTCGGCGCGCTCCATGCGCCCGGCCCGGGGAGGATCAATCGTCGGAGGAATCATGCGCAAACTCAAACTGGTCATGGTCGGCAACGGGATGGCGGGCGTCCGCACCCTTGAAGAGCTGCACAAGCTGGCGCCGGAGATGTACGACATCACCGTGTTTGGCGCAGAACCCCATCCGAACTACAACCGCATCCTGCTCTCCCCGGTGCTCGCCGGAGAGATGACCGTCCAGGACATCATCCTCAACGACCTGCAGTGGTACGCCGACAACGGCATCACGCTGCATCTGGGCGCCAAGGTCACCGACATCGATCGCCGCAACCGTGCCGTCACCGCCATCGGCAAGGACGGCACGCCGATTACCGTGGATTACGACCGGCTGCTCCTCGCCACCGGCTCCACCCCCTTCATGCCACCGATTCCGGGCAATGATCTGCCCGGCGTGATCTCCTATCGGGACATCAAGGACACCGACGAGATGATCGACGCTGCCGCCCGTTACCGCCACGCGGTGGTGATCGGCGCCGGCCTGCTGGGGCTGGAGGCAGCCAATGGCCTGGCGCTGCGCGGCATGGACGTGACGGTGCTCCACAACGCCGCATGGATCATGGACCGCCAGCTTGACCGCACCGCCGGCAAGATGCTGCAGGCCGCACTGGAAGCGAAAGGGATGAAGTTCCGGATGCAGGCGCAGACCGCCGAGCTGGTGAAAGGCGAGTCAGGCAGAGTCTGCGCAGTGCGCTTCAAGGATGGCGACACCATTCCCGCCGATCTCGTCTGCTTTGCCGCTGGCATCCGCCCCAACGTGGCACTGGCCGAGAAGGCCGGCATCCACTGCAACCGCGGCATCGTCGTTTCCGACACCCTGCAGACCTACGATCCGGCGGTGTACGCCGTCGGGGAGTGCGCCGCGCACCGGGGCACCGCCTACGGTCTGGTGGCGCCGCTCTTCGAACAGGCCAAGGTGTGTGCCAATCACCTTGCCATGCATGGAATCGGCCGCTACGAAGGCTCGGTGACCAGCACGAAGCTCAAGGTCACGGGCATTGACGTATTCTCCGCCGGCGATTTTTCAGGGGCGGAGGGCACCGAGGACATCGTCTTTCATGATCCCGCCGTCGGTATCTACAAGCGCCTCGTGCTCAAAGGGGACAAACTCGTCGGCGCAGTACTTTATGGCGACACCAAGGACGGCGCCTGGTACTTTCAGCTCCTGAAGGACGAACAGAATGTGAGCGAGCTGCGTGACCACCTTGTGTTCGGCAACGCCCACCTGGGCGACGTGGGACACAAGGGCAACAGCCTCGCCGCCACCATGCCGGACAACGCCGAAGTGTGTGGCTGCAACGGCGTGAGCAAGGGCTCCATCGTCAAGGCGATCCAGGAACAGGGGCTGTTCACCCTTGAGGACGTGCGCAAGCACACCAAGGCGTCGAGCTCCTGCGGATCGTGTACCGGCCTCGTGGAACAAATCCTCGCCTCGACCATCGGCGGCGCCTATCAACCGGCGGATTCCAACAACAAGGCCGTCTGTGGCTGTACCGACCACTCCCACGGCGAAGTGCGCAAGGCGATCCGCGAGCACAAGCTGCTGTCGGTGGCCGACGCCCAGCGCGTCCTCGGCTGGAAGACGCCCAACGGCTGCGCCACCTGCCGCCCGGCCCTCAACTATTACTGCCTGTCCACCTGGCCCCACGAGGCTATCGACGACCCGCAGAGCCGTTTCATCAACGAGCGCGCCCACGCCAACATCCAGAAGGACGGCACCTACTCGGTGGTGCCGCGGATGTGGGGCGGCCTCACCAACCCGACCGAGCTGCGCGCCATCGCCGATGCGGCCGAAAAGTACAAAGTGCCCACCATCAAGGTGACCGGTGGCCAGCGCATCGACCTTCTGGGCGTGAAGAAGGAAGACCTGCCCGGCATCTGGGCGGATCTCGCCAAGGCCGGCATGGTCTCGGGCCAGGCCTACGGCAAGAGCCTGCGCACCGTGAAGACCTGCGTCGGGTTTGATCACTGCCGCTTTGGTACCCAGCGCTCGATGGCGCTCGGGGTGAAGCTCGAGAAGATGCTCGACGGCATGTGGAGCCCTCACAAGGTCAAGCTGGCGGTATCCGGCTGCCCGCGCAACTGCGCCGAATCCGGCATCAAGGACGTCGGCGTGATCGGCGTGGAGTCGGGTTACGAGATATACATCGGCGGCAACGGGGGCATCAAGACCGAGGTCGCCCAGTTCTTCTGCAAGGTGAAGGACGACGACGAAGTACTGGAATACGCCGGAGCCTTCATCCAGCTGTACCGGGAAGAAGGCTTCTACCTGGAGCGCACCTGCCATTACCTCGAACGTGTCGGCATGGAGCACATCCGTCAGCAGGTTCTCGAAGACGCAGACCGACGCAAGACACTCCACGACACGCTGCTCTTCGCCCTCCAGAAGTACAAGGACCCGTGGTCGGCGATTGCCGACGCCCCTTCCGGCAGCGCGCTCAAGCGCGACTTCGAGATCATCAGGATTTAGGAGCCCGGCCATGACCAACTGGAAAAGGATCTGTACCACCAGCGACGTACCCATGCTGGGCGCACGCATGGTGGCAAGCGAAGACCACGGGCTGATCGCGCTGTTTCGCAACGGTGACAACGCATTCTTCGCCCTCCGCGACAAATGCCCCCACAAGGGTGGCCCGCTGTCCCAGGGCATCGTCCATGGCACCACGGTCACCTGTCCGCTGCATGGCTGGAAAGTCCAGCTGGAGGACGGCCAGGTCGTGCCGCCGGATGCGGGCTGCGTGAAACGCTATGCCGTCAAGGTCGAGCACGGCGACGTGTTCATCGACCTGTAACCCACACGCCCCGGGGGCGGTGACCCCTTCCAGGTGGTCTCCCCCGCCGCCCCTGGGACGTGCCCCCCCTTTCGCCCAATCAAGTCGTGGCAGCGCCAACGCTGCGCCGCCGAGCCAAATTCGTAACCAGGAGCCTCAAATGGACCGCAAATCATTCCTCAAAGCTGGCCACACACCCACCTTGCTGGCCGCCTTCCTCTATTTCGACCTCGCCTTCATGGTGTGGGTGCTGCTCGGCCCGCTGGGCGTGCAGATCGCCAAGGATCTGGCCCTCGACCACACCCAGAAGGGTCTTATGGTCGCGACGCCGGTGCTCGCCGGCGCCCTGCTGCGCATCGTGATGGGCGTGCTCGTTGATCACCTCAAGCCCAAAAAAGCCGGCGCCATCGGCCAGGTCATCGTGATCGCCGCCCTCGCCGCGGCCTGGAAGTTCGGCATCCACAGCTACACTGAAGTGCTGATCCTCGGCCTGTTCCTCGGTGTCGCCGGCGCATCGTTCGCGGTGGCCCTGCCGCTGGCCTCCCGCTGGTATCCGCCGGAGCACCAAGGCACCGCGCTGGGCATCGCTGGCGCCGGCAACTCCGGCACTGCGCTGGCCGCGCTGTTTGGCCCGGGCCTTGCCGCTGCCTTCGGCTGGGTGAATGTCTTCGGTCTGGCGCTGATCCCGCTGTCCATCGTCTTCGTGCTCTACCTGATCCTCGCCAAGGACGCCCCGGAGTGCCCGCCGGCCAAGTCCCTCACCGAGTACCTTGCCGTGCTGCGGGACAAGGATTCCTGGTGGTTCATGTTCTTCTACTCGGTCACTTTCGGCGGCTTCGTCGGCCTCGCGTCGTCCCTCACCATCTACTTCAACACCCAGTACGGGCTTGATCCGAAGACGGCTGGCTTCTTCACTGCCGCCTGTGTGTTTGCCGGCAGCCTGGTGCGTCCCATCGGCGGCAACGTGGCCGACCGCATCGGCGGCATCAAGAGCCTCACCGCCATGTACATCTTCGCCGCGATCTTCCTCACCATCGTCAGCTTCGGCCTGCCCGAAGCCTGGCAGGCGCTGGCGGTCTTCGTCTGCGCGATGCTGTCCCTGGGCATGGGCAACGGCGCGGTGTTCCAGTTGGTCCCCCAGCGCTTCCGCAAGGAAATCGGCGTGATGACCGGCCTCGTCGGCATGGCCGGTGGCGTGGGTGGTTTCTATCTCGCCTCGAGCCTTGGCTACAGCAAGCAGGCCACCGGCAGCTACCAGGCGGGTTTCCTGATCTTCGCCGCGCTGGCTGTCGCCGCCCTGATCGGCCTCACCGCCGTCAAGCGCCGCTGGCGCACCACCTGGGGTGCTCCGCACCTCACCGGCGCACGCATCTGACGCGCCGCCGCGCATGACGCGGAAACCCTGAAAGAAACCGGGCCGATTGCGGTACTCACACCACCGCCGGCCCGGTTGCCCTATCCTGCCTACCCTCAACCCTGACCGGACGCCCCCCATGAGCGCCGCTTCGCCCCTTCGCGCATCCCTCGGCTACTCGTCCCTCACCGGCCCCCGGCTGCGCAACGAGGACTTCTGCGGCGCCGTCACCCCCGAAGGCTCCGAGCTGGAAGCCAAAGGCATCCTGGCCGTGGTGGCCGATGGCGTCGGCGGCCACGCCAACGGGCGCGAGGCCTCCGAATACACCGTCCGCGGCCTGCTGTCCGACTACTACGCGACCCCCGAAACCTGGGCGGTCAACAAATCCCTCGACACGGTGCTGGGCGCCCTCAACCGCTGGCTGGTCGCCCACGCCGCGCGAACCCGTGAAACTGCGGGGATGGCCACCACCCTGTCGGCCATCGTGCTGCGTGGCCGACGCTTCTACCTTGCCCACGTGGGCGACACCCGGATCTACCGCTTGCGCGCCGGGCGTCTCGAACAGCTCACCACCGACCACCTGTGGGAGCACCCGGAGCTCAAGAACGTGCTGTCCCGCGCGGTGGGCCTCGACGCCCACTTGCAGGTGGATTACGCCGACGGCGATCTCGAAGCCGGTGACGTGTTCGCCCTGATGAGCGACGGCGTGTGGGGCCAGCTGAGCGACCGTCGGATCTGCGACATCCTGAAAGCCGAAGCCGATCCCCAGGACGCCTCGGCCCGCCTGACGATGAGCGCCGAAGATGGCGGCAGCCAGGACAACTGCACCGTTGTGGTGGTACGCATCGACACCCTGCCGCCCGACCGCCTGCGCGACAACATCGCGCGTCTGCACCGCCTGCCGCTGCCGCCGCGCCTCAAGCCCGGACAGGAGATCGATGGTCTCATCGTAGACGCCCTGCTCCACGAATCGGTCGCCACCCTGCTCTACCGCGTCCATGATGCCCGCGGCCAGTCCCGCGTCTTCAAGACCCTGCGCCCCGAACACAGCGATCCGGAAGCCGCCGCCGCCCTCGCCCATGAAGAATGGCTCGCCCGGCGGGTGAACGATGCGTGGTTTCCCCAGGTCATTCCCCACCCGGAGCGCAGCCACCTGTACTACCTGATGAGCTGGCACGAGGGCGCCACCCTCAAGGCGCGCCTCGAAGGCGGCCACCGCTTCGGCGCCGGTGAGGTCGCAGAACTGGGCATCCGCATCCTGAGGGGTCTCGCCAGCCTGCATCGACTGTCCATCGTCCACCGGGACATCAAGCCCGACAACCTGCACCTCGACACCGACGGCCGCCTGCGCGTGCTCGACCTGGGTGTCGCCGCCTCGGATGGCTCCGCCGACGGCCAGCAGTTCGAGGAGATCAACAACCCCGGCACGCCCAGCTACATGGCGCCCGAGCTTTACGGCCCCAAGACAGTCCCGGCCAACGAACAGACGGACCTCTACGCGGTCGGCGTCACGCTCTACGAGCTCCTCACCCGCAAGTACCCCTACGGCGAGATCGAGCCCTTCCAGCATCCCAAATTTGGCGATCCCGCCCCCCCCACCCGCTACCGTCCGGACATTCCCGCCTGGCTCGAGGCCGTACTCCTGAAGGCCGTCGCCCGCGAACCGAAGGCCCGCTTCGAGACCGCCGAAGAATTCCTGCTCGCCCTCGAGCGGGGCGCCCACCGTCCGCTGATCGTCCCGCGCAAGTCTCCGCTCCTCGAACGCGACCCGCAGCTGGGTCTCAAGCTGCTCGCCGCCGGCTCTCTCGTGTTGAACGTCTTGCTGCTCTACATGATGCTGGTCCGCTGAACACGGGAACACCTTAGGGTTCGGCCTGTTCTGCACGCGGCACATCGCCCGCCCCCTTTGGATGAACGGAAAGCCGCTTTACAATAGCGGGCTTTCCGGCACGCTTGCCGGAAAGCCTCTGAACATCAAAGGAATTCCATGGCTCTCCAATGCGGCATCGTCGGCCTGCCCAACGTCGGCAAATCGACCCTCTTCAATGCCCTCACCAAGGCCGGCATCGCCGCCGAGAACTACCCCTTCTGCACCATCGAGCCCAACGTCGGCATCGTAGAAGTGCCCGATCCCCGCCTCGCGGCCCTGTCCGAGATCGTCAAGCCGCAAAAGATCCAGCCGGCCATCGTCGAATTCGTCGACATCGCCGGCCTCGTCGCCGGCGCCTCCAAGGGTGAAGGCCTGGGCAACCAGTTCCTGGCCAACATCCGCGAGACCGACGCCATCGTCAATGTGGTGCGCTGCTTCGAAGACGAAAACGTGATCCACGTGAACGGCAAGGTCGACCCGCTGGCCGATATCGAGACCATCGTCACCGAACTCGCCCTGGCCGACATGGCCGCCGTCGAGAAGGCCATCCACCGCGAAAGCAAGAAGGCCCGGGCTGGCGACAAGGACGCCCAGAAGCTGATCGCCGTCCTCGAAAAGCTCATGCCGCACCTCAACGAAGGCCAGCCGGCGCGCACGCTCAAGCTGTCCGACGACGAGAAGCTGCTCCTCAAGCCCCTGTGCCTGATGACCCTCAAGCCCGCGATGTACGTGGGCAACGTCACCGAAGACGGCTTCGAGAACAACCCCTACCTCGACCGCCTGCGCGAGCACGCCGCCAAGGAAGGCGCCCCGGTCGTCGCCCTGTGCGCCAAGATCGAAGCCGAACTGGCCGACCTGGACGACGAAGACAAGATGGCCTTTCTGGCCGACCTGGGCCTCGAAGAGCCAGGCCTCAACCGCCTGATCCGCGCCGGCTACCAGCTCCTCGGATTGCAGACCTACTTCACCGCCGGGGTGAAGGAAGTCCGCGCCTGGACCATCCACACAGGCGACACCGCCCCCCAGGCCGCCGGCGTGATCCACACCGACTTCGAACGCGGCTTCATCCGCGCCCAGACCATCTCCTTCGACGACTTCATCGCCTACAAGGGCGAAGCCGGTGCCAAGGAAGCGGGCAAGATGCGCTCCGAAGGCAAGGAATACGTGGTGAAGGATGGAGATGTACTGAACTTCCTGTTCAACGTCTAAGTGAAAGGGCGCCCCACGGGACGCCCTTTTCGTCTTTCAAGCGGGGCGCTACGGCGCCCTTTGTCTTGTTACTCGGCCAACGCCTGCGGCTCGCGCTTGGTGACGAAGCGGGCCAGGAAAATCCCCAGTTCGTAGAGCAGGCACATGGGGATTGCCAGCATCAGCTGGGAGACCACATCCGGCGGCGTGACCACGGCGGCGATCACGAAGGCGCCGACGATCACGTAGGGCCGTGCTTCCTTGAGCTTGGCCACATCGACGATACCCATCTTGGTAAGGACGATCACGAACACCGGCACCTCGAAGGTGATGCCGAAAGCCAGGAACATGGACATCACGAAGGCCAGGTACTGTTCGATGTCCGGCGCCGGGGTGATGCTCTTGGGTGCAAACTGGGCAATGAACTTGAACACCGTGCCAAACACGAAGAAGTAACAGAACGCCATCCCCGCCAGGAACAGGATCGTGCTGCCCACCACCAGCGGCAGGCCCAGGCGCTTCTCGTGGGCATACAGGCCCGGCGCGATGAAGCACCAGGCCTGGTAGAGCACGAAGGGCAGCGCGATGACGAAGGCCACCAGCAGCGTGACCTTCATCGGCACGAAAAAGGGCGTCACGACGCCCGTGGCAATCATCCGCGTGCCTTCGGGCAAGGCCTGCATCATCGGATGGGCCAGGATGTCGTAGATGTCGCCAGCCCACGGCATCAGGCAGACGAAAACCGCCACCACCGCAACAACCGCCCGCAGCAGGCGGTCACGCAGTTCGACGAGATGGGAAATGAAGGTGTCTTCCTGGGCGCTCATGACTTGGGATTCTTGGAGTCGGAAGACTGGACGAAATCAAAACCCAACTGCGGCTCCGGCACGGCGGGATCGGATGGTGTGGCGGCCACGGCTGGCGACGCCTCGACCACAGGCGCGACATCGATGACCGGAATGGGCTCGGCGACTTCCGCTTGGGCCAGCTGCCGGTCCAGCGCGACACTGGCCGCTTCGTGCGCATCGGGCGTGGGTTCGACCGGCGCCTTCAGGCTGTTCTCGAGATCAGCGACGGCCGACGTGGCCGAAGCCATCGACGCATTTACTCCGCTCTCGACGCTCGCGATCTCGCTGCGCACCGTCGACTCGAAGGCCATCGCCGAAGTACGGGCCTCTTCCTGCAGACGCTTGAGCTCGTCGAGTTGCATCTCGCGGTTGATGTCCGACTTCACGTCGGAAACATACCGCTGCAGGCGCCCCAGAAGGTGACCCGTGGTTCGCGCCACCTTGGGCAGGCGCTCGGGGCCGAGCACCAGCAGCGCCACGATCCCGATGACCACGAGTTCGGAAAAACCGATATCGAACATCCGCTTCGCCTAACTTATCAAAATCGACCTGGACAGCCGGGATCAGAAACGAAAAAGGGGCGGCTGGATAGCGCCCCTTCCGCGCCTGCCGCGGGCCAGGAATCAGGACTTGCTCTTGTCCCGGGCTTCCGCGTCGATGGTCTGCTTGCCACCGTCGGCGATCTTCTGGTTCGCATCGCCCTCGGCTTCGCGCATGCCATCCTTGAAGCCCTTGACCGCACCGCCCAGATCCTGGCCGATGTTGCGCAGCTTCTTGGTGCCGAACACGAGCATGACGATGACCAGAACAATCAGCCAATGCCAAATGCTGAAGGAACCCATTTGAATCTCCTGGAAAACTACCGTTTAAGCATCGGCCCGACCGGCTCCTGCCCGCCTACGATGTGCATGTGCACATGCATGACTTCCTGCCCGCCGACGCGGCCTGTGTTAATGATGGACCGAAAGCCGTCGACACTTCCTTGATCGACGGCAATCTGGTTGGCCACTGCGAGCATCCGCCCCAGCACGGGGACATCAGCCTCGGTAGCGTGCGCCAGCGAAGTGATGTGCCGTTTCGGGATCACCAGCACGTGGACAGGCCGTTGCGGCTGAATATCCCGGAACGCCAGGACTTCGTCGTCTTCATAGACTTTCGCGGCGGGAATCTCGCCGCGCACGATACGGCAGAACAGGCAATCCTGCATGGAAATCCTTACCGTTCTTCGTCAGTTTGCAGTGCGGGACTTCTTTTCGTCGATGCCCGACACGCCTTCGCGGCGGCGAAACTCGGCGAGCACGTCATCGACGGAAAGACCGAAATGGGCCAGCAGGATCATGGTGTGGAACCACACGTCGGTGACTTCCCAGACCACATGGAGCAAATCCTTGTCCTTGGCAGCCATGATGGTTTCTGCAGCCTCTTCGGCCACCTTCTTGCAGATGGCGTCGGTGCCCTTGTGGAACAGGCCGGACACGTAGGACGACTCGGGACTTGCTTCCTTGCGGGCAGCCAGCGTCTCGGACACCCGGTGCAGCACTTCGATATCGATCATTTGTAAATCTCCTTCGGGTCTTTCAGAACCGGATCAACGGCCTCCCAGCGGCCGTCGGCGAGGTATTTCTGGAAGAAGCAGCTGCGCCGCCCGGTGTGACAGGCAATCCCGCCCACCTGCTCGATCTTCAGAAGCACCACATCGTTGTCGCAGTCGATGCGGATCTCGCGGATCTTCTGGGTGTGGCCGGACTCTTCGCCCTTGTGCCACAGCTTGCCGCGGGATCTTGAAAAATAGACAGCTTCGCCGGTCTCGACAGTGCGCGCCAGTGCGTCGCGGTTCATCCAGGCGAACATGAGCACGTCACCGGTCTCGGCGTCCTGGGCGATGGCGGGAATCAGCCCGTCCTTGTCCCAGGCAAGTTCGTCCAGCCAGCCGGCAGAAGCAGACGCGGCGCTCATAGTCGCACCTCGATGCCGCGGGCGCGCATCAGTTCCTTGGCTTCGCGCACGGTGTGATCGCCGAAGTGGAAGATACTGGCGGCCAGCACCGCATCGGCGCGGCCCTGGGTGACACCATCGGCGAGGTGATCGAGGCTGCCCACGCCGCCGCTGGCGATGACCGGGATCGAGATCGCGTCGGAGACGGCGCGGGTCAGGCCCAGGTCGAAACCGTTCTTGGTGCCGTCGCGGTCCATGCTGGTGAGGAGAATCTCGCCAGCACCAAGCTCGGCGACCTTCTGAGCCCATTCAACGGCGTCCAGGCCGGTACGATTGCGGCCGCCGTGGGTAAAGACTTCCCACTTGCCGGGCGCGACCTGCTTGGCGTCGATGGCGACCACGATGCACTGGCTTCCCACCTTGTGGGCGGCGTCGGCCACCACCTGCGGGTTGTTCACTGCGGCGGTGTTGATGCTGACCTTGTCGGCACCGGCGTTGAGCAGCCTGCGCACGTCATCGACCGTGCGCACGCCGCCACCGACGGTGAGCGGGATGAAGACCTGCTCGGCCACCTGCTCTACGACATGCAGGATGATGTTGCGGTCGTCAGAGCTGGCGGTGATGTCGAGGAAGGTGATCTCGTCGGCGCCCTGCTCGTCATAGCGACGGGCGACTTCGACCGGATCGCCGGCATCCCGCAACTCAAGAAAATTGACGCCCTTGACCACGCGGCCGGCGTTCACATCCAGGCAGGGGATGATGCGTTTGGCGAGCATGGCTCAGGCGGCCCCGTTGAGGTCGTCGGCGCGCGCCTGGGCGGCAGCGAAATCGAGGGTGCCTTCGTAGATCGCGCGGCCGGTGATTGCCCCGGCCACGCCTTCGGATTCGACGGCGCACAGGGCTTCCACGTCGGTCAGGGTGGCGATGCCGCCACTGGCGATGACGGGGATGCGCAGCGCCTGGGCGAGCTTGACGGTGGCTTCGATGTTCACGCCGGAGAGCATGCCGTCACGACCGATGTCGGTGTAGATCACGCCTTCCACGCCGTAGTCCTCGAATTTCTTGGCGAGGTCGACGACATCGTGGCCAGTGAGCTTGGACCACCCATCCACCGCCACCTTGCCGTCCTTGGCGTCGAGGCCGACGATGATGTGGCCGGCGAAGGCGCTGCAGGCGTCGTGCAGGAAGCCCGGGTTCTTGACCGCAGCAGTGCCGATGATGACGTAGGTCAGGCCCGCGTCGAGGTAGCGCTCGATGGTGTCGAGGTCGCGGATGCCACCGCCCAGCTGGACGGGGATCTCGTCGCCGACTTCTTCGAGGATGGCCTTGATGGCGGCTTCGTTCTTCGGCTTGCCGGCAAAGGCGCCGTTGAGGTCCACCAGATGCAGGCGCCGGGCGCCCTGCTCGACCCAGTGACGGGCCATGGCACGCGGATCTTCGGAAAAGACCGTGGCAGCATCCATTTCGCCTTGCTTAAGGCGCACGCAGTGACCGTCCTTGAGGTCGATGGCGGGAATCAGCAGCATAGGAAGAGGTGCGGTAAGGGAGGGAACGAAACGACGGGATGGAAATGGCTACCCGGATGGAGCGTTTCAAGGCTTCCAGGACATGAAGTTGGACAGCAGTTGCAGGCCAGCCTGGGCACTCTTTTCCGGGTGGAACTGGATGGCGAAGATATTAGCCTGCGCTACCGCCCCGGTAAAGGGGATGCCGTAGTCGGTGGTCGCCGCCACGATGGCCGGATCGACGGGATCGACGTAATAGCTGTGCACGTAGTAAAAGCGCGCGCCGTCCGGGATGCCGGCCCATAGCGGGTGAGCCTGCTTCTGCCAGACTTCGTTCCAACCCATGTGGGGCACTTTCAGGCGGGCGCCGTCGGCGGCCACCATCTTGTCGGCCGGGAAGCGCCGCACTTCGCCCTTGAAGATGCCGAGGCCGGGCACATTGCCCTCCTCGCTATGATCGAAGAGCATCTGCTGGCCGATGCAGATGCCCAGGAAAGGCTTGCTGCGCGCAGCCTCGAGCACTGCGGGACGCAGGTTGCGGGCGTCGAGCTCGCGCATGCAGTCCGGCATCGCCCCCTGGCCGGGAAAGACCACGCGATCCGCCGACAGCACTTCGGCCGGATCGGCGGTGACGACGACGGTGGCATCGGTGGCGACGTGCTCGATGGCCTTGGCCACCGACCGCAGGTTACCCATGCCGTAATCGATGATGGCGACCTTGCTCATCACAGCGCTCCCTTGGTGGACGGCACCACGCCGGCCTGGCGCGGGTCCGGCGTCACCGCCATGCGCAGGGCGCGACCGAACGCCTTGAAGGCAGTCTCGCACTGGTGATGCGCGTTGCGACCCTTGAGATTGTCGATGTGCAGGCTGACGCCGGCGTGATTCACGAATCCCTGGAAGAATTCGTACACCAGCTGGGTGTCGAGGGCGCCGATCATCCCGGCGGTAAAGGGGATGTCGAATTCGAGCCCCGGGCGGCCGGACAGATCGACCACCACGCGGGAGAGGGCTTCGTCCAGCGGCACGTAGGCGTGGCCATAGCGGGTCAGGCCCTTCTTGTCGCCTACCGCCTTCGCAAAGGCCTGGCCGAGGGTGATGCCCACGTCTTCCACGGTGTGGTGGCCGTCGATGTGCAGGTCGCCAACGGATTCGATCTCGAGATCGAAGGCGCCGTGGCGGGCGATCTGGTCGAGCATGTGGTCAAAGAAACCGATACCGGTATTGAGCTGGCTGTTGCCCGAACCGTCCAGGTTGATCTTGACCCGGATCTTGGTCTCGAGGGTGTCTCGGGAGATTTCGGCTTGCCGCATTGGGGGTTTTCCAGGAGAAACGGTCGAAACGGGGTAATCAGGACGGCCATGATAGCATTTAGCGTTTTCACCGTCCCTTGCGGCGCAAACCGCCGCCCGAGTCGATCGCCATGAGCCGCTTCTGGAGCCCCGTCGTTCACGGCCTGACCCCGTATGTCCCGGGCGAGCAGCCCAAGCTCGCCAACCTGGTCAAGCTCAACACCAACGAGAACCCCTACCCGCCCAGCCCCCGCGTGCTGGCCGCGATCCACGCCGAACTGGGCGCCGACGCTGACCGCCTGAAGCTCTACCCCGACCCGCTCGGGAGCCAGCTGAAGGCCGCCGTCGCCCGCCATTTCGACGTGCCGGCCGAGTGGGTGTTCGTGGGCAACAGCTCCGACGAGGTACTGGCCCACACCTTCCAGGCGCTGCTCAAGCACGACAAACCGCTGCTCTTCCCCGACATCACCTACAGCTTCTACCCGGTGTACTGCGGGCTGTACGGGATCGACTACCGCGCCGTTCCGCTGGCCGACGACTTCTCGATCCGCGTAGATGATTACCTCGCGGGCGACGCCGGCGCGGTGATCTTCCCCAACCCCAACGCCCCCACCGGCCGCCTGCTGCCGCTGGCCGAGGTCGAACGGCTGGCCGCCGCACTGCCGGATGCGCCCATCGTGATCGACGAGGCCTACGTGGATTTCGGCGGGCTCGACGCAATCCCCACCGCCGTGGCGCTGGTCCGCAAGCACCCGAATATCCTGGTCACACAAACCCTCTCAAAGTCGCGCTCGCTCGCTGGCCTGCGGGTAGGCTTCGCCATCGGCCAGCCCGAGCTGATCGAGGCCCTCACCCGGGTGAAGGACAGCTTCAACTCCTACCCGCTGGATCGCCTCGCCCTGGTGGGCGCCAGCGCCGCGCTGGATGACGAGGCGTGGTTCGACGAGACCCGCCGCAAGGTGATCGCCAGCCGCGAGCGCCTCGCCGCCGATCTGGCTGAGCTGGGTTTCGAGGTGTTGCCGTCGGCCGCCAACTTCGTGTTTGCCCGCCATCCGGGCCACGACGCCGCCACGCTGTCGGCCCATCTGCGCGAGCGCAGCATCATCGTGCGCCACTTCAAGGCCGCGCGGATCGACCAGTTCCTGCGCATCACCGTGGGTACGGAGGAACAGTGCGCGCAGCTGGTCGATGCACTGAAAGCAATCCTCGGCTGATCGGGCGCCCACAGGGCAACAAAAAGCCGCGCTCACGGGCGCGGCTTTTTGTTTGGCGCTGACGCTCAAGCGGGCAAATCATTCAGATTTTTTGAACGATTCGCACCGCTAAAAACAGTCTGCTTCAACCCTTCAGACGCATCTCCGCCGAGCGGGCGTGGGCCTGCAGGCCTTCGCCGTGGGCGAGGATGGACGCGATCTTGCCCAGGGTCTGAGCGCCGACTTCCGACACCTCGATGAGGCTGGTGCGCTTCTGGAAGTCATAGACACCCAGCGGGCTCGAGAAGCGCGCGCTGCGCATGGTAGGCAGCACGTGGTTGGGGCCGGCGCAGTAGTCGCCCAGCGCTTCGACCGAGTGGTGGCCGATGAAGATGGCGCCGGCGTGGCGGATCTTCTCGACCCACGGGCCAGGCTCGGCGAGGGACAGCTCCAGGTGCTCCGGGGCAATCCGGTTGGCGATCTCGCACGCTTCGGCCAGATCGCGCACCCGCACCAGCGCGCCGCGGTTACGTAGCGACGTGGCAATGGTCTCGCGCCGCGGCATCTCGGGCAGCAGCTTCGCGATGCTGGCCTCGACGCGGCCGATGAAGGCTTCGTCGGTGCACAGCAGGATGGACTGGGCAAGATCGTCATGTTCGGCCTGGGCGAAGAGATCCATCGCCACCCAATCCGGATTACCGGAACCGTCGGAGACGATCAGCACTTCGGACGGGCCGGCCACCATGTCGATGCCGACGGTGCCGAACACCCGGCGCTTGGCGCTCGCCACATAGGCATTGCCGGGGCCGACGATCTTGTCCACCTGGGGAATCGTCGCGGTGCCGTAGGCCAGCGCGGCCACGGCCTGGGCGCCGCCGATGGTGAACACGCGGTCGACGCCGGTGATCGCCGCGGCGGCCAGCACCAGCGGGTTCTTCTCGCCGCGCGGGGTGGGCACGACCATGATCAGCTCGCCCACGCCGGCCACCTTGGCGGGGATGGCGTTCATCAGCACCGAGCTGGGGTAGGACGCCCGGCCGCCCGGCACGTACAGGCCGACGCGGTCCAGCGGGGTGACCTGCTGGCCAAGACGCGTGCCGCGCATGGCGGGGTCGTCTTCGGTGTAGCTCCAGGATTCGATGCGCTGGCGCTCGTGGTAGAGGCGTACGCGGGCGGCGGCGGCTTCCAGCGCGGCGCGCTGCTCGGCGGGCAGGCCGGCGAGCGCGGCGTCGAGTTCGGCGCGGGGCAGTTCGAGGGCGGCCATGTCGGCCACGTCCAGGTGATCGAAGCGGCGGGTGAATTCGACCACCGCCGCGTCGCCGTTCTTGCGCACAGCCGCGAGGATGTCGGCGACGGCCTGCTCGATGGCTGCGTCGGTACTGCTCTCGAAAGCCAGCAGGGCGTCGAGGGTGGCGGCAAAGCCGGGTTCGGCGGATGACAGGCGGCGGATCTGCTCGCTCATGGCTTGATGGCTCCGGCAAAGGCTTCCAGCACGGGCTGGATGAGTTCGCGTTTCAGCTTGAGGGAGGCCTGATTGACCACCAGCCGGGAGCTGATGGGCATGATGTCCTCGACCTCGACCAGGTTGTTGGCCTTGAGGGTGCCGCCGGTGGAGACCAGATCGACGATCGCGTCGGCGAGACCGACCAGCGGCGCAAGCTCCATCGAGCCGTACAGCTTGATGAGATCCACGTGCATGCCCTTGGCGGCAAAGTGTGCCTTCGCGGCATTGACGTACTTGGTGGCCACGCGGATGCGCGCGCCGCGCTTGACCGCCGCGGCGTAGTCGAACGCCTTGGGCACCGCCACGCACAGCCGGCACTTGGCGATGTTGAGATCGAGCGGCTGGTACAGGCCCGCACCGCCGTGCTCGATCAGCACGTCCTTGCCGGCGATGCCGAGGTCGGCGGCGCCGTACTGGACGTAAGTCGGCGTATCGGTGGCGCGCACGATGACGAGGCGCACATCCGGCCGGTTGGTGCCGATGATGAGCTTGCGCGACGTTTCGGGGTTGTCGGTCGGCGTGATGCCTGCGGCGGCCAGCAGCGGCAGGGTTTCTTCGAAGATTCGGCCCTTCGAAAGGGCAAGCGTGATGCCGTTCAAGGTGATGATCTGTCTGAGCAAAAAGTGATTTTAGCCGATCGCGGGGGTGGCCGTCAGTCGGCCGCCGTTACCGCAGCGCCGGCAAGCCCCGCGGGCACCGGCAGATCGAAGCGGACAAAGGCCTCGGCGGGGCTGCGGGCCTTGAGCAGCCGCTCCTGCACCGCCGCCGGCGACAGCTCGCCTTCGGGCAGCGCGGCGGCAAAGGCCTCGGCCAGCGCCGGGTCGTCGTGGAACTTGCGGAACATCCCCGCCAGTTGATGCCGGTCGCAGGGGCCGAGTTCCATCCGGAAGTCGATGCGGCCCGATCGAACCAGGGCTTCGTCGAGGGTTTCCGGGTGATTGGTGGTCATGAAGACCACCGAACCTTCATGGGCGGCCACGCCGTCCAGCGCGTTGAGAAAGCCGGAAAACGACAGTTTGACCTGCTGGCTCTGCTGTTCGCGCTGGCGGAAGAAGGCGTCCACGTCCTCAATCAGGATGATCGAGCGCGGCGGCACGCTGGCCAGCAGGCTGCCGATCTTGTCGTCGGTGATGCCCGACGCGGCGAGCGACAGACTGCACACATTGAGCCGCATCTCGGAGGCCAGCGCGGTGACCAGCGACGTCTTGCCGGTGCCCGGCGCGCCGTACAGCAGGTAGCCGCGGCGCCAGGGAATGCCCAGATCGTCGTAGCGGGCCTTGTCGGCGAAGAAGCGGCCCAGGTCGGCCAGGATCTGCTCGGTCTGCCCGGCCTTGAGGACAATGGAGGCCAGCCGGCGGTTGTTGCCCAGCCGCGCCCGCGACCAGTCGCCGTGGGTGTAGGGGTTGGGGATGTAGATGGCGATCTTGTCGAGCTCGCGGGCGACGCGCTCCTCGATGGCGGCGTGGATGAAGGCCTCCAGCACCGACTTGTCGCGCCCGAAGCACGACAGGGTGATCTTCTCGAAGATCGTCTGGCCGATGCTCACCTCGCGCGTCATCCACATCAGCCGGCCGTCGAGCCAGAAAATGTGGAAGCCCTCGGCCGGCGACAGAAATGCCCGGGGACGCACGCCCTGGCGCAGGTCGTCGGCGAGGCTCTGGTAAGCGTCGGATTCCTTCACCGCACGCACCGTGAACTGGTTGATCCGCCGCAGCACGTCGCGGGCGTGCATGTATTCGACGACGGTCGGGAAGAGGATCTCATCCCGGTTGTCGACGGTGACGGTGGAGACGATGTAGCGGCTGAGAAAGACCGCCGTGGCGGGCAGCGCATCCTTCAGCCAGAAGGCCAACGCGCCCAGCAGGCCCAAGGCGAGCCCGCCGGAAAACACCGGGTTGCTGCCCGCCAGTGAAACGATCCACGCTTCCATGGCGGGCGGCGCGTCAGCTCAGGCGGCGGACATTGGCGCCCAGCGCAGCAAGCTTGGCTTCGAGCTTTTCGTAACCGCGATCCAGGTGGTAGATGCGCTCGACGGTGGTCTCGCCCTCAGCCACCAGGCCGGCGATGATGAGGCTGGCCGATGCACGCAGGTCGGTCGCCATCACGGTAGCGCCCTGCAGCCGCTGCACGCCCTTCACGAAGGCGGTGTTGCCGTCGATCTTGATGTCGGCGCCCAGGCGCTGCAGTTCGACCGCGTGCATGAAGCGGTTCTCGAAGATCGTCTCGCGGATCACCGCCGTGCCGTCGGCCACCGCATTGAGGGCCATGAACTGGGCCTGCATGTCGGTGGGAAAGGCCGGGTACGGGGCGGTGCGCAGGCTCACGGCGTTGAGGCGGGCCGGGGCCTTGAGGCGGATCGCGTCGCGCTCGGTGACGATATCGCAGCCGGCGTCCATCAGCTTGTCGATCACGGCGTCGAGGTAGCTGCCCGAGGTCTGCGTGAGACGCACTTCGCCGCCGGTGACGGCCGCTGCGCACAGGTAGGTGCCGGTCTCGATGCGGTCGGGCATCACGCGGTAGGTGGCGCCGTGCAGGGCCGGCACGCCGCGAATGCGGATCACGTCGCCACCAGCGCCGGAGATCTGGGCGCCCATCGCCACCAGGCAGTTGGCCAGATCGACGACTTCGGGTTCGCGGGCGGCGTTCTCGATGACGGTCTCGCCGTCGGCCAGACAGGCGGCCATCATCAGGTTTTCGGTGCCGGTGACGGTGACCATGTCGGTAAAGATGCGGGCGCCCTTGAGGCGCGGCACCTTGGCATTGACGTAGCCGTGCTCGACCTTCACGTCGGCGCCCATGGCCTGCAGGCCCTTGATGTGCTGATCCACCGGGCGGGCGCCTATCGCGCAGCCGCCGGGCAGGCTCACGCGGGCCTCGCCGAAGCGGGCCACCAGCGGGCCGAGCACGAGGATCGAGGCGCGCATGGTCTTGACCATCTCGTAGGAGGCGACCGGGTTGTTCACGCCGCCGGCATCGAGGGTGACGGTGTCGCCGTCACGGGTGACCTTGACGCCCATCTGCTCGAGCAGGCGCAGCAGCGTGCCGATGTCGTTGAGGCGCGGCACATTGGTGAAGGTGACCGGCTCGGTGGTGAGCAGCGCGGAACAGAGGATCGGCAGGGCGGCGTTCTTGGCACCGGAAATGGCGATCTCGCCGGACAGGCGGGCGCCGCCGGCAATCAAAAGTTTATCCATCGACAGTCCGGGCGATCAGCCCAGTTCCTTCTGAAATTCGGCCCACTGGGCAGGGGTGTAGGTGTTGAGCTGGAGGGCGTGGATCTCGTTGCCCATCAGCTTGCCGAGGGTGGCATAGACCGCCTGGTGCTGGCGCACCTTGGGCTTGCCCTCGAAAGCCTTGCTCACGACGATGCCGGAGAAGTGAACCCCGTCGTCGCCTTCGATCTGCAGGAAGTCGCAGTCGAGGCCGGCAACGATCAGGCGTTCGATTTCGCGTGCGTCAAACATCTTTTGATCCTTGGAAAGACTCAGGCGCGCAGCTTGTAGCCGCGGGCCAACATCTGCAGGGTAACCACCGCGAGCACGACGAAGCAGGCGGTCACGACACTGATGCTGGTCCACGGCGACACGTCGGAGGCGCCGAAAAAGCCGTAGCGGAAACCGTCAATCATGAAGAAAAACGGATTGAAATGCGACACCCCCTGCCAGAAAGTCGGCAGGGAATGTATCGAATAGAAGACACCGGACAGCATGGTGAGCGGCATGATCAGGAAGTTCTGGAAGGCTGCCAGCTGGTCGAACTTGTCGGCCCAGATGCCGGCGATCACCCCCAGGCTGCCCAGAAACGCGCCGCCCAGCAGGGTGAAGGCGACGATCCAGCCCGGCTGGGCGATGTCGAAGGACACGAAGGGCAGCGATACCAGCAGCACACCGGCACCACAGGCCGCACCGCGCAGCACGGCGGCGATCACGTAGGCGGCGTAGAACTCCCGGTAGGAAATCGGCGGCAGCAGCACGAACACGATGTTGCCGGTGATCTTGCTCTGGATGAGGGACGACGAGCTGTTGGCGAAGGCGTTCTGCAGCACCGTCATCATCACCAGGCCCGGCACCAGGAAGGCGGTGTAACTGACACCCGGGAAGGGCTGGACGTGATCTTCCAGCACGTGGCCGAAGATCAGCAGGTAGAGCACCGCGGTGAGCACGGGCGACAGCACGGTCTGGAAACCGACCTTCCAGAATCGCAGGCACTCCTTGTAGAGCAGGGTCTTGAAACCTTCCATGGGATCGTCGGCTCGCGTGCTAGTTCTGGTTCATGATGCCGACGAAGACCTGCTCCATGTCGGGTTTGCCGAGGGCCATGTCGACGATGCTGCCGCCCGCCGCACGGACGCCTTCCAGCAGACCCGCCACTTCATCGAAACTGTCGAAGCCGAAGGCGAGCTGGGCGCCCTCGGCCCGGGCGACGCGCGCCGCCAGCGGCGCCGGCAGAACGATGGGCGCGGCGAGACTGACCGTGAGCGTATGGCTGGCGAAGCGCTGCAGCAGGTTGGCGGTAGTATCGAGCGCGACGATGCGGCCGGTCTTGAGCATCGCGATGCGGCCGCACAGGGTTTCGGCCTCTTCGAGGTAATGGGTGGTCAGCACGATGGTGTGGCCATCCTGGTTGAGCTTGCGGATGAACTGCCACAGGCCCTGGCGCAGTTCCACATCGACGCCGGCCGTGGGCTCGTCGAGCACGATCACCGGCGGACGATGGACCAGCGCCTGGGCCACCAGGGCGCGGCGCTTCATGCCGCCCGAGAGCATCCGCATGTTGGCGTTGGCCTTGGGGGTGAGGTCCAGGTGATGCAGGATCTCGTCGATCCAGTCGTCGTTGTGCTTGAGGCCGAAGTAGCCCGACTGGATGCGCAGCATCTCGCGCACCGAGAAGAACGGGTCGAAGACGAGTTCCTGCGGCACCACGCCCAGCGCCATGCGGGCGGCACGGTAGTCGCGCATCACGTCGTGGCCCATCACTTCGAGGGTGCCGGTGTCTGGCCGGCCAAGGCCAGCGAGGCAGGAGATGAGCGTCGTCTTGCCGGCACCGTTGGGGCCCAGCAGACCGAAGAACTCGCCCTGCCCGATCTCCAGGTCGACGCCGGCGAGCGCCTGCAGGGAACGGAAGCGCTTGGTGACGCCGGCAATGCGGATCGCAGGGCTCATGGAAAAAACCGGGAAAGGCGCTCAGCGCCCAAGAGGCAGAATGGTATCGACGTCGTAGAGGGACGCCAAGCTCACCAGCGCAGCGGGGGCGCCGGTGATGGAGAGCTGCCGGCCAGCGCCGCGAGCCACCCGAGTCCAGCTGAGCAGCAGCGCCAGCGCCGCCGAATCCACCTGGGTGACGGCGGCGAGGTCGACGACCCGGTCGGCCGACGCCACGAGCGCCCGCCCCGCATCGGCCAGCGGCGCGACGGAGGTGAGGGTGAGCGGGCCTTCGAGGGCCAGCCGGGCGCCGTCTTCGCGGATCATTTCTTGGAGGCGACGGTGGTTTCGAGCTGCTTGTTCTTGTCCTTGAGAGACTTGATCAGGCCGTCGATGCCGCCAGCGCGCACTTCCTGGCCGAAGCTGTCACGATAGTTGGTGACGAGGCTGACACCGGCCACCATCACATCGTAGACCTTCCAGCTGTCGCCCTGCTTGTCGAGGCTGTAGTCGATCTGCACCGGCTTGGCGCCGGGCTGGCGGACTTCGGTGCGGACCACCACGTCGGTGTCTTCGGGCTTGGCCTTGAGCGGCTTGAAGTCGATCTGCTGGTTGCGGTACTGGGTGAGCGCGTTTGAGTAGGTGCGCACCAGCAAGGTCTTGAATTCCTGGGTGAGCTGGGCCTTCTGGTCGGCGCTGGCCTGCTTCCAGTCCTTGCCGACGGCGAGGCGGGTCATGTGGGCGAAGTCGAAGTACGGCAGCACCTTGGTCTCGACCAGTTCGACGGCCTTGCGGGTGTCACCCGCCTGGATCGCCTTGTCCTGGCGGACGATTGTGATGACGTCGTCGGTCACGCCCTTCACGAGGGCGTCCGGGGCAACGGTGTCGGCCAGCGCGGCCAACTGCACGCCAAGGCCAAGGACGAGGGCAGCAATCAGGGAGGAGATTTTCTTCATCGCGTGTTCTCTGTTTTCCTGTTCGTGTCGGGGATGACGCTCCGGCTTATTCAGCGCCGGAATCGTCGTCTTCATCCTTCTCCCGCGGCGGACGGCCATCGAAGACCTGATTCCGGCGGTACTGGATGTAGAAGCTACGCATGTAGCCATACTTGTCGAGCGCGGCCTGCTCAGCGGTGGTGTCAGCTCCGAGCAGCTGGGCGCGGCGGTTGATGAGCCGGAGCCCGGCCAAGCGGTAGCGGTCCCCCACATCATCCACACCCAGGATCGGGTCGGCGTTCAGGTCGCCCACAAGACCGACGGTGTCGCGCAGGTTGCTCGACCCCAAGAGCGGCAGCACGAGATAAGGCCCGTCACCGACGCCCCATTTGCCGAGCGTCTGCCCCAGATCCTCGTCGTGCTTCTCGAGGCCCAGCTCAGTGGCGATGTCGAAAATGCCGAAGATGCCGATCGTGCTGTTGATGAGCAGCCGGCCGCCGTCCGACAGACCATCGACAAACTTGCCCTGGAGCAGGTTGTTCACGCCGATCCACAGATCACCGAGGTTGCCGAAGAAGTTGCCCACCCCGACCTTGACCGGCAGCGGCGCCAGATCATAGACCTGCGCGACCGGACGCATCACGTAACGATCGGCCGATTCGTTGAAGCTGAAGGTGGCCCGATTGAGTGGCTCCAGTGGGTCCTTGGGATGGCCACCGGTGCCTGCGCAGGCCGAAAGGCCGAGGGTCAGCAGCAACGCCAGGGCGCCGCGCCGCACGGAGGTCGAGTCGGTAATCCTGTTCTTCATGGCTGCTCCGGGGCCGGTTGGGCCGGCTCCGCTCTCTGTCGTTGTTCCAATTCCGCCTTTTACTTGGCCGGCGAGGAGTCGCCCTCGGCCTTGCTGAACATGAACTGGCTGATCAGCTTTTCAAGCACAACGGCCGACTGGGTTTTCTTGATGACTTCGCCAGGCGCCAGGGTCTTCTCTTCGCCGCCAGGATCGAGCCCGAGGTACTGCTCGCCAAGCAGACCGGAGGTGAGAATGTTGGCGAAGGTGTCGGTCGGGAACTTGTAGCGCCCATCCACCGTAAAGACCACTTCGGCCTGGAAGCGTTCATTGTCGTAACGGATCTGCTCGACCCGCCCGACCACCACGCCGGAACTCTTGACCGGCGCGCGCAGCTTTAAACCACCGATGTTGTCGAAGTGGGCACGCAGGGTATAGGGCGACTGGATCTCGGAGCCGGAAATGCTGCCCACCTTGAGCGCCAGGAACAGCAGCGCGGCGATACCCATCGCCACGAAAACCCCGACCCACAGATCGAGTGTCGTGCGACTCATCATAGACCCCTGAACATGAAAGACGTCATCACAAAATCGAGCGCCAGGATCGCCAGCGCCGAACTCACCACCGTCCGCGTGATGGCCCGGGACACGCCTTCGGCGGTCGGCACGCAGTCGTAACCTTCGAAGACGGCAATCAGCGCCACCGCAACACCGAAGGCGAAACTCTTGTAAACACCGTTGAGCACGTCGTACTGGAAATCCACCGCCGATTGCATCTGCCCCCAGAAGGCGCCATGGTCGACGCCGATGAAGACCACCCCGATCAGCCAGCCGCCGAAGATGCCCATCGTGGAGAACAGCGCCGCCAGCAGCGGCATGGAGATCACCCCACCCCAGAAACGCGGCGCCACCACGCGGGCGATGGGGCTCACCGCCATCATGTCCATCGCCTTGAGCTGCTCGGTAACCTTCATCAGCCCGATCTCGGCGGTGACGGCCGAGCCCGCCCGGCTGGCAAACAGCAGCCCGGCCACCACCGGCCCCAGCTCACGCAGCAGCGACAACGCGACGAGCGTACCCATCGCCTCGGTGGAGCCGTAGCGCTGGAGGATTTCGTAGCCCTGCAGCCCGAGCACCAACCCGACGAACAGGCCCGACACCAGAATGATGAGCAGCGACAACACGCCGCTGAAATACAGCTCGCGAACGGTGAGGTGCAGGCGCGTGAACGACTGCCCCGAATACACCAGGATCAGCCACAAAAAACGGGCTATGAAGCCGAGCTGCCAGACGCCATTGATGGCCATGCTGCCGAGCTTGCGGAACACACCGCCCATCAGACTGCACCTCCGGTCAGGGCCTTGGCGTAGTCGCCGGCCGGATAGTGGAAGGGCACCGGGCCATCCGCCTCGGCGTTCACGAACTGATGCACGAAGGGATCGGTGGAGTTGCGGATCTCGTCGGGCGTGCCTTCGGCGGCAACGCGGCCTTCCGAGATGAAATAGATGTAATCGACGATCTGCAGGGATTCGTGGATGTCATGGGTGACGATCACCGAGCTTGCCCCCAGCGCATCGTTGAGGCGCCGGATCAGCTGGCCGATCACGCCCAGCGAGATTGGATCGAGGCCGGTGAAGGGCTCGTCGTACATCAGCAGCATCGGGTCGAGGGCGATCGTGCGGGCCAGCGCCACGCGCCGCGCCATCCCGCCGGAGAGCTCGCCCGGCATCAGCCTCGCAGCTCCGCGCAGACCAACCGCGTGAAGCTTCATGAGCACCAGATCGTTGATGAGCTCGGGCGACAGTTCGGTGTGCTCGCGCAGCGGGAAAGCCACGTTGTCAAACACCGTCATGTCGGTGAACAGCGCCCCGAACTGGAACAACATGCCCATCCGCCGGCGCATGACATAGAGCGCGTCGCGACCCAGGCTGGCCACGTCCTGACCATCAACGCTGACGCGCCCGCCGCAGGCCTTTTCCTGACCCCCGATGAGGCGCAGCAGGGTCGTCTTGCCACTGCCGCTGCCGCCCATGATGGCCACGACCTTGCCCCGCGGGATCGACATGGAAATGTCGCGCAGGATCGCCCGCTCGCCGTAGGCGAAGCGCACGTTTTCAAGTCGTACAAGTGGCTCGGACATGGGAAAATGTTGCAATGCGGGATGCCGATTGTAGCAGAGGGTTTGTTTCGTGGCATGCGGGGTAGCCCCATGCCGGCCAGAATTATCTCGTGACATCAAGGCGTTGAGCATCCCGAAGCGGGCTTCGCCAGAGCCGTTTATAATGTGCGGTTTCGGTCCGCCCGTGACGCCAGACCCAACCCGGCCTGCCACGCGTAGCGCGACATTCTCTTCGATCTTCCCCGCCGATGCAGGAAAAAATGCAGGACAAATACCTCCCCGCCGACATCGAACGTGCCGCCCAACAGTATTGGGACGACAGCGCCGCCTTCCGCGTCTCCGCCGACGCCTCCAGGCCCAAGTACTACTGCCTGTCGATGTTCCCCTACCCGTCGGGCAAGCTGCACATGGGCCATGTGCGCAACTACACGATCGGCGATGTCCTGTCCCGCTTCCACAAGATGAAGGGCTTCAATGTCCTGCAGCCCATGGGCTGGGACGCCTTCGGCCTGCCCGCCGAGAACGCCGCGATCAAGAACCAGGTGCCGCCCGCCAAGTGGACCTACGACAACATCGCCTACATGAAACAGCAGCTCAAGTCCCTCGGCTTTGCCATCGACTGGAGCCGCGAACTGGCCACCTGCACGCCCGAGTACTACAAGTGGAACCAGTGGATCTTCCTGCGCATGCTTGAAAAAGGCATCGCCGAGCGCAAGACCCAGGTGGTCAACTGGGATCCGGTCGACCAGACCGTGCTCGCCAACGAGCAGGTCATCGACGGCCGCGGCTGGCGCACCGGCGCGCTGGTCGAGAAGCGCGAGATCCCCGGCTACTACCTCAAGATCACCGACTACGCCGACGAGCTGCTCTCCGACCTCGACACGCTTGGCGGCTGGCCCGAGCGCGTCAAGCTGATGCAGGCCAACTGGATCGGCAAGAGCACCGGCGTGCGCTTCGCCTTCCGCCATGATATCGCCGACGAAGCCGGCCCGATCGGCGACGGCAAGCTGTGGGTGTTCACCACTCGCGCCGACACCATCATGGGCGTCACCTTCTGCGCCGTGGCGGCCGAGCACCCGCTTGCGCTGCACGCTGCCAAGTCCAACCCGGGCCTCGCCGCCTTCATCGAAAAGTGCAAGCACGGCTCGGTGATGGAAGCCGACATGGCCACGATGGAGAAGGAAGGCCTGCCCACCGGCCTGTTCGTCACCCACCCGCTCACCGGCAGGCAGGTCGAAGTGTGGGTCGGCAACTACGTGCTGATGAGCTACGGCGACGGCGCCGTGATGGGCGTACCCGCCCACGACGAGCGTGATTTTGCCTTCGCCAAGAAGTACGGCATCGCCATCGAGCAGGTCGTGGCCTTGGGCGACAAGCCCTACTCGCTGGACGCCTGGGAAGAGTGGTACGGCAGCAAGGACGGCGTCTGCATCAACTCCGGCAAGTACGATGGCCTCGGCTACCAGGCTGCCGTCGATGCCATCGCGGCTGACCTCGCCGCCCAGGAAATCGGCGAGAAGAAGGTCCAGTGGCGCCTGCGCGACTGGGGTATCTCCCGCCAGCGTTACTGGGGTTGCCCGATCCCCATCATCCACTGCGACAGCTGCGGCTCGGTGCCTGTGCCCGACGACCAGCTGCCGGTGGTGCTACCCGAAGACTGCGTACCCGACGGCTCCGGCAATCCGCTGCACAAGCGCGAGGATTTCCTCGTCTGCACCTGTCCCAAGTGCGGCAAACCAGCCCGCCGCGAGACCGACACCATGGACACCTTCGTGGATTCGTCCTGGTACTACGCCCGCTACGCCACCAAGTTCGGCGCCGACAAGATGGTCGATGACGAAACCAACTACTGGATGACCGTCGACCAGTACATCGGCGGCATCGAACACGCGATCCTGCACCTGCTGTATTCGCGCTTCTGGACCAAGGTCATGCGCGACCTGGGCCTCGTCGAATACCGCGAGCCCTTCGCCCACCTGCTCACCCAGGGCATGGTGCTCAACAACGCCTTCTTCCACAAACCCGAAGGCGGCGGCAAAAATTACTTCTGGGAAAGCGAGATCGACATCCAGAAGGACGCCAAGGGCCAGATCACCGGCGCCACGCTCAAGGGGGACGGCACGGTGCTCGAGCACGAGCTCACCACCATGTCCAAGTCCAAGAACAACGGCGTGGACCCGCAAGCCCTGATCGAGCAGTACGGCGCCGACACCGCGCGCTTCTTCATGATGTTCGCCGCGCCGCCCGAGCAGACCCTCGAATGGTCCGACGCCGGCGTCGAAGGTGCCTACCGCTTCCTGCGCCGCGTCTGGAGCTTCGGCCACGTCTTCGCCACAGAGATCCGTCCGCAGATCGGCGCCGAGCGCCAGCTTGCCGGCACCAAGCTGCCGGAAGTCCTGGCCGCCTTCCGCCGCGAGATCCACCTGCTCCTCAAGCAGGCCAACTACGATCTGGGCAAGCAGCAGTTCAACACCGTGGCCTCGGCCACCATGAAGATGCTCAACGCCCTCGAGAAGGCTCCGCGTGAAGGCGCCCTCGCCGCCGAGGTGGTCGAGGAATGCTTCGGCATCCTGCTGCGCGTGCTCTCGCCGCTCACCCCGCACATCAGCCACGCGCTGTGGGCCGAGCTGGGCTACGGCGACGACATCATCAAAGCCGCCTGGCCCGAGCCGTTGGAAGCCGCGCTGGTTCAGGACGAGGTCGAGCTGATGCTGCAAGTGAACGGCAAGCTGCGCGGCTCGGTCCGCGTAGCGGCCGACGCACCGAAGGACACCATCGAAGCGGTCGCCCTCGCCCACGAGATGACCGTCAAGTTCCTCGAAGGCCGCCCGGCGAAGAAGGTCGTCGTCGTGCCCGGCCGTCTCGTCAATATCGTCGGCTGATCGAACGGAGGTTCCGCGTGATTCGCATCCAAGCCTGCCTGCTGCTCGCCCTGCTCGCCCTGCTCGCCGCCGGGTGCACCAACACCCCGGGCGACCGTGCGTGGTACCAAAGCCTCGTCAACGAAAATGCGCGCCGTCAATACGAACCCGGCCGCGACATCAACCGCGAGACTCCGCCGCCCAGCTTTGATGCCTACGAGCAGGAACGCCGACGCCTGAGAGAGGATCAAGCCAAATGAACGCGCCCCACTCCGCCGGCCGTCGTCGGGCCCTGCTCGCCATCGGCGGCGCCACCCTGCTGGCCGGCTGCGGCTTCCAACTGCGCGGCGCCCGCCCGCTGCCCTTCGACTCGATCTATCTGGGCATGTACCCTTACTCCGAGCTGGCCGCCGCCATCCGGCGCCAGATCCGGGCCAACGGCAACACCATCGTCGCGGACAAGGCCGAAGACGCCCAGGTGCGCCTCGAGGTGCAAGCCGATGTGAAGGACAAGGTGATCCTGGCCCTCAACACCCAGGGCCGCGTCCGCGAATACCAGCTGCGTCAGCGCTTCATCTTCCGGCTGGTCGCCAAGAACGGCCAGGAGATCATGCCCTCCAGCGAGATCTTCCTGCGTCGCGACCTGGCCTTCGACGACACCCAGCTCCTCGCCAAGCAGCAGGAAGAAACCCTGCTCTACCGCGACATGCAGAACGACCTCGTCCAGCAGCTGATGCGCCGCCTCGCCGCCGCCAAGATGCCGGACGCGCCGCCTGCAGCAGCGCCCGCGCCGACACCCGCGGCCAAGCCGTGAACCTGCGCCCCGAGCAACTCGCCGCGCACCTCGACAAGCCCCTCGCCCCGCTCTACGTCCTGCACGGCAACGAGCCGCTGCTGGTCCTCGAAGCGGGCGACGCCATCCGCGCTGCCGCCCGCAAGCAGGGCTACGCCGAGCGCGAAGTGCTGGTGGCCGTCCAAGGCTTCAAATGGACGGAGCTGCAGTCCGCCGCCGGCAACCTGTCGCTGTTCGGCGCCAGCAAGCTCGTCGATCTGCGCATCCCCAACGGCAAGCCCGGCCGGGATGGCGGCGAAGCCCTGCAACGCTACGCCAAGACCCTCGACGACGGCGTCGTCACCCTCGTCACCCTGCCCGAGCTCGACTGGGCTGCCCGCAAGGCAGCGTGGTTCGTCGCCCTCTGCGACGCAGGCGTGGTCATCGAGACCAACGCCCCGGAACGCGATCGCCTGCCCGACTGGATTGCCCAGCGCCTCGCCCGCCAACAGCAGAAGGCCGGCCCCGAGGCCCTCGCCTTCATCGCGGATCACGTGGAAGGCAACCTCCTCGCCGCCCACCAGGAGATCCTGAAGCTCGGCCTGCTCCACCCGCCGGGCGAGCTCTCTTTCGACGCGGTGCGCGAGGCCATCCTCAACGTCGCCCGCTACAACGTGGATTCCCTGCGCCAGGCCATGCTCGACGGCGACGTCGCCCGCTGCGCCCGCCTCCTTGAAGGCCTCAAGGGCGAAGGCGAAGCCCCGCCGCTCATTCTGTGGGCGCTCGCCAACGAGATCCGCACCCTCGCCAACCTGCGCCAGGGCATAGACGACGGCCAGCCGCTGCAAGGCCTGATGAAGGCCGAACGGATCTTCGACGACCGGCGCCGCCAGGCCATCCAGCGCGCCCTGCCTCGCCTCGACAGCGGCCCGCTGCGCACCGCGATCTTGCACGCCGCCCGGATTGACCGGATGATCAAGGGTCTGGTCGGCGGCGACGTGTGGGACGAATTCCTCCAGCTGTGCCTGCGCCTCACCCGCGGCGCCACGCCGGCACGGCGCTGATCCGCCGGCAATCGATTCAAAGCGAGAAAAGATGGACATCAAGACCTACATGCAGACCGTCGGCCGCCAGGCCCGCGCCGCCAGCCGCGCTGTCGCCGCCGCCTCCACCGACGCCAAGAACAAGGCGCTCCTGGCCATGGCCGCCGAGATCCGCGCCCGCAAGGCACAGCTTCTCGATGCCAACGCCCAGGATCTCGCCGAAGCCCGCGCCAATGGTCTCGAGCCGGCGATGATCGACCGCCTCACCCTGTCTGAAAAAGGCATCGAGTCGATGGCTCAGGGCCTGGAGCAGGTCGCCGCCCTGCCCGACCCGGTCGGCGAGATGACCGACCTCAAGCGCCGGCCGTCGGGCATTACCGTCGGCAAGATGCGCGTGCCGCTGGGCGTCATCGGCATCATCTACGAAGCCCGCCCCAACGTGACCGCCGACGCCGCCGCCCTGTGCCTCAAGTCCGGCAACGCGGCCATCCTGCGCGGCGGCAAGGAAGCCCTGCACTCCAACCAGGCCATCGCCGCCTGCGTGCGCGCCGGCCTGGCCGCCGCCGGCCTGCCCGAGATGTCGATCCAGGTGGTCGAGACCACCGACCGCGCCGCCGTCGGCGAACTCATCACCATGCCGCAGTTCGTGGACGTGATCGTCCCGCGCGGCGGCAAGGGCCTCATCGAGCGCATCGCAAGCGACGCCCGTGTGCCCGTCATCAAGCACCTGGACGGCAACTGTCACGTCTACGTTGACGAACACGCCGATCCGGCCAAGGCCCTCGCCATCGTCGAGAACTCCAAGACCCAGCGCTACGGCACCTGCAACACGACCGAATCGCTGCTGGTCGATGCCGCCATCGCCAAGTCCCAGTTGCCCGCCATCGGCACCATGCTCGCAGGCAAGGGCGTCGAATTGCGCGCCTGCCCGGCATCGCTGGCGATCCTGCGTGAAGCAGGCGTGCCCGAAGCCCAGCTCAAGGCGGCGGTGAAATCCGACTGGACCGAGGAATTCCTCGCCCCGATCATCGCCATCAAGGTCGTCGCCGGCCTCGACGAAGCGATCGAGCACATCAACACCTGCTCGTCCCAGCACACCGAGTCCATCGTCACCGAGGACTACACCCGTGCGATGCGCTTCCTGCGCGAGGTCGATTCGGCGTCGGTGATGATCAACGCCTCGACCCGCTTCGCCGACGGCTTCGAATACGGCCTCGGCGCCGAGATCGGCATCTCCACCGACAAGATCCACGCCCGCGGCCCGGTAGGCCTCGAAGGCCTCACCAGCCAGAAATGGATCGTCTTCGGCAACGGCGACGTGCGCGCCTGACTCCCGCCCGGCGCACATCGCGCTTTCCCTGCCGGAAGTCTTCCGGTTAAGATTCAAACGCCCGTTCGAAATCGAGTGGAAACCCGATGAACGGGCGTTTGCCCATCCACACCCAGGAGACAGCCATGAAACCCACCTTGCGCCACGCACTCGCCGCGGTCAGCCTCGCCACCGCCCTGCTCGCCGCCCTGCCAGCCCATGCTGCCGACGTCGCCGGCGTGCGCTTTGACGACCGGACCACCGTTGCCGGCAGCGACCTCGCCCTCAACGGCGCCGGCCTGCGCACCCGATTCATGCTCAAGGTGTACGCGATGGGGCTCTACCTTCCCCGCCGCGCCGACACGCCCGACGCCATCGCCACCTTGCCCGGGCCCAAGCGCATCCAGATCGTCACCCTGCGCGAACTCACCGCCGAACAGTTTGCCGACGCCCTCGTCGAAGGCCTGAAGAAGAACCACAGCGAGGCCGAGTTCGCCAAACTGCAGGCCCGCAGCGACGAATTCCGCGCCGCACTGCTGGCCCTCAAGACAGCGCCGGCCGGCACACAGATTCGCCTCGAATGGTTGCCCTCCAGCGGGACCCGCCTTTCAGTCGGCAACGACCCCCGAGGCAAGGACATTCCCGGCGAAGACTTTTATCGCGCCCTGCTGCGTATCTGGCTGGGCGACAAGCCCGTCGATGCTGACCTGAAAAGCGCCCTGCTCGGTAAAGGCTGAGCACCTTGCCCGGGCCGTGCCGCAGGCGCAGAATTCCGGAATGGCCCCCTTGTTCCAGCACGCTGCCTCCGAGCAGCAGTCGTCCGTAATTCCGGCCTTTTGCGCCGTGATCCCGGCGCCATTCGGCGCGATCGGTATCGTCTGCGACGACCAATTCATTCAGACCATCGAATTCCTGCCTCCCGGCCAGCCGGTGATATCACCGACCAATCAGCTGGCCGACAAGGCCGCCCGGCAGGTCGTCAATTATCTTTCCAACCCCGACTTTCTCTTTGAACTTCCACTTGCCAGTCGCGGCACGCCCTTTCGTCAGCGCATCTGGGCCGCAATTTCCGCCATTCCCCGCGGAAAGACCCGCCGCTACGGCGATCTCGCCCGCGACGCCGGCAGCATCGCCCGGGCCGTCGGCCAAGCCTGCGGCGACAATCCCTTTCCGCTCGTGATCCCGTGTCATCGGGTCGTGGCGGCAGCGGGGCTGGGTGGGTTCGCCCACGAGAACAATGGTCACCTAATCGACGCCAAGCGCTGGCTATTGCGCCACGAAGGGGCGATCTGAATCCCGGTAATAGGCCGGTTCATCGTCCGCCGTTTCACCAGATATTCACAATCCGCCAATCACCATCATGTCCCGCCCCGATCAACATGCGCCGGAAACGCCGGCCACCCGCTTCCTGCGGCAGCACCAGATTCCCTTCTCGACCCACCTGTACGCTTATGAGGATCACGGCGGCACGAAAGTCTCATCGCGGGAATTGAATGTCGCCGAACACGCCGTTGTCAAAACGCTGGTGATGGAAAACGAAGGCCGCCAGCCGCTCATCATCCTGATGCATGGCGACCGCAAGGTATCCACCAAGGAACTCGCCCGACAGGCCGGGCACAAGCACATCAGCCCCTGCGACCCTACCGTTGCCCAGCGCCACACGGGCTATATGGTCGGCGGCACCTCACCCTTTGGTACCCGCAAGGCAATGCCTCTATTCATGGAACGCAGCATCCTTGACCTACCACTGATTTACATCAATGGAGGAAAAAGAGGCTTTCTTGTCGGCGTCCATCCCCACGACATCCTGCGGACACTCAAGCCAACAGTTGTCACTGTTGCGCTTGCATGAATAACAAAAAGACTTGCCCAATCGCCAAATAAAAGTGGCAAAATTGGTTCCTAATAAGGAATTTCAAATGTCCTTAGTGGCGTCTGGCTCCCTCTCTGCCACACTCATATCAATTGCCGATTGAACTCGAAACACCACGCCGAAGGACAACACTGCCATGGATATCTCCTCCCTTACCCTTGCCGAATTGCGCCGCCTCCAGACCAAGGTCGAAACCGAGATCCGGCGCCGTTCCGATACGGCCAAGAAGGATCTGCTGAAGCGGATGCAGAAGCTCGCCGCAGAACACGGCATGAGCCTCACCGACGTGATCGGCGGTCAGGAAGCCACCGAAAAGGCGGCCGCCGCGCCCAAGAAGGCCGCGACCAAACCCGCTGCCAAAAAGGCCACCAAGCCCGCCTCGGTGATCAAGTTCCGCCACCCTGAAAACCCCGCCATCGGCTGGACCGGTCACGGTCGTAAGCCCCAGTGGGTGATTGACTGGCTTGCCCAGGGCAAAGCCCTCGACGACCTCCGCGGTGCCAGCACCGAAGCCTGATTCAGCGCCTCGCCAAGTCGTCGCTGCCGGGCTCAGCCCGGCAGGCCGGCAGTGGGGGCGTGAGCCGGGGGTTCGGCGCCATTGCGGCCGCGCTCGATGAATACGCCAACCCGGCGCACGTCCTTCATCACACCAATCTTTGCAATCGCCAGCTTCACCCACGGGGCGCCAAATTCTTCGAATAGCAATTTGACGATGAATTCACCCAGCGTCTCGATCAGATTGAATTGACGCACCGCCAGTTCGGCGCGAATCCGCTCGATTACCTTGGCGTAATCGATCGTATCCGCAATGTCGTCATGTTCGGCAGCCGCGTCCGGCACGCCAAACGTCAGGTTGAGTTCGAGCGGTTGATCGGCCACCTGTTCCCGAGGATAGATACCCACCCGGGACTTGACCCGCAGCGCTTCGATAAAAATGAAATCCATCGTGTGTCCCAGCTAAAATCGCGCACATTCTAGCCCGGACGCCCTCAAAAGCACTCACGCCAAAATGCATTTTGCCCTTTTGCTCATCGCGGCCTACCTGATCGGCTCCGTTCCCTTTGCCGTCGTCGTTAGCCGCGTCTTCGGCATGGCCGATCCCCGCTCATACGGCTCCGGCAATCCGGGCGCCACCAATGTGCTGCGTAGCGGCAACAAGCTCGCCGCCGCCCTCACGCTGGTCGGCGACGCCTTCAAGGGCTGGCTCGCGGTATGGCTGGCCGACAGCTTCGCGCCTGGCTTTGGAATTGGCGCTGTCGCAGCACCGGCCGCCGGCCTCGCGGCGTTCTTCGGCCACCTTTTTCCGGTATTTCTGGGCTTCAAGGGAGGCAAGGGCGTTGCCACCGCCGCAGGCGTGCTGATCGGCGCCAAAGGCCTGCTCGGGCTGGCGGTACTGGGCGTATGGCTTGGCGTGGCCTTCACCCTGCGCTACTCATCCCTCGCCGCCCTCTGCGCCGCACTGTCCGCACCGGCACTGGCCTACCTGTTCGACCTGGGCCCCGACTGGATCACCGCCATTGCAGTGATGTCGGCACTGCTTGTTTGGCGCCATAAGGACAACATCAAACGCCTCCTCTCCGGCCAGGAAAGCCGCATCGGCAGCAAGAAAAAGGCCAGCTGATACGCCAGCCCAACCACAACCCAAAACTCAATCCACCCGCCCGACCACCACGGGCGGGCGGATGTCCTGCAGACTCCAGCGCGGCCGTACCGCAAACCGCCCCGCGGCGGGCTCAACCGTTTCGCCAGCGGAAAAACGCAGCGCGCCTGCAAAGGCGATCATCGCGCCGTTGTCGGTGCACAGCTCCAGCTCCGGATAGAACACCCGTGCCTTGCGCTTGGCCGCCGCTGCATCGAGCTGGGCCCGTAGCGCGAGATTCGCCCCCACGCCGCCCGCCACCACCAACTGCTTGAGCCCCGTGTGCTTGAGCGCCGCCATCGACTTGGCCACCAGCACCTCGACCACCGCCGCCTGAAACTCCGCCGCCAGATCGGCCCGGTCGTCCGGCACGAAATCCGGCGCCGACGCCGCAGTGAGCACCGCCGTCTTGAGGCCGCTGAAACTGAAATCAAAATCCTTGCTGTGGAGCATCGGCCGCGGAAGCTTGAAGCGCCCGGGCTTGCCCCGTTGTGCCAGCTTCGCCAGCGCCGGCCCACCCGGATAGCCCAGGCCGATCAGTTTGGCCGTCTTGTCGAAAGCCTCGCCAGCGGCGTCATCGACCGTTTCGCCCAGCAGGGTGTAATCGCCAACACCGGCCACCCGCATCAGCTGGGTATGACCACCCGATACCAGCAGCGCCACGAACGGAAAACTCGGCGGCGTGGCAGACAGCAGCGGCGACAGCAGATGCCCCTCCAGGTGATGCACTGGCAAGACCGGCACATCCAGCGCCACACCGAGGGATTCAGCCACGCTGGCACCGACGAGCAATGCGCCAGCCAGACCCGGCCCGGCGGTGTAGGCCACCGCATCGATGTCACCCATGGTGAGCCCGGTAACTTCCAGTGTCTCGCGCAGCAGCAGCGGCAGGCGCCGGATGTGATCGCGGGACGCCAGCTCCGGCACCACCCCGCCGTAAGCAGCGTGCAGGTCAATCTGGGAGTGGAGACGATGGCCCAGCAAGCCCCGCCCAGTCTCATAGATGGCCACGCCAGTCTCGTCGCAGGAGGTTTCGATGCCCAGAACGCGCATGGATCAGCCCGAAGAAAAAACGCGATTTTACCCTTCCCGGCCCTTCAACCACACGCCAAACTGAAAATTGGGCTTGGTGGACCCGAACGACTTGGTTATACTCTTCGTTTTTCCGTCCAAAGAATTTTCGAGGAAGCACGCAATGCCGGGTATTCGCGTCAAAGAAAACGAGCCGTTCGAAGTAGCCATCCGTCGCTTCAAGCGCACCATTGAAAAAGTGGGCCTCCTGCCCGAACTCCGCTCCCGCGAGTTCTACGAAAAGCCGACCGCCGAACGCAAGCGCAAGCTGGCCGCCGCCGTCAAGCGCCACCACAAGCGCCTGCGCAGCCAGACCCTGCCCCCGAAGATGTACTAAGCAACACCCCGAGTACACGCTTCCCGCTTCGCCACGCGATACGCGCACTTGCGCGAGCGCGTGGCGTTTGCCTTTTGGTTCGCCAGCCCGCTGCCTTGCAGGGCCAGCGTCGAGTCGCCCACCCTTTCACCAGGAATCTCTTTCGTGTCCCTCAAAGCCCAGATCAACGAAGACATGAAGGCCGCCATGCGTGCCAAGGAAACCGCCCGACTGTCGGCGCTGCGCCTGCTGCTGGCCGCCATCAAGCAGAAGGAAGTGGACGAACGCATCGACCTGGATGACGCCGCGGTCATCACGGTGGTGGACAAGATGCTCAAGCAGCGTCGCGATTCCGTCACCCAGTACGAGGCCGCCCAGCGCTTTGATCTGGCAAGCGCCGAGCGCTTCGAGATCGACGTACTCACCGCCTACAGGCCCGCCGGCCTCACCGTCGAGCAGATCGCCGCCGAGGTTGAAGCCGCCATCGCCTCGACCGGCGCCGCCAGCGCTGCCGACATGGGCAAGCTGATGGCCGTCCTCAAGCCGAAGCTCGCGGGCAAGGCCGACATGGCCGAGGTTTCCAAACTGGTGAAATCCCGCCTCAGCAACTAGGATTCATGAAAATGGTGCCGTAGCGGCCAAGCCGCCGGCGCCCGCCGGCCATCATGATTCCGCAATCCTTCATCCAGGATCTGCTCGCGCGCGTCGACATCGTCGAGGTGATCGAACGCTACTTGCCGCTCAAGAAGGGCGGCGCGAACTATTTCGCCTGCTGCCCGTTCCACGGTGAGAAATCCGCCTCCTTTTCGGTAAGCCCCACCAAGCAGTTCTATCACTGCTTCGGTTGCGGCGCCCACGGCACCGCCATCAGTTTCTTGATGGAGTACAGCGGCCTCGGATTCATCGATGCGGTTAAGGAACTTGCCAGTAACGTCGGGATGGAAGTCCCCCAGGATGACTTCTCGCCCAACCGCGACCGCGTCCGCGAGCAATCCCTGACCGAACTCATGGCCCAGGCCGCGCGCTTCTACAAAGAGCAGCTCAAGCGCAGCCCGGTGGCCATCGACTACCTGAAGGGACGCGGCCTGACCGGCGAAATCGCCGCCCGCTACGGCCTCGGCTACGCACCGGAAGGCTGGCAGGCGCTGCAGGCCGCGTTTGCCGACTATTCCGCCGCCAGCCTGCTCGAATGCGGGCTGGTGCTCGAGAACGAGCAGGGCCGCCGCTATGATCGCTTCCGCGACCGCATCATGTTCCCGATCCAGGGCCAACGCGGCAACGTGATCGGTTTTGGGGGCCGCGTCCTCGGCAAGGGCGAGCCCAAGTACCTCAACTCACCCGAAACCCCGATCTTCGAGAAAGGCCGCGAGCTTTACGGCCTCGTCCAGGCCCGCCAGGCGATCCGCGACCACGAATGCGTGCTGGTCGTCGAAGGCTATATGGACGTGGTCGGCCTCGCCCAGTTTGGCGTGGGCAACGCCGTCGCCACCCTCGGCACCGCCGCCACGCAGCATCACATCCAGAAGCTCCTGCGCCTCACCGACCGCGTCGTTTTCTGCTTCGACGGCGACGCCGCCGGGCGCCGCGCAGCCGGCCGGGCACTGGAGGTCAGCCTCGAACACCTGGCGGACAACAAGGCCCTTACGTTCCTGTTCCTGCCCGAAGAGCACGACCCGGACAGCTTCGTCCGCGCGGAAGGCCCGGATGCCTTCCGCGCCGCCATGAGCCGCGCGCTGCCGCTGGCGGAGTTTCTCCTCGCCGAGTTGAAAAAAGACGTGGATCTTGCCACCGCCGAAGGCTGCGCCAGGCTCGTGCACGAAGCCAAGCCACTGGTCACGCGGATCGGCGCCCCACTGATGCGCCTGCAGGTCATCAAGATGCTTGCCGAGACGGCTGGTTTCACCCAGGCCGAAATCGAACAGGTTTTCGGCCTCAAGAACGCCACGGCCATGCCCCGCCGGAATGACGAGGCGCCGCCCTTCGACGACTTTGGGCGGGGCTTCGGCAACCGGGACGACTTCGGTGGCAACAACGGCTTCGGCAGTAACGGCGGATTCCGAGGCAATCGCCGCCAGGGTCTGCCACGCCTCCCGCCGCGCCAGGCACCCCAGTCGGCCATCGAGACGCTCCTCAAGCTTGTCGTCCAGCACCCCGTGTGGGCAGCGCGCCTGCCCATCGACCTGCTGCCCGGCGACACCCCGGAAGGCCTCGCCCTGATCGCCATCGTCGACGCGATGAGCGTCGGCGACCTGCCCACCCACGGCATTGCCGCACTCACCGAGCACTACCGCGACACACCCCACGCGGCAGCCGTGTCCCGCGCAGCCGCCCAGCTCGCCGACGAGACCATTGACGACACGACAATTGAACGCCTTTTCAATGACACGCTCTACAAGCTTGAAGCAGACCTGATCGAGAAGGAAATCGTCAGCCTCAACACCAGAGCCCGCGAGACATCCCTGAGCACAACCGAAAAACAGCGCCTCAAGGAGCTGATTTCCGCAAAGCAGAGACTTAAGCCTCGCCCCAAAGCATCGGATTCGTAATATAATTTTCGGTTTCGCGTAAAACACGCCGCCGAGACAACCGTCCCCCCAGAGGGGCGACAAATCGAGGACCGCCATGACCACGGACAAGCCCAAACAACCTCGCAAAGCCCCGGCCAAGCCGCGCGCCGCGAAGATCAAGGACAAACTCGCCCCGATGATTGCCGAGGCACCCTCGGCAGAAGAGGCTGAAGTCCGCCGCACGCGGCTCAAGACCCTGATCGCCCTCGGCAAGGAACGGGGCTACCTGACCTACGCCGAGATCAACGACCACCTGCCGGACGACCTTGTCGACGCCGAGCAGATCGAGTCGATCATCAGCACCTTCAACGACATGGGCATCCAGGTGTTCGATGTGGCCCCGGCCGCCGAAGACCTGCTGATGTCTGAAGTCGCGCCCACGGTCGTCGATGACGAACAGGCCGAAGCCGAAGCCGAGCAGACCCTGTCCGCGGTCGATTCCGAATTTGGCCGCACCACCGACCCCGTCCGCATGTACATGCGCGAGATGGGCACCGTGGAGCTCCTCACCCGCGAAGGCGAAATCGAGATCGCCAAGCGGATCGAGGAAGGCCTCAAGCATATGATCCAGGCGATCTCTGCCTGCCCGACCACCATCGCCGATATCCTCGAGTCCGCCGACAAGATCTCCCGCGACGAGATGCGCATCGACGAACTCATCGACGGCCTGATCGACCCGAACGCCGTCGAGGACATCGAAGCCCTCGCCGAAACCGAGGATCTCGAGGTGGACGACGCCGAGGACGACGAAGAGGAAGACGGCGACGGCGGCAGCGGCGCCCAGTCCGCGTCCCTCATCAAGCTGAAGGCCGAGGCCCTCGAGCGCTTCGCCAACCTGCGCAGCCTCTACGAAAAGATGGCCGCAGCCCTCCAGAAGAAGGGCTACCAAGACAAGAACTACCTGAAGCTCCAGGAGCAGGTCTCCGCCGAGCTGATGAACATCCGCTTCACCGCGCGCACCACCGAGCGCCTGTGCGACGCCGTACGGCACATGGTCGACCAGGCCCGTGCCCACGAACGCAAGATCCTGCACCTGTGCGTCGACAAGGCCAGCATGCCGCGTCCGCACTTCATCAAGAGCTTCCCGGGCAACGAGACCAACCTCGACTGGCTGAAGGCCGAGATTGCCACCGGCCCCAACAACGCGCCGGTACTGATGCGCATGCAGCCCGCCGTGCTTGAAGAGCAGCAGAAGCTCGTTGACCTGCAGGAGCGCATCGGCATCCCGCTGAAGGAACTCAAGGACATCAACAAGCAGATGTCCACCGGCGAAGCCAAGGCCCGCCGCGCCAAGCGCGAGATGACGGAGGCCAACCTGCGTCTGGTAATCTCCATCGCCAAGAAGTACACCAACCGCGGCCTGCAGTTCCTGGACCTGATCCAGGAAGGCAATATCGGCCTGATGAAGGCGGTGGACAAGTTCGAATACCGTCGTGGCTACAAGTTCTCCACCTACGCCACGTGGTGGATCCGCCAGGCCATCACCCGCTCGATCGCCGACCAGGCGCGCACCATCCGCATCCCGGTGCACATGATCGAGACGATCAACAAGATGAACCGCATCTCCCGCCAGATCCTGCAGGAAACCGGCAACGAACCCGATCCGCAGACCCT